>JACKBK010000014.1 GCA_020634555.1 Caldilineae bacterium
TCGGCTCCGCGGTTGAATGTCGATTCCACAGGGTATCAGGTTTGTAACGCAGCTGTGCTCATACCCAGGCATCCGGGGGCGCGGTCATGTCACCGCCTGCATCGCCGGTATTGACGGTGCCGGTCGGCTCGATCAACAGGACGCTGCACTCCTCGGCAGCAACCGGCCGGTGCTCCACCCCCTTTGGCACCACCACCATCTCGCCGTTGTTCAACGTGACGACGCCGTCGCGAAACTCGATAGTCATGCTGCCATCGAGGACGACAAACACTTCGTCTGTCTCGGGGTGGCTGTGCCAGACAAACTCACCCTGGATTTTGACCAGCTTGAGGTGAGTGTCGTTCATCCGGGCAATGATCTTGGGGGACCAGTGTTCGGAGATAAGTTGTAGTTTGTCGTGGAAGTTAATGGCTTGAGGTGGCATCGGGCTGTTTCCAACTTCTGCCTACGAAAAGGGCGATGGCAACTGCGCAATTCATAACGTGCTATTCGTAACGGACATATAACCATTCAGCGAGGCCGTCGAGGCCGTCATGTCCCGTTTTCCTCGATACCATCAAGCTCATCTAGGATGTTTCTTACGAGGGTCTCTTGACCTTCACGGATATGATAATTGTCCTTCTCCCAAGAGTAGTTTGGATACTCATATCCGATAATTTGCCGCAAGAAATCATTCTTGGCCATTCCGACTTGTTGAGATATGAGGGACAGAAAATAACCTGCATCCCTCACACTTTCTGCTTCGCCGTACGTTACAAAGTCCTGCTTTAGCTGTTCCCGTGTAACTCTACCACGCTTTAAACAAACCGGTAATAGAACTCTTCGAATCCGTTTCGCTGAAAACATATCCTTACGCAGATATTGCCGGAGCTGCTTAGCTAATTCTTCCTCTTCATATTCCCCAGGGTCATCAGACATAGGAATGTGAAATTTGCTGCGGCTAATCCTGTCTTGTTCCACTTCTTCTGAAATGATCGAAGTCCGTGTCAGAAGTTCATCTCCGCTTCTAGTTTTAGTGTACTTCAAAATAACCGCGTTAATATTTACACCAGAATTGTTTGACAACCAGTTGATCATTCGTTCCAAAGATGGTTCTATTGCAAACCCCACAAGCATAATGCGTTGAGTTTCATTAACGTTGACATTCTCGAGGTTGGCGTCCGGAAAACTTTCGGTTATTACATCATCAAGACTTTTCCCCGTATATTTCGCACAAATTTCGCTTATCCTATCAATGCTCCAGCTTGCAATATCTGAGGCATAATCAATGGCTTGAGCCAAAGCCTCTCTTGGTAATATGTCTCGCTTCAATTCTATTATAGCGATATTGCCAGCTCTATCAATTGCCAGCAGATCTAGCGGGCCAGATTTTGTCTGGACTTGTCTGCCAATAATCACTACACCTGAGCCTATGATTGCAGGGTTTGATGCTATCCAGGCTTCGAGATCAAGTGCTTCTTTTCTACCTGAATCAGCCAACGTGGTTTCAACGATTACAAGTTTACCATTGATAATTTGCCATGTCTTGATCTCGGTTGCCATGGTCACATCCTCGTGTTAGTCGTTACACTTATAATTTACTGGACTGCGCGTCAGCAAGCAATTGCGCAGCTTTGCCAAATCGCCCTGTCGACTCTCGATCCGGTCTCGCACCTCTTATGCCTGATGCTCGCGTGCTGACAGGTAGGAGTTTACCTCGGTACAGTGGCACAGATAGTAGGCAATGACGCCATAGACATCGACAAGGGTGGTTGTTGAATATTGTTGCGCAATCGTCTCGGGTGGTGCGCCATCTTCAAAGGCACGGATCACCAGTTCCAGCAAGACCCGGGAGTTGCCGACACGTAGCGCTCCGGATGAATCTCGGTGCAACGGCGGCGCTTCTGTCTGTAAAACCATCTCCATTTTCTTACTCCTAGCTACCTGACAGTTTCGTGGCGAGACCGCCGAATGTCATGCTGAACGGGTCCATCGACCAACCTGATAGCAGCGATGCATGCTCCAACAGCCGTTTCGCATCGCCGCACCCTCCTCCAGTGAAGCATCTCTCCGCTCATGAGCCGAGAGATGCTTCACTGGAGGAGGGTGCGATCAAGATCTAAGGCGGATTGTCCGGTTGCCTGCGTTAACGACATCGACTGTCAGACCCGTTCAGCATGACAAATGTAAAGTGTCAGGTAGCTAGATCTTACTCCTGAGATTCAACTTTAGTCACTAGCACACCGCTATTTCTGCCGCGAAATATAGCACACGTAACACAGGAACGCAACACGAAAATCACTTGCCAGAATCTCTCGGTGAGAGGGACTGTCACAAATCAATGCTTTCTAAGAAACTCTTTGTGAGGAGACTTCGGAAGTAGCGGGGGATTGGAGAGCCATATCCAATCGGCAGGATGAGTTTCGGCAGAAAGCCGCTGCTTCCGAAGTCTCTCGCCACAACGCTTCTACTGCATAACGCCTGTCTCATTCGATGTTGCTTTCCAGCAGCCGTTTCAGCCGTTGGAGTTGTGTTTCATAGGTGGTGTCGTACTGAGGACGCATGACAGTCTTAAGCAGTTTCATCAATCCTTTCGGTTCGAATGCAGAATGCTCGGTTAGATGAGTTCCCGTGGCCGTGGGCCGCAGGCGGTATTGCCCGCTGAATTTGACAATGGAGCTTTCGCCTTCCCATTCGATAGTCTTCAGTGGCTCGAAACCAGTGATCTCGAACTCGCCGTGTACTTTCATGATGCCTACCTGTGATGCAAACGAGTAACGGGCACCAACACCGGGAGCATCGCCGACAATCCGGGTTGTCTCGACAACGGGTACGCACCACTGTGGATCATTTTCGTTGTCGGCGATGAACGCGAAGACCATCTCGATGGGACGATCAATCGTGATTTCGGCGATCGTTTCGAACATCTGCAATCCTTTCTGGAACAGTCTATGAAGTGCTGGTATCTCTGGGCAGTGAAATTCGGGAGTGAATGCTTGCCCGTCTTCTCTTCGTATGCGCCGTTGTCTGACCCAACACGCTCCCCGCGGTGGTCCCGCGGGGAGCGTGTTTTTCTTACACGGTCGAATGCGTTGCGCGCATCGATCTTCTCAGCCTACGGCACGAGACGGCGTCTACGACGCTGCCATGTTAAGACGCCTACCGCCGTCAGCACCGCTGCCAGCAGCATCGGCAGCGCCAGCGTCCGGTCGGCTTCTCCCGAAGCAGCCTGCAAGCTGGCCAGCCTTACAGCCGTCGGCGGCATGACGACCACCGTCGCACTGTCAGTGCTGCTCACGACACTTGTTGGGTTAACGCTGCTGGCCGTCCACGTCGCCGTGTTGACGGTAGTGACAGCGATGTTTGTCGTCGCCGTTACGAAGACGCTGGCGCCCGGCGTCAGCATGTACGGGAAGCTACTGAGGATCGTGCCCAGTTCCGAATCCACCAGATCATGGACAGTCATGGTGATGTTACCGGTGTTCTGGACGGTGTAGCAGTAGGTCACGTCCACGCCGCCCGAGGGCACAGTGATCATGTCGGTGGTGGCACAAGCATTGGCATCCAGTCCGACCGTCTTCGTTAGAACGATTGCCGGATCGGGCGCCACCACCGTGACAGTTGCGGTATCGGTAGCCATCGCCTCTCCTGGCGGCAGCCCGCCTCCCGGCGGATTGGACGCCGTCCAGGTGCCGATGTTGACCGTGGTAACGTCCACAAAGGCTGTTTGTGTGACAAACACCGAACTGCCTGGCGAGAGCGCGTAGGGGAAATCGCTAAGGATGGTTCCCAGTTCGCTGTCCACAAGGCTGTGAGTGGTCATCGTCAAATTTCCCGTGTTCAACACGGTGTAACAGTAGGTCACATCGTCGCCTCCAACCGGCAGAGCGAGCTCGTCAGTAGAGGCACAGGAATTGGCATCCAGGCCAACCGTCTTGGTCAGCACGATGCTGAACTGCGGGTTGCACAGGGGGTTGTTGGGATCGCTGGGCGGCACGGTGATGGTCACCGTTGGCGCGCCTGCGCCGAAGCCGTCCAGCGGACTGAAGTCCGCCACCACCGTGTTGTTCAGGGTCGCGGTCAGCTCGACGCACAGATCGGGCGTGATCGTAACCGCGCAGTCCACGACCTGTGAACCTGATTGGCCCGGACCGAGGGTCGCTGGCGTCAGGTCGCTGCATACCACGCCGCCCACGTCGATAGAGGGCGTGTCGGTGAACACGGCTGTGCCGGTGACGACCGCCGTGCTGGTATAGGCTACGGTGTAGCTGACCTGCCCGGAGCCGCCAGGCATCGTCACGCTGGTCGGCCCGTTCACCCCCTTGCTGAGTTCCAGAACCAGCGGCAACTGCTGATTGGTGAAGGTGCAGGTGATGTTCTCGCCCGGATCGAGGTGTACGGTAACGCCACCTGGGGTCAGCGTGTAGCCGCCGCCCTGGCAGGTTACGTAGGCCAGCAGCCAGCCAACCGAAGCTACCTCGGTGATGTCGTAGTCGCCGCTGGGCAGTCCCGTGAACGGTTGCTGCCCGCCGTCGTCCAGGCTGAACGGACCCAGATCGCCGGTGAAGTTGAAACCGGTCCCGCCGGCCGGGTTGGTCGCCTTGACGATGGTAATGCTGCCGCTGATGACTGGCGTCGAGTCGTCGCCGCAGTTGTTGTTCGGGTTCTGGTCCGGCCCATTGGCGCCGTCGTCGCCGATGCAGACCGTGTTGTCGATCTGCGTCACCTGCGCCGGCAGCGGGCTGTCTACATCCACCGCGAAGGTCGCTGATCCGTTGCCGCTGGCAGCCAGCGCGCCGATGGCCAGCGTACATTCGCTGCCTGCGTTGCCGTTGGGCGTGCAGATCCAACCGGCTGTGCTGGCGCCGGGGTTGAAGGTCGTGTTGGCCGGCACCGTCTCGGTCAGGACGACGCCCGTCGCGTCGCCACCCGTGTTGGTATAAGAGAGCGTGTAGGCAACGGTGTCGCCCGGCTCAGCCGTCACGCCGTCGTCCGACTTAGTCACCTGCAGATCGACATGCTCGGTGTTCGTAAAGGTGCAGGTGATGTTCTCGCCGGGATCGAGGTTGACCGTGACGCCGTCGGTGATCGGCGTGCTGTCGCCTCCGGTACAAACGACGCTGGTCAGGCTCCAGTTTGTCGGCACGACCTCGGTAACATCGTAGTCGCCGCTGGGCAGTCCCGTGAACGGTTGCTGCCCGCCATCGTCCAGGCTGAACGGACCCAGATCGCCGGTGAAGTTGAAACCGGTCCCGCCGGCCGGGTTGGTCGCCTTGACGATGGTGATGCTGCCGCTGGTGACGGGAGTCGAGTCGTCGCCGCAGTTGTCGTTCGGGTTCTGATCGGCCCCGTTAGTGCCGTCGTCGCCGATGCAGACCGTGTTGTCGATCTGCGTCACCTGCGCTGGCAGCGGGCTGTCAACGTCCACCGCGAAGGTGGCCGATCCGGCGCCGCTGGCAGCCAGCGCGCCGATGGCCAGCGTGCATTCGCTGCCTGCGTTGCCGTTGGGCGTACAGACCCAACCGGCTGTGCTGGCGCCGGGGTTGAAGGTCGTATTGGCTGGGACGGTCTCGGTCAGGACGACGCCTGAGGCGGCAATCGGGCCGGTGTTGGTGTAGGACAACGTATACGCGATCGTGTCGCCCGGCTCAGCCGTAATGCCGCCGTCCGACTTGGTCACTTGCAGATCTACGCCTTGCTGCGTGTTGGTGAAGGTGCAGGTAATCGTCTCTCCCGGCTCCAGGTTGATGGTCGCCGTTCGCGTCGTGGTGCTGCCGCTGCTTGGCACGCCGCTGGCGTCGTCGTCGCAGTCCAGGCCGGTCAGGGCAAACAGAGGCGCCGGGTCGTTTTCGGTCGCCGTGTAGCTGCCGGGGGTGACGTTGTTGATCGGCAGCGAGGTGTCGCCGGTGACGTTGAAGCTGGTGTTGCCGGGGATGGTGCTAGTGAAGCCAAAGATAGTGCTGCCGTCAGGTACCTGGTCCTTGGCGATGGTGATGCTGCCCGGCTGCATGGTCGTGCAGGTCGGATCGGCCGCGCCGCCAACGTCCGGGTCGTCGGTAAGTACCGGAGCCAAATCTGTTGCGGAAACCGTACCCTGGTTGCAAACCTGGCTGACGATTTGCTGCGGCGTCGTGGGCGTGTCGATTATTACATCGAAGACGATGGTGACGCTCTTGCCAGCAGGCAGGGTGCCGATGTTGACGTTGACCGTTTCGCCCGACTCGGGCGCGCGGCTGCCGGACGGAGTCTGGTAGATTGGTAGATTGGTAGATTGGTCAGCGGCTAATGCAGGAGATGCTGCACTGAGGAGCGGAACAGATGGCTGGTCGATGGGCAGGTTGGAGGTTGACAAACGGCCGGCGGCGCGCGGTTGGTCTGCACTGCTGTTGGACGCAGTGGTCGTTGCGTCTGGGTGGCCGGCGGGGCTTTCCGGCGCACTGGTGGGTATCGGGCAGTTGGCAGATGCGCCGAAGTTGATCGCGCCGCTGACTGTGGTAGTGGCGCCGTTGTTGACAGTGCTCAGATTGGCCTGGCTGGTCTGCACCAGGTTGTAGGTGCCGGCGGTCTGTGACACTCGCAGATCAGTGCTGCCGCCGATGTTGGTGAACGTGTTACCGCGGATGTCAGCGCAGGTTGTGCCGGCGATAGTCTGCCGGACCTGCAAGCCGCGATCGTCGCGGATCTGATCCACCGTGTTGTTGGTCACGGTGGCGTTGACCGTGCCGGCAGTGACACTGTTGATGACCCAGATTCCCTCGAAGCCGGTGAAGGATCCGTTGCCTACCTCGTACACGTCGTTGTCGTCGATCAGCACCGTCAGTGTACCGCCGCCTTCGTTCTTTACGCCAATGCCGTTGCCGTCGATTGAGCCGGATGCCAGGCTGCCGATCTGGCCGATGGTGTTGCCCGCGATAGTGCCCACGAAGGTGCCGGTATGCGACGCGTTGGCGAAGACGTTGATGCCGATAGACTGTTTCTGAAGCGTGCTGTAGGCAGTGTTGTTCAGGATGTTGAACGTCATGTTGCCGCTGCTGGAGACCGACACCCCAGGGCCGACGTTGTTGTCGAGGAAGGTGCTGTTCTGGATCGTCACATCCATGGCGCCACCGGCCGTGTCGGCGAAAATGCCGTTGGACTGGTTGCCGGCGAAGGTCGTGCCGTTGACGCTGAGGGTCATGTTGGCCGCGCCGGTGCCCTGGAACAGCAAGCCCTGCGCGCCGGTGCCCGCCGGATTGGGACCGATGGTGCCGCCGGTGACGTTAAAGGCGGTCAACGTACCGCTGCTGTTGATCACCTTGACGTTGTGCTCGTATGAGTTCTTGACCGTGGTGTTGCTGATGTTGACGACCCCGGTGACCTCCTCCAGCAACAGCCCGGCCTCGTCAGGCGAGAACTGGTCAGCATTCCCGTCCAGCGTGACGCCGGTCAGCGTCAGCCCGTTGAGGTTGGTGCCGTAGATGCCGTTGCGGCTGTTGTTATTGATGTTCATGTAGGCCAGCGAGGCGTTCTTGGTGTTGTTAAGCGTCACGCCGTCGGTGTTGCCTGTCTTGCCGCTGATGGTTCCGCCGGAGCCGGCCGTCGCTCCGTCGCCGGTGACTGTCAGCCCGCCCAGCGAGCCGGTGCTGTTGAGCGAGATGCCCACGTTGCCCGACGCGCCCGACGAGACACTGCGGAAGGTGATGCCGCTGCTCCCGATGTTGCTGCTGGCGATGTCGATCGCCTTGCCGGTGCCGGCGTTGATGGTGTTGTTGGCGCCGGTGACGTTGACGCCCGCAGCGCCGCCGTTGGCCTGAAAGCCAGTGCCGCTGCTGGTAGTGATGGCCAGCCCGCCGTTGGTGAAGTTGATCGTATGACCGCTGTTGTTGCTCAACGTGACTGCCTGGCTGGCGCCGGTGTTGACCACCTTGCTGCTGCCGGAGAAGGTGGTCGAGCCGCCGGTGTTGTTCTGCACCAGGATGCCGCTGCCGGTGTCGTTGATGGCGCCGGAGAGCGTCACCGATCCGCCGCTGCGGCTGGTGATCGAGGCCGAGCGGCCGGTGCTGTTGGTGATGCTGCCGGCGTAGGTGACGTCGGCGTTGCCGCCGGAAACGGCGACGCCGGCCGCCGTGGATCCGGTGATGCTGCCGCCGTTCATGGTCACGCTGCCGGTGACGCCAGTCATGACCAGATTGACGCCGGTTGGCCCGTTGGCGGAGGAGACGCTGGCAAAGGTCGCACCGCCGCCGAAGTTAGCCTGGCCGTTGACAACCATCGCCGATCCGTTGGTGGCGCCGATGATGCTGGCCGTTCCGCCGATGTTGATGACGCCGGCGTTGTTGGTGGTGAGGCCGATTCCATTGCTGACCGTGATCGCAAGAATGGCAAACGTGGTCGTTGCGCCTGCGATATTGCCCTGGAGCAGAACGCCGATGTCGGAGCTGCCGACGCCGGTCTCGCCGAAATTATAGCTTGCCCCGGCCGGCGCGTTGATGATGGAGATGCCGCCATAGCCGGCGTTGGTGATGCCGGTGTCCGTGCCCGCGCCAGGGTTGCTGACGGCCAGCGAACCGCCCACTCCGTTGAGGCTGATGGCCCAGCCGGCCGCGGAGGCGGCGTTGGAGGCAATGTTGTCGAAGATGGCATCCAGCGTGCCGTTGGCGAGGTCCAGCGCCGCGCCGTTGCCGCTGATGGCCACGTTGCGCACGGTCAGCGTGCCGAAGCCGGCCGGCGCGTAGATGGCCGCGCCGCTGGTGTTGCCGACGGTCAGACCCTTGATGGTGTTGGAGTTGCCTGTCACGAGCGAGATGGCGTTGCCGCTCAGGTTGGTCAGCAGCGAGTTGGCCGTTGCGCCGGGCAGTGCATTGCTGTAAGGCGGCACGGTGAGGCCAGCTGCCGCGGCCAGATCCACCCCCTGGCCGATGAGCTGTTGCTGGTTCAGCAGCGTGAACGCGCCGGGGTAGCTTCCAACGCCCTGGTAGATGAAGATGATGTCGCCCGCTTCGTCGGCTGCAACATTGTTGAAGCCGGTGATGCTGGTGAAGGGGTTGCTCATGACGCCGGTCCCAGGGCCGGCCGCGGTGTTATCGATGAACCAGATCACGTCGTTGACCGTGATGTTGACGGTCCCCGTGTCGTTAGGTGTGAGCGGGTCGTTGTCGGTGAGGGTGTAGGTAAAGCTGTCCGGGCCTTCGTAGCCGGCACTGGACAGATAGGAAAAACCGCCGTCGGACCCGATAGCAAAGGCACCGTGAGCAGTCCCACCGGCAGCAGGAACAACGCTAAGGGATGCGTTGTTGTCGGGGTCCACATCGTTGGCTAAGACGCCATTGGCACTGGGAACGGTGATGCCGACATTGCCAATAGAGTCGTAGCTGTCGTCGAAGGCGATGGGAGAGACATGGGCCACGCCGCTGAGGGTGGTGTGGGAGTCGATAGTGTCGGCGAAGGTAACGCCGGTGGCTTCGGTGCTGCCGCTGTTGGCAATGGTGGTGGTGTAGCGGATCGTATCGCCAGCAGTGGGGCCGGCGGGCGGAACGTCGTTCTGTAGCGCATCGGTCTTGGTGGCGGTGATGACAGCCGCGTCGGGGTCACGAGCCGGCTGTACGGCTGCTGCCCAGAGACCGGCCAGGGCGGTGTTCGAGCTTGCCGGCCGGGGCGCAGGGTTGCTGGCGCGAGCGGCGGCCGGCGCCGGCGAGACAGCGGGGCTGGACGCTGCGCTGACCGGGTTGGCCGGCAGAAGCGATAGAACGATGGCAAGCATAGCAGTCAAGCGAGCCACTCTCGACAAGATGATGAAGTTGTTTCTTACACGCATGGGGGATTCCCTCCTGGGTCTGGGGTTCCAGAGTTGCTAACTGTTCGAAAAAGATAGCAACTCTCAACTCTCACTAGGCAAACACGGCTTCATACTGCATCGATGCCCCGTCTGGCCCTACCGGCACCAGAAACAGCGCCAGCGCGCCAAGCCGGTCGTTGTCGAGCTGAAAAGTGCGTTGGGCCAGAACCGGCTGGCCGGGGCCGCGGAACAAGAGAGCAAAGGGGCGGCGGCGATCTTCGTCCTCGGCTGGCGGCTGGCCCAGCTCCGATACGCTGACCAGCGTAAGATCGAGCACAGGGTACGCCGGGTCGATCAGATCGACGCGCACGACAAAGGTTTCGTTGAGGTGGCCTTCAAAAAGGCTGGCGGTTAATTGATCTGGCATGATTACGTGAACTTGGTTCGTCTCTATCAACGGTACCGGCTCGGTAGGAGACCGGCCGGAGCCAGAGAAGTTTAGCCGTCTCCCGGCTGCCACTCCATCAACCAGTAGACGCCGTTGGTGTCGATCTTGCGAAAGCCGAGGCGTTGGTAGAGGCGCATGGCCGGGTTGTTGGACTCGACGTGGATGCGCACGGGGAGGCCGCGCTGGCAGCTTTCCTGCTGAATGCCGGTGAGGTAGCGCGAGCCAATGCCCCGTCCCCGGAATTCGGGCAGGAGCGCGATATCGATGATACGGATCTCGTCCGGCCGGTGATCGACGTACAGGCGGCCGATTGGCTGGCCGTTGTGCTCGATAATGTCGAAGCTCGATCCGGCGAATTCCTGCATGTAGAATGTGTGTTGCGCCTTGAACTGCATGACCAGGAATGCCTCTTTCTGCTGAGGCGTCCAGTCAAGCACGGCTAGCTCGTCCTCCCGGGTGCTGGCATATAAGTGATAAAGAAAGGTATCGTCGTCGTCGGTGATAGGCCGAAGCGTCGTAATCAGCGTCATGCATGTCACGTTTTCTAAGACAATCGACTGTTGTTGGTGATCGGTGAACAGTCATCAGTGATCAGTCATCAGTGATCGGTGAGGCGGTTCCGGCCACTGTTTACTGATCTAGCTACCCGACACTTTACATTTGTCATGCTGAACGGGTCTGACAGCCAATGTCGTTAACGCAGGCAACCGGACAATCCGCCTTAGATCTTGATCGCACTCTCCTCCAGTGAAGCATCTCTCGGTCACGAGCGGAGAGATGCTTCACTGGAGGAGGGTGCGGCGATGCGAAACGGCTGTTGGAGCATGCATCGCTGCTATCAGGCTGGTCGATGGACCCGTTCAGCATGACATTCGGTGGTCTCGTCACGAAACTGTCAGGTAGCTAGTTTACTGATCACTGATTACCGATGACAATCAGATGCGCTAGCTGCGCGACGGGTAGAGCCCGACCAACGCGATGATGAACGAAAGGCCCAGATAGGGCTGCATGTTGTTATGCGCCTGACTGCCGCCGGTGGCCGCCAGCGCGCCGGCGTTCATCTGCACGACGGAGCTGGATGTGTTCGACTGGTAGAGGCTGCCGCCGCGGGAACGCCCTGGAACGACATTGCCGGTAAGCGATCCCTGGTCGCCGTTCTCCCCCGATCCCATCATGGAATGAGTGTGGTTGGGCATCTGCGCCTCGGTCAGCGTGACCGTGGCGACGCCTGTGCGCTCGCCCAGCCTCTTCTCATTCAAACCGGGACCTCGGCCGGCGTGCATGGGTACGCGCCCTTGCAGGTTGGGCAGCGCTGTCGTGGTGCGTCCGTCACCGCCGTAGGTGGTGCCGATCAGAGAAAAGAGCGCGGTGTTCTGCGAAATGGGGAGCAACTGGCCATCGCAGTAGGCCCACCCACGCGGCGCAAAGTTTCCCGCAAAGATGCGAATCTCGGCGATAAAAGGTTCAGACATGGATAATTGACTCCTGTTATATAAAGTAGCAGAAGGTAATCGATGAACGGTGCGTGACTGTGCTCGCGATGCCCGAGAACCGATTACTGTTCACTGCCCACCGGCTACTAATGGCGAGAGGGATAGATTCCGAAAAGCGCTATGATGAAATTGATGGCCAAAGCCGGCATCAGGTTCGTGTGCGATTGGCTGCCGCCGGTTGCAGAAATCGCCGCGGTCGCGAATGCTGTGTCCGGCGCTTCCTGCACGTAAGGTGCGACCACCGTGGAGCCGGCCAGAAAGTTGCCCGTCGGATTGGCGTCTGCTCCGTTGTCAGCCGAGCCTTTAGCCTGATGCGTGTGGGACGGCAACTGGTTCACCGTCAGAGTCACCTTCTCCTCGCCGCCCTTGGCGCCCAGTCTCCTTGGCGAAAGTCCCGGCCCGGTGCCGGCATGAATCGGTACCCGGCCGCGCAGATCGGGCAAGCCGAAAGTGGTACGGCCATCGCCGCCGTAGATGGTGCCTAGCAGCGAGAAGAGTGCGTCGTTCTGAGAGACAGCCAGCAGTTGGCCGTCGCAGAAAGCCCAGCCGCGCGGCGCAAAGTTGCCTGCAAACATACGGATTTCACCGACAAATGGTTCTGACATGAGTGCCTCCTAGTTGCGCGAGGGGAACAAGCCCTGCAAAGCGATACAAAAATTGAGGGCAAGATACGGCTGCATGTTATCGTGAGCCTGACCGCCGCCCGCGTTGGCAACGACACCTGCCTGAATCTGCACGGGATTGTTGGCGTTTGCCTGATAGATGCCGCCAGCCTCGCGGGCCAGCAGTGTGTTCCCAACATTGGTGGTGTTGCCATCGCTGCTGGAGGCATTCAACAGATGGGAATGCTGGGGCATTTCATTCGCGCTGAGGGTGTGAGTCTCCTCACCGCCCTTTTGGCCAAGGCTGATGAAATCTCCAGCGCCGGAGTCGCCAATGTGGGCAGGCGCGCGGCCGCGCAGGTCGGGCAGCGCGAAGCTTGTCCGGCCATCACCGCCGTAGGTGGTGCCCAGCAGCGAATACAGCGACTGGTTCTGGTTGATGGGCAGTATCTGGCCGTCACAGAATGCCCAGCCCCGCGGCGCGAAGTTGAAGCCGACGATGCGAATCTCGGCAAGGAACGGTTCGCTCATAAGTAATACTCCTTCTAAATTGGTTGATGAGCACGAAGCATGGCGATGAGTGCTATGAATCATGCAAGGCATTAATCTCTGCCGACGTAGAGATTCAAACCGGCACCACGGCGACTTGAAGCCGACGGCGACCGTCAAAGCGCTATATGAGGTTGCGAAGAATAGGGAAGGGGAAGCAGACTGGACTATCTTACCATACCAGCCACGCTTGAGCAACACTTTTTTTTCACATACACCTTAAAAACAGACGCTTTTACGAAATCTCAGTTGCCGTGTTTCAGCCGCGCCGCATTGGATCAGATCAATGCCTTGGAGGCAACAACATCCAGAGCCATCGCCAGGAAGTCATCCAAGGTCATGTTGCCGCGCCGCTCGCCCGTGCGCAGCCGCAGATTGACCATGCCCGCCTCCTCTTCGCGGTCGCCCAGAACGAGCATGTAGGGTATCTTCATGAGCTGTGCATCGCGCACCTTGGCCTGCATACGATCGCTGTTGTCGTAAACCTCGACCCGCAGCCCGGCTGCCTCCAGCTTGCCCTGCACCTGATATGCATAGTCGTTGTTGCGGTCCGTGATCGGAATCACCGCCACCTGCTGCGGTTGCAGCCAGACCGGGAAGTTGCCGCCGTAGTGTTCGATCAGCACAGCGAAGAAGCGCTCCATGCTGCCCAGCAACGCACGATGGATCATGTAGGGCCGGTGCTGCTGGCCGTCCTCACCGATGTAGTGCAGGTCGAAGCGCTCCGGCAGGTTGAAGTCGAACTGGATGGTGCTGAGCTGCCACTCGCGATCCAACGCGTCCAGCATCTTCAGGTCGATCTTGGGGCCGTAGAAAGCGCCGCCGCCGGGGTCAATCTCGTACGGTATCTCGGCCCGCTTCAACGCCTCCTCCAACGCGTGCTCGGCAGCCTGCCACTGGTCGGCGGGGCCGACCGACTTCTCCGGCTTGGTGCTGAGGTAAGCGTTGAACTCCGTGAAGCCAAAGCTGCGCAGGATGTGCAGACAGAAGTTGAGCACCCGGTCGATCTCCGCGGGCATTTGGTCGGGCCGGCAGAAGAGATGCGCGTCGTCCTGCGTGAAGCCGCGCACGCGGGCCAACCCGTGCAGCACGCCGCTGCGCTCGAATCGGTAGACCGTGCCCCACTCTGCCATGCGCACCGGCAGGTCACGATAGGAGCGCAGCCGGCTCTTGAAGATATTGACGTGGAAGGGGCAGTTCATCGGCTTCAGATAGAACTCCTGCCCTTCGATCTCGATAGGCGAGTACATGTTGTCGGCGTAGAAGCCCAGATGCCCGCTGGTTTCCCACAGCTTGGCGCGGCCGATATGTGGCGTATAAGCCAGCACGTAGCCATGAGCCAGGTGCTCGTCTTTACAGAACTCCTCGGCCAGGTGGCGCATCAGCGCGCCGTTGGGATGCCACAGGATCAGCCCGCCGCCCACGTCGTCGGAGTCGGAGCTGTACAGATCCAGCTCCTTGCCAACCTTGCGATGGTCGCGCTTTTTGGCCTCCTCCAGTCGATCGAGATAGGCCTTCAGGTCCTTCTTGTTCTTCCAGGCCGTGCCGTAGATGCGCTGCAACATGGGCCGATTCTCGTCGCCGCGCCAGTATGCGCCGGCCACGCTGAGCAGCTTGAAACCGTCGGGCGGTATCTTGCCCGTGTTCTCGACGTGCGGACCGCGACAAAGGTCCTCGAACGTATCATGCTTGTAGGTGCTGATGACCGGCGCCTCCTCCAGCGGATTGCCGTACTCATCGAAGCTGCCGCGTTCCAGTCCCTCGATCAGCTCGATCTTGTATGGCTGGTCGGCGAACAATGCCTTGGCCTCGTCCGCGCTGACCTCGCGGTACTGGAAGGGAAAGCGGCCGCCGATGATCTGGCGCATTCGTCCCTCGATCCACTCCAGGTCGTCGGGCGCAAAGGTGCGCGCCGTACCGTCGGCGTTGCGGCCCAGATCGAAGTCATAGTAGAAGCCCTCCTGAATCGGCGGGCCGATTGCGACCTTGGCCTCCGGGTACAGCTCCAGCACCGCCTCGGCCATGACGTGCGCCGCGCTGTGGCGCAACTTGTACAGATCGTCCTTGGGTAACTCGTTTGATTTTGCCATGATGTGCCTCCTGTTGGATTCAAAAAACCCCTTCGCCTGTTGGGGCGAGAGGGTTAGCACGCGGTTCCACCCAACTTGACGCTCCGCTCGCAACACAATTTAGAAAATTGTGTCCGCATTGCGCCATCTTGTGGAGCCGATAACGGGGCCAACCGTGCCAGCTTAGTTGGTAAACGGTAATCGGTATTCGGTGATCGGTCCTCCAGGGACTGTTAACTGATCACTGTTTACTGATTACTGATCACCGTTCTGCCGGCCGCTCCCGGGTGGTTTTCGACGGTGCTCCGCTGCGGAGGCTTTCAGCCAGTGGTCTCCGCTCTCTGGCGCATTACTGTCCGTCTACTCGTCCCGGTCAACGCGTTGGGGTGTGCAGTTGTGTGCCGGATTATAGGCAGGTTCGCGGAAACTGTCAAGCGGGTTGCACAACTTTAATCCTGTTTGAAAAGCTACTCGATAAGACACCGGAAATCCCCGGGTCACCAAATGGAAGGCGTTCCAGCCGCTACAGATTGGGTGTCGCGAGTAATCGGCGACTTCCGATGTCTTTTCAAACAGCTCATTACTTCTGCGAAATACGCGATGGCCCGTTAACGGAACCTCAATCAGCGATCTCACCGGGCCGATACCAGTCTGGATAATCGATGGTCAGCAGGTGCAATGGCGGCTCGTCCTCCTCGATCTGTGGGAAGCGGCCCACCGGCTCGTAGAAGCGGTTGTCGGTGTTGTCGTCGTTGACCAGTGACACCTCGCCAATCAGCACCCGGCTTTCCTCGGCCCAGAAGGAGTGGTATAGTCGTGTCGGCAGGGTAATGCTCTCGCCCGGCTCCAACACGATCTTGCCGCCGGCCGGCACGGTGCGGCGGACACCATCGGTGCTGACGGTGATGCCGCTGTCGTCCAGCCCATCATCAGCCGTCGAGTTGTAGAGCTGGATCACCAGCTTGCCGCCGCCGCGGTTGATGATGTCCTCGACCTTGCGCCAGTGGAAATGGAACGGAGTCACCTGGTCCACGTCGGAGATCAGGATCTTCTCGGCGTAGAGTTTGCCGCCGCCGCTGCCCAGCCTGTCCGGGTCGCCGTTGCGGATCGTAAAGATGAACAGACCGGTATGCTCGTAGTCGCCCGAGCCGAAGTCGGTGATGTCCCAGCCAAGCTGGCGATCGACGATCTCGCGTACTTCCTCGCCCTTGCTGGCCCAGTCGTCGGGTGTCCAGTAAGCAAAGGGCGGCAGCCGGAAGCCATGGCTGCGCATGAAAGCGTCAGCATCGCGCATGATGGCGTTGATCTCGGAACGTTTCATTTCTCTTTCTCCAGGGAAGAGGCGCAAGTGTTCGTGGCAGGTGCGCCTGCGCTACACCAGCCCGGCCATGGCCCGCACTTCGTCAATGTAGGCCATCAAGTTCTCCGGCGGCGTGTCGTCGAGGATGGTGTGCGAGCTTTGCAGGATGTAGCCACCGCCTTTACCCATGACCTCGGCGCGGCTGCGGATCTCGCGACGCACCTCGTCCGGCGTGCCGGAAGGCAGCGTCTGTTCGACGTCGATGCCGCCGTAGAAGCAGAGCCGGTCGCCGAACTGTTGCTTCATCTCCGCGGGGTCCATGACGTGCGGCGACAGCGGGTTAAACACGTCCAAGCCGATCTCGATCAGCTCGGGGAACAGCGATTGGACCGCGCCGTCCGAGTGTTGGCCGACCACGACGCCTGCCCGGTGGCAGTGGTCGTAGATCAGCGCCAGCCGCGGTTTGATGAAACGCCGCCACATGGTCAGGCTGAACATCAACTGGGTGGTGGAACCCCAGTCATCGGCGAAATAGAAGCCATCGACGCCCAACGCCAGTTGCTGGTCGATAATTGGCAGATTCCATTCGTGAACGATGCGGTCCAGCAAGTCTTCGACGAACTGCGGCTCGGTGGCCATGTCGATAAATAGCTGCTGCATGCCGCGAATGCTCCACGCGCGCTCGAAGAGCACCATCCCCAGCTTGCCGAACAGGAACAGGTTGCCGCGGTAACGGTCGGCCAGTTGCCGCGCCTGGTCGAAACGGCCGGCGTGGTACGGATCGGGCATCTGGTAGGCTTGCAGCGCCTTCGCCAGCGCAGCGCCGCCTTCGACCTTGCCCAGTGGATAGCGGACCGGGTGCGGCAGCCCGCCGGAGCGGTCCCAGACGCAGCCAAACTCGTCGGTGTGCAGCCCGCCGGCCGCGTCCACGGCCGTCTCCACCGGCCCGCCGCTCAGCGTCAGTTGCACCTGACCGACCTCGCTGGCCCACGGGTTGTAGTTGAAGTCCGAGCCGATCTTGACGATGTGGTTGCCGATGAATTCCGCCGCGGCGTGGTTGTCAGGCAACCCGTACAGCTCACAAACCCGCTTCCACACTGACGGCACGGCGTGGAAGTTGTAGGGCACGAAATCGGTCTCCTGGTGGCCGATAGCCGCCAGCACGCGTTCACGCTTGTTCATTGGAAGTCGTTTCGGGAGCGGCGATTCACGCAATATGCAACGCGCAATACGGCCGCTAGCTGTGACGATACATCTCCCACCCCATGTACTTGCCCAGCGCTTCCTGAACAGCCGCTGCGGTTTTCGACAGGTTGATGGAGACGTGGTGTTCGTAGCCGTTTTCGCAAATGTAGGCCAGCAGCTTCTGGTAGTTGGATACCTGCACCACACCATAGCCACCGAAGGTCATCAGCGGGTCGTCGGTCAGTGCGCCTTCGCCCACATACCCGGTGATGGCGCCCTTGTAGTCGTCGGTTGAAATCCGCAGATAAGTGAAGGGTTCCGCCTGCACGCGGCCGTGGATGGTGCCCCAGGTCTGCTCGCGCGGCACCGTATTGGACAGGATGTCATGGTCCTTCATCAGCGGAATATCCTCGGAAATGAGAGACTCGGCCTTTAAGACACTCTTCGGCAGGTTGGAGCAGTGGAAGACAACGCCCTTGTCCGGGTCATCGCCGTAGTTGTTGTTCCAGTCCACCAGTGCGCTGGGCTTGCCCGAAGCCAGCGCGAGGGCTTGCATAGCCACCGTGCCTGCCACGTCCGTCTCGCAGGCCGACGACATCAGGTTGTTGCTCATCATACTCATCAGCGTGCAGGGGACGACGCCGAAGAATTCCTCCATAGAGGTCCAGCACTGGATCGCGGACGCCTGCAGGTTGCTCTCAACCATCCAGTCGTCGACCACAACGCCGAAGCGCGCCATGCGGTCGAGAGATGCATCGGGTGCTCTGCCGGTGGCAACGTACGCGCGAATCTGGTCGAGCTTGGCCAGCACCCGCGGATCGTTGCTAGCCAACCGCTCGACGCGACCGTAAACGTCCGACAGGTCGAGAGTCTCGACCGAGATGCCGGTGCGTTCCAACAATTTCTCGCTGAAGCGCACGGTATTGAAAGCCGGCGGACGGGCACCCAGGAAGCCAATGCGGGCGTTGCGCAGGCCGCGCACGACACGACAAACCCTGGCGAAATCTTGCAGGTCGGCCCGGAATGCGTCGCTCGCCGGATCCATGGTATGCAGCGAGGTCAGTGAGTACTTGATGCCGTACTGGTGCAGGTTGTTGCAGGCCGACATTTTGCCGCAGAAAGAGTCGCGGCGCCATTGCAGGTCCATTTTGGTCATGTCGTCGGCGAAGGCATGCACCAAGACAGGCGAATCCAGCGCAGCCCAGCGCAGCGTGTTGGCAATAGCCCGTTCATCGCCGAAGTTAGGCAGGGTCACCAGCACGCCATCGATCTCATCGCGGTGCTGCTTGAACAGGTCGGCACACTTCCGCGCATCAGACAGACTTTCCACGCTGCCATACGGTGTATCCTCCGGCGAAAGGGCGACGACATTGAAGCCCTCCTGTTGAAGGACCTCCAACACGGTCGTGCGTCCTGTTTCGCACAGATGGCTGGGGAAGAAGCCGCGATTGCCGACAATCACGCCGAGAGTAACTGGTTTCATTGAGTGGTGCCTCCTTGATATCCTTGCCTTTGCGATGCAGTATCAATGGACTAAAGCGAGAACGGAACGATGGTGCGGACGGAGTCTGCTGGAGTGTGGAACTTACTGGGTGCTATGCCGCAACCAATTCTGCTATGCGCGCTGCGCGGGACGAGAGGCGCAATAGGGTTTGACGTTGTGACTAGTGACGGGAATTAACTTGCCAGGCGGATAGAGCTTTCCCGCACGATTAGTTCTGGCTCCAACCACACAGTGGCTGGTTCGAACTCGTCAGATTCCGGTGAGTCTTCGAGCATCGCAATTAGCTGTTGTACGGCCCGGCAGCCAAGCTGGTGCAAGTCCTGGAACACAGTCGTCAACGGCGGGCTGAAGTAGGCCGACTCCGGTATTCCGTCGAACCCGACCACGGCCAGATCGCGTGGCAAGGCGAGCCCTCTGGTACGCGCGACCGATAACATGCTGAGCGCCATCTGGTCGTTGGCGACGAAGATGGCATCCATCTCGGGGTACTGGTCTAACAGACGCCCGGCAGCCGGCTCGCCACTCCTGCTGGACCAGTTGCCCTCTGCCCACATCCGCTCCTCGACAGGCAAGCCGGCTGCCTGAAGTGTCTCCGCCCAGGCAGCCTTGCGCTCCCTGGCTTCCCACCAGACCAGCGGCCCGGCAAGATGGCCAATGCGCCGAAAACCCTGCTGCAAAAGGTGTTCCACGGCCAACCGGGTGCCAGTCCTGTTGTCAACGGCGACGACGGGCAGGCCCGGCTGCGGATTCATGGTGAGGAAAACGAAGGGAACATGAAAGTTCGGCAATTGCTCCAGCACCCAATTACGGTTGTTGCCCACTTCAGGCACAGCCCAGATCACACCATCCACCTGGCGTGCCAGCATGCCGTGAAGTATCGCCTTGGTTTCTCGAAAGTCGAATGTGTTGAAGCGGGGCAGTTCGTTGAGGAGGACTGAGTAGCCCATAGCCTCTGCTTTCGAGGCAATACCGTCGAGGGTGTGTGAGGGGCCGATGTAGGTCAGACCAGCGGTGATGACCCCTAACATCATGCTGCGCTGGTTGATTAGGCTTCGAGCCAGCGCGCTGGGCCGGTACTGTAGACGCTCAATCACCTGGTGGACGCGATCGCGGGTGTCAGGCGCCACATGCGGCATGTCGTTGAGGACACGAGACACAGTTTGGATCGAGACATCAGCCTCTTCAGCGACCTGCTTGATGGTAACCCGTTTTTTTCTGGCGGCCGCCATGATGGTAACTCTTTCCAATTTCTGGCTTGTTATCGCTACCGGGATCGTTCACATGTAGAATATCATACAAGCATTGCCATGTCAAGCGCCTGATTTCACAGACTTTGTACGACCCTGGCGGGATGAGAAAAAGCGTCGCCCCTCTCAATCAAGCCGCCGTCAGCGACACCGTTGTGGATACGGTCGCTGACGGCGGCTCGTGGTTTTCGATGGAATGGTGCGCTGGTTTCGGGCGATATTTACCAAGCTGACACCTGGGGAATCCAGACGCGCATGCTTTGCATCCCGCGATTGCCCCAGGCGAAATAGGGTATTGCCAGCAGGTCTACGGGGCGAGACGCGGCAGGCGGCGCTTCATCCAGCGGACGATAAAGCGGCTCACTGTTTGGTCGATCGGACATTCGTCCGGCAACATGGATCGTCATGATACCGCCCAACAGATCATAGGGATTCGCGGTCGGTAACTCAGTTGTGACAACTTGTGCGTCGAGCAGATCGACTCCGGCTTGTTGATCATGGGACTCAAAGCAATATACCAACGGCCCGCGCTGCAACGCAACGCAGCCGCGGACGGCATCGATACGCGGGTTTGGCGCGACGAACATCGGCTCCATAGCGAAGTCCAACACCAGTTGATCGCCAGGCTGCCAAGTCCGATTTACAACTACGTAGCCTCCGGCATTGACCAAAGGCGCGATAGCGTCGCCGTTGGCTGAAAGGGTGAATTGCTGACACCATTCTGGCACCCGCATAGAAAGCGCCCAAGGTGTAGCCGGGCTTTCGCGTACCGTCACTGCCACTCGACCATCCCATGGATAGCCGGTCTCGATTTCGACCCGCAGTGGCTGGCCGCTGAGCTGAGCATCCAGGCGCGCCGCGGCAAACTGATGCAGTTGCAGCCCGTCCTCGCTGGATGTTGCCAGATAGTGACCCAGGCTGGACAAGGTGCGCATGACATTGGGCGGGCAGCAGGCACAGTTGTGCCATGCCGGTCGCCTGATCTCGGCCCCGCTGCTGCTGTCGGTCGAGGCGCGCACATAACGCCCGGCGCGCACCTGCAGCGGGTTGACATACAGATAGCTGGCGCCCTCCAGGCCGGGACTGCTGAGCACGCCGTTGTAGAGCGTGCGCTCGAACAAATCGGCATAGCGAGCTTCGCCGGTGATGAGCAACAACCGCCAGTTCCACATCAGGCTGGCGATGGCGGCACAGGTTTCGCCGTAAACGGTGTCGGACGGCAGCTCATAGGGACCGCCAAATGCCTCGCCATCAAAGCGCGATCCCAAACCTCCCGTCACGTACAGTTTGCGCTCGGTCATATCCGCCCACAACGCGAGCATGGCGTCAAACAACGCCTGTTCGTCGCGCTCCATGACCAGGTCGGTGGCGCCGGTCGTCAGATAGAGCTGGCGCACGGCATGGCCTGCCACCTCGGTAGCCTGCCGGACAGGCACATGATCCTGCTGGTATACCGGGCCGTAGCCAGCGTGGCCGCTCATCCTATTTCCGCCGCGGCGGTCGATGAAGAGTTGCGCCAGGTCGAGGTGGCGTGAGTCGCGCGTCACGCGGAAAAGCTCGACCAGCGCCATCTCAATCTCCGGGTGGCCGCACGTCTCAGTTCTTCCGGCGGGGCCAAACATGTCATAGATGTGGTCAACGAAACGCAGCGTGAGTGTCAACAAGCGATCGTCGCCAACAGCCCTGTGCCACGCGATCGCGGCCTGAATGAGATGGCCGGCGCAGTAGAGTTCGTGCCCGTGGTCGAGGTCGGTCCATCGCTTGTCTGGCGCAGTGATTTGGTAGTAGCTGTTCAGGTAGCCGTCAGGCTGCTGGGCTGCCTCTACCAGGGCGATAGCTTCGTCGGCCATCGCCAGCAGCGACTCGTCTGCGGCGCGACCAAGCTCCCAGCCGACCGCCTCCAGCCACTTGTAAACATCGGAATCGGCGAACCAGAAGCCTGCGAACTCTCCCACTTCCAAACCTGCGGCGATGCGCAGATTGCGCAAATTGCCGGCCTGTTCCAACATAGCAAACCCGTGCGGCAGGCTCACGCTGCGGTTGATCTGCTGATAGTTCGCCCAGAACCCGCCGGTGATCTGAGCCGCGCTGAATGGCAGTGTTGCAAGCGCCGACCGGACCGATTGCGAATTGTCAACCGGCCCCGCGCTGCCTGGTGCAGGAGTCATAATCCCTCCAGATGAATAATTCGCGTGGTCGCCCGACGCTGAGCGGTTGCCATGAGAGGAATTGGCGCCTATTGCGCCGGCGTCTGGCTGGGCAGCGAAGGCCAGCCCTCGCTATCCCAGGAAAGCGACTCAATGCGCAGCTTGGGCGTACCGACCACCTGAGCGTCGTAGGCATGGTACACCATCCAGTAGACGCCATCCTCGACCAGCATGCCGTTATGGCCCGGCCCCTTCCATTGACCATACTCGGACAGAATCAGCGTGCCGCCGCCCTCGAGCATAGGAACGCCGTCACGGTCCACATACGGGCCGGTCAGCGAGTCGCTGCGCCCCACGCGCACGTTGTAGGTGCTGTTGACGCCCTGGCAGCACTGATCGAACGAGGCAAACAGATACCACATGCCGTTGCGCTGAACGATGAATGCCGCCTCGATGGCCGGGTTATGGTCGGGGTCTGCCGACCGGTCGGCCAGGTGGTAGACGTCCGGGTTGGTCTCGTCCAACAGACCGGTGGATGCATCGATCTTGCGCATCCAGATCCCCTGCCAGAAGCTGCCCCACGCCAGCCATGGCTCGCCGTTCCCGTCCAGCACGAGATTCGGATCGATCGCGTTCCAGCGATCCCCCGGCTGTGAGCGAAGCACCAGACCGTGATCGACCCACTGGTAGTCGGGGCTGTTGGGATCGAGGGTGACATTGGTCGCCAGCCCGATCCCGGAGTTCTGCGTGCCGAAGCTGGAAACCGCGTAATACAGGTGCCAGCGGTCGTTGAAAAAGGAGATATCAGGCGCCCAGATGTCGGTGAGATCGGGGTTGATATCGATTGTCCAGGCCGGGTTGCTCTCGAAGATGCGGCCACAGAACTCCCAGGTCACCATATCCTCGGAACAGATGAACGGAATCCGGGCGCCGGTATGAAAGATGTAGTATGTTCCGTTCTCATGCGCGATGACGGGGTCGTGGACCTGCCGGATGAACCCCTGCGGTTCGAGCATCGTTCCCCGGGTTTCGATTGCAGGCGTGGCGACCGATGTTGGCTCCTGAGCGGGCGCTGCTGCCTCGGGTTGAATCGGGGCAGCCGGCTGGCAAGCAGCCAGAAACACAGCGAGGAAGACGCCTGCTAAAGTCCCTCGGATCATGCTAATTTCCCAGCAAGGCGAGTGCACCCGCGAACATCGCCTGCGCTACGGCATCGGCAGCTAACGTCTGGTCGTTGAGCTTGAATGTCGTCGTCAGCAGTCGTCCGCGTCCGTATGGTGTAAGCAACAGCAGCGACACGACTTGATGCACCCAACCCACGGCCAATCCGGCCCAACTGTAGTTACGCTGCACCCAGGGTGGCAAGCCGGTGATCACAGCATCCGGCGTCAATCGCGCCCACTCCATCTCCAGAAGCGGTCCGCCGGGCAAACTATCCAGGGGACCCTGCTTGTTGACCCAGGCAAACGAGGTCGCCCAGTCACCCTCCCAGGGTGTACCGGCGCGCGGCGTCACGTGTCCGACCGGCAGCGGGACGGCTGGCTCGCCGGAGCCAGTTTCACCCGAGTTGCCAGAATCCGCCAGCAACAACAAACGCCCACCGCCTTGCACATACGTTTCCAGGGACCGCGTGTAACGGCAAGCAACCAGAATTTCATCTTCGACCACAGCGGTATCGGATTCGCCAGTACGCACGCTATAGCCCAGCTCGCGCAAGGTCGCGGCCAGCGCCGGGTTGTCGACCACATAGAGTGGAACGAAAGCCGGCGGCGCCGCGACGAAGACCAGATCGATCTGGTTGGTTGCCAGCCGCGACCCGTCCTCGGACAGCCAGTCAGCGACCAGCGTAACCACACCTGGGGAGTCGAGGGTTAGTGGAACGCTGCCGCCCGGGGCTGGCAACTGGCCCGACCGTGAACCGGCCCGCCAGCGGATCACGCCGCGCGATTCTTTGCCCAGGACGCCCATTGCCTGCATCAGTACGTCAAGTTCCTGACCGGGTTGTGCGCTCCAGCGGTTCGGCCGCAGCACGATGACTCGATCCTGGTTCAGATCCTTGAGCAGCGGGTCCAGCAGATGCTTTGGTTGGCGCTGCATTGTCAGCAGTCCGTTGCATTCCCAGTGTACATCGGTAAACTCGGTGACGACGTAGCCAGCGATCGCGTCATACAGGCGCATGCTGCTGATCTCGTAGTGCAGGCTGCGCGCCATGTGAGCCTGCGAATGGCGTGCAAAGTCGGCGTAGCTGGAGAAGAGGTCTGCCAACCCGCAGGCCGCGAAGCGGTGTTCCACGCCATGCGGATAGACGATGCCGCCACCCCAGTCGAAGCCAGTTTCGAACCACCATGGCTCCGCGTCATGCTCACGGATAGCCGCAGGATCGGGCAATCCCCAGTTGCCAAACTCAGATACCAGCAACGGTAAATCGCTGCGACGCTCGCCCTCAAAATCAGGATACCAGGACCAATCCGGCCGGCCGGCAAACTGGCCAACCCAATCGTCCCATTTGTCGGCATGGTCAGGGATGGCGCGGTAGTGGTGGAAGTCCTCCAGATCGCTGGCCACGTGAGCGTTGTCGCAGCAGGCCGAGTTGTCAACCACCAGACGCGTGGGATCGATTTGCTTGGCGTCGCGGTAGAAGTCGGCCAGCCAGCGTCGATGCATTGCATTGCGCGACAGGTCGGTTCCCCAGTTTTCGTTGATCAGCGTCCAGGCGATAATCGAGGGATGATGGCCATCCCGCTCCACCATCCCGTGAAAGGTTTGCCGGGCGCGCTCAGCCGAGTCATCGGTCAGCAGCGCCCAGTTGGGGATCTCGGTCCAGACCAGCAGCCCCAGGCGATCCGCTACGTCGTAGTAGCGCGGATCCTCGACCTTGATGTGGATGCGCAGGCAGTTGAAACCCAGCGCCTTGGCCGCCTGCGCCTGCGTCTCCAGCAATTCAAGGCTCGGCGGTGTGTAGATCGTTTCTGGAAAGTATCCTTGATCCAGCATTCCCCGCAGGTAAATCGGCTCGCCGTTCAGATAGATGCGACCGTCGCGCGCCTCGACCGTACGAAAGCCGCAGGTCTTCTGAACCGCGTGGACGGATTCGCCGCCAACAACCAGGGTCGCAGTGACTGTATAGAGATTGGGCGATTCAGGACTCCACAGCCGCGGCGTGTCGTCGAGCCGGATCACACCGGCCACCTCACGTCCCGCCGCGGACTGTCCCAGCGTCGCTGAGCCGGCTGGCTGTCTATCCGGGCCGGTAACCGTGCAGACGATTCGGCCATCTGCAGGCAACGTCTGACTCAGTACGACCTGGACAGCGATTGCAGCATCGCCGGGCGATGGTGCGACTGAGATACGCGTAATGTGAACAAGCGGCCGCATTTCGAGCCATACGCTCTGCCAGATGCCGCCGACAGGACCGTACCAGCTCTGCTTGCCGTGAGGCACTTGGCTGAACGGGACGCCCGGATTACCGTGCTCGTCGGCGATGTCAACCACCCGGACCAGCAGTTCGTTGTCACCCGCGTGCAACAAATCGACGACGTCGAACTCGAATGGGAGATAGCCACCCGCGTGCTCGCCAGCGCGCTGGCCGTTCACCCAGACCACAGCCTGGTAATCCACCGCGCCGAAGTGCAGAATTGCAGCGCCGCCAGCTTCTGTTCCAAGCAAACCGGGTTCAAGCGTGAATTGACGACGATACCAGACCACCCCACCGCTTTGCCGCAGATCTTCGAACTGCGCCTGCCAGGGCATGGGAACGACGGCCGATCGCCATGTCTGGATGAGCGACGCATCCAGACCACCACCGGAATCGACCTGGAAGTCCCACATGCCGTCCAGTGACATCCTGTGCTCGCTCATTGGATATCCTTCGCTTACAAGCTGATTAAAGAGACGTCGGAAGTCGCCGTTGAGTCACCACGACCGGTCTGCAACGGCTGGAACGCCTACCGGCTGATGATTTGGCGACTTCCGAAGTCTCATCGACTAAGCAACGTGTGTGGTCAGCACGGTGAAGGAGAGCGGCGGCAGGGCAAGGGTCGCGCTGCCCTCGTCAACGGTCGGAGCAGCGATTGCCCGTGCAACCAATTGATCCGGCGTTTCCCAGGTGTTGACCTCTTTGGGATCACTGCCGGCCAGCTGCCAGGCCTTGTCGACCGCCACTGCTTGCCCATCCTGCCAGACAACATCGGTCACCACTGTCTCCGACAGGCTGCGGTTGACCAGGAAGATCGCGCCTTGCCCCGTCTCTGCATCGAAGCTGGCCGAAACGTCGAGCGCCGGCACCGCGCCGTGCTGTTTTGTCTCCACCAGCGGTGCCGTGACCAGCACATCCAACGCATCGCCGCGCGCCAGATTGCTGACCAGTTTGAATGCATAGTAGGAGGGATGCTTGAGCAAACCGTCCTTGCGGGTGTGCAGCCAGGAAATCACGTTGACAACCTGAGCCACACAGGCGATCTTCAGCACGTGGCTCTTGCGCAGGAAGACGTTCAGCCACTGCGCTACCACCAGCGCATCTTCAAGGTTGTACATCTCCTCGGCCAGGTGGGGCGCCTCCGTCCAGTCACCCATCACAGGATCACCCTTATACCAGACTTGCCACTCGTCCCAGGAAAGATACACATCGTGCTTGCTGCGATTCTTGGCCTTTACGTAGCGCAACGTCCCTTCAAGGGTGTCTACGAACTGCTCGAAGAGCAGCGCGCTGGCCAGATAGCTTGCGGTATCGTTCTCATGGTTGCCCGCGTAGTAATGCATCGAGTGGTAGTCCATGTGCTCCCAGGCGATCTCCAGGGCGACCCGGTCCCACTCTGGATAGGTGGGCATACGATCGTTGGACGATCCACAGAGAACAGTCTCGATGGTGGGATCATGCAACTTCATCATCTTGGCCGCTTCAAGCGCTTTGCTGCCGTAGGCGGCTGCATCCAGATGGCCCATCTGCCAGGGACCATCCATTTCGTTGCCGACGCACCAGTAGTGCACCTTGTGCGGATCGCGGTAGCCGTGGCTGACGCGCAGATCGGCAAAGTAGCTGCCCGCCGGCGCATTGCAGTACTCGACAAGATCGGCCGCCGACTGGATGTCGCCGGTGCCCATGTTGACGCCCAGCATGGGCGCTGCGCCGATGGCGGCGCAGTATTCCATGAACTCATTCGTGCCAAATTGGTTGGTCTCCAGCGACTGCCAGGCCAGCTCGCGGCGACGCGGCCTCTGTTCCTTTGGACCTACGCCATCGAGCCAGTTGTAACCGCTGAGAAAGTTGCCGCCCGGATAGCGAATGGTGGTGTAGCCCTGGTCGCGCAGGGCGTCCATAACGTCGCGACGAAAGCCGCGCTCATCGGCCAGGGGCGAGTCGGGGTCATACATGCCCTCGTAGACGCATCGCCCCATATGCTCGGCAAAGCCGCCAAACAGCAGCGGAGAAATGGGAGCAATCGTCCGGTGGGTGTCCAAATAGATCTGTGCTTTTGGGGTTGACATGGAAGTACCTGTTCTTGATTGCGCGCCGCAGCACTGATCGCTGCGGTCATTGGGTTGTCTTCAGATTGGACGCAAAGGGAGATCGTCGCTATTGGCCTGCCATTCCAGCCATCGTAATACCGGCGATGATTCTGCGTTGGAAGAAGGCGTAGAATATCAGAATCGGTATGGTTGCGACAAATGCACCGGCAAAGGCTAAGCCGCGTTGGACATAGCTGCCCTGCTGAAGCACTACAAGGCCGATGGGAAGTGTGAGTATCGTTTGTTTGCTGAGGACGATGAGCGGCCAGAAGAGGTCGTTCCAAAGTGCCAGGAAAGAGAAGATCGCCAATGCAAAGAGTGACCCCCGCACCAACGGCAGGCAGATCTGCCAGTAGATGCGGAAGCGCCCTGCGCCATCGACGCGCGCGGCATCCTCCAAATCGGTCGGTATCGAATAGAAGTGCTGGCGTAGGAGGAAGATGCCCGTCACAGAAGCAGCAGCCGGCCACCAGATAGCGTGGTAGCTGTCGAGCAGCTTGAGATCACGCAGGAGCAGAAAGGCCGGGATCAGGGTGATCGCCACAGGGATCATGAGGCTGAAGAGAAGCAGCGAGAAGAGAAACCGTTTTCCCGGGAACTCCAGACGGGCAAATGCATAGCCGCTGAGGGACGAGGTGAAAAGAATGATAAGGGTGCCAACGCTGGCTACGAACAGGCTGTTCATAAACCAGCGCGCCAGGGGAAGCAGCGGATCAGCGAATATCTTGCGAAAGTTCTGAAGCGTCCCAGGCTGGGGAATCCACCTGATCGGCCAAAGATACTGGTTTGCTTCCGTAGTAAAGGCCATCATTATCATGTAGTATATCGGAACGAAAATAACGACAATCAGTGGCAGAAAGATCAGCCACAATAGAAGAGATCTCCTGATGTACTTGATCTTCGACTGTCTGCTTCCTGATGGGATAGCTTTGGTTGCTTCGGTCATGGGTTCCTCCGGTTGGACTAGTACTCAGCGCGGTTGCGCATGGCCGAAAACAGAATGACGGTCACCACAATCATGATCAACGCCAACACCACTGATATAGACGACGCATAGCCATAGCGGAAGTATTTCCAGGCTGTTTCATACAGGTACTGAACCACCGAGCGGGATGCGTTGCCCGGACCGCCAGCCGTAATGATGTAGGGCTGGGCGAAAACCTGCATGTGGGCAATGAACTGCGTCACCACCACAAACAGCATTGTTGGCATAATCAACGGCAGAGTGATCCGGCGAAACGACTGCAGAGTGCTGGCGCCATCGATCTTGGCAGCTTCATAGAGATTCTCCGGGATGTTGTGTAGGCCGGCAATAAAGACAAGCATGGGGAATCCGAAAGTCCACCAGATGGTTGTGATGGACAGCGCTGGGATGACAAGGCGTGTATCGCCCAGCCAGGAAACGCGCGGACCTCCCAGAATGCTTGTCAAATAATAGTTGATGATGCCAAGCTGCGAGTCCCAAACACGAATGCCGATGATGCCAATCACCGCAACGGATAGCAGGCCAGGAGCATAAAAGAGCACCCGCAGAAATTCGCTGCCGAAGAAGCCGTGTTTCAGCCCGGATGCCACCAACAACGCCAATCCCACGTTGATGGTGACAGTGATAATCATAAACTTGAACGTGTTGCCCAAGACCTCCCAAAAAACCTTGTCCTTCAGCAGCGCCTCATAGTTGGCCAAGCCGATGAAATGTTGATCCTTGAGCATGATCTTCCAGTCAAAAAGACTGATCTGCATGCCGCGGGCGATTGGATAGAGGAGAAAGACTGCGAAAAGAATGAACTGGGGCAGAATGAAGAGGTAGTTTGGCAACTGGTCGCGTAAGGTTTTCCAGCGTCGACTCTTGGATCCGGCGGAGGCAGTTGAGATGGCCATCGAAATTCCTCTTCAGGTGCTTATGCCATGCTTGGATTGCAGGTCGGTGTGCCCGCGGGCACACCGACCTGTGGAACGATAGTCAGCGATTATGGGCGATCCAGAATCGCCTGAATGGCTTCATTGCCGTCATTGAGAGCCTTCTCCACATCAGCGTCCGCGCTGGCAAGCGCAGTGCCAACCGCTGTTTCGTAGGCGGTCTGTATCTCGATGAAGGACTTGTGCGCGAAATCCGTGCGGCCGATGGCGTTGAACTGCTCGGCTGCCTTGGCCACCGACGGAATGGCCTGCACCTCAGCCGACTCCTGCACTGACTTCAGCGCGGGGACCTGACCGGAGGTTGCCCAGTAGGCGCCGTTCTCCAGCAGGTACTTGATCATGGCATACGACTGCGCCTTGTTTGCCTCATCCGCACCTGTCGGGATCGAGAAGATATGCGAGTCGAACTTGACGGCCTGGTTGCCGTCCGGCGCCAACGAGTTGACAAAGGCGGTTTGGGTCAACGCGGCCACGTCCGGGTTGTCACGCATGAAACCGCCGGTCCAGGTGCCTTCCCACATGAAGGCCAACTGGTTGTTCTTGTAGAGATCGCCTGCCCACATCTTGCCCGGAACGGCCGGCGGTGCAACGTAGTACTTGTACATCAGGTCGTGCCAGTACTGAATGGCAGCAATCGACTCGGGGCTGTTCAGCGTAGCCGTCTTGCCGTCTTCGCTGATGACGCTGCCGCCAAACTGCCACAGGGTCGTGGGAACGGTGTAGCGCGGCCAGGTGAACTCCATGCCCCAGACCTGGACGTTGTCTTTGTCGAAGCCCTCGTCGGTCGGGTGCTTGCCGTTGACATCGGTCGTGATCTGCTGTGCCCACTGGATGAACTCATCGCCGTTCGTGGGCAGGTTGTTGGGATCCAGGCCCGCATCCTCGATGACTTTAGTGTTGTACCACAGCAACCAGCCGTGGTTGTCGAAGGGCACAGCCATGGTCTGGCCATCAACCGTGATCTGGTTGATGAGCACATCGTTGAACTCGTCCTTGCCGATGCCGCTACTCGCAAAGAAATCCTCCATGGATTCCATCAGTCCCTCGGACGCCATCTGCGTAACTTCGGCGGCGTGGAAGATGACCATATCAGGTGGTGCGCCTGCCGCTACTGCAGTGGGATACTTCTGGAAGAAGAGATCCCACGGAATGCCTTGCGACTCGAAGCAGGCGTCTGGATTGGCTGCGGCATACTGCTGGAGCATTTCGGCAAAGACAGCGCCGTCACTGCCAGTAAGTCCATGCCACAGTCTGACGGGGTTGTCGCACTGACCGAAGGTGTTGACAACCGGGGTGGGCTCCGGTGTGGGAGCGTTCGGATCAAGCGTTGGCTCTGCGGCAGTGTCAGCCGCAGCATCAGCAGGCGGGGCGGTGGCTTCAACTTGAGCCGTGTCACCGCCAGTTTGGGGGGCAGTGGCGGGGGCGGGTTCTGCGCCTCCGCAGGCGCTGACGAGCAGTGCCATCACCACCAGCAGGACCAGGGTCAACGACAACTTGCGCATGGTTCTTCTCCTTTATGCGTCAACATGGAAACGGGGAAACAATCGACTGTTGAATTCAGCAGGCATTGCACTGCATTACAACCAGATTTGGGAAGGTCGGAGATACCGGGCACTCCGGTCGAGGAGTCGATGCGCTGTGTGCGGCACAGCGCTTATGCAGACTCTCGTACGATAAAGTGAAGGGGGACCTCGATACGGCGTGATGGCCCGTCGTATTCGCCTTCAATACGTTCGAACAGGGCTTTCGCCAAATGGGCGCCCATGTCGCCTGGGCTCTGGGCTATGGTCGTAAGCCGAGGTCGGACCCATGAAGCAGCGGGAATATCGTCGAAACCAACGATGGCAACGTCATCCGGCACTCGCAGCCCGTGCTGCTGCACCGCCTGACCAACACCGATGGCCATCAGGTCGTTAGAGGCAAAGACCGCAGTAGGCGGCGTGGGCAGGTCCAGCAACTGTTGCATCGCTCGATACCCGCTGTCCGACGACCAATCGCCTAACTGCACGTATCCGGAAGGCAATTCCAGACCGGCCCGTTGCATCGCTTCCTCGTAGGCATGACGCCGTCTCACAGACGCTTGATTGGGGCCTGCGACTCCGACAAACCCGATTCGGGTGTGCCCCCTGGTCTTGTGCAGCCAGCCAACCGCATCGCGTGTGGCTTTTTCGTCGTCGCTGAAAGCAACATCGACTTGCGGGTGGCTGACATGTTGCCCAATTGCGGCTACCATGACTCCCGTGCGGTCGATCAACTCCTGAATATCGTCATCAGTCAGATGATACGGCACGATGACAATCCCATCCACGGGACGCCGTATCACAGATTCCATAAAATGCTTTTCGCCCTCAATGGCATGGTCTGAGTTGGCGATGATGACGTCAGAGCGATGCTCATAAGCTGCGTCTTGTATAGCGCGAACTATGGGATGATAGAAGGGATTGGTGATGTCGGCGATCATGACCGCGATCATATACGTCTTTGATCCGCGCAGGCTGCCGGCGTGCAGATTTGGATGGTAGCCCAACTCCTCGACCGCGCTTAGCACACGCTGGCGAGTGGCTTCACCAATCGGTATGGGGTTGTCAGAATCGTTGAGGACACGCGAGACGGTGCTTTGCGAAACGTTGGCAAGCTGGGCCACATCACGCATAGTTACCGTTGTACGGCTTGACTTGCGGTTAGTGAGTGACATGATGGAGAGAAGAAACTCGTCACTTTCGCAGTGCGTTGCGGGGTGTCTGTCGATGACTTCGAATAAGGACGCTACAATCCCAAACCCATTCAATAATCCAAAATCAGTGCTATGCAATCGTATGCTGTGTTTCGAAGTTTAGCACAGGAATGCATCGATGTCAATAGGCAAATTTTCGTGAATCAGGTCGCATCTCAAAACACCTTGACGCCGTAAGGAATGCATGTTATCATATTCCGTGAACGATGCCGGGAACGTTATCATCTGGATTAATCGCAGACCGGTCCGTCTCCGTTCTACCCGGGACCAACACCCGCCTGCTCAAACAAGACCTCCTGTGCCGATCCTTGGGGTCGGCTTCCTGACCAGACTTCGCCTACCGCTCTTTTAGCTGCTACGACAATCCTTCTACCCTCATAGACGAGGAACCGCTGTGAGCGAACTTGCTTGATTTGAGGTAAGCCCTTCATCTATTGATGCGGTTTCGCATACCGTTTGGGCAGCCGTTTGCAATGATGCTCACGCTATCGATTTCACCGGGAGTACGCTATGTCCTACAAGGTGTTTTTTGTCGAAGATGAGATCGTGACACGCGAGGGGATTCGCGACCGTGTGAACTGGCGCGCCAACGGATTCGAGCTGTGCGGGGAGGCGCCTGACGGCGAGATCGCGTTGCCGATGCTGCAAACGCTGCGGCCCGACGTGCTGATCACCGACATCAAGATGCCGTTCATGGACGGGCTGGAACTGTCCAGGATCGTGCGTGAGCGGCTGCCCGAAACCAAAATCATCATCCTGAGCGGCCACGACGAGTTCGACTACGCCCAGGCTGCCATCAAGCTGGGCGTCACCGAATACCTGCTCAAGCCGGTGACGGTGCAAGACATCCAGAAGTCGCTGCGCCAGGTAGCCGCCGAGCTGGACCACGAGCGGCAGCAGCGCGAGGACATGAACCGGCTGCGCTCGCAGGTGCAACAAACCCGAGCAAGCCAGCAGGAGCGGCTGTTGCTGGACCTGGTGGTGGGAGCGGTGTCGTCGGCGCAGGCCATTGAACGAGCCGAGCAGCTCGACCTCGATCTGGTGGCACGGACCTATCTGGTCGCGGTGATCAAGATCGAAACGGTAGACCCGGCAGCGCAGTTCAACTACCACGCGTTCTCGCACACGTTCAACGAGGTGGCGCACCTGGTCGAACGCGACCCCGATGTCTTCCTGATCAAGAAAGACCTGGAAGAGTTGGTCCTGATCGTTAAGGGAGAAACCGGCGACGCGGCAACTGCAAAATATCGCGAGCTACACAGCCAGATCGAACATCAGACCAGCCAGGCAGGCTGCACGCTGGTGATGAGCAGCGGAACGCCAAAACGCAGGATTACCGACATCTGCGCCTCGTTCGTGGAGGCGCTGGCCAGGCAGCGGGACGTTGCTCACCAAAACGGACACATGAACGGCGTCAGCAAGGCCGAGCTGCTGATGATCAACCAATCGGCTGTGGATGGCATCCTGCGCTGCGGCGTGAAGGCCGATGTGGAAGGTTTCTTCGACACTTTCATCCGCCCGCTGGGCGAGACCGTCCTGGGTTCTTCCATCGTCAGGAACTACATCCTGATGGACGTCGTGCTGACCACCGCCAACTTCCTCAACGACCTGGGGGGCAATGTCGAGCATATTCTCCCCGACCTCGAAGAAATCGCCAGAATTGGCCGGATCGAGGAGATCCGGCAGCAGGTGCGGACCATCCTGCTGGCTGCCATGGCGTATCGCGATGCGCAGGCCAACAGCCAGCACGCGGCCGCGATCCAACAGGCGTGTACCTACATCGACACCCACTACAACGACACCAACCTCTCACTGCCCGAGGTAGCGGGCCAGGTGCATCTCAGCCCATCGCACTTTTGTACGGTGTTCAGCAAGGAAACAGGCCAGTCATTCAAGGAGTACCTGACTGAGATACGCATTCAGCGGGCGCGCGAGCTGCTGCGTACCACCTCACTGCGGTCCTTCGAGATCTCCGACCAGATCGGCTACGGTGATCCGCACTACTTCAGCTACGTTTTTCGCAAGCACACCGGGACGACGCCGACGGCGTTTCGCTCGCAGGCGCAGGAAGACGCTGCAGATGAGGAGCAACGGGTATGTTAAACGAGACCTTGCAGGCTGACCTGCCGCAGCGAGAGAAGAATCGTTGGTCCGAGATCGAAACCACGGGCTGGCTGCCTGTGCGTCTGCTGCGCCGGCTGGCCGATGGCATCGCCGCGCTGAACTTCTCCATTCGCATCAAGATTCTGGTCGCGCTGGGCATAGTCATCCTGATGCTGGGGAGCACCAACGCGCTCTTGATGTGGCAGATGATGAACTACAGCCGCCGCTACGACACAATCATCCAGAACATCATGACTGCCAACAGCATCAACGGCTACATCAAGCCGGCCATCGACACCGAGATGTGGAACGTGGTTGCCGGCAAGACGGAGTTCGTCGATGGCCGGCAATACGACATCATCGCCGAGGTTGATGACAAGCTGCGCTGGATGTCGCAGCACGCGGCTTCCGACGAGGGGCGCATCCAGGTCGAGATCATTATGCGCACCATGAAGACCCTGACCCACTACGTCGATCTGATGGGCGCGCAGGTGGCGCAGGGCAGCAGCGTGGCCGAGAACGAGGCGGTGCTGGAGAACATCCGCGGCGTGTCCGAGGTGGTCGAGGACGTGGTACAGGAGTACGTGCTGTTCGAGGTCAACGAGGCGGCCAAACAGTACGAGGTCATGCACGCCGGGCTGGCGCGCTGGGAGCTGTTCTACGTCATCTTGTTGGTCGTGGTAGTCGGATTCTCGTTCGCGGCTGCCTGGGCTATCTCGCGCAGCATCTACATCCCCATCAAGCGCCTGCACGACGTAACCACGACGATCACCAAGGATGACCTGAAGGCGTTGGTGACCCGCGAGAACGCCGATGAGATCACCGAGCTGGGCCTGAGCTTCAACATCATGATCGGCCGCATCCGCGAGCTGCTGGACTCGAAGGTGCGCGAGCAGGAAAGCCTGAAGAAGGCCGAGCTGCGCGCGCTGCAAGCGCAGATCAACCCGCATTTCCTCTACAACACCCTGGATACCATCATCTGGATGGCCGAGGGAGGCCAGACCGACCAGGTGGTGCAACTGGTCAGCGCGCTCTCCAGCTTCTTCCGCATCAGCCTGAGCAAGGGCAAGGACTGGATTACTATCGGCGAGGAGATCGAGCGCACCCGCAGCTACCTGAAGATCCAGAAGATGCGCTACCGCGACATTCTCGACTACCGGATCGAGGCAGACAAGGATGTATTAGGCTACACGATCCTGAAGCTGATCCTGCAGCCGCTGGTGGAAAACGCGCTGTACCACGGCATCAAGAACAAGCGTAACGGCGGCATGATCACCGTGCGCGCCAAGCGCCGGGGCGACGATGAGATCCTGCTGGAGGTCGAGGACAACGGCATCGGCTTTGCGCCGGAGACGTTAGCCCGCGTGCAGGCACAGATGCGCGAGGACTCGGACGAGATACGCCTGGAAACCGGCTTTGGGATCGACAACGTGAACCAACGAATCCGGCTGTACTATGGACGCCAGTACGGCCTGTCCATCGACAGCCAATACCTGGCCGGTACCCGAGTTACCCTGGTGATCCCTGCCAAGTCTGAGGATGTCGTCGAAATAAAACAAACCAGAATCAAAAGAAATCGAACCATGGTCATGGGAACCGAGACTGCGCTGTGAAACCGGCGATAAATCCCAACCCTCTGCCAACGATATTCCATTGAGGTTTGTCCGGCTTCACTATACACTGGAGCAGTAACGATGGCACTTCGGAAACGCCGAGTGCCAACCACTGAGCACCCCGGCTCCACCACATATCTCAAAGGAGAGAGAAACCATGAAAGGCTCGAAAATCCTGCTGGTTGCGGTCATCGTCGTCCTGCTGGCAGCCATGGTTGGTTGTGCGGCTCCCGCTGCAGCGCCTGCCTCCGACAGCACGGCGCAACAGCCCGCAGCCGACACCCAGGCATCGGACACCCAGGCCCAAAAGACCTACAAGGACCTGGTCGTGGGCTACGCCCAGCTTGGCGCCGAGAGTGAATGGCGAACAGCCAACACCGCATCCATCAAAGAGACCGCTGACGAACTTGGGGTCACGCTGAAATTCTCCGACGCACAGCAGAAGCAGGAGAACCAGATCAAGGCGATCCGCTCGTTCATCGCCCAGGGCGTTGACGTCATCGGCGTGCCGCCGGTGGTTGAGACCGGGTGGGAGACCGTCTTCCGCGAGGCCCAGGATGCCGGCATTCCGATCATCCTGGTGGACCGCCGCGCAGACGTGCCCGAGGATCTGTACGTGTCCTACCTCGGCTCTGACTTCGTGGAAGAAGGCCGCAAGGCTGGCAACGAGATGAACAAGCTGCTGCCCGATGGCGGCAAGATTGTGGAACTGGTCGGCACCGTCGGTTCGGCGCCTGCCAACGACCGCTACTCCGGCTTCCGCGAGACCGTGAATTCCAACATCGAGATCTTGGACTCGCAGTCTGGTGACTTCACCCGTGCCAAGGGCAAGGAAGTCATGGAAGCCTTCCTGAAGAAGTACGGCGATGAGATTCAGGGTCTCTATGCCCACAACGACGACATGGCACTGGGCGCGATCCAGGCGATTGAAGAATATGGCCTGAAGCCCGGTGAGGACATCAAGATCGTGTCGATCGACGCAGTGCGCGGCGCCTTCCAGGCCATGATCGACGGGACGCTGAACGTGACCGTCGAGTGCAACCCGCTGCTGGGACCGCAGTTCTACGACCTAGCGCTGAAGGTTGCCAACGGCGAGGAAGTTCCGAAATGGCTGCCCTCGGCCGAAAGCGTGTACTACCCGGACAACGCCGAAGAGGTTCTGCCGACCCGCCAGTACTAGCCGTGAAGGCCGTTTCGCAGGCAAGAACAGCCTCGAACATGTGATGTGAAAGCAAGGAGCGGTGCAGTGGCGAACGTTGCACCGCTCCTTGTCTAGGAAGCTGTGTGAACAGCCCCTCCAGACTTCGGAAGTCGCCGCAACACATTGAAAGGTGCGGCTTCCGGCAGATAAGCGGTTTCGATCCTTTGCCGGCGACTTCCGAAGTCTCCGGAACACCACCAGACCGCTTGTGAAAGGTGATGCGAAGCCATGGCAGACTCCGATCAAGTCATCCTGACGATGAAGGGAATCTCCAGAGCATTCCCGGGAGTTCAGGCGCTACAGGACGTTGACTTCAACCTGAGGCGCGGCGAGATTCACGCCTTGATGGGTGAGAACGGCGCCGGCAAGTCAACGCTGATCAAGGTGCTCACCGGCGTGGAAGCGCCGGACACGGGGGTGATCACCCTGGAGGACAAAGAGGTCCAGGTCCGGTCGCCGCAGCATGCCCAGGAACTGGGCATCAGCACCGTGTATCAGGAGATCAACCTGTGCCCCAACCTGACCGTGGCCGAGAACATCCTCATCGGCCGCGAGCCGCGCCGCACCGGCCGCATCGACTGGAAACGGATGAACGCCCAGGCAGTTGATATCCTGGAGCGCGTGGACATCGGCATCGACGTGACGCAGACGCTGGGATCTTATTCGGTGGCCATCCAGCAGATGGTTGCCATTGTGCGGGCGCTGGACGTTGCTTCGACCAAGATCCTAATCCTGGATGAGCCTACCTCCAGCCTGGACACGTACGAGACCGACCAGCTTTTCAGCGTGATGCGCAAGTTGAAAGGCCAGGGAACCGCCATCATCTTCATCACCCATTTCATCGACCAAGTGTATGAGATTTCTGACCGCATCACCATCCTGCGCAACGGCAAGCTGGTCGGAGATTACGACACCAACTCGCTGACTCACCTGGAACTGGTGTCCAACATGCTGGGGCGCACGTTGGTGGAACTGGACAGCGTTTCCAAATCCCGGTCGAAACTTGTCGCCGACGGTCACACATCGGACCCGGTGATGCAGGCGAGGCAGTTGGGCAGCACCGGAGCTATCGACCCCTTCGATCTCGACCTGTACGAGGGCGAAGTGGTTGGATTTGCCGGCCTGCTCGGCTCCGGACGCACGGAGATCGCGAACCTGCTCTTCGGCGTTGACAAGCCGGACCACGGCACCCTGGCCTACAACGGCAAGGCGGTCAAGAAGTTCTCACCGCTGTCGTCCATTGAGCGCGGCGTAGCACTGAGTCCCGAAGACCGCAAGGCCGCAGGGATCGTGGACGAGCTGTCAGTGCGCGAGAACATCGTGCTGGCCATGCAGGCCAACCGCGGCTGGTTGCGCTATCTCAGCAGCGCCAAACAAACCGAGATCGCCGACAAGTACATCAAGATGCTCAACATCGTGACGCCCTCGCCTGAGCAGCCGGTCAAGAACCTGAGCGGCGGCAACCAGCAGAAGGTCATTCTGGCGCGCTGGCTGGCGACCAATCCACAGGTGCTGATTTTGGACGAACCGACCCGCGGCATCGATGTAGGAGCCAAGACCGAGATCCAGAAGCTCGTGGTATCGCTGGCCGAGGAGGGCAAGACGTGTATCTTCATCTCCTCCGAGCTGGAAGAGGTGCTGCGCACCAGCGACAGAATCGTCGTGTTGCGCGACCAGGAGAAGATCACCGAGCTGACGGGCGACGAGATGAACGAAACCCTCATCATGCAGACGATTGCAGGTAGCTAGCCATGGCTCAATCGAAATCATTCTGGAAACGGTTTGTTGACAGCCAGATCTTCTGGCCGCTGGTCGCTCTTGGGCTGATCATGCTGTTCAACGCCTTCTTCACGCCAAACTTCTTCAAGCTGGAGATCAAGGACGGCCACCTGTTCGGCTCGCTGATCGACATCATCAACCGCGGCGCGCCGCTGATGATCCTGGCCATCGGCATGACCATGGTGATCGCCACAGAAGGGGTCGATCTGTCGGTCGGCGCGGTGGTCGCCATCAGCGCTGCCGTGGCGACGGTGCTGATCAACCCCGCGCTGGGGCAACAGTTGATCGCCAGCGACAAGCTGGTAGAGAACGTCACGGCAACACCGCTGCCGGTAGTCATCCTGGCCGCGTTGCTGGTGTCGGCGCTGTGCGGTCTGTGGAACGGCCTGCTGGTGTCGCGCGGCAACATCCAGCCCATGGTGGCGACGCTGGTGCTGATGGTTGCCGGCCGCGGCATCGCCCAGCTTATCACCGGCGGCCAGATCATCACCGTGTATTTCACGCCCTATTTCTTCATCGGCAACGGCTATCTCGCCGGCGTACCGTTCACGCTGTTCCTGGTGGCCGTGGTGGGCATTTTCACCTGGCTGTTGACCCGCAAGACCGCGGTCGGCATGTTCGTCGAGTCGGTGGGCATCAACGTCAAGTCCAGCTTCTACAGCGGCGTCAACGAGAAGAACATCAAGCTGCTGGTCTACGTGATCTCCGGCGTCTGCGCCGGCATCGCCGGGCTGATTGTCAGCTCCAACGTCAAGAGCGCCGATGCCAACAACGCAGGGCTGGGCTTCGAACTGGACGCTATTCTGGCGGTGGTGATCGGCGGCACGCTGATGACCGGTGGGCGCTTCTCGCTGGCTGCCAGCGTCATCGGCGCCCTGGTCATCCAGAGCATGACCACGACCATGTATGCCATCGGCGTGCCAGCCATGGCCGCCCAGGCCGTGAAAGCGGTAGTGGTGATGGTAGTGATCCTGCTGTACTCGGAGCAGTTCCGTAACGTGGCCAACCGCGTCTTTACACGGAAAGAGGTTCGATCATGAGCCGTTCGTTCAAGATCGATCGCAAATATGTGCCCATGCTGGCCACCATTTGCCTGTTCGTCGCCGGTTACGTCATCGGCGCGATCCAGTACCCCGGCATGGCGCGACCGCAGACGTTCTTCAACCTGTTCATCGACAACGCGTTTCTGCTGATCGCGTCCACCGGTCTGACCCTGGTGATCCTGTCGGGCGGCATCGACCTCTCCGTGGGCGCGGTGATCGCTCTGACCAGCGTGGCCGCCGCGTATCTGATGGAACACACCGGGCTGAGTTCGCTGATCGTGATTCCCCTGATGCTGTTGATGGGTGCGGCCTTCGGCGCGCTGATGGGCGGCATCATCCACGTCTTCAAGGTTCAGCCGTTCATCGTGACCCTGGCCGGGATGTTCTTTGCCCGCGGCATGGCGTTCTTCATCAGCCTGGACGCCATCACCATCACCGACCCGTTCTACCGCACGCTGTCGCTGGCCCGTATTCACCTGATCGGCAAGTCGTTCGTCTCAGTACACGTGATCATTGCGTTCGTCGTACTGGCAGTCTTCATGTACCTGGCGCACCTGACGCACTTTGGACGGACGGTGTACGCCATGGGCGGCAACGAGCAGTCGGCGCGCCTGATGGGTCTGGCGGTGGGACGCACCAAGGTGCTGGTGTACACGCTGGGCGGCTTCTGCTCGGCGCTGGCAGGGCTAGTGTTCAGCAACAACCTGCTGTCAGGCCACGGACTCTACGCCAACGGCCTCGAAATGGAAGCCATCGCCGCGGTGATCATCGGCGGCACCCTGCTGACCGGCGGCGTCGGCTATGTCTTCGGCACTATGTTTGGCGTGCTGGTCAACGGCCTGATCCAGGTGTTGATCATCTTCAACGGCGAGCTGAGCTCCTGGTGGACGCGCATCGTCATCGGCTTGCTGACGCTGGTCTTCATCCTGGTCCAGAGCACCTTTGCCTCCATGCGCCGTCGGCAGGCCAGCATCAAGCCGGCCCGCAAGCGTCCGGCTGCTGCCTCCGATGGACTGGCAGCGCCTGACACCCCACCCAGTTGATCGCATCCCCGCAGGCTCTTCGCCTGTCGGTCTCCTCCTTAGCACAAAGCCCCTTCATTCCTGGCGACCAGGCAAGGGGCTTTGTGTACGTTGAAACAAAAACAGGTTCGTTCCTCCCATTGTCAACGACTTGCTGGCTCACCATCCCTGTGTATGCCTGTTCATCGTTGGCCCAACGCGCGGTGGGAAGTCCCGAACCGTTCCTTGCATCTGTGGGATAGGGCCTTGTTCCCGTTCTGGAAACGCCCCCAAAGGCGGATCGCTGGCTTCGTCACACCCGCAGCAGCGCCAGCGCCATGGCGGTCGCCCAGGACAACACCTTGAACTCGCCGGCCTTCAGCGCCGTTTCCACCTCGTCGCGGCTGAGCAGCAACAGTTCCATCTCCTCCAGGTCGTCGGCGTCGGGCTCGGCTACGCGACGCGCGACGCGCGCCAGGTACAGGTAGCCGGTAGCGATGCCGCGGTTGCCGCCCACTACGTAGTGGCCGAGGTCGATCCAATCGTCCGCGGCGTAGCCGGTCTCCTCCAGCAGCTCGCGCCGGGCAGCCGCTAGCGGGTCCTCGCCCGGCTCCAGATACCCGCCCACCGGCGCGAAGGACGTGCCGTCGATGCCGTATTTGTTCTGGCGAAAGACGAGGAACCGGCCGTCGCTGTCCATCGCGGCCACGTTGACGTAGTCCGGCGTGATGATCCACGGCCAGTCGGGAATGACCCGGCCATCGGGCAGTTCTACGGCGTGTTCCTCGACGGCGAGATACTTGCTGTGGTTCAGAATGGTGCGGCGCGAGAGGGTTTTCCAGGGTTGCATAGCCCCGCCATTGTAGCACAGGTTGCGCCGGTGAGCATCAGTAGAAAAGGAAACTATAACGGATCGACCAGCCTGTCGTACAACTCCTGCTGGCGGGCAATCGCGCGCCGGTAGATCTCGTGGCGCTGCATGTCCGGCTGGGCGGTGGCGCCAAGAAAATCGGGCGCCTGGTCGATGCCAGGCAGCGCGCTGATGGTCTCCAACGCCAGCAACGCCGCGCCGCGCGCCGATGCCTCCGGCGCCGCCGACAGCGTCAACGGCCGGCCCAACGCGTCGGCGACGACTTGCAGCCAGGCGGGCGAACTGGCCAGCGCGCCGCCGCTGACCACGATCTGCGGCTGGCCGGGCAGTAAGGCGCGCAGGTCGTCGTACACCAGAGCGATGCGATACGCCACCGCCTCCAGGCTGGCGCGCACGATGTCAGCCGGGCGCGTCGCCAGCGTGAGGCCATGGATGGTAGCGCGGGCGTGGCCGGCCCAGCCCGGCGCCCGCTCGCCGGACAGGAACGGCAACACCGTCAACCCGTGGCCGTCAGGCTCGCCCTGCGCCAGGATTGCTTCCAATTCCTCGGACGCGGGCAGTTGCAGCGACTGGTTCAGCCAGGCATAGACGCTGCCGCCTTCGGTCAGCGCACCGCCGGGCAACGACCGCCGTTCGTCCACCCGGTAGCACCACAGGCCGGCCGGCAGCCGCTCCACCGAGTCGCCGGTCACCGCCCGCAGCGCTGTCGAGGTGCCCATGGTCAGCGCGATGCGGCCGGGCGACACGCACCCGCTGCCCAGATTGGCCGCCGCGCCGTCGCCGATCAGCGGAAACCAGCGCGCGTTGTTGAGAGCCGGCCAGCGCCGGACGACCTCCGGCAACAACCCGTCCCGCGGCGATGAAAACTTCACCAGCCGCGGCAGCTTGTCCGGGCGCAGCCTCAGCGCCGCCAACAGTTCCTCGTCCCAGCCAAGAGTCTGGCGGTCCAGCAGGCCGCTCCACGAGGCCACGGAGTGGCTGGTGCCGCCCTGTCCAAACAATGCTGTCTCCAGATACTCGCCCAGCGACACCCAGCGCGCGGCGCGGCCGAACAGCTTCGGTCGCTCCCGCTGCAACCAGTGAAGCTGCACCGCCCCGTAGCTGGGATGGAAACGAACACCGGTGCGTTGGTGGCAGCGTTCCTCGTCCAGCGTCTGCTTCAGCAGTTCAGCATCGGCTGCGGCGCGCGTGTCGGCGTAGGTGAACAGCGGCGTCACCGGCCGCCCGTCCCGGTCCACGCCCAGCAGGTTGCCAACGAACGAACAGCCCGCCACCGCAGCGATGTCATCGGCCAGCGCACCGGCGCGGTCCAGGGTTTCGTCAATGCACTGACAGGTCAGACGCACCAGTTCATCCGCGTCGGCCACAGCCGCGCCGGACGAGTCGGTCTGTAACTGGTGGCCGCGGCGCGCCTCCACACCACTGACCGCCCGACCCAGCCGGTCATACAGCGCGGCGCGCACCGACGAACTGCCGATGTCCAGCGCCAGCACCAGCGGCGATTCTGCATGTTGCGGGGAAACGATGGCTTTCATTGCGATAGCCGGAAAGGAAACCAAGGAAAGGAGGGAAAGGAGGGAAAACCGATCACCGTTTACCGATCACTGATCACCGATCACTTTCCGCCCAGCCGGTACAACATCTCGCCCGCGTGCGGCACCAGCAGCACACCCTCGTCCTCGCGGCTGGCGAACTGTGCCGGATCGATGGATGCCGGGTCGCGGTAGCCCAGGTTGACCAACTCACAGCGCTCGCGCGGGATGCCGGTGGCCAGCGTCACCTGGATGCGCGGGCTTTCGATGGCCGTCGCCGCGTCGTATTCGCCGATGCCGCGCAGGTGGGTGGAGTGCGCCAGCACGCCCCACGGGTAGTCCTTGAACCGGTCCCACTGCTTGACGAAGTAGTCGCGCACGTGGTAGCCCACGGCGTCGATGATCGCGCCGTGGGTGTAGCTGATCTCGTCGATGTGCGGTGCGTAGATGATCACCTCGCCGCCGTCGGCCACCACCGGCTCCAGCTTGTACATCCCCTTGGCTGCGGTCCAGATGTCGTCGTACATGTGCGGCATCACCGACAGCACCTGGCGATACGGCTTGTCCGAGTAGATGACGTGGACCTTGGCCGACAGGGCCGACGCGGCTTCCCAGGCTTCCCCGGGCGTGCCGACGTACAAGCCGGCCAGTTCGTTTTCCTTGACCACCGGGCTGACGCACAGCTTGGGCACGTCGATCATGCCGGCCGCACGGTCGATGACCGCCCGCACCGGTGTGTAGCCGGCGCCGATGATCTCGTAGCTGGTGATCAGCGCGCCCAGCCAGTGGGTGAAGTTGATCACCTCCGGCCCGCTGATGCCGGGGAAGAAGTACTTGTTGCCGCCGGAGAAGCCGACCACCTCGTGGGGGAACACCGGCCCACAGACCAGCAGCAGATCGTAGTCGAACACCAGCTTGTTTACCGTCACCGGCACATCCATGCTCAACAGGCCGTTGCTGAGATGCTCGATCTCCGCCGCTGGGATGACGCCCGCTGTGTGGAAGGTCTCGGGCAGCTCCCAGTGGTGATTGAAGAAGTTGACGTTGGCGTAGCGGCCGCGCATCTCCTCGACGCTGACACCGAGCCGCCGCGCGATGGCGTCCTCGGGCATGGGCTGGTGGGTGCCCAGCGCAATCAGCACATCCAGCGCGGCGACGCGCGGCGTGAGCAGTTCGTGCAACTCCCGAAACAGCAGGTCGATAGGGCCGCTGCGCGTGCCGTCGGGGATAATCACCAGCACGCGCTGGCCGTCCAGTGGCTGGGCGGCCAGCGAATCGGCCAGAACGGTGTGTACTTCGGTCTCCAGCAGAGTCCGGTCGGTGTAGCCTTTTCCTGTGACCATGGGGTTGCTCCGGTTCAACTACTCATTAACCGGGGCAGTCTCGTAGGACTCCCTGGCTTCGTTGATTCGCAATCGCAGCCGTTCAACCAACTCGGGGTCCAGATCCGGCTCCGGCTCGACTTGCTCCCGCTCATCCATCGCCCGCTGGACCTCTTCCGGCGATGCCGTACCAAGCTCGGCCAGCAGTGCCTGCCATGCTTCGCGTTGTTGACGAACGTATTCAGGCGGAGTAGCGGTTATGAAATAGTCCGCAGTAACTTGGCGCGTCAGTGCGTAAACCAGGAATTGGTTTAGCGACACCTGTTCGCGCCGCGCCTGTTCTTCGAGTAGCTTGTGCAGGGAGTCAGGTAACCGAAGAGTAAATCGGGTCATTGCACTCCTCGACTGTTATATGGATCACCGCAACCGGGCAAGGAACTCAGCAGGTGTCATCACCGCCATTCCGAGAGACCAGTTGCGCCAGACGAAATCGCTTCTGATTCTCAGGTGACCAGGGTGCATTGGCGTTCACTCGCGCAATCGATAACGAAATCGTCACCGGGATCTGGAGAAGCCGGACGCCACGTAAAGAAGATTTCAACCACAACGGCTTGCCTAAACATTGAAATCAGCATCGGACGTATGATTATCAATTCGGTCATTTCCAAGCGAGACGAGCTAGAACATCCCTGTACTCGTAATGCCAGCGAAGCTGAGACACAAGGTTCAAATTCGCCGCCGCCATCCATGCTTCAATGACTAACCGGCTCGCGCCACCTTGCTTGGTCAATCCCTCGAAAACGACGTTGGTATCGATCACCGCGCGCATGACGTCATTATAGCACCGAATACGGTGTCAAGCAAGAGTAAATTCACCTACACGCCGCTGAAGGCCGAGAACCCGCCGTCCACAGGAACCACGATGCCGGTGACAAACGAGGCCATCGGCGACAGCAGCCACAGCATCGCGCCCAGCAGATCGATGGGATCACCGAACCGCCCCATCGGCGTGTGGTCGAGGATGGTCTGCCCGCGCGCTGTGAGCTTGCCAGTCTCGCGATCGGTGAGCAGGAAACGGTTCTGCTCGGTGAGGAAGAAGCCCGGCGCCAGCGCGTTGACGCGAATGTAGGGCGAGTACTCCTGCGCCATGTGGACCGCCAGCCACTGGGTGAAGTTGCTGACGCCGGCCTTGGCCGCCGAGTAGGCAGGGATGCGCGTCAACGGCCGGAAGGCGTTCATGGACGAGATATTGAGAATCACACCGTCGTTCTGCTCGGCCATGGTCTTGCCAAACACCTGGCTGGGCAGGATCGTGCCCAGGATGTTGAGGTCGAACACGAAGCGCAGTGCGTCGGTGGGCAGGTCGAAGAAGGGAAGGTCGGCGCCGGTGGTGGCCTGCGGCTTGTTGCCGCCCGCGCCGTTGATCAGCCCGTCGATGCTGCCAAACTCGCTGCGTATCCTCTCCTCAGCCTGGCGCAGGGTGTCGGGCTGCAACACATCGCCGTAGACGATCATGGCGCGTGCGGTGACATCCTCCATCATCTCGATGCGGTGAACAACCTGCTCTGCTAGCCGGGTGTCGCGGTCCAGGATCGCCACGTTGGCGTTACAGCCGACCAACGCGCAGGCCATTTCACCGCCCAGCACCCCCGCGCCGCCGGTGATGACGATGGTCTTGCCGGTCAGGTCGTAGGCTTTGGTTAGTTCTTGTAGGTCCATGGTGTGTTTCCTCCAGAGAGGGAAAAAAGGGAAAGCAAGGAAAGAAGGGAAAGCAAGCAAGCTCTGGTTTCCTTCGTTTCCCTCGTTTCCTTCCTTTCCCTCATTTCCCTTCCGCAAACGCCGCCAGATGGCGGTCGAAATGCGCCTCGATGGCGGCGTAGTGGGCTTCCTCGTTGGCGCGCAGCGTTGCCTTGATATCCGATCCGTAGCGCGCCAGCGCAGAGCCGAAGGTAACGTGCAGCATCTCGCGCGCGTCGAACTGGTCCAACACCGCGGGCAACTGGTCATCGGACAGGCTGCCAGGCTGCGGCGCACGAGCCGGCTGCGCCGAAACGTGGTAGGTGCGGCGATCCTCGTCGTAGCGCTCGAAGGCCAGCGCGTAGATCGCGCGGAACAGCGCGGGATCGACCTGCGCGATGGCCCGCAACGCTTCCAGATAGCTGGTGCCGGCGGTTTTCAGGTGTACCACGCGGCGCGTTTCCGCGACGGCGATGGGATAGACGCTGAACTTGTCGGACCCGCTGTGCAGGCTGAGCTTGTAGGGACCGAACGCGCGGGCGATGGCCGCATGGCCGGCCAGATCGGCCTGCAGGGCATCCAGATCGCCGATGTAGTCCACGCCCTTCTCAAAACTGCCCACGTAGCGCGGCGCCAGGCTGACCCAGCGCACGCCCAGACGGCGCAGCTCGCTGGCGATGTAGAGATGCTCGACATGAGAAGTAGGCGTCGCGGTCTCGTCCACCGACACCTCCAGTTCCCACGGCCGGTCGAGGATGCCGTCCAGGTGGCGGTACATGCGCGCAGCGTGGGCAACGGCGCGGGCATACTTCCCCGCAGCCCGCATCAGGGTCACCTCGTCGAACACCAGTTGCCGGTCCTCCAGGTCGAAGGGAGCCGCCAGATACAGCGCCCGCTGCTGATCGGGCGAGCTGTCCAGAGCGCTCCAGGGCAGCGCATCGAACTTCTTCGCCAACTCGGCCGGCGATGCTGTGTGCGCCGAGTCGTCCACGTGGTCGCCGGGGTCGATGGTGAAGAAAGTATAGCCGGCGGCAGCGGTCACATCCGCATCGTCGGTGGTTTTGAGGTGGTCGGCATCGGCACCGAAGCCGTCGCGCCAGCCCTCCTGGAACACACCCCACATCGCGTCGTCCATGACTTCCTGGGGCGTCCGGCCGGTGCGAGCGTTCTCGCGGATGCTTTGCTGGGCCAGGATCGGCGCAACGCCTTTGGCCTTGCGAATAGCGCGGATGTGGCCGGGTGTGGCAAGGCCCAACCGGTCACCGCAACCGGCCGATGTTTGCAAGCCCAGCGGCCGCGCTTGCAGCCATGGCAGCACCGCCCGCAGCGCCGCCGCGTTGGCCGGCGTCAGCGGACAAAACAACAGGTCGCCCTGCCGCTCGCCGTCAAAACCGGCCGCCGGCCCGGCCACGGCCAGGCGTTTGGCACCGTCATCCGCGCACAGCAGCGAGTAGGTCGATTCGCCGGCCGTTACCACCGAGCCGGGATAGGTCGTTTGGCTTAAAAGTGTCGTTGTGTTCATTGTGCTTTCCTGTAGGATGATTTTTGCGAAAAAAGGCGACACGAGTCAGTGCAGGACTCACCCTAACCCTCTCCCTGAGGGAGAGGGAATCAGAGTCCGACGCTCCCTCTCCCCTTGGGAGAGGGCTGGGGTGAGGGAAGCGCGCACCTAACCACCCACCCTTCACCCCAACCGGTACGCCCGTTTTGCCAGCCCGTAGGCCAGGTCGTGGACCATCGCGGCGGCGTCTTCCTCGTCCACGATGCCGCGGACGATCAACCCTGCCACCCAGTTGGCACAGGCTCGCCGCCACAGGTCGTGGCGAGCGGGAATCGACGGATAGGCGCGGGTGTCGTCGTTGAAGCCGGCCAGGTTCTGGAGGCCGGCTGTCTCGGTCATCTGGTCCAGATAGCGTGCGATGCCGTTGAGGCTGTCATGGAACCACCAGGGCGGGCCGAGCCGCACAGCAGGGTAGTGGCCGGCCAGCGGCGCCAGCTCGCGGGCATAGGTCGTCTCGTCCAGCGTGAACAGGATCAGCCGCAGTCGCGGGTCGTTGCCGTACCGGTTCAGCAGCGGCCGCAGCCCGTACACAAAGTCGCTGGTCCTGGGGATGTCACATCCCTTGTCCAGTCCGAAGCGCTGGAAGACGATGTCGTTGTGGTTGCGCATCGAGCCGACGTGCAACTGCATCACCAGCCCGTCCTCGACGCTCATGCGCGCCATCTCGCTCAACATGTGCGCGGTAAAGCGCTGCGGATCGCCGGGGAGCATGCGGCCCGCCAGCGCGCGGGCAAAGATTGCCTCCGCTTCGTCGTCGTCCAACGGTTCCGTGTCCGCCAGCACGGCTGCGTGGTCGGTGGCAGGCGCGCCCAGTTCCTTGAAGTACCCGCGCCGCTGCTCCAACGCCTGGACGAAGGACGCGTACGAAACCACCTCCACGCCGCTCACCTCGCTGAGCAGGTCGATGTTGCCGCGCCAGCCGGCCGTGTCCAGGTTCACCACCGCGTCCGGGCGGAAGGTGGGGAGGATCACGCCATGCCAGCCCGACTCGCGGATTGCCCGGTGGTGCGGCAGCGTGTCCGTGGCCGGATCGGTGGTACACAGCACCTCGATGTTGAAGCGGTCGAACAGCGGCCGCGGCCGGTATTCAGGCCGCGCCAGGCAGTCCTCGATCTGGTCGTAGACGGCCTGCGCGGTGTCGCTGTTGAGCTTCTCGCGTACGCCGAACAGGTCCACCAGTTCTGCCGCCAGCCAGGCGCCGCTGGGCGTGCCGCGAAATAAGTAAAAGTTGTCGGCGAAAGTCTGCCAGATCTGGCGCGGGTCGGTTTCCACGGGACCGCCGTCCAGCCGCGGCACACCCAGCGCTTCCAGCGGAACGCCCTGCGAGTAAAGCATCCTTGTCACATAGTGGTCGGGGATGATCAGCAGCTCGGCCGGGTTGCCGAAGCGAAAATCCGGGTCGCTGAACAGCCGTAGGTCCACGTGGCCGTGCGGGCATACCAGCGGCAGCCCGGCCACGCTGTCATACAGCGTCCGCGCTATCCGCCGCTGTGCTGGGTCGGGGTCGAAGAAACGTTCAGGGTCTAGTGTCCACGGTGTCTTTTTCATGTAATGTTCCCTTGATATCGAGGGTACGCGACTGAAAAGTTGACAGGATTTACAGGATCAACAGGATTTTTCTCTTCCTGAGACCAATCCCAAATCCTGTAAATCTTGTTAATCCTGTCAAAAGGTAACTCCTGCTTGCGCGTTGCCTTCAGTTAGCTTCCGGCGCGCCGGAAGCGCTCCACCACCTCGGCCATCGCGAAGATGTTGTCGTCCGGCGTCCCGTCGTCCATGTTGATGCAGCACAGGCCGGTTCGCTCCGGGCTGTCCGCGCCTTGCAGCAGATATTCGGTATCGGCGGCGATCTCCTGCGGCGAGCCGCGCAGCATACGGATCGGGCTGAGCCGTAGGTTGAGGAAGGTGTCCGGCAGCGCGGCGGCCACAGCCGCCACGTCCGATCCCCAGCCCACATCCACCATGGCCGGCTCTAGTTCGGCGTAGGCCGCAGCTACCTTTTGCAGGTTCGCGCCGCAGTGGTGGATACCGAAGGGCTGGATGCGCGCCGCCATGGCCAGCTCCACCGGCAGGTGCAGCTGGCGATAGCTGGCCGGCGAGATCATCTGCACGGAGCAGTTGGCGTGGTAGAACATGCGCCGGTCCACCTGCTCGACCATGCGGTTGACCGAGATCGAGCAACTGCCCGTCCGCTCGCGGACCGCCAGCGCCACGTCCACGATCAACTCGCCGATCAGGTCCAGGAAGCGCCGCACCCGCTCCGGCGCCAGGTAGAAGTCGGCAAACAGGTCCTGGCCGTAGAAGTGATAGGCCGCGTTGAGCACGCCATCGGTGTTGAGATCGCCCACCACGTAGCCATACTCGGCCTGCAGGTCGTCCATCTGCGCCAACAGATCACGCATCGGCCACAGGTTGCGCCAGTCGGGTAACTCCATAGCGTCGATTTCGGCCGCCGAGATTGCATGCGGCAACGGCTGCGGCGCGGCGTCCAACGCGAAACGAATCTGCGATCCCAGCAGCGCCGGGATGACAAAACCGCCGGCCACGTGCAGCGACCCGATCACCGGCCGCGGCTGCGGGTTCGCCTCGCCCAGGCCCAGATCGCCGTAGCGCTGCCACAGCACCCGCCGCATGGCCACGTCGTTGGCGATGCGAGCCGCCGGGTCCAGATAAAACGCCTCGTCGAAGCTGATGCCGGCGGTCTGGCGCCACCAGTTGGGGTTGAAGACCAGTTCGATGGGCAGTCGCGGTTGCGTGTTCATCGCGTTTCGGCCTCTCCTACTCCTACTCATCCTCTTACTCGTCCTCGAAAATCCTGGAAGAGTATGAGGATGAGGAGGAGTACGAGTAGGAAATCAGGGCCATATCGACCTGTAAGCGGCGATGACCCGATCCATCAGCGCGTCGACGTACGGATCCACCTGCTGGCGGGCTGGCTCGGCTTCGTGCCAGGCGACGATCTCGCGGGCGCCCCAGGCGAAGGGTATGGTGCAGGCAAATCCGGGCGCCAGCCGCTTGATTTTGCTGTTATCGAAGATCATGCTGTGGCTCTTGTCGCCCAGCAGCCCCTCGCCGTGCAGCGGATCAAACGCGTTGATCAACTCGCTGGGGATGTGTACCAGATCAGCCTCCACGCCCAGCGCGGCGGCCATGGTTTCGTAGATCTGGTTCCACGACAGCCACTCGTCCGAGGTGATGTGTACCGCTTCGCCCACGGCACGCGAGTTGCCCAGCAGCGGCACGAAGCCTTTGGCAAAGTCGCGGTGATTCGTCAACGTCCAGAGCGATGTGCCGTCGCCGTACACCACCACCGGCTTGCCGGCCTTCATGCGCTGCAGGGAGGTGTAGCCGCCCAGCAGCGGTATCTTGGTGGCGTCATAGGTGTGGGACGGCCGGACGATGGTCATCGGGAACTTTTCGTCGCGGTAGGCGCGTACCAGCAGCTCCTCGCAGGCGATCTTGTTGCGCGAGTATTCCCAGTACGGGTTGTCCAGCAGTGTCGACTCGGTGACCGGCAGGCTGGCAGGCGGGGTCTGGTAGACCGACGCGGAGCTGATGAACACATACTGGCCGGTGCGCCCGCGGAACAGGTCGACGTCCGCCTGAACCTGGTCGGGCGTGAACGCGATCCATTCCACCACGGCGTCGAATGTGTGGCCTGCCAGCGCGGCCTCAGCGCTGGCGCGGTCGCGGATGTCGCCGAACAGCACCGTCGCGCCGATGGGCGCGGGGCGATCCAGCGATTGGCCGCGATTCAGCAGGTACAGGTCGATGCCCTGCCGGACAGCCAGATCGGCGCAGGCGGAGCTGATCACGCCCGTGCCGCCGATGAACAGAACTTTCATGGCGATACCTCTCTCAGCGCCTCGACCATCGCCAGGATGTTCTCCGGCGGGACGTCGGCCTGGATGTTGTGAATGGTATTGAAGACATAGCCGCCGCCGGCCGCCAGCGCTTCCACATTGCGGCGCACGTCGTCGCGAACCTCCTGCGGCGTGCCGGTGGGCAGGACGCCCTGGGTGTCCACACCGCCGCCCCAGAAGACGAGATCGCTGCCGAAATCGCGCTTCAGCGCTGCCGGCTCCATGCCGGTCGCGCGGATGTGGATCGGGTTCAGGATCTGGACGCCGATCTCGATGAAGTCGGGGATCAGCGGGCGCACGTTGCCGTCGGAGTGGAAGAAGCGTGCAGCGTGCGGCGCGAGGCTGGCCTGCAAGTCGAAAATCTGCTTGACCCGCGGCTTGATCTGCCGGCGAAACATCCCCGGCGAAATGATCTGCGACACCTGCGAGCCGTAGTCGTCGGCGTAGGTGACCACATCAACCAGGTCGCCCAGTTCCGTCAGCGCGGTCTGCCAGTAGGCAAGCTTCAACTCCAGCAGCTTGTCGAACAGCACGCCGGCCACGTCCGGCTGCAGCGCCATCATGACAAGCAAGTTTTCCATGCCGACCACCCGTTGGGCGAACTCGAAGATGCCGGCAAAGGCATCCTTGAGAACCACCGCGTAGCCGGCGGCGCGGTACGGTTCAGCCTGCTGGCGCAGCCCGGCTACCCGCCAGGCCGCGCCCATGTCCGGCCATGGCAAGCTCGCGATGTCCTGCGCAGTCACCTGGCTTTGCGGCAAGGGAACCTGCCAGATGCTGTAGTACAGCCCCTCGTCCTTGGGCTGGCGGTGGGTGATGCCCCACTCGTCGCGGTAGAGCCAGTAGTCGCCGCCGTCTTCCGCGACGATGCCGTGGTTGTGGCTGTTGAGCGGGAAGAGGCCGCGCGTGTCCACGCCCAGCGCGTGCAGCAAGTCGTCGTCGGGCAGGGCAAGCTGCTGGATCGTGTCGCAGAGGACCGGTTCAACAGCCGGCAGCCCCAGTGCGTCGCGCAGCGCGCGGTAGGCAACGACGTGAATGCCGGTGACCTGGGTGCTGCCGAGGTCGAAGGGAATGCGGTCCGGCTCGCGATGGTCGAGCGCGGTCAGTAGTCGGGTTCGGGAGTTCATGAGAATGATGTGTGGTTAGTTTTTGCTCAGCGGGCCGACCGAGTCGGGGTCAAGGTAGAGCCGGGCCTGGGGCTGTGTGCGCAGGAACGACGCCGGACAGTCCTCGGTGATCGGTCCGTACAGCGCAGCCTGCACGGCATCAGCCTTGCGCGTCTCCGGGACGATGCACAGCACGCGGCCGGCAGACATCAGCGCCGGAATGGTCAACGTGACGGCGTGAGTCGGCACTTCGTCCAGGCTGGCGAAATGGCCCTCGCCCACCTGCTGGCGGCGCGAGCGTTCGTCCAGTTGCACCACCTTGACCCAGACCGGGTCGTCGAAGTCGGCGTAGGGCGGGTCGTTGAACGCCAGATGGCCGTTCTCGCCGATGCCGCAGGCGCACAGGTCCGCGGGATGGCGGCGCAGAAGCCGCTCGTAGGTCGCGCACGCCTGCTCGGTTGCCTCGACGGGCGCTTCAACCGGGAAGAACTCACCGACATCCACGTAGTCCAGGAAGTGCCGGTGCAGGAAGAAGGGGAAGCTGGCCGGATGTTGCGGGTCGATGCCCACGTACTCGTCCATGTGGAACACCCGCACCTGCGACCACTCGACCTCGCTGTGTTCGCGCAGCGCGCGCAGGAAGGTCAACTGCGAGTTGCCCGTGGCCAGAATGACGTTGGCAGAGCCGCGCGCCTCGATGGCCTGGTTGATCACCGCTGCAGCTTCAGCCGCCGCGGCCTGTCCCATCGCTTCGTTGCTCGGATACACCACGACCGGCAGTTGCTCGATCGTGGTTTCGTTGATTGCTGATACCATTATTGTCTCCAGGGCCGTGATCGGTCATCGGTGACCGGTGATCGGAAGTCCAAAACCGATTACGGATCACCGATCACCGTTGACCGTCTTCCAGCCAGCGTCCGCCGATCATGACGCGCCAGGCGGTGAAATCGTCGTTGAAGATGGCAAGGTCGGCGTCCTTGCCGGGCAGCAAGCTTCCTTTACGCTTGTCCGCACCGATCACGCGCGCCGGGTTGAGGGTCGCCATGCGCACCGCCTCAACCAGCGGCACGCCTACCACATCCACCAGCACCGGCAGCATCTGGTTGAGCAGCGTGCTGCTGCCGGCAAACGAGGACCGGTCCAGCATCATGCCGACGCCGTCGCTGACCTCATACTCCAGACCGCCCATGCGAAACCGGCTGCCGTCGGGCAGGCCCGCGCCGCTGGTCGCGTCGGACACGATGCACAACCGGTCGGAACCGACACACTTCACCGCCAGCTTCATCAGCGTCGGCGGCAGGTGGCGATTGTCGGCGATCATCTCCACCGTCAGACCGTCGAAGGCCAGCGAGGCCTCCAGCAGACCGGGTTTGCGCCACGGCCCCTCGCGCACGGTGGTGCTCTGCGCGCTCCAGACGTGGATGATGTGCGACAGTCCGGCGTCCATGGCAGCCAGCACGTCCGTGTCGCGGGCCATGCTGTGGCCGGCCGCGGCAACGATACCCAGCCTTGCCAGCCGGCGGGTAAGCGCCAGCGCGCCGGGCAGTTCCGGCGCGTAGCTCATCATACGCACCAGATCGGCGTGAGCCAGCAGCGCGTCCGGCGTGCCGTCGTCGGGATTGCGAACGGCGGCCGGATCCTGGGCGCCGGCCTGCTGGCGCTCGAAGTACGGCCCTTCCAGATGCACACCCAGCACCTGCGCGCCGGGCCGCGGCTGCGCCAGCCACTCGCGCGCGGTTTCCAGAGATGCCACCAGATCGTCGATGGGCGCGGTGGAGGTGGTCGCCAGCAAGGAGGTCACGCCGCGGCGGGCGTTCTCGGCCGTGATGACGCCGAACGCCTCGGCGGTCGGTTCGTTGAAGGTGTGGCCCAGCGCGCCGTGGGTGTGGATGTCGATCAGGCCGGGTGTCACCAGCCGGCCGCCGGCGTCGATTCGTTCAACATCATCGGACAGGTCGTCAACGCCGGTCAGCCCGACGATGCGGCCATCCTCGACCAGCAACGCCTTGCCGGTGACGAGCCGGTCGGGCAGCACGACACGGCCGTTCAGGATTGCGAAAGTTTTGTCAAGCATGTTTTACGTCACTTGTAGGGGCACGGTCGGAGACCGGCCCCAGAAAACTTTTGGCTCGGGCCGGTCTTTGCTTGCACCCCGAAAGGGGCGGACCGTGCCCTTGCTATCATGGACGCGTCACTTCCGGGCCGACCGGAGCGAAGCGGAACATGCCATACTGCGCCTGCAACGTGCTCCAGTCGTCGGTGCCGCGCACGATCTGCCACATTCGGCCGGCCATTTCTTCCAGCAGCGGCTGGCAGTCAGGATCACCTGCCCGGTTGCGCAGTTCGTGCGGGTCCGCGGCCAGATCGTACAACTCGTCCTCGTCGAAGGTGTTGAAGACGTACTTCCAGTGGTCGCGCCACAGCACCCGCTGCTGGTAGGCGAAGCGCTGGCCCTGCATCTCTGCATATGCCTCGTCGGTCCAGCCGCCAGTCTCACCGTGCAGCAGCGGCAGCAGCGAGCGCCCGTAACCGGGAAACCCCTGGCCGGCCAGCAGTTCTGCCAGAGTCGGCCCGATGTCAAGCAAGCTTGTCACACGGTCGAGAGTCTGGCCGGCCGGCACGCCCGGCCCGGCGATGATCATCGGCACGCGGTACACTTCCTCGAAGGCCGGCACACCCTTGAGCATCAACCGGTGCGCGCCCATGTAGTCGCCGTGGTCGGAGGTGAAGACGACCACGGTGTTGTCGATCTGGTCCAGTTCCTCCAGCGCCGCCAGCAAGCGCCCGATCTGGTCGTCCAGCATCGAGCAAAGCGCGTAGTAGCAGGCCGTGGCGCGGGCGTAGTCGTCCCAGTTCAGATCCTGCCAGACGCGCTGGATGCGCCGGTAGATGGCCGGTCGGTCTGCCAGCGAATCGTCAAAGCTGGCTGGACGCGGCAGCTTCGACGGATCGTAGCGGTCGTAATAGCTGCGCGGAGCCACGTAGGGATCGTGGGGCGCCTCGCTGCTGAGGAACAGCGCCCACGGCCGGTCCGGTTCGCTTGCCGCGCGGCGCACGAAGTCGATGCCGGTGGAGTAGAGGTGGTATTCCGGCGTTTCCTCGACACCGGCCTCGGTCACGCCGTAGAGCAGGAAGTCGCGGTAGCCCTTCTGCTGCACCGCGCCGCGCACGCTCAGGTCGTCGCGGTCCACCAGCCCCTGCAACTGATGATAGCGCTCCACATCGTACTCGTCGAAACCGAAGCGTTCCAGCCGGTTGCTGCGCTCCACATGCCACTTGCCGAAGTAGCCGGTGTGGTAGCCCGCATCGTGCAACAACTCCGGCCACATGGCCAGGCCGTCCTGCAGCCTGGCCCGATAGTCGGGCACCGCGTGGGTGACGTCCACCATGCCGTGGCTGTGCGGCAGCAGGCTCGTGAACAGGCTGGCACGGCTGGGCGAGCAAATCGGATTTGCCGCGTAGCAGCGCGTGAAGCGCGCGCCGCGCGCCGCCAGCGCGTCGAGGTTCGGCGTCAGGCATGGGCTGGTCGGATCGACGGTGGCAGCCTGTTGCTGGTCGGTGATGATGAAGAGCAGGTTGGGTGGAGTCATGGGTGAACGGTAGTCGGTGATCGGAGGGGTTGGTTGACAGCGACTGGGTACCGTGGTGGGTGGAGTCGTTGGTTCGAGTGCCTTCTACCCTCACCCCAGCCCTCTCCCAAGGGGAGAGGGAGCCTGAAGCTGGAAGTTCTCTCTTGCATCGGGAGAGGGAGGGCGAAGCCGAACGTTCCCTCTCCCTGAGGGAGAGGGTTAGGGTGAGGGCGAATACCCCCTCAACATCGCATCCACCACCCGCGCGGTTCGCGCGCCGCTCTCGCCCGTGCTGGGGCAAACGCCAATGCCTTGCAGCTCGTCCACGATGGACTGGATCAACGGCTGCTGGATGTGATGCGGATGCTCGATGTGGAAGTCGGTCTCGCCAGCGGCAGTGATGAGACGCACCGGGTCGGCCGCGCCGAAGGTCGAGAAGCTGATGCGGCCGCGGCTGCCGCTGATCTCGACGCGGTCCTGTTCGTCGAACGCTGTGAAACACCAGACGCCCGCGCCCTGCACACCGGACTGGAACACGAAGCTGCCGCTGACGATGTCCTCGGCGGGGTAGAGTTCGGCCTGATTGCCGGCCACGCCCTGGGCGGTGTCGATGGGACCGAGCAGGTGGTCCAGCAGGTCGAGGGTGTGCGACGCGAGATCGACGAACAGCCCGCCGCCGGCGATCTGCGGGACGACCCGCCACGGCAGATTGTCGCGGTCGATGGCTGCCGCCCGCTGGGCCAGCGTGACTGTCACGAAACGCACCTCGCCGATGGCGCCGTCCGCCAGCAGTTCACCGACCTTGACGAAGCGCGGCAGCGCCCGCCGGTAATAGGCGACGAACAGCGGCACACCGGCCTCCCGGCAGGCGGTGATCATCTCCTGGCACTCACCGTAGTTCAGCGCCATCGGCTTCTCGACGTAGACCGGCTTGCCGGCCGCCGCGGCCAGTAGCGTGTACTGTTTATGGCTGGAAGGAGGCGTCGCCACGTAGACGGCATCCACCTCCGGGTCGTCGATCAGCGCCTGGGCGTCATCGTACCAGCGCGGCACACCGTGGCGCCGGGCGTAGTCGGCCGCCTTCTCCCCGTTGCGGCGCATCACCGCCACCAGCGACGAGCCGCGCGCCTTTTGCAGCGCCGGCCCGCTCTTGACCTCGGTAACGTCGCCACAGCCAACGATTCCCCAACGAATATCGGTCATCGGAACACTCCCGGCTGAAGCGGATCGCGCATCGGCGCGTCGCCGATACCGACCAACTCCAGCTCACTGGCCCGGTGGCAGGCGACAAAGTGGCCGGGCTCCAGTTCCTCCAGCGCCGGCAGATCGGTCGTACACTTGTCCACCGCATAGGGGCAGCGCGGATGAAAATAGCAGCCGGACGGCGGATTGGCCGGGCTGGGCACGTCGCCCTCCAGCGGGGTCATCCGCGAGCGGATGCGGGGATTGGCCACCGGCACGGCGGACATCAGCGCCGCGGTGTACGGATGCCTGGGCGTAAAGAAAAGGTCATGGGTGGGCGCCGTTTCCACGATCTTGCCGACGTACATCACCACCACCCGGTCGCAGATGTGCTTGACGACGCTCAGGTCGTGGGCAACAAACAGATAGGTCAGGTTCAACTCCTGCTGCAAGCGGAGCAGCAGGTTGAGCACCTGCGCCTGCACCGAGACATCCAGCGCCGACACCGGCTCGTCGGCCACCACAAAGCGCGGATTGAGCGCCAACGCGCGGGCGATAACGATTCGCTGCCGCTGACCACCGCTGAAAGCATGAGGATAACGCTGCATGTATTCCTGGCGCAATCCGACCCGCTGCAACAGCTCAGCAACGCGCGCCTGCCGCTCATCGCGACTCTTGATGCCCTCCACCACCAACAGCGGTTCACCCACGATGTCCAGCAGCGTCATGCGCGGGTTGAGCGACGCATACGGGTCCTGGAAGATCATCTGCATCTCGCTGCGCAGCGGCTTCATCTCGCCTTCGCTGAGCCGGGCCACGTCCACGACCTCGCCCGACTTTCTGCGAAACAGGATCTGGCCGGCGGTCGGATCGTGGGCGCGCAGGATGCAGCGTGACGTGGTGGTCTTGCCGCAGCCGCTTTCACCCACCAGCCCCAGCGTCTCGCCCTCGTTGATGAAGAAGCTGACGTCGTCCACCGCCTTGACATACCCGACGATCTTCTTGACAAAGCCCTCCTTGATCGGGAAGTACTTCTTCAGTCCCTTCACCTCAACCAGGACCGACGGCGAGCGAAGCTGGCTGGCAGGAGAATCGGCCAAAGCAGTAGCAGGCAAGGCGGGTGATAGCTCGGTTGAACTCACGGCAGGCATCTCTTGGTCGTTCATTGTTGCACTCCCTCGTCTTCGATCGCATCGCTGAAGAGGAAGCAACTGGCCGACTGCTTGGGATTGAGCGGCCGGATGGCAGGCGTTGCCTGGTCACAGACGCCGGGCATATACTCGACGCAACGCGGGAAGTAGGGACAGCCGGGTGGCCGGTTGAACGGATGCGGGATCGACCCGGCAATCGTCGGCAAAAAGGTGCGCGAGGCAGAGTGAACGGTGGGGATCGACTCCAGCAGCGCCTTGGTGTAGGGATGCTGCGGGTTGTGGAAGATCTCATCCGACGGCCCGGTCTCCATCACCCGTCCCAGGTACATCACGACGACGAAATCGGCCATCTGTGCGATGACGCCGAGGTCGTGAGTGATGAAGATGATGGCCATGTTGTGGGTTTCCTGCAGCCGCTTCAGCAGGCTCAACACCTGCGCCTGGGTCGTCACGTCGATCGCGGTCGTCGGCTCGTCGGCGATCAGCAGGCTGGGATTGCAAGAGAGCGACATGGCGATCATAGCCCGCTGGCGCAGCCCGCCGCTCATCTCCCACGAATACGAGTTCATGCGCTGCTCCGGGCTGGGGACGCCGACCTCGTGCATCCGCTCGATGGCCATCTCGGCGGCTTCCTTCTTGCTGACGTTCTGGTGCAGCCGGATCGCCTCGATCAACTGGTTGCCGATGGTATGCACCGGGCTGAAGGAGGCCATCGGTTCCTGCGGGATCAGCGCAATCTCGGAGCCGCGCATGGAACGCATCACCTTGCCGCGCGGATCGAGGGCCGCCAGATCCACCGCGCCGCTGCTGTCGGTAGCTTGATAGGTCACCTGCTTCTGCGGCCAGTACAGGATCTTGCCGCCAACCACCGCGCCGGGCGGTGGGACGATGCGCAGCACCGACTTGATGGTAACGCTCTTGCCGCAGCCGCTTTCGCCGACCACCCCCACGACCTGGCCCGGTCGCACGTCAAAGCTAACGCCATCAACGGCCTTGACAACGCCTTCGTCAAGCTTGAAGTAGGTTTTCAGGTCTCGCACCGCGAGCAATGGTTGGGTGTCTTGGTTCATAGTGGGAAGGTGATCAGTGATCGGTAAGCGGTATTCGGCAAACGGTCATCGGTGATCAGCGTCCGATTACCGTTTACTGTTTACCGATCACCAGGTCCTAGCTCGTATACGGGTCGGCGGCGTCGCGCAGGCCGTCGCCCAGGATGTTCAACGCCAGCACGGTGATAATGACGACCACCCCAGGCAAGAGCAGCCAGGGCGCCAGAGCAATCGATTGCAGGTTTTGCGCCTCTTGCAGCAGCACGCCCCAACTGATGGCCGGCGGCCGCAAGCCCAGTCCCAGAAAGCTCAGGAAGGTCTCGTTGATGATCATCACCGGGATCGCCAGCGTCACCGCGGCGATGATGTGGCTGGAGAAGGTGGGAACCATGTGGCGGAAGATAATGCGCGGCTGCCCGCAGCCGGACAGCTTGGCCGCCACGACGAAATCCTCCTCGCGCAGGGTGATGAAGCGGCTGCGCACCTCGCGCGCGAGCGTCGTCCAGCCCAGCAGCGCCAGGATGACCGTGATGGCAAAGTAGGTTTGTTCCACCGACCAGGTGCGAGGCAGGGCTGCCGACAATGCCAGCCAGATCGGAATGGCCGGCAGCGATTGCAGGATCTCGATCAGGCGCTGGATCACCATGTCGATGGTGCCGCCGAAGTAGCCGGAGACACCGCCCAGCACAATACCCAGAATGGTGCTGATGGCGACCGCTATCAACCCGATGGACAGCGACACCCGGGTGCCGAACATCAGCCGGGACCACTGGTCACGGCCCAGCCGGTCGGTGCCGAGCAGATGCAGCCCGGTGCTGACGCGCTGTGGACCCGACGATGCAGCCCCGTCGGACGGCGCGACTTCCACCGGTTCCGATTGATCCACGCCGATCAGGTGCAGGTCCATGGTGAACAGGCCCAGGACCTCGTACTCGAACCCCCTGACAAAGAACTTGACCGGCACCCTGATGTCCTTGTCGATCTCCCACTCGACGCGCAGCGTGGTCGGGTTGCGCTGGCCGATCGCGCCATAGACAAAGGGGCTGATCTTGCCATCGTCGATGAAGTGAACCATCTGCACCGGGATAAACGATTGCAGCGCGTCGGTGGTGTTAGGATCCTGGGTCGAGAAGAAGCCGGGAATGATCGCGGTGATGGTGATGATGATCATCACGACGCTGCTGATCACCGCCAGCCGGTGTTTCTTGAAGCGCCACCAGACCAGCTTCCAGTTCGGCGCGAGGTAAAAATCCTCCGAGTGAACGTCGGCGCCGGGCGGCGCCAGCGCGGCGTCCTCATCGGGCGGCACCATGGTCTGGTACGATGTCGATGCCACCTCTGTCAGGTTGGCCATCACCTGGCGGCCGAAGGATGGATCCTTGGGTTGTTCTTCTGTCATGGTCAGGACTCCATGCGAATGCGCGGATCCAGCCACGCGAGCAGAATATCTGAAATCAACGTGCCGACAATCGCCAGCATACAGTAGATCAGCACGATGGCGCCGGCCAGGAACATGTCCTGGTTGGTCAGCGAACGCAGGAACATCGGACCGATGGTGGGCAGGTTCAGCACTGTGGCCACCACCAGGCTGCCGGAGAAGATCAGCGGCAGGTACCAACCGATGGTGCTGACCAATGGATTGAGCGCCAGCCGGACGGGGTACTTCATGATCAGCCGCCACTCGGACATGCCTTTGGCCCGTGCCATCTCGACGTACGGCTTGTTCAGTTCGTCCAGCAGGTTGGCGCGCATGATGCGTGCCAGCCGCGCCGTGCCGCTCAACGCCAGAATCAGCATCGGCAGCCAGATGTGTACAGCCAGGTCACCGACACGACCGAGGCTCCAGGGCGCATCGATGTAGTCCGAGGAAAAGAGGCCGGTCACGCTGACACTGAACCAGGAAAACGCCAACCACATCGCGATCAGCGCCACCATGAAGGTCGGTGTGGCGATGCCGATGTAGTTGAAGACGGTGAAAAAGTAGTCCAGCAGTGTATATTTCTTGACCGCCGAGATGATGCCGATAGGCACAGCTAATCCCCAACTCACGAAGAACGTCAGCAACCCCAGAATAATGGTCAGCAACAGCCGCTCCCCGATCAGTTCGTTGATCGGCTTCTGCCAGTCCAGCGAGACGCCCAGGTCCCCCTTCACGATGCGCCCGATCCACTTGAAGTACTGGGCAGTGACGGGCTGGTCCAGCCCGTACCGCTCCCGCAGCGCGTCGATCTGCGCCTGGTCCATGGACGACCCCGAGGCCGCCAGCTCTGCGATGTAGCTGGTCACGAAGTCGCCCGGCGGCGCCTGGATGATGACAAAGGCGAAGATCGAGAAGATGAAGAGCAGCACTGGTAATAACAGCAGCCGTTTGACGATGTGTTGAGTCATGGTAGATCAGATGTGCTTCAAGAACTACTTGACAGGCTCTGGGGTATGCGTGCGTGTGTCATGCTGAACGGGTCTGCCGGCCAAGCAACGATTTACCAGCCGCTACCAGTGAAGCATCTCTCCGTGGGGACGGGACGAGACGCTTCACTGGTATTTCATGTCAGCGAAGTCAGGTGCATAACCCGTTCAGCGTGACACTATTGCTGGGTTACTGATAGAAGAACGACTCGGGCCGGGTGTTGCCGGGCGTGCGCAGCGGCCAGTCGTTGCCGGCCGTGTCGGGCACGTTCATCAGGTCCTTGTTGACCACGACGACGCCCTGGACCATCGGCGTCAGGCCGACGGTGCCGATCTCCCAGATGTTGTCAGCCCAGATCTGGAACAGCTCGTGGGCAAGCTCGATCTGGCGATCACGCCCAGAGACCTTGGCCTCGTCAATGATCTCGACGATCTTGGCGATCTCGGGGGTTGGCTCGACACCTTCAGCGCCGTTGGTCTCGTACCATTTGCGCATCAGCGGCGCCCATGTCCACTGAGTCTGGGTGCGCGGGTCCATCTTGGGCAGCCCGCTGAACGGGAAGGCAGTCGTGTCCTCGTTCCACAGGTCGACCATGAGTTCGTTGGTATCACGCATCTGGAAGCCCAGCGCACGCTCCCGGACCTCGACATGGGCGCGTACACCCACATCGGCCCAGTTCTGCACGACGATCTGGCCGATGTCCGGCCAGTTGGCAAAGGCCGGGATGACCTGGATCTCGATATCCAGCCGGCTGCCGTCGGGCAGGGTGCGCATGCCCTCATCGTCGCGGTTGGTCAGACCAAGGCCGTCCAGGATCTCGTTGGCCTGGGCAATGTCGTGTTCCGTGTACTTGAAGGCCCACTCATCGCCGGGATAGTAGGGATGGTTCGGCGCAGGCACAGGCTGGCGCGCCTGGCCGAGGCCCAGGAAGGCCAGTTCCTTGATGCTCTCGCGGTCGATGGCATACGACAGTGCGATGCGGAAATCCTTGCTCTGCAAGAGCTCCGCGACGGCGGGATCTGCATCATAGGTCTGGTTGAACACCAGCACCGCATCGGAACCGCCGAAGGTCGGCCAGGTCACGACGCGGTAGCCGCCCTTGTCGGCATTCTCCACCAACACGGGGTAGTTGCTCATCTTGATGTGGCGGCCCTGCATGTCGATCTCGCCGCCGATGGCCGCCAGGTTGAGCGCCTCGGCGTCAGCGAAGAAGGTAAAGCGCGCCTCGTCGGTGTAGGGAAGCTGGTTGCCGTCTTGGTCCACGGCGAAGTAGTAGGGGTTGCGCGTCAGGGTGAAGACCGGGTCGGAGACGGTTGAGCCGTCCTTCGGCACCCAGGCGGCGGTGCTAGGCCGGTTGCCGCTCAGGTGAGGCAGCGCCTCGACCGCGAATAACTCGGTCCAGGTCTCGAAGCCGCGCTCCTTGACGAGAGCATCCAGTGCGGCCGAGTCGGTGTAGTTCGGATGGAAGTCCTTCAGGTAATGGGCCGGCGCGAAGGCCAGATTGGTGATCGACTTGTCGGCGCCGTCCTTGTTAGCCAGGTCCAGCAGGAACGCGGTGTTCGGCTGCGCATAGGTCCATTTGACCGCATAGTCGTCCACCTTCTCGACCTTGGCGATGGTGCCGTCGGCGTTCATCAGCCAGGTGGGTGGGGTGGGCGAGAGGTCGGTGTTCAGCGCGATGTCGTTGTACCAGAACAGGATGTCGTCGGCAGTAAACGGCTCGCCGTCGGACCATTTCATGCCGGGGCGCAGGTTGACGGTCCACTCGGTGAAGTCGTCGTTGGATTCCCATCCCATGGCGATGTGCGGAATGACGTCGCCGCCGTCAGGCGAGAAGCGCACCAGCGCATCATAGACCAGGCGGGTGTAGTTGTTGTGGTCCGAGGGTCCAAGGAAACCGCGGCGCAGGATGCCGCCGTACTGGCCGACCTGGGCCACTTCTTCCACCAGCGGCTCGTCGGGGAGGCGGTCATCGACGGAGGGCAGCTCACCGGCCGTCACCATCTCGGTGAGCATAGGCGCTTCGTGGTATTTGGATTCCATCGCCGCCGGCTCGGCAGCAGCTTCAGTGGCAGCCGGTTCAGCCGGGGCTTCAGTCGCCATAGCTTCAGCCGGTGGCTCAGTGGCAGCCGGTTGTTCGGCAGCGGGCTGCTCCGCTGCCGGCGCGGGGGTAGCAGCCGGTGCGCCGCAGCCGGCAAGCACCAGTGCTAACAAAACAAGCAAGACAATCAAGGTGCGAAACATGGGGAATGACCTCCTTTGGCCATAGGGTAGAGAACGATCATCGTTCAGAGTTTTTCGGACACGGCAGTGTGCGTCCGCTGGCAATCTTGTTCGGGCAGTACCTCCTCTCCTCTTCTCCATACGCCGGTCAAGGCGCGCTGGCGCGCACCACAAGCTCAACCGGTAACACTATCTCGCAGCCGTTGCACGGTTCGCCGTTGATCTGGGTCAGAAGCGATTTCGTCGCCTCCACACCGATGTTATGGCGCGGCACACGGCATGTCGTAAGCGGTGGAACGACCAATGCGGCGATGGCAATGTCGTCGAAGCCGGCCACCGCGATCCGGTCTGGAACGGCCAATTGCCGGGCCGCGCAGGCCCGCAGCGCGCCAACCGCCACCAGGTCGTTGTAACAAAAGAGAGCGGTGATGTCCGGCCGCAACGTCAGCAGCTCGGCCGCAGCTTCCTCGCCGCCGCGGTCGGTGGGCGCGCAATGCCTGACAAGCTCGGGGGCGAACGCGATGCCCAACTCCTCCAGCACAGCGCGGTATCCAGCCAGCCGGGCCTTGCTGCTGTAGGAGGCCGGCGGGCCGGCCAGGAGACCGATGGTGCGATGGCCGGTGCGCACCAGGTGTTCGACGACCAAACACGCGCCGGCTCTGTCGTCGGCCAGCACCCTGCCGGCGTGCAAATCGGGGATGCGCCGGTTGATCAGGACGACGTTGGTGTGGCGCGCCAGCGCGCCGGAGAGATCCTCAGCTGAAAGGCGGGAACTGCATGCAATCAGGCCATCGACGCGCTTTTCCTCCAGAGAGGCTACGAACTCCAGCTCGCGCGCCGTGTCCTCATCGCTGCTGCAAAGAAAGACACTGTAACCTTCGAGATACGCTTCATCGGCCACGCCGCGCGCTACGTCGGCAAAGAAGGGGTTAGAGATGTCGGGTACCAGGAGGCCGATGGTACCGGTGCGCCGCGTCGCCAGACTGCGGGCAATGCCGCTGGGCCGATAATCCAGCCGCTCGACAACCGCCAGCACACGCTGACGGGTATCGTCGCTGACATCGCCTTTGTCGTTGATCACCCGGGATACGGTCATCAGCGAGACGCCGGCTTCACGGGCAACATCGGCCATGGTAACGCGGTTCACGAGGAGATTTGCCTCACGGAAGAAGGGCTGTTAGCGCTAACGGTAGCGTTAACACAATTATATGCGATGGCAATCCGTTTGTCAATAGGTTGTGAGAAAAGACACCGGCGAGTTCAAACTCGCCGGTGTCATATCCCTCCCCAACGTGGCCGTTTACGGGCACAGGTTGCCCCATTCCTGCGCCACCAGGCTGATGTCCAGCACGTCGATCACGTTGTCGGCGTTGAGATCGTACTCCGGATACAGCGACGGATCCATGTTCCAGTGTCCGGCCACCCGCTGGATATCAACGATATCCATGCCCCCGCTGCCATCCAGGTCGAAACAGGGCGCTCTGGTGGTGAAGGACCAGCTGTAGGCCTCAGCCATCGCGTTACCGGACGTGTCGTGCAGGCCGGTGGTGACGGTCGCTGTGTAGGTTTGCCGCCAGGTCAGCTTCTCCTGCAATTGAAGTTGTGCGTCCTGGGTCGTACCGTCATAGGTAACAGCGGCGGCGAGCTGGTGTCCCAGGGCATCGGCGACGAACAAGGTGCCGGTTGTGACAGTCGTTTCGTTGATCGGCTCTGTGAACCAGGCATGAATGGTCGGCGGGTAACCACCTGTCAGCACCGGCCGGACGTAGACAGCCACATCATCTGAGCCGTCGATGGGCGACGTCGCCAGAACCTCCGGCGGTATCGTTTCGATGCCTGTCGCGACGACGATGGACACCTCAGCCGGCCGGCTGCTGTTCACACCGTCTTCGACGTGGAAAGAGAGGATATCCAGTCCTTCGAAGTTGTCGGCAGGGGTGTAGGTCAGGTTCGGAGCCGCGCCGGTCAACTCGCCGTTCAGCGGCTCGCGGTCGACAACGAAGGTCAGTGGACTGCCGGTAGGCGTGTAGCCGTCCAGCGTAATAGCCACCGGGACTCCTTCCACCGTTTCCACCCGCTGGCCGTGCGCCACCACATCACCGATAACGGTGACGACATCGTTGGTAGGCGTGGTTTCGGGCACGCTGGGAAAGTAAACGGTGGCATTGGCAACGATGATCGTCCCGCTGATCAGGCCGGACGCCGGCTGCACCTGAAACTGCACCTGGCCGCCCTCGCCCGCCGCCAGCTCGCCGATGTCCCAGAGCAAGGTGCGGCTGGCCGGCAGATAGAAGCCCCCGTCGTCGATCACCAGGCTGCCAGAGTCCAGATCCGGCGGCAACTGGCTCTTGACGTGGACGCCGTAGGCCGCGCCCGCGCCAACGTTCTCGAACTCGATGATATAGGTCATCCACTGCCCCGGCGCTGCTTCCGCCGGTCCAACCATCGCGTTGGGATCGTGAACGGTCAGCACCACGATGGTATCGTCGTCGATGTCCGGGTCATCGGGATCGATGCACCTGCCATTGATACACCGCGTGCCGCTGGGACAGGCTCCCACCGTGTTTTGGGACGTATCATACTCGCAATCAACGCACGGCGTTTCGATGAAGAACTTGTTGTTGATGCAGGAGCGTGTCGGCTCGTCGCATTTCCCGTTGTCCGTATTGTCGTCGCATCTGTCGTAGCAGATGTCAAGGCTTTTGCGAATGGTATCGTTGCGCAGCAGATACATGTTCCAGGCGCACTGTTGGCAGTGAGTGCCCGAATCGTAGCAGGCCGCGCAGGCGCTGGAGTAGTAGGGCGCAAACTGCCTTGATGGAATGGAGTTGAGCATGCAGTTGCGCAGGCAATCGTTGTAGCCAAAATCGCCACATCCGTTGGGCATCTGGCGGACGAAGGTGGGTACTCTGGTTGCCAGCGCGCTGTTCATCTCGCCCCAGGATGCCATCTCCCTGGTCTCGAAGTAGAAACGGAGCCCGCCGGTGGTGGTGTAGACCTCCTCATACGTCGGAGTGGTACGCACCGCTACCGAACCGGTCAGGTCCCGGTAGAGATCGACCCGCTGCCCAGGCATGTTCACGTTCAGCAACACCAGAACCAGCCGGCTGCTGCCGTCGCTGAGTTGCTCCATCTGCGCGCTGCCGTAGTAGATGAAGCCGTCTGCTGCCGCCTGGTTGTACAAAGCTGCGAACTCGGGATCGCCGGCCAGGATGGCGTTTAGCTCGGCCTGGCTAACCGGTTGAAGAGAGATCACCTTCAACTCGGTGTAGGATTGGTACTCAGGCAGCGCCATCCATGGATGCGTGCGGTTGTCAGCGCCTCCCAGGGTTATGAAGTTCATCTGCAGGAATGGATACAGGCCCCACTTGAAACGAACCTGTGCGCTAAACCGTTGCGAGTCGCCGGGCGCTACGTCCCCCAGTTGCCAGACAACCTCGTGCCGCTGCGGCCAATACTGCCCATCGCCGGTGCTCTGGATGTACTCGCTCTCCGTGGGCAAATGCGCCACAACCACCGCGTTGGGCAGCGTCTCAGTGGTGACGTTGGTCAGGAACGCACCCAGTTCAGCGCTGGCGCCAGGAGGAATGCGCTCAGGCGCGACACCCTGAACCAGCTTGACCGCAACGCTTGGCGGCGTTGGTGGTTCGGTGAGCCAGGGATCGTAGAGCACCCGGTCGGTGACCTCCTCGCCTGTGCCGGACGGATTGCCGGCGTGGGTGGGGCCGGACGAGTCGCCCCACCAGTTGTAGGTCGCGATGGTCTGGCCGCTCGTGCCTGCCTGGTTGACGCCGTAGCCGGTGTTGTCGTGGATGGCGTTGGCGCTGGCCGGATCGCCGCTGAGCACCACCGTCGCCTCGCCCTTGTTGCGCACGCCATCGTCTGTGTTGTTGACAATGGACGATCCTGTCACCTTGACGAAGGCCGTATCTCCCTCGACCAGCAGGCCGAGCGCGCCGTTGGATTGGATCAGGCTGCTGTCGATCAGCACCTGGCTATTGCCGGCCACGTATACGCCGCTGTCTTCGTTGCCGCTGTCGCAGTTGTCCTGTACGATGGAGTCTGCCATCGACACCCGGCTGTTGTTGACGTACAGGCCATGGTCCAGGAAGAAATGCCAGCCATCGAAGTGGAACTCCTGCTCCAACGTGGTGTGTTCCAGCCGCACCTCACCGCCGAGCACGTTGGAGACGGTGACGTTGCTGCCGGCGTGATAGTCGCCCGACGCATTTAGCACACTGTTGCCCCGGCCGCCGTAGCGAACGGTCGCGTACTGCAGATGTCCCGTGCCGCGGCCCGCACTACCCTCGAAGACAAGCCCGGGCCACTGGTTCGGAGCGCTGTCATCGAAGGAAGTAAACGTGATCGGCTGGGTCGGCGTGCCAATCGCGATCAGATCGCCCTCCACGCGCAGCTCCGCCCGATCCGACCCCGCCCCACCCCGCAAGGTCACCCCTGGCGAAAGGGTAAGGGTGGTGGTAACAGGCACGAGAAAGTCGCTTTCCAGCAAGTAGCCGTCCAGGCCGATCTGTTTCGTCAAGGTCGTGTCGTGGGCCATCATGGCGCCGGCCTGCAGGACCACCATGTTGCTGTCGTTGGCGGTGAAGGTATTGCCGGTCAAGACGACGTCGCTGTCAGACCCGGCGATGTAGATAGGAGCGTCGGGAAAGACGTAGTAACTGCCGTTGCCGATCCCTGTGAACAACGAATCCTCGATGGCGACGCGGCTGTTCTCCACGTAAACGCCGAGATCCCCGTTGCTAGAGGAAATGCCGCTTATCGTGACTGACTCCAGACGCACCTCGCCGTCCATCACATCGCGAACGGAGACGATGCTGCGTGCCCACGATCCGAGGCCGGCGTCGGTGATACGGTTGCGTTGACCCGCGTAGCGCACTGTGGTGTGCTGCAGATGGCCCGTGCCCCCGTCGAACGCAAGACCTGGCCATTGCCCTGACCCGCTGTCGGCCACAGAGGTAAAGGTGACGGGTTGCGACGGCGTGCCAAGAGCCTCCAGCGAGCCTTCGATGATGAATTCCGCCAAGTGGTCCCCGTCCATGAGCGTGACGCCCGGTTCCAGCGTCAATGTCACCGATGGCGGCACGGTGAAGTCGAGACGGAACTCGTACCCGTCCAGCGCGGGCTGCGCCGCCAGCGTCGTGTCATGCCCCATCATCGCGCCGGGATCCAGCAAGACCCGGTCGTTGATGTTGCCTGTAAAATAGCTCTCGCTCATCTCCAACACTGTGTCCGGTCCCATCAGACGTACCGGCACATCGGATGCCGCGTAGGTCGAGCCGCCGATCCCGGTGAACAACGTATCGCTGATGACCAGATAGCTGTCACTGGCTATGAGTCCGTAGTCGCGGCTGTCGGTGACCAAGTCGCGGACCACCACATGCTCCAGTTGCAGGGTGCCGTTGCGGATCACAAGGTTGCCCCGGTCGTACGCGCCCAGCAGCGGGTCGGACACGCTGTTTCGCTGGCCGCCGTAGCGCACTATTGCGTCGCGCAGATGTGCCGTGCCGCCATCGATGGCGATGCCTGCCCACTGCCCTGGGCCGCTGTCCGTCATCGACGTGAAGGTTACGGGCAGCGACGGCGTGCCCAATGCCTCCAAATGCCCTTCCACCCGCAGTTCGACCGCACTGTTGGCTCCCATGACTATCCCGCCCGGCTCAACGGTCAAGGTGTTGGACACCGGCACGGTGAAGTCGTTCTCCAGCACATAGCCATCCAGCCCGGGTTGAGGCACCAGGCTGGCAGGATGGTTCATCATGGCGCCGGGCTGCAACACGACGTTGTTGAAATTATTGGCCGTAAAGGTATTGTTCGTCAGCGCAACATCGCTGTCGCCGCCGGCAATGTAGAGAGGGGTATCGGGAAAAACGTAGGTAGACCCGTTGCCTATTGCAGTAAACAGCGAGTCTGCCGCTATGAAATTGCTGTTTTCGACATAGACACCGATGTCCTGGTCGGCCATAGCTATGTCCCGGATAGTCACGTTCTCGAATCTCACCTCGCCGGCCAGCACATCACGCATCGCCACGGCAGCGCGTGCCCAGTGTCCGAAGGCAGCGTCAGTAATGCTGTTGCGCTGCCCTGCATAGCGTACGGTGGCGTAGCGTAAATGGCCAGTGCCGCCATCGAACCCCAGCCCTGACCATTGGCCAGTACCGGTGTCGGTTGACGAGGTGAACGTAATCGGGGTCGTGGGTGTGCCCAGGGCCTCCAACTCTCCTTCGACCAACAGAGCATTTCCGCTGCTCCCCATCATGGTCACACCTGGTTCAAGGGTCAGCTTGACCGTGGACGGCACGAGGAAATCCGCTTGGAACTCATAGCCATCCATCACCGGTTGGGCGTACAATGTCGTATCGTGGCCCATCATCGCGCCGGGCTCGAGTATCACGCGATCCCTGGTGTTCCCGGTGAATGTGCATCCGTGCATCTCCAACACTGTATCCGAACCGTTGACGCGCATCGCCACGTCTCTGGTTTCGCCATTTCCGATACCGGTAAACACTGTATCGCTGATGATTACTGTCGCATCGTCGATGAGCAGACCGTGATCGTAGGAATCCGAAACGGTGTCTCGCAACGTCGAGTTTTCCAGCAGCAGTGTGCCATCCTGAACGGTCACAGCACTGCGATAGTACCCGTTATTGAAAACGCTAGCGCTCACAACGTTGGAATCGCCGGCATAGCGCACCGTCACATAGCGCAGGTGCCCGCTGCCGCCGCCAAAGGCAAGACCCGCCCACTGAGCGCCCCCAGTATTGGCCGAGGAGGTAAAGGTAATGGGTTCTGTCGCCGTGCCCAGAGCCTCCAGATACCCCTCCACCAACAGCGCCTTCCCGTTGGCGCCCATCACGGTCACATTTGACTCCACCGTAAGGGTCATGCCCGCTGGAACCGTCACATCCCCGCTCAACAGGTGCGGACTGTCGGAAGCGCACCACTGTTGTGTGCCGGTGATCACGCCGCTGTGTGGACCTGGGACACATGATCCGGGCGCGGCCAGCGAGGCACGCGGCATCCCGAGGACTCCCACCAGAAAGAGTCCAACCAGCAACAAGCTCGCATAAACCGTAACCAGCATTGATCGCTTTAGCATGATTTGCTCTCCTTTTCCCCTTCAAACATACGGCTTACGCGACGCAGCAACAGCAACAACGTTTGCTCATCGGCAAAGGGGTGTTGCTTGTCGTCGGCTACCGGGCACAGCACGCCGCGCAGGGCCTCTGGGTCTTCCGTATCCGCCACCAGGCGGAGCACAAACGTCCTGATCTCGCGCATCAGACCTCCACACTCCCCTTTGTACCATACTGCACTGACACCCCACTGACAGAAAAGCTACCCCGCGACAACTACTCAGCCTTCACTGTTACGTCATTCCCGCGAAGGCGGGAATCCACGCTTCGCAGATATGGATTCCCGCCTTCGCGGCGCGAAGCGGGACGGATGAGCAGTTACCCTCCGAAACGAACGATCCCGCCAGAGCCAACTCATGCCGCTACGGAACGGTAGTACCCCTGCAAGTCCTCCTGAGGCGCGATCCCCAGTTCCTCTCCCAACATGCGGTCCAGGGTCTGATAGAGTCGAATGGCGCCGGCGCGATCGTTCTGTGCCACACAGGCCTTCATCCCCAACAACACGGCCTCTTCCTGCCACGGCTCCAGAGCCAACGCGCGGCGGCTGGCGTTGAGTGCCTGGTCATAGCGCCCTGCTTCCAGCGCATCCTTGGCGACAGCCAGGGCCGCCCGGATCGCGCTATGTTTCAGACGCTCCCGCGGGGCTGCTGCCCAATCAGCGTACAGATCGCCGGGGTACAGCTTGCCGCGATAACATTCCAGCGCCGCCTGCCAATCCTGGCCGGCAATATGCGTCTCAAAGACCTCGAAGTCGATCCATGAATCTTTGGGCAAACAAAGCGCTACCTGTCCGCCATCCACACACAGGTAACGCGAGGGAAACTTGTCAGGCAAGTCAGGCTCCAAAGCGCGCCGCAAACATGAGGTTGCCTGGTGAAACAACGACTGCGCCGATCTTGGGGATTTTTCGGGCCACAAAGCGTGGATGATCTGATCGCGCAATGCGGTGCGATTGTAGCTCAGCAGCAAGAAGCGAAACAGCTCACCGGCCTTGCGTTGCCGCCAGGCTTTGTCTGGAATGGCGCGCTGCCCTTGTTGCACGTAAAAGCGCCCCAGAGTATAGATTCGCAGAGCCGGTCGCGATACATTCATCAGGCGATCCAACAACCGGTTTGAAAGAGCAGCCACATCCGCCTGTTCGCTGTTCAGATACTCAGCCAGCAGCGGAAAGGCCAGCGACTGTTCCCGCTCCAACAAAAAGGCGTACCCGCCGCTCACAATCAAGGTCACTGCCTCAACCCACACCGAGTCTGCTTCAGGGGATTGCTGATGATGCAGGAGCGCTGCCAGCAGGAAGTTGGCCCGCGCCAGATCATAGCTCGCCTGCATAGGAGCCAGCAGGTCGATGGCAGCCACCAGATCGGATTCGGCCCGCGCCAGGTCGCCAGCCTCCCAGGCGGCATGCCCCCGGTCGATGAGGGCCCAGCCGCGCAGATGCTGGTACCCCACACGCGTGGCAAAAGTCAGTGCATCGTTGGCCCAGTGACAGGCAGCAGACACATTGCCGGCGGCCCGTTGGTAGCGACTGAGGCCAAGGCGTACCAGCACGTTCAAGCCTGGATCCCCAGTAGATTCGGCAACGGCGCGGGCACGGGCATACAGGGGCAGTGCAGAGTCAGGGGTCTCGCCATCCAAAGCCAGATCGGCGCGCAGGCAGTAATAGAATCCCTCGGCAAGAGAGCCGGAAACGGCAAAGCCATGTAGCTCTTCGGCCAGCGCCAGCGCCCGTTCCCGCTGGCCTGTGACCCAGCAGACCCACCCCATGGTTGCCAGCGGGAACCAGGCCACCTCTGGCATGTCCAGCTCCAAAGCCAACCGCAGCGATTCTTCATCGGCCGCCAGAGCCAGCTCAAACTGCCCCCGTGGCACATACACCATCGCGGACAGGTTGTGCAGTGCGCTCCGCAACGCACGCCGGTAGCCAATCTGGCGACTTAGATCGATGGTTTGATGGAAGTACTCTTCAGCGACATCAGGACTGTTTGTTTCAGCTGCACAGAGCCCCAGGATTTGCAGAGCGTCAGCCCGGGCCTCTGCATCCGCGGGGCTGTGATCCAGCGATTCTGTAGCAAACATTTGAGCTGAATCATAATGTCCCTGGCGGAAGTGTACGTGAGCCACGCAGACCAACGCCGCGGCAATCTGGTCTGGCCTGTCGGAGATGCGCGCCTGCCGCAACGCTCTGCGCGCCCGTTGCAAGGCAGAACCAATCCTCCCCTCCTGTTCCAAATCGAAACTCTCTTCAATCAGTGAAAAGACCGACGCCGGTCCGGTTTGAGGCATATCCACTCTCGACAGCACCGCAACAAGAGCACATTCCTATCATATCATAGAACCCGGCGCTGTGGTACAGTTTTTAGTGCCGGACGAAGTAGAAACTGTGTCCGCTCACCGATCTTGTGGTACGATATTGCTCACTTCCCGGCGGCCATCCACGCCGATAGACTCCCGCCGTTAGAAAACCCAGTAGACCGACTGGGCAGTTCACCTGATACCAATGATATCGAGACACAATTCCACCTGACATCGAGGAGCAACAACCATGACCACCGCCTGGCAACGAGTGAAGCAGGCTGCGCGACTTGAGACACCAGATCAAGTGCCGGTAGCGTTGATCGTCGACAGCCCCTGGCTACCGGGATATGCCGGCATCCATACCCTGGATTTCTTCCTGGACCCCGATCGCTGGTTCGACATCCACCGCAGCTTGCTGGATCGCTGGCCCGATGTCGCGTGGATACCCGGCTTCTGGGTTGAGTACGGCATGGCCAGCGAGCCATCCGCCTTTGGCGCGCGTATGCACTGGCACCACGACCGGCCGCCCTCCATCGAGCCGGTGGTCGAGGACCCCGAGCACTGGGCCAACGCCCCGCTGCCCAACGTGCGCGAGGATGGTCTGATGCCGTTGGTGCTGCGACTGTACGAGCGGACGGAAGCGCGCTTGCAGGCCGAGGGACTGGGAATCAACATGGTCGCCGCGCGCGGGCCAATGGTGACGGCCGGCTGGATCATGGGACTGACCAGCCTGATGACCGGCCTGGTAGAACGGCCGGAGGTCATCCAGCGCTGCCTGGAGAACATCACCACCACCTTGATCGACTGGTTGCAGGCTCAGCTCGACACATTGAACGCCCCCGAAGGCATCCTGTTGCTGGACGACATCGTCGGCATGGTGTCGGTGGACCACTACAACGAATACGTCGCTCCCCACCTCCAGCGCATCTTTGCCCAGTTCGACGGACTGGTGCGCATCTACCACAACGACACACCCTGCCCCCACCTCTACCCATCGCTGGCCGACGCGGGGTTCGATGTCTTCAACTTCACCCACGAGGTGGACATCGCTATCGCCAAGGAAGCCATGGGCCACCGCGTCGCGCTGATGGGCAACGTGCCGCCGCTCCACATCGCCGTGCGCGAGTCGCCGGAGGTAGTGGCGGAGTTCACGCAAGCATGTCTGGATCGCGGCGCGCCGGGCGGCGGCATGATCCTCTCAGTCGGCGGCGGCGTCTCGCCCGATACCCCGGCAGCCAGCATCGACGCGATGGTCGATGTCGCCAAAGCCTGGCAGCCTCCGCAGCCGGGTCAACCCGTGGCGGAATGGGACGATCTGCTGGAACGATTCAAGATCAGCAACACCGGCAAGCGCACCCGCGATCGGAGGCGTCGCGACCGGCGGGCGTGAAGCACCACACCGTGCTGCTCTGGCCGGCCTCCAACCGTGCCGAGTCTGGCTGGCACGGTCGGAGACCGGCCAGAACAATCAGTGTGTCAAACCGCCCCCAACAGAATCACACTCAGCACCGGGATCGCCAGCAGCGTCGAGACCATGACGATGCTGCTGGCCAGCGTGTCGTCCGCGCCCATGTTTTGCGCCATGACGTAGGAAGCGACCGCGGTCGGCATGGCCAGCAGCAGCATCGCAATCATCAGCGGCGGACCCGTCAACCCGATCGCGCGGGCAACCAGATAGCCGGCCAACGGCGCGACAAGCACCTTGACCAGAGAAGCCGCCCCGGCAGCGATTCCACCGGTGCGGATGGCACGCAGGCGCAGGCTGGCTCCCATAGCCAGCAGTGCTCCCGGCAGCGCGATCTCTCCCAACAGGTCCAGTGTCCGCGTCAGCGCCTCGGGCAGGGTCACTCCGCTGTAGGCAACGGCCAGCCCGGCCACGCAGGCAATGATGAGCGGATTGGTAGCGATGCTCCTCAACACGGTTGCCAGTTGCTGCCGGCCTTGCCTCCCCTCAGCAGGCGTCGCACCGGACAGCACGATCACAGCCGCCACGTTGTAGACAGGAATGACAGGCGCCAGTGCCAGCAGCACCAGCGCGTCCACCTCTGGCGTACCTTGCCCGACGGCTGCCAGCGCATAGAGCACCACCGGCAACCCCACGAAGGCGATGTTGCCGCGATAGGCCCCTTGCACAAAGGCTGCGGTTGCGCGTCGATCCAGGCCAAGCTGCCGGGCCAGCAGATAGCCGGCGGCAATGCAAACCAGCATTCCACCCAGCAAGGCCGTGATGATACCTACCGCCGCGTCCAGTTGTGGCAACGCAGTGGCGGTCTTGGTGAACAACAGCGCAGGCAATGCAACCCAGTAGATCAGGCGGTTGAGGTTGCGGAAGAAATCCTCCGATGCAAACCGCTGGCGGCGCAGAAACAAACCGAGGCCGATCAACAGGAAGATTGGGGCAAGAACATTGACGACGATCATCCCGTCATTCTAGCCGCAAGCGCCGCATCCCCAAAACCGTGGCACCCAAAACCACGCCGAAATGATAGTTGCCCCGGTATCGCTCTCATGCTAGAATCGAAGCTATA
>JACKBK010000015.1 GCA_020634555.1 Caldilineae bacterium
ACGAAATCGACGCCGGCGACCTCCAGGCCAGACCCGGCGCGAACCGGTGCGCCGTTGACCGCGTCGTATCCCCAGGCTGCGGCCATCGGCACGGTCTGGCCGGGTGGCACGTTTTCCAGGACGTAGCTGCCTGCCTCGTCGGTTCTGGCTGTGGTCGCCTTGCCGCGGACGGTGGCCGCCAGCACCAGCGCGCCGGGCAGCGGATCACCAGCCTCGTCTGTGACCACGCCGCGCAGCCGGCCGGCCGCAGGTTCCCTGTCTTCCTGCCAGACAAATACCGGCGGAAACGTTTTGCGGATCTGATACTCGGCGACGTTGCGCAGCGCGCTGGGATCCACCGATGCACAGCCACCGGCAAGGGTGGCCAGCAATGCGATGAGTAACAATAGAAGTGACCGTCTCACGGTTGGTTCTCCTGAATAAACTGCTTGGGCAAGCGATGTGATCTTAACATTTCACGCATGCACTCGCTTTTCAGTTCAGCGTGTGATCTCAGCCTGTGTGCCGATTGGCTGCGAGACGCGCAGTTTTCGTTGAAATTGGCCGGCCAACGCCATATCCTTTCCGCTTTCTGGTTCGTTTATCAGGTATCGGCGCTTTTTGCAAAGCGACTGCCATTTCGACAAATGTGGCTCATTGCACAATATGACGTATGTCATGTTCAGAACGACTCGCTAGCGCGACAATGCCGTCAACCCTCGCATGACTCGGCTTGCGGCCACTTGACCGCCCAGTGAAGGAAGGAGGCACTACCATGAGAAGGTCGTTGGTACAGCTGAAAAGCCGCCGGTTCTTGTCCGGCGGGCTTGCATTTGGAGCATTGGTGTTGGTTGCACTGGCACTGACGACAGGTGGAGCGCCGGCGTATGCGGACGACGCGCCCCCGCCTGTCCAGTCACCGGAATTGCAGGATCGCTATCTGATCATCGGCTGGAACGACCTGGGGATGCATTGCCTGGATGACCGGTACGAGGTCTTCTCGATTTTGCCGCCCTACAACACCATGTGGTCGCAAGTGGTGCGCATTCCGGCCAACGGCGGCGAGCCACAGGTGGTCACCAGCGGTGTGACCGTGAACTACAGCGTGCAGGACAACACCTACTCGGCGGGCAAGGTGAACTTCTGGAACTACGCTCAGGCGTTGTTCAACCTGCCTGAACCGTTGCCCGTCAATGTTGGTCTGACCGGCAAGGGCCTGGCAGGCGACATGGATCCGGCGAGCCAGTATTTTGAGGCTGTTGGTGTGCCGTTGACGCCGTACAACGACAGCGCGCCCTCCGTGCGCCAGCCTTACCAGCTTGCCAATCTGGTTGCCAGCCGTACGGGCACGGGTGAGTTGCTGGCCGAGACCACCATCGTCGCTCCGGTCTCCGACGAGATGCGCTGCGACAACTGCCACCACGACGGCGGAGTGGGCGGAATCAGCACCGGCGACTACCGTCTCAACATCCTGACCTACCACGACGACGAAAGCGGCACCAATCTGGTTGGCAGCCAGCCGGTGCTGTGCGCCAGTTGCCACGCATCGCCTGCACTGGGCACACCCGGGCAGCCAGGCGTCAAATATCTGTCACATTCAATGCACGAGAAACACGCCGGAGAAGACGGGGTGGTGATCAACACCATGGCCGCCAGTTGGCTGCACAGCACCGGGACTCTGGGCGCGCCGCCGCGCAATCCAGAGGACGGCACTGAGGATTGCTACCAGTGCCATCCCGGCGTCGAGACCGCCTGTCTGCGCGACACGATGTCATCGGCGGGCATGTGGTGTACCAACTGCCACGGCGACATGCGTGCTGTCGGCAGCGAGGACCGTATCCCATGGGTAGACGAGCCCAAGTGCGGCGACTCCGCCTGCCACGGGCCGCAGTACGCCGAGAACCCCAACACACTCTACCGCAACTCCACCGGCCACGGCGGGCTGTACTGTGAGGCTTGCCACAATAGCACCCATGCGATCTTGCCCAGCCGCGAGGTGCGCGACAACCTGCAAACCATCGCGCTGCAGGGCTATGCCGGTACGCTCACCGAGTGCACGGTGTGTCATGGGTTGACGGTGCCGAACGGACAAGGGCCGCACGGCATGGCTTGCACATTGTCCGCGGACGTGGACGACGACGGCGATGTGGACGTCACCGACATCCAGTTGAACGCCGGTGCCTGGCTGGTAGAGCCTGTTAACCCGGTCTACGACCAGAACCGCGATGGCGTGGTGGATGTCAGCGACATCATGTTGGTGGCGCGGTCGTTCGGCGCAGTCTGCCAAACATGACACGGCCGTCGTGACGGCGTGAAACGTGATGCGTGATCTCGTCTCAGCGAGTTCTTTCACGTTTCACGCCATCACGTTTCACGACGATGGTTTATAACCATTCCCATCTCTCATTAAACCACCTCACGCTCCGACGCCGTTCTTTCGCATCTGTGGTAGAATGGCGGCGTGGAAATCCGTCCCCTTGCCGATCACGCCGAATATCACGCCGTCGAACGTTTGCAGGCCGAAGTCTGGACTTTGCCCGACGTGGAGATCGTGCCGCTGCACATGCTGATCACGGCTGCCAAGAACGGCGGGTTGCTGCTGGGCGCGTTCGACGGTGACCTGCTGGCCGGCTTTGTCTTTGGCTTTCCCGGGTTGACAGCGGAAGGCCGGCTGAAGCATTGCAGCCACATGGCCGGCGTGCATCCCGCCTACCGCGACCAGAACCTGGGCTACCGGCTGAAACTGGCGCAGCGCGAGCACGTCCTGGCGCAGGGCATTGACCTGATCACCTGGACTTTCGACCCGCTGGAGGCGAGGAACGCCTGGCTCAACTTCGGCAAGCTGGGCGCGGTGAGCAACACCTACCTGCGCAACATCTACGGTGACATGCGCGACGGCCTGAACACCGGCCTGCCCAGCGACCGCCTCCAGATGGACTGGTGGATCCGCAGCGAGCGGGTGGAGCGGCGGCTGCGCGGCGAGGACGACCCACCCTCCTCCAACTCCTCCCTCAAAGGGAGGAGGGCCGGATCAGACTCCCTCACCCCCACAGAGAGCGTCGGAACCTCCTCTGGCTCCCTCTCCCAACGGGAGAGGGGTGATCGCCGCATCATCGCGATTCCTCTCCACATCCAGGCCATCAAATCCGCCGACATGACGCTGGCCATGCAGTGGCGCATGGACACCCGTCGCGCGTTCGAGGACGCTTTTGCGCAAGGCTATTTGGCTATTGATATGTTACGCCGAGGTGATGGATTGTTCTATTTGCTCGAAGTGCTGTAATCGTAGTAAGAAGTCAACCGCGCCGGTTCAAGGTCTTGTTCCAAGGATAGGTTTTCGCATTAGCATCATGCATCAGTATTTCGTGTACATCATGGCTAACGTCTCCGGTACACTGTACACAGGCATGACCGGCAACCTGGAGCGACGCGTTGATGAACACAAGCAGAAACTCGTACCGGGTTTCACGGCCAGATACAACATCACACGGCTGGTCTGGTTTGAATCGACGCCAGATGTAAAATCGGCAATCGCCAGGGAGAAGCAAATCAAAGGCTGGTTGCGGGCCAAGAAGGTTGCGCTTATCGAATCGGTCAACCCGCAATGGCGCGACCTGAGCGAAGACGGGGACATTTGACGCCCGCAAGTGCAATTGTCATGCTGAACGAGTCATACCGCCAACCAACACCGTCACCCAACACCAGTGAAGCATCTCTCCGGCCTCCGCCTGTCCTCGGAGAGACGCTTCGCTGGCGACTCGCAACAAGAAGGCCATCCGCACGACCCGCTCAGCGTGACACATTGACCTGAGCCCGCACTGCAAAGGAGCCGCTACATGACCAACACCTACGACACCATCGTCATCGGCGCGGGCGCGATGGGGAGCGCGACCTGTTACCAGCTTGCCAGGCGCGGCCAGCGCGTGCTGGGGCTGGAGCAGTTCGACATTCCTCATAGCCGCGGCTCCTCCCATGGCTACACGCGCATCATCCGCATGGCCTACTTCGAGCATCCGTCCTACGTGCCCTTGCTGCGCCGCGCCTACGAACTATGGGCCGACCTGGAAACAGAGGCTGGTGAGCAGTTGTTCCACAAGACCGGCGGGCTGGACATCGGCCCGCCCGGCAGCCACGTGGTCGAAGGATCGTTGCGTTCCTGCCAGGAACATGACCTGCCGCACGTGGTGCTCAACGGCGCGGAGGTTAACGCCCGCTACCCTGCCTACAACCTGCCGGCCGATTACCGCGCCATCTACCAGCCCAACGCCGGCTTCCTGCTGCCGGAGCGATCCATCGTCGCCTTCGTCAACGGCGCTTTCCGGTTCGGCGGAGAAGTTCACGCGCGCGAGGCGGTTCTGGGATGGGAGCCGGTCGGCGACGGCGTGCGCGTCACCACCGACCGCGCTGTCTACGAAGCCGGCAACCTGGTGATCACCGCCGGCGCGTGGAGCAGCCGGGCGCTGCCGTGGCTGGACGGGCTGGCGGTGCCGGAGCGTCAGGTGCTGGCCTGGCTGCAGCCCAGCGCACCTGACCTGTTCGCGCCGGCCCGTTTCCCGGTCTTCATTCTGGACCAGGGCGACGAGTACTTCTACGGCTTTCCGGTGTTCGAGGTGCCCGGCTTCAAGTTCGGCTGGTATCATCACCGGCGCGAGACCGGCGAGCCGGAGGCGCTGATCGACCAGACGCCTGACCGCGTCGACGAGGATGCCCTGCGCGCTTTCGCCGCCCGCTTCTTCCCGCAGGGGAACGGCCCCACTATGTCCTTGCGCACCTGCATGTTCACCAACTCGCCCGACGAGCACTTCATCATCGGCCTGCACCCCGAGCTGCCCCAGGTGTCGCTGGCTGCCGGCTTCAGCGGCCACGGCTTCAAGTTTGCCAGCGTGGTCGGCGAGATCATGGCGGACCTGGCAACCGAGCGAACCACCCGGCACGACATTGATCAGTTCCGCGTTGACCGCTTTGAGAACAAACAACATGACGAGTGAAACGTAAAACGTGAGCTGGGCTTCCGATCACGTTTCACGCATCACGTTTCACTTCCACGAGGTTTCCATGCACATCGACTGCATCGACCTGCACCACATCGAGCTTCCCTACGTCCATTCTTTTGAGACCAGCTTCGGGCGCGAGCTGACCCGTCACGGTATTCTGGTGGCTGTGACCAGCGACGGGTTGACCGGCTGGGGCGAATGTGTGGCCGGCGCCGGTCCGTGGTACTCCTACGAGACCATCGAAACCGCCTGGCACGTCCTGCGCGACTACCTGGCGCCCGCCGTCCTGGGACACGAAATCAGCCGGCCCGAGCAGGTCGTGGAGCGTTTTCGTCGCGTCCGCGGCCACGCCATGGCGCGGGCTGCGTTGGAGAACGCTGTCTGGGATCTGTTGGGCCGCGCTGAGGGCCGGTCGCTGGTTTCGATGCTCGGCGGTGAACGAACGCGCGTCGCGGTGGGCGTCAGTGTGGGCATCGAGCCGACGCTGGACGAGTTGCTGGCGCAAGTGGAAGGGTTTGTGGGCGCCGGCTATGCGCGCGTTAAGCTGAAGATCAAGCCGGGCTGGGACGTGGATGTGGTGTGGGCGGTGCGCGAGCGCTGGCCCGACCTGGCGCTGCAAGTGGACGCCAACTCGGCCTACACTCTGGCCGACACGCCGCGATTGCAGGAACTGGACCAGTTCGATCTGCTGCTGATCGAACAGCCGCTGCACCACGACGACATGGTGGACCACGCTGTCCTGCAGAAGATGATCGAAACACCGGTCTGTCTGGACGAGAGCATCCTTTCGCCGGAGCACGCCCGCTGGGCGTTGGACATCGACGCCTGCCGCGTGATCAATATCAAGGTCGGCCGGGTGGGCGGCTTCACGGCGGCGCGGCAGATCCACGACCTGTGCGCCGAGCGTCTGGTGCGGCGGGATGCTGCCGGTCTGGCGGGCCGGCAACCTGGCGCTGGCTGCGCTGCCAACGTCACGCTGCGGGGGACAACTCTGGCGCTGAGCGCTACTACGCCCGCGCATGCCTAACTTCACGCTGCCGGGGACATCTCTGCGCCGGAATCGCTAGCTCGACGCCTGGACGCGCTGGCCTCGCGCACGCCGAATTTCACCCTCAACGACGACTCGACCATCACTGCGAACGGGTTCCGATCAACATCTGGATGCACCATGCGTGTTCGATTCACCGGACGGCACGGTCGGAGACCGGCCGCAGCAGTTTCTATTTTCGAAGCAGGCGCCCGGGCGGGCGGACCCGGCACTCCGATCAATGAAAATAGCGAACTCCTGTGTTCCGTGCGGTCTTTGCCTGCACCCCGGTAGGGGCCTGACCGCATCTGGGGCCGTCTTGAGCAACGATTCACCGAGCGGCGCATCTGAGGATGCGCACTCCGCGAATGACGCGCTATTTTCGAAGCCGGATGCCGGCTCCTCGATTTTATAGATAAAAGCCGTTAAGATATTTGATAATATCAATCAATTTACAAAATATATTGATTATCTATTGACAACCAATGATAATTGTGCTATTATCATGACAGATTGGAGACAACGATGCGCAAAATTCTAGAGGCATGCCCAACTTGTAGCAGTAATCTGACCATCACCGAAGTGACCTGCGACACCTGTGGTACCCAGGTGCGAAGCCGCTACCAACCTGGCCCCTTCAGCGCACTGGACGAGGAGCAGCAGACGTTCCTGCTCCTCTTCGTGCGTAGCCGGGGCAATCTGAAAGAACTTGAGAAAACCCTCGGCGTCTCATATCCGACCGTGCGCGCCAAGCTGGATGAAGTCATCGAGCGGTTGGAGCCGCCGACGGCTCCACAGCCAGCCGCCGGCGACCGCAAAGCCGTGTTGGCCATGGTCCAGTCGGGCCAACTGGCTGCCAGCGACGCACTGGCGTTGCTGCGCAGCAGCGAGATGCCCTCTGCGCCATCTGGCGATCCTACAGGAGATAACTGATGATTGAAGTAGTGCGTGAATACAGCATTGAAGAAGTACAGCAGATCGAGATCAAGCTGGCCCGGGGCGATGTGCAGGGAGCCACGGCCGCGATCTCAACAGTGAGGGTGCAGGCCCGCATCCATGACACCAGCGACGAGGCGTTGGAGATCACTCTGCAAGGCGGGCAGCTCTTTGCAGGCCACCGGGACATGAACGGCGAAATTGTCAACGGACTGCGCTCCTTTCCCGCCATCGACATCGAACTGATCGTGCCGGCGGCCGCCGATCCGTTGACGATAGTGCGCACCGGCAAGGGCGATGTGCGGCTGGACGGCATTGGCAGCGTCGCGGCTGTCAAGACCGGCAAGGGCGATGTTTCAGTGTCAAGGGCTGACGGTGCTGTGCAGATCGACAGCGGCGCGGGCGATGTGGCGCTCAAAGGCTGCGGCGGCGAGGCGATCGTTCACACCGGCGCCGGCGATATTGCCCTGAGCGGCTGCCGGGCAGGCGTTACCGCCAACACCGGCCGCGGCGATATCAACATCGATGGCGCGGTTGGCGATCTGAGTATCCGTACCGGCTCCGGCGATATCAACGCCAGCCACTGGCACGGCGGCGAAAACGGCAGCACAACTGGCGATGGCGCGATCAACACGGGTTCCGGCGACATCTCGGTCAGCAACGTGGCGGCCGGCAGCCTGCGGATGCAGACCGGCCGCGGCGACTGCGTATTGGGCCAGGTGCGGCTCGAAACACTCGATGTCAACAGCGGGTCCGGCGATTTGGTTCTGTCGGGCGACCCCGGAATCGGCCGCTGGCAGGCCAAGACCGGCAAAGGCGACATCGTCCTGAAACTGCCCGGCACAGCGTCGGCCAGAGTTGAGGCTGCCACCCGCCGCGGAGACATCCGCTCCGACCTGCCACAGGTCAAGGTGGCTCGCCCCGGTCCCGCCAGCGAGCGCGGCGGACGTACCATCATCGTCCTGGGCGACGAGCCGCGCGCTGAGGTTATGCTGGAGAGTGGCAAAGGTGACATCGTGATCCGTGCGACCGGTCCGGTGCCGGTGACTGTGGGGCAGCCGGTGGCTGTGGCGGAGGTTGTGGCGCCCAAGGTGCCTGAGCTCGCGCCATCCCAACCGGTGCCAGTCTCCCGGACGGTACCCAGTCGCGACGTGACCATGGGAATCCTCGAAAGCCTCTCCCGCGGTGAGATCAACGTGGACGAGGCCGAGACGTTGCTGAAGGCGCTGGCATAGCCAGCTTGCTTTTGAACAAATACAAACCGGGTGTCCAGCAGCGACACCCGGTTTTTTTTGTTTGCGCAAGAGGACCGTGTGTGATCTGTCCGTCTACGTCTTGCGATACGCGGCGTAGAGGGCTGCGCCCAGCGCGGCCAGCATGATCCCCGTGGTGAGCTGCATCGCGCAGCAGAACATGCCCAGGCCGACGCCACCGAAGATGTCCATCAGTGCAACCGGGTCGATGCCGCGCTCGATCAGCGACTGGATGGTTTCCGGCGACATCAGCTTGACCAGGCTTTCCGGCCCGCCGGCGATGTTGAGGCGGATGGGGTAGAGGAACATCGCACCCAGCCCACCGATGACCGCGGCGATGAAACCGGCTACCGCGCCGCCTGCAGCAGCCTCGCCCACCGAGGGCGAGTTGGACGTGATGCGCACCGTCACCAACCCGGTCAGCAGGAACGCCAGCGGGTAGAGCGGGACGGCGATCACCGGCCCGACATAGGGCAGCAGTGCGATGAAGTCCAGCAGCAGGGCTACGGCTCCACCAAAGAGACCGGCCTGGATGTTTGCGCGACGCATGGGAAGGGTGTCTTTCAAAAAGAAGTGTTCGAGATGAGCGGTGAAACGTGAAACGTAATGCGTGAGCAGTCAAATATGCCCCTGAATGGACGTGAAGTCACGTTTCACGCATCACGCTTCACAGGCGCTGTCTGACGCATCCGCCGTTCTTATACCACGGTTGGTGCTGCTAGTCAATGCAGTGATTGCCATCCACTCGCCCGGCAGGTATAATCGCTGCATGAGCGAACAACCAGATTTACCCACCTATTCCGAGCCGCTGGCGGCTGACGGCGACCTTGTCCTGTTGGTTGCTGAAGACCAGAAGCGCACCGTGATCAAGCTGCAAGCCGGCCAGCAGTGGCATACCAAGCGCGGCTTTCTTCGCCATGACGACCTGATTGGCCAGCCGCTGGGTCGGATGGTTGTTACCCAAATGGGCCACGCCTTTCTGGTGCTGGAGCCGTCCACTCATGACCTGATCCGCTACCTAAAACGTACGACGCAGATTATCTTCCCCAAGGACGCGGCGTACATCGCGCTGCGTCTCAATCTGTATCCCGGCCGGCGGGTGATTGAGGCTGGCACCGGCAGCGGCGGGCTGACGTTGGCGCTGGCGCGCGCGGTGATGACCAGCGGCCGCGTCTACAGCTATGAGCAGCGGGAGGCCATGAGCGCGCTGGCGGGAAAGAATCTGGCGCGCGTTGGCCTGCGGGAGTACGTCGATCTCAAGGTGCGCGATGCAGCCGAGGGGTTCGACGAGCGGTACGTCGATGCCGTGTTTTTAGACATGCGTGAGCCGTGGGAGCATCTGGCCGCGGCGCGTGAGGCGTTGAAGGGAGGCGGCTTCTTTGGCAGCCTGTTGCCGACCACCGTTCAGGTCAGCGACCTGCTGCGCGGCCTGCAAGAGCATGGCTTCGCCAATCTGGAGGTGCAGGAGCTGCTGGTGCGCAACTGGAAGCCCATCGCGGACCGGCTGCGCCCAGCCGACCGCATGATCGCGCACACCGGTTTCCTGGTGTTCGCCCGCAAGGCCGCCATCCCCGAAGGCGACGCCTGGCGCACGGTGGATGCCAAGCGCTACCGGCCGCGGGCGGCGGGGGGCGACGAGCAGGCAGACGCAAGCGTCTGATCGATTTGGGGTAATCAGTCATGTGGTTTATTCGGGGATGTCACTGGCGCGTTTCGGCGTGAAGTAACTACTCAGCCTTCACTGTTGCGTCACTCCCGCGGACCCATATGCTTCGCTCCTGGGCGCAAGCAGGGCGGGAGTCTAGCGCCTGTGAAGATGTGGATTCCCGCCTCCGCGGGAATGACGGGTGAGCAGTTGCGTCGTGAAAAGTGACAGTCACCTGATACTGCGTAGCGACCATAAACGCGCCAGGTTCTCCTCCAGCCGGTCGCCCAGAGCCGGACCGCGCGCGGTTGTTACATCGTCCTCGTTCTCGAACACCACGTAGGGCACGCGCACGTTGTTGACCGTGACGAACTGCGGGTCGCCGGTTGTAAACTGTTCCCAGTCGCTGTCGCGGTAGAGGCGCTCCATCTTCTCGTCGGGCAGCGCGTGCTCCAGAATACTGTCGGGGCGCTCGGGGTTGAAGCGGCGGCGGTTTTTGCGCAACGACTCCGCCCAGCTCACCTGGATGTAGAGAATCGCGCTGCGCCGTAGCATGTCCGCGGGAAAGTGTGGAAAGGCAGCCTGCCAGCCGCCATGTTGCGCGCCGCGGGCAAATTCCACGATGGTGGTGTGGGTAGCGTGGTAGTCGGATGCCTCGCGCAGCAGCTTGTGATAATCCAGCGCCATGCGTTCGATCAATACGTGCCACAGATAGTCGTGCAGGAAATAGCCGTCTGCGTCGGAGTGCAGCCGCTGTTTGTCCATGCGCGCCAGAATCGCGTCCTCCTCGAACCAGGTCCACAGTATCGGGAAGTCGTCGATCTCGTCGAACGCGCCGATGTGGAAGCGCTGCCGGCGCTCTGCTTCGCTGCAACGTTTCAGATAGTCGATGATCTCGCTTTTGCCCGCGGCAGGGCGGGCGATCAAAAATAGGATGTCAAAGGTGTCGTTGTCCATGACGTAACTGTAATCCAGGTTGCGTTTGCAGGCAAGTCGCGGCCGGGGCATTTGGCGTCCGCTGTTACCCTTGGTAGAATGCGGGCACACAACACGTAGGTTCATGTCTGGAAGGAGTATATCGATACAGGAACGGTCGGGAGAACACCCCGAGCACCTGTCCTGAACATGAACGATCACGCAAGGAGAACCCCCCGAATGCCCGTTCACGGATTTGAGCTTATTGAAGAGAGACAGATACCTGAGATCAACTCGCTGGCCCGCCGCTATCGCCATATCAAAACCGGCGCGCGCCTCTTGTCAATCGAAAACGACGACGAAAACAAGCTGTTCTGCATCGCCTTCGCCACGCCGCCCGATGATTCCACCGGCCTGCCCCACATTCTGGAGCACTCGGTTCTCTGTGGCTCTGAGACCTTCCCCGTCAAGGAACCGTTCAAGGAGCTGCGCAAAGGCTCGTTGAACACCTTCCTCAATGCATTCACCGCCCCCGACCGGACCATGTATCCGGTGGCCAGCCAGAATCGCCAGGACTTCTACAACCTGGTCCACGTTTATCTGGATGCCGTTTTCAAGCCTTTCCTGACGCGAGAGACCTTGCAGACCCAAGGATGGCACTACGAGACCGACGGTCCTGATGCTCCGCTGACGTTCAAGGGCGTTGTCTTCAACGAGATGAAGGGCGTCTACTCGTCGCCTGACAGCCTGATCGGCCGCTACACGCAGCAGTCGCTGTTTCCTGACACCATCTACAGTCTCGACTCGGGCGGCGACCCGGCGGTAATCCCTGACCTGACCTACGAGCAGTTCCGTGAATTCCACCGCCGCACCTATCATCCGTCCAACGCGATGATCTTCTTCTACGGCGACGACCACTCGGACGAACGGTTTGGTCTGGTGGATCAATACCTGAGCGAGTTTGAGCGTGCGGCTGCCGCACCGGAAGTCGCGATCCAGCCGCGGTTAGCAGAAACACGCCGCTTCGTCTACGGATTCGACGCCGGCCCGGCCGATGAGAACGGCAACGGGGCTGATCCGAAACGCAGCTATGTCACCATTAACTGGATGCTCAACGAGATCGTCGATATCGAGACCACGCTGGCGCTGCAAGTGCTGTCCCACGCGCTGGTCGGCACCCAGGCATCGCCGCTGCGCAAGGCCCTGATCGATTCCGGGCTGGGCGACGACCTCACCGGCGGCGGCTATGGCCCGCATTATCGCCAGGCCATTTTCTCCACCGGGTTGATGGGCATCGCCGCAGACGACGCCGACCAAGTCGAGACGCTGGTGCTGGATACGCTGGCTGGGCTGGCCGCGGACGGCATCGATCCCGATACTGTGGCCGCGTCGCTCAACACGATCGAGTTCAGGCTGCGCGAGGCCAACACAGGCGCCTTTCCGCGCGGCCTGATGTACGCCATGAGCGCCAACCAGGTCTGGCAGCACGGTGGCGATCCGATGGACGGGCTGGCGTTCGAGGACTCGCTCAACAGCATCAAACGCCGCGCGGCCGGCGAGCCTCGCTACTTCGAGGCGTTGATCGACGAACACCTGTTGGACAACAAGCACCGCACCGTGGTGCTTTTGCAGCCTGACGCGGCGGCCCGCGAGCGCTCTGAAGCCGCCGAGAGCGCCCGTCTGGAAGAAGCCCGTGCTGCGATGAGCGCTGCCGATGTCGAGCAAGTGCTGGCGACCATGCAACGGCTCAAGGCTGAGCAGGATCGCCCTGACTCGTCTGAAGCCGTAGCGACGATACCGACCCTGACGCTGGCGGACCTGGACCGCGAGGCGCGCAGCATCCCAATCGACATGACCGAGATCGACGGTGCGTCGGTGCTGACTCACGATATCTTCACCAACGGTATCGTCTACCTGGACCTGGCGTTCGACCTGCGACGCCTGCCACAGCGTCTGCTGCCCTACGGCGAGCTATTCGGACGTTTGTTGCTGGGGATGGGGACTGAGAGTGAGGATTTCGTCGTGCTGTCGCAGCGTATCGGACGTGAGACCGGCGGTATCGGCCGATCGCTGCACACTGCGACGACCCGCAACGGCCAGCCCAGCACCCGGCTTATCCTGCGCGGCAAGGCAACGCAGGACAAAAGCCAGGCGCTGCTGGACATCCTGCGCGATATACTGCTGACCATGAAACTGGACAACCCTGCCCGCTTCCGGCAGATCGTGCTGGAGGAGAAGGCCGGTGTTGAGGCAAGCCTGATCCCCGGCGGCCATCGGGTTGTTCTGCGCCGCCTGCGGGCCCGCTATTCCGTGGCTGATTGGGTAGCAGAAGAAAACAGCGGTATCGACCATCTGCTCTTCCTGCGCCGCTTGGCCGAGCGAGTCGACAACGATTGGGCGGGCGTGCTGGCCGATTTGGAGGCTGTGCGTGCGGCGCTGGTCAGCCGCGCCGGGTTGCTGTGCAATGTGACGCTGGATGCGGCGGGCCTGCAAGCATTTTTGCCGCAATTAGCCGGTCTGGTAGAGGCGTTGCCGGACGGTGCGGCCGATCCTGCAAGCTGGACGCCACGGCTGCCCGCGGCTGCTGAAGGGTTGACGATCCCGGCTCAGGTCAACTACGTCGGCAAGGCTGCCAACCTGTACGAGCTGGGCTACGAGCTAAACGGCGCGGCGTTCGTAGCCGTCAAGCTGTTGGACAACACCTGGATGTGGGACCGGGTGCGGGTGCAGGGCGGCGCTTACGGCGGATTCCTGGTCTTCGACAACTTGTCGGGCGTGCTGAGCTATCTGTCGTACCGCGATCCCAACCTGCTGAATACGTTGCAGATCTACGACGGCACGGCGCAGTATCTGCGGGATGTGCCGCTGACGCAGGACGACGTGGACAAGATCATCATCGGTGTCATCGGACAGATGGACAGCTACCAGTTACCCGATGCCAAAGGGCTGACGTCAATGGTGCGCCATCTGACCGGCTACGACGACGCCCTGCGCCAGCGGCTGCGCGACGAGGTGCTGGCTACCACCGTAGCTGACGTACGCGCCTTTGCCGACCTGCTGGACGAGGTCGCCCGGTCCGGTTCCGTCGCTGTGCTGGGATCGGCCCAGGCCATCGCCGTCGCCAACGAAAGCCTCGACCCGCCGTTGGTCGTTACGCCGGTTCTTTAAGCCAGTCCTCAACTTCCTCCTACTCCCGCTCCTGCTTGCCTGACGGGGACACGTTCCAGTTTTGAGTAGGAGTAAGGAGTACGAGTACGAGTAGGAGGCTTACTCCAGGACAGGGCCTTGTGCCGTTCCGCCCGAACGCCCACAAGGGGCTATCCTACAGCCGGTCCGGGACGCGTTGCCTTTTCCGTCGTAGGATATGGCATGGAGTGGGTAGCCGGATGGCTTTGCGTAGCACCCCGGAGCGCAGTGGGGAGCCTCCGGCGGGCGTTTTTTGCACCGACAACTTCCCGCATCCATAGAATCCGTTAGAACCAGGGGAACCTGAGGGTTACTCCGGTACGTCAATTTCCTCAGGCATGGGGTTCCAGTCGAAATATGCCCGTACCTGGCCGTGATCTGACACGCCTTCTTCTTCAAACGCCTCCCGGTTTAAGTGATCGTTGTAGACTTCCAGTTCTCGGAAAGACCAGAGACGTTTTCGGGAATGATCATAAAACTCCTCTGAGACAAGGATATGATCAAGGCTCTCGCGCTTGTGCTGGTAGATGTGCGTGTAATAGATATGCCGCGAGGAACGGTATTGTTGCAGTCTTTCAGCAGAAAAAAGTCCTTTATCCGACGAGCGGCCAGCACGGCTCTTCTCGATCACGCGATAGGTTGGCTGGTCAGATAAAAGCTCGTTCGTCACGGACAGAGTATCGTCGTTCAGATCACCAAGCACCACCACCGGAGAAATATCGTCCTCTTCGTCGGATTTCATCGCTGCGTCGAGTATGGCGCGCAAAGCGGCCGCTTCCATAACCCTGCGGATGTGCGCAACAGCCGATTTGGTGATTTTCGCATAGTGTTTCAGTGCGTCAGGTTGTGGTTCAGCGAAGCTCAAGCGAGCTGGCCCCTTTGACTTCAGATGAGCAACATAGATTGAAACTTCCGGTGGCTTGGGGCTTACTCCCTCGGACTGAATCACAGCGTGTAGGACGGGGCGCGAGAACTTGTCAATTGTGAGAGTGATCTCCTCTTCTGCGCCATCTGTCTCATGCAGCTTGTTAAACTTGAAATTGTCTGGAAATTTTTCAATCCACTCCCAACCGTCCAGAAGCTGGGAATTTCCATGCCGGTCTTTTCTCACCGCCAATGCAACCTGTGGCTTGCCGCGCCCAGGAGCATCACGCGCGGCAATGTCATAGGCATCGCGAAGCTGAGCTGCTTCAAACACATCGATCAAAGCCTGTGCCGCCCATAATTCCTGAAAGGCAATCACTTCAGCATCAAGACGGCGGATCTGGCTCGCGGTCCAACTGACCTTCTGGTTATATGTGTTTCTCCCCTCCTCATCATCCGGAAAAGGCGGTTGGTTGGCGTAGGTCAATCCTCCGGGAATCTGTAAGTTAAACAGATTGAATGTAGCAAAGCTTAAGTCCCTCATATTAGTTCGTGGCATAACAAACTACTCCTTCAACTCTGCCCACATATTGCTCGAATGCGTTGGCTCTTGGCTATGGTTGACCCCTTGTCGGTCCTGCGTACCAGGTTTGACATTTGCCAATTGGGTCATAAATCCGCCCCGAACAAGGCTTCTGTGTCACAGCATGGTAGCTTCAGGCGTCGGATGAGCCGTACGTACACATTAGAATCGTATCCATATCTGGTTTATGCCTTGTTAGGGTTAGGGCGCATTTACTGCTGAGTTAGACGTTCAGCAAGCCAAACTTTAATCAGTGATTGGCGCGGCACCCCCAGTCTTTTGGCAGTTTGATCTATTTCCCGTAACATCCATATCGGAAAGTCTACATTGACCCGCTTCAAATCGTGATCCGGGCGGTGGCTCTGCGACAATTCAAGGTAAGGAGTAATATCTACCTCGCCACTATCAAACAACTTGTCCAAATCTTCAGCCTTCATAGAGAGTCACCTCTTCTTCTCTGGAGCGTCTAACTGAAATGATCCTGATATTCTCATCTCTTAAAGTGTAAATAGCTGACCAATGTTTTTCCCCAATCAGTCCGACCAGGATGAACCTTTCTTCGTCAATAGTGCGCGCAGGATATATAATCCGATCTTCATCATCCCACAATGCCTGCGCCTCAACAAAATCGATCCCGTGTTTTTGCCTGTTTGACTGGCTCTTATTTGGATCAAACTCGAACTTCATGGTATAGAAATTATATCAAAAACCCGATTGTGTCAAGTGCAAATTAGCCTGTTTTGTTGTTACCTCTTTGAGCGATCCTGGAGCCACCCAGTATGTCAACTATCAAACGGATCGGCGGCGCCATCCTTATCGTTATCTCCATCGCCAGCCTGCTGTTCAGCCTGGCCGCGCTGGCCGGCGTATGGATCGTGCGCAAGCCGATCACCGACACGATGACGGCCGGCCTGATGCTGGCATCGGACACGCTGGAGGTGACCGGGCGCACGCTGGGCGTGGTCGACGATGGTCTGGCAACCGCCGGTGATCTGGTTGCCAGCACACAGCAGACGGTCGACTCGCTGGCGATTACGCTGGACAGCACGACGCCGGCGCTGCAAACGGTTGGCGACCTGGTCGGTTCGGGGGTGCCTGCGGCGCTGACTGCGGCCAACGCTACTATCCGCACTGCACAGAAGAGCGCGGAGACTGTGGACGGCGTGCTGACTGTTCTCTCCCAGTTGCCGCTGCTGAACATTTCCTACAACCCTGAAGTGCCGCTTTCGCAGGCGCTGGACGAGATCAGCACCAGCCTGGAGGTCCTGCCGGCTGGACTGGAGCAACTGGGAGAGCAAGTAACCGATTCGGTCAACAACCTGCCCACTCTGGCCAGCGCTACCCGCGACCTGGCAACGGCGGTTGGCGACGTCAACACCACCCTGGAAGACTCGCGCCTGGCCGTCCAGGATTACCAGCAGTTGGTGCTGCGCTACCAAAAAGTCGTGGACTTCCTGCAAGACGCTACGCCTGTCATTACGTTCGTCTTTCCCCTGCTGCTGTCGCTGCTGATATTCTGGATCATGGTTGTGCAGGTGTCCTCTGTCAGACAGGGATGGAACTGGCTGCGGGGCAAACCATCCTCTGTGGCGCCGGCCGTCGCCATGTCCCCTCTGGACGCCCTGCCGCCTGCCGATCAGCCGGTCGCTGCGCAGATCGAAGCGCCGGCCGAGCCTTCTGTTTAGCGAAAACTGGTGGGCGGCGTATAATGGCGACCGAAACCTTCAGCCATAGCGGGCGCTGGAAATCAAGGCGCCCCGAAACTGTACTACCTCACCGTCTGGAAAAGGAGATCCAACCGTGCGAAACAAACTCTTTGTCTTGCTGGCAGTCTTGACTCTCGCGCTGCTCGTCGCTGCTTGCGCCACAGCGCCCGCGGCAGCGCCGACCGCGGCGCCTGCGCCCGCCACGGAAGCCACGTCTGCGCCAGAAGCCGAGCCAACCGCCGCGGAATCTGTTGAACCAACCGCTGAACAAGCTGCCACCGGCGGCGCGCTGCCCGATCTGGGTGGGCAAACAGTTGTCGCCGTCACCGGCAACGACTACGTGCCGCTGAACTTCATCGACCCGCAGACCGGCGAAGCTACCGGCTGGGAATACGACGCCGTCAACGAGGCCTGCCGGCGGCTCAACTGCACCGTCGATTGGCAGGTCACCGCCTGGGACACCATGATTTCAGCCATCCGTGAGGGCCAGTTCGACATCGGCATGGACGGCATCACCATCACCGACGAGCGCAAGGAACAGGTTGACTTCTCCGATCCGTACATGGTGTCGCAGCAGTTCATGCTGGTGCGGGCCGACGAAGATCGCTTTTCCACCGCCGAGGAATTCGCGGCCGATCCAGAGCTGCTGATCGGATCGCAGGCCGGCACCACCAACTTCTACACCGCGGTCTACGAGGTGCTGGATGGCGATGAGGCCAACCCGCGCATCAATCTGTTCGAGACCTTCGGCGCTGCTGTGCAGGCGTTGCTCAACGGCGATGTTGACATGGTGCTGATGGACGCCGCCTCGACCCGCGGCTACATCGGGGCCAATCCGGACCAACTCAAGACCGTGGGCGAGCCTCTGGGAACCGAGAAGTTTGGCTTCATCTTCTCTCCCGGTAGTGACTTGGTCGCACCGTTCAACGCTGCCATCGCTGACATGAAGGAAGACGGCTACCTGGGTTACCTCAACTATCGCTGGTTCTTCGTCGCCAATCCGGCCGGCGACGACGTCTACGACACGCTGCCCGACCTGGGTGGACGCGAGGTCGTGGCCGTCACTGAGAACGCCTACACACCGCTGAACTTCGTCGATCCCAAGACCGGCGAGGCTGTGGGCTGGGAATACGACGCCGTTAACGAGATCTGCCAGCGCATCAACTGTACCGTCAATTGGAACGTTACGTCCTGGGACACCATGATCTCGGCCGTGCGTGAGGGCCAGTTCGACGTCGGCATGGACGGGATCACCATCACTGACGAACGCAAGGAGCAGGTCGACTTCTCCGATCCCTACCTGCGCTCCGAACAGTTCATGCTGGTGCGGGCCGACGAGGATCGCTTCGACACCGCCGAGACGTTCGCAGCCGATCCTGAGCTGCTGATCGGCTCGCAGGCCGGCACCACCAACTTCTACGCCGCGGTCTACAACGTGCTGGACGGCGATGAGGCCAACCCGCGCATTAAGTTGTTCGACACGTTCGGCGCGTCGGTGCAGGCGCTGCTCAACGGCGATGTGGATATGGTGCTCACCGACGCTGCTTCCAGCAAGGGCTATATCGGGGCCAACCCCGACAAGCTCAAGGTGGTCGGCGGGCCGCTGGCAAGCGAGGACTTCGGTTTTATCTTCACGCCTGGCAGTGACCTGGTCGCGCCGTTCAACGCGGCCATCACGTCGATGCAGGACGATGGCTTCTTCGACCATCTGAACACCAAGTGGTTCTTTGTCTACGAGCCCGGGCAGTAGACAAGGTTGGGGTTCAGGCTCATCCTGCTATGACTGACCTGGCGGGCCGATTAATACGAACCTGACGAGAATCGACTGATCGAGCAACAGGACTGGCGGCGCTTCCAGCAAGGCGCGCCAGTCCTGTTGCATAAGGAGAACCCACTCATGAGCGACGTTGACCTGCAAACCAGCACCGTGCCAGCAATCCCCGATGGCCGGGCAGGGACACCGGGCATGGCCCGCGTGCCGTTCTGGCTCATTGCAGCCATTATCCTCGGCATTGTTTTCCTGGTCTTCATGCTCACCGACGCGGACTATCGCGTGATCCTGGCGGCAGTTTCCCAGGGGATCGGAGTAACCATTCGCGTCTCGCTGATCTCGTACGCCATCGCGCTGGTGTTAGGGCTGATCGTCGGGCTGGGGCGGGTGTCCAGCCACCGGGTCATCAACGAAGTGGCTACGTTTTACGTCGAGATTATCCGCGGCGTGCCGATGCTGGTGTTGCTTTACTACATCGTTTTTGCCGGCGCGCCCGGGCTGATCAGCGCGATCAACTGGATCGGCGCAACGCTGCGCGACGCGGGCATCGTGCCCGGCATCGGCGATAGCCTGGCGACCATGAACGTGCGCACCATCGACTTCACGATCCGCGTGATCCTGGCGCTGTGCATCGGTTACAGCGCGTTCCTGGCGGAGGTGTTTCGCGGCGGCATTCAGTCCATCGAGCGCGGCCAGATGGAGGCTGCCCGCTCGCTGGGCATGAGCTACAGCCAGGCCATGCGTCACGTGGTCCTGCCGCAGGCCATCCGCCGCGTGCTTCCCCCTCTGGGAAACAACTTCATCGCGATGTTGAAGGACTCGTCGCTGGTCTCGGTGATGGGCGTGGCGGATATCACCTATCAGGGCAAGGTCTATTCCGCCAGCACCTTTCAGTTCTTCGAGACCTACAACGTGGTGGGGTATCTCTACCTGGTGATGACCATCAGCCTGGCGTTGCTGCTGCGCTACCTGGAACGCCGTATGCCGCAGCATGGAGGAACATCCCATTGAAGCGCCGAAGGGGCCCGCATCTGAGGATGCCTACTCCGTGGGGCTAAATGTCAACACAGCTTAGACAGGCAAGGGCGTCATGGGAGCAGCCGGTTCTGGCAACGTCAAGTAAGCGGCCAGAGAAAATCCCTGTGGTATTGGTTCGCCATCTTCCAGCATAGCTTCCAGGTGAAACTCGATTGCTTCGTACATGTTTTGCAATGTCTCGTCATAAGTCGCGCCCGTGGCAATGCAACCCGGTAAATCCGGAGAATACGCCGACAGGTTGTTATCCCCCTCTTCGACGATTACCAGGAAACGTCTCATCACTCATCCTCCAGTTGGGCTTGTTTCAATATGCTGGCTAGCGTCTTTGGATGCACCGTGTCACCGGGCTTGCCGGCAATCGTCACAGTACCTTTCTTGACGGCATGCTTGAACTGCCGATGGCTGCCGCGTGTGCGGCTTAGAAACCAGCCATCGCGCTCGATCAACCTGATTAATTCTCGAACCGTTCGTCTTTCAGGCAAGGGCGCTTTCCTTTATCACCGTCTGCACGAATTGTACCGCAGGTGATGTAGGTGCGCAACCGTGTGCCGCCGCCAGAGAGAAGAAACTGCTCGGCACTTGGAAACGCTACAATCCACCGCCAAGAATCGTCCACGCAATGAACGCGCCGTAGGCGCCAACCAGCACCCAGCCTTCCTTGCGGCTCAACAGCTTGCCTGTAAACAGGAAGACGAACAACAGGACGACGGTGAGCCCCAGAATCAGTGCTGAGGACCAGAGGTCCTCGGTGCCGATGAAGATCTTCTCTTTCAGGACAACCAGCGCCAGCAGCCACGGCAGGCCAAGGCCTACCAGGATGTCGAAGATGTTAGACCCGACTGCGTTGGCGATGGCCATTGAGCCTCGTCCCTGGCGGGCCACGATTACCGACGCGAACAGGTCGGGCACCGAGGTCCCGGCCGCCAGCAGGGTCAGAGCGACGATCACCGGCGAGATGTGCAGCGCATCGGCGAACACCACCGCCATCTCCACCAGGACGTAGCTGATCAGCCCGATCAGCAGGATGGACACGAAAAACGCCCGGATGTAGCTCTTGCGTGCGTCCCCGGTCAACAGGCCGATCATGCGGGCGACGAAGGCAGTGATGCGGAAGTAGAGGCCGGACCGCTCCTCTTCCTCGTGGATCTCAGCCTCGACCATGTCAACCAGGTGCTCATCTTCCTTGACCACCGAGTTCCAACGAAACAGGATCATCAGGTAGATCGCGTACAGGCCAAGGAAGCCCAGCGTTTCGGGCAGGCTCACCGTGCCGTCGGAGATCACGAACAGCAGCAGGATGACACACGCTACGTACATGGTCATGTCGCGCACCGCTGATGGCCACGAGACCTTGGCCGGGCGGACGATGGCCGACGCGCCGGTGATGATCAGGATGTTGAAGACCGCCGACCCGACGATGGTGCCGATGCCCACATCGCTGTGAGCGCCACCGGCGGTGAAGAGCGCCAGCAGCGCGATGGCCAGCTCCGGCGCCGATGATCCCATGGCCATCAGCGATGCGCCTGCCACGGTGGACGGCAGATTGAGCCGCCTGGAGATCTGGTCCAGGCTAATGATAAAGTACTCGTCGGTGATGATGGCCAACAGGTAGATGGCAAGCGCCATCACGAGAAAGCTGCCAATGGCTGTCATGAAAAGAGTGCCTCGCGGTGTGAATCGTGCCGGGGACTTGCGGCTCCTCTTGCTCTACTACTGGAGCCTTCGACAAGTCCCCGGCACGTGGTCATGCCCGAAGTTCCGCGCCGAGGGCCTGTCCCAGGCGAGCGATGATGCGTTTGCGCACCTTCTCGACGTCTGAATCTTTCAGTGTCTTGTCATCGGCCTGGAAGGTGAGGCTGTATGCCAGGCTCTTCTTGCCGGCCGCCACCTGTTTGCCGCGATAGATGTCGAACAGGGTTACGTCGCGCAGCAAACTGCCGCCGGCCTGGCGGATCACCTGCTCCACCTGCTCGGCCAGCACTGCCTCATCCACCACCACTGCCAGGTCCTCCTTCACGGCCGGGAAGTTGGAGATCGACTGCATGGCAGGGCGGTAGCTGACGGCGGCCACCAGCGGCGCCAGCCGCAACTCGGCGATGCAAGCCCGCTGATCGGGCAGATCGAACGCCCGGCGCACGACGGGATGAACCTCGCCCAGTACACCGAGTTCATTCTTGCCGATCAGCACACGCGCAGCGCGCACGCCCAAGAGCGGATGCACGGTTGCCTCGAAGCGGGCATCCGCCAGCAGTCCCAGTCGCGCCAGCAACTCTTCCACCACGCCCTTCAGGTCGAAGAAGTCGAGCATTTGATCGTTTTGATTTGACCAGTTGCGCGCCGCGCGCACGCCGGTCAGACCGATACTGATCAGCTCTGGCTCGGCCGGCAGCGAATCGTCCTCTACCGGCCAGTACACCTTGCCGATCTCGAACAGCGCCACGCGATCAACGCTGCGGGCGTTCCTGGCCAGCGCGGCCAGCATGTTGCCCAGCATGGTAGAGCGCAGCCGGTCCGCAGCAGGCGTCAGGGGGTTCTCCAGCCGTACCAGCGCTTCCGGGTCAAAGATGACAGGTAGTTGCCGGTCGTCCACTGCCACGCCGGCAACGGGATCATAGACCGGTTCACCCTGCGCGGCCAGCAGCTTGCGGTTCACCTCCGGCCCGATCAACCGGTAGCTGATGATGTCCTGCAGGCCGGCGCCGGTCAGCAGATCGCGCACCCGCTCCTTGCCCTCAAGCGCCCAGTTGCGCCACTGCGGCGGCAGTGCATCGTCCATCAGCGTCGTCGGTATCTGGTCGTAGCCGATGATACGCACGACCTCCTCGATCAGGTCGGCAGGAATGGTGGCGTCCAATCGGAACCAGGGGACGGTGACGCGCAGTGTGTTCTCATCATCGCCCAGCGGCTCGACGTCGAACTCCAGGTGGCGCAGGATGTCGCTGATCTGAGCGGTGGGCACGTCCATGCCCAGAATGCGCCGTACCTCAGCAGGCGCCAGATCGATGGTCACGCTGTGCTGCTCGGTGGGGTAGCAATCTTCGATACCCTCGACGACTTCGCCGCCGGCCAGCTCGACCATCAACCGGGCGCAACGCAGGCCGGCCGGCACCGGCATCTCGGCCGAGATGCCCTTGCTGAAGCGGGCAGTCGCCTCGCTGGGCAGCCGCAGGGTCTGGGACGTGCGCCGGTTATTGATGAAATCGAAGCTGGCAGCCTCCAGCAGTACGTTGCGGGTCTGGTCGTTGACCTCGGTCTCCAGCCCGCCCATGACGCCGCCTACGGCCACCGTGCCCAGCGTGTCGGTGATCATCAGCATGTCGCTGGTCAACTCGCGCTCGACGCCGTCCAGCGTGGTCATCTTCTCGCCGTCGCGCGCCCGCCGCATGATGATGGTTGGCAGAACGGAGGGCAGCGGATCAGATGTCAGAATGTCAGAAGTCAGAGGGTCAGATGCTTCAGCACTGAACCCGCTGTCGCTCTGCTCCTCTGCTCCTCTGCTCTTTTGTCCCTCTGCCTGCCGCGCACGCTCGACCAGCAGGTCGTAGTCGAAGGCGTGGGTCGGCTGGCCCCATTCCAGCATGGCGTAGTTGGTCGCATCGACGATGTTGCTGATCGGGCGCACACCGGCTTTACGCAGCCGGTCCTTGATCCACCCCGGCGACTCGCCAATCTCCACATCCCGGATCAGGATCGCGGTATAACGGTGGCACAGGTCGGGCGCCGGGATCTCGATGTTGACGAAACGCCGGGCGGGCGGCTGCGGCCGCGGCATGTCCTCGGGCCGAACGATGCCGGCCAGCGCCGCCAACTCGGGCTGCGGACGCTTGAGCGGCCGGTCGTACAACGCCGCCACCTCACGCGCCACGCCGATGATGTTCAGGTCGCGCGCCAGGTTGGGCGTCAGATCCATGGAATAGACCGCGTCGCCCATGTAGTCGGCCAGCGGCATGCCCACCGGCGCGTTAGGCGGCAGGATGATGATTCCCTCGTGTTCGTCGCTGATTCCCAGCTCGCGCTCGGAGCAGGCCATCCCCTCGGACCGGATGCCGCGTATCTTGCCCGCCTTGAGCGTCATGGTCTTGTAGGCGTCGGCGTATGGGTCCACCAGCCGTGCGCCGATAGTGGCGAAGGCGACCTTGATCATGCTGTCGCCCGGTCGAAGATTCGGCGCGCCGGTGATGATGGTCATCGGCTTGTCGCCGCCGTATTCCACGGTTGCCAGCAGCAGCCGGTCGGCGTTGGGATGGCGCTCGGTGCGAATGATCTCACCGACAAAGAGTTTGTCCAACTCCCAGGGCAGGCCATCTTCCTCGCCCATGCGGTCGGCCGGCACATGGTAGGCATCGGACGGGTTGAGCCCCACCCAGCGGATGTGCTCAACTTCAAGGCCGGCCAGCGTCAGCCGCTCGGCCAACTCCACCGGATCGAGATCGAATACATCAACGAAGTCATTGAGCCACGAAAGTGGTACTTTAATTGCAGTCATTGTTTGTTCTCCGCGTGCTTGCGAGCTGGTTTGTTTTGGCGAATTGCAGGGGTTTGAGGGAAACAAGGGAAAGGAGGGAAACGAAGGAAACGAAGGAAACTAAGCAAACGCGGGGAGTGAAGGATTTCGGGTGACAATAGAACCGAGACGAAGCATCGCGCTCGATTGTCATCTGTGCCTGCTTGCCTGCTTGTCTGCTTGTCTGCTTGTTTCCTTGTCTACCTGCCTACCTGTTTCCTTGTTTCCCTCATTTCCTTCGTTTCCTTGTCATCCAAACTGCTCCAGAAAACGTAAATCGTTGCCGAAGAAGTAGCGAATATCAGAAATGCCGCTCTTGAGCATGGTGATCCGTTCCGGTCCCATGCCGAAGGCGAAGCCGGACCACTCAGCCGGGTCATAGCCGCCGTTGCGCAGCACCGTTGGGTGTACCATGCCCGCGCCCATAATCTCCAGCCAGCCGACGTATTTGCACACCGCACAGCCGGAACCGCCGCAGAGGATGCAATCGACATCCGCCTCGACGCTGGGTTCGGTGAAGGGGAAATGCGAGCAGCGGAAGCGCAACTTGCGGCCCGCGCCGTAGAGCTGGTTGGCGAACTCCACGATGACGCCCTTCAGATCGGCCATGGTGATGTGGCGGCCGATGGCCAGCCCCTCGACCTGGTGGAACATCATCTCAGCGCGCGCGCTGACCTGCTCGTAGCGATAACACATGCCCGGCAGGATGACGCGGATCGGCTTGTCCGGCCCCAGCGCTTTCATCGCATGGATCTGGCCGGGGCTGGTATGCGTGCGCATGATGACGCCGGGCGTCGTCGTGTAGAACGTATCCCACAGATCGCGCGCCGGGTGGCCGGGTGGCATGTTGAGCAGTTCAAAGTTGTACTCGTCGGTTTCGACATCGCGACTGGCAAACACCTGGAAGCCCATGGTCGCGAAGATGTCGGTGATCTCGCGCAGGGTCTGGTTGCTGGGATGCACCCCGCCAATCTGTGGCCGGCGGCCGGGCAACGTCACATCAACGCCCTCCGCGGCCATCTCCGCCGCCAGCGACTCCTGCACCAGCGCCTGCTGGCGCGCGTCGAACGCTTCGGAAAGCTCGTTCTTCAGAGCGTTGGCGGCCTGGCCGTAGGCGGGCCGTTCCTCGGCCGGCACTTGCCCGATATTGCGCATCAGGTCGGTGACAGTGCCCTTGCGGCCCAGGTACTGAATGCGCCACGCCTCCAGCGCGTCTGCATCGCCGGCCGTTTGCAGGCCAGCCAGCGCGCCTTCCCGCAACAACTGCAAATCTTCACGCATAGGTCTCTTCTCCATGTCTCAGTCTGCACATGCAAAACGCCCACGTCTCATCAGGGACGAGACGTGGGCATCACAGTTCGCGGTACCACCCTGTTTCCTCGCGCATCTGCCGCGAGGCTCTTCATCCGACACCGGCACCAATACGCCGGGATCGGTTGCCCAGGTAACGGAGGGCTTCCGGAGCGGACTAGACTCAGTTAACAGTGATCGGTGAACAGTTATCAGTTCTTCTCGGACCGATTACTGTTTACTGATAACCGATTACTGATTTCACCCGTCGGCTCGGGAGCGAACTTCGGTGAACTTCGGCTCGGCCGGGCTTGCAGCGATCTCACGACCACCCGGCCTCTCTGGCAGCTTCTCTTCACCTACTTTTCTCCGTCACAGCCTTTGCAGTGGTTCTTCAATTGTAGCGGGATTATGCCGCAGCGGTGCGGATTTGTCAAAAGGCCGTCTACTCCGGCTCTTCTTCATCAGCGTCCGCAGGCGGCGTTTCGACCTGCAACAGATAGGAACGCCAGTCGTCGTCGCGATCCGGAATTGACAATTGAGGGGTTGGGTTGGTGTGGCCGTTCTGGGTCATCACAAATTCACCGTTGTAGAAGCCACCCTCCTGAACGATCAGACGACCGGCGCTGACTGTGGCTTCAACTTGGCCGGTCGGCATGATCTTGAATACGTCCTGGCAGGTGACCTCACCTTCCAGATCACCCGCGACAGTCACGTTGCGCGCGGTGACTTTGGCTTTGACGCGGGCGCCCTGTTCAACGGTCAATGTGCCCTGGCATTGGATTTCACCCTCTGCCTGTCCCTCAACTCTTAAGTTCTGCTCGGTCTTGTACAAGCCATCGAAGTGCGAGTCGCTATCAACCAGGCTCTCGCTGGCCGTGCGCTCAACGGTCGGGGCGTTAGCAGCCATTAGAACTGTCTCCCTTCTCTTGTCATGGTGAAACGACAGTTGACGGTCGAACCTTCTTCCACCACCAACACCTGGGTGTTGATCTGGCCGGCCACCCGGCCACCAGGAGTGACCCGAAACCGGTGTTGGCAGACAGCTTCTCCGTCGAACAGCCCGGAAACAATCACGTCGTTTGCCAGCAGGTGGCCTTTGACACTGGCCTCCTGTTCGACCATGATAGTCTCGCGCGCCTCCATATCGCCATCGAAGGATCCTTCGATCAGCACGTTGCCGTCGGATTGCAGTGTGCCCTGGATGCGCGTGTTTCGATCCAGCACAGCCGCCGACTCGCGCGCCTGGTCAAATTCAGGCATTGCCAGCGATGAGACGGGTACAGGCGCAGTTGAGGAAGTGTTGGCGGACTGTTCCGATTCAGCCGGGGAAGTTGGCTTCATCGGAAGGTCTGTCGTGGACAGCGCTTGCCGGTGCGAAGGCACCTTTGGCGATGGCTGCTCGCTCTCGCGCTTGAAAAAACTCATAGATGCCACCTCCTTGTGGTTTGCGAGTGTCTGCGACAAACGCCCGATTAGCATACCACAAGACGTAAAGCTGACGCCTTGCGTTTCCCCGATGACTCCCCGATGATTAGACTACAAGTGCTTCCAACGAGCGGTGTTTCAGGCATCAGCCCCAATCAGGACTGCCCCTGCCGTTAACTGTAGCAGTGCCTCCTGCAGGGCGTCTGAGCGCGTTTGCGGCAAACGAACAAGCAGCGAGACATCGACTCCATATTCCTGTTCGGTGATCTCAGCCTCGAATTCGGGCAGCAGATACTGCACCTGCGCAAGAAAACCGTATTCGACAACCAGCGACAGGTCCACCATCGGCCGATGCTCGCTCAGCGGCAACGTCTCCAGGGCCAACTTGACGCCGCCGCTGTAGGCCCGCACCAGCCCGCCTCGCCCCAGCAAGCGTCCGCCGAAATAACGTGTGACCACCGCGGCGACGTCGCCCAGTCCGCTGTGTTCAAGGACGGTGAACATCGGCCGGCCGGCGGTGCCATGCGGCTCCCCGTCGTCACTGTATCCGACCTGCCCCGTGCTGCCCGGCGGACCCACCAGATAGGCCCAGCAGTTGTGGGAGGCGTCTGCGAACTCAGCCCGAATTGTGTCGATGAATGCTCGCGCTGCTTCGACCGTGGGGACGCAGGCTACGGTGGTAATGAAGCGGCTACGGTCGATCTCCTCCTCGACCCGGTGCTGGCCCGCTGGAATCGAATAGTGGACGGTCATTACGCGTTGCCGATTGCACGAGCTTCTTCGGTTGAAAACAGATTCTTTGCGGTCATCTTTGTACTCTTTGTCTGGTTCTAATGGATTGGGTGTATTTGAACTCGGTTGAGCGGTGTTCCGTGCGGTCTCCTGACCGCTCCGGGAGCCACTCGGTCAGGAGACCGCGCTCAATCAAATACACCCTAATGGATTCTGTGGATGCAGGAAGTTGTCTTTGCAAAGGACGCCCGCCTGAGGCTACCCACTGCGCTCCGCTCCAGGGTGCTACGCAAAGCCATCCGGCAACTTTCACGTCGCTGCTCGCGCTCCGGAGTGGGGTTCTCGATCCGGTTTACGGTCGGGCGGCCGCACACCGCAGACTCCGTTAGAACCAACATGTTACGGCAGCTTGGCTGGCAAGACAAAGCGGCAATTCAGGTTCAGCGCTTCTCTGAAAGTTGCATTCAGGACGGTTCCCGGTTGTAGATCACCGGCATCTGTCCCTTCCAACGGCTCCACGTTTCGCCGTCGGTGATCAGCTCCGCCATGAAGTGGCCGACGTTGATGCGGCTGGTGGACGCTGACCCAAAGATCGCGCTTTGAGTGGGAGATGGAAATACATCGTAGGCGCTTACCGCATCCTGGTCGAGCAGGTTGTCGGGACGAACAGCAACCCACTCGATCGCGCCGTCTTCCTGGCCGATGGCGGTTCGCAGATACTCGGCGGCCTGTTCGTTGTCCGCCTGCGGAGGTACCAACAGGCGCATTGCTCCGGCAGCCAGCCGCTCCTTGAACGCAAGCTGCTCGTCGAGATCGCGGTTGCGGTTGCCGGCCGTGTTCATCAGCACGAACTTCACCGGTAGAGTCGGCTGGTTGGCTTTGATGGCCGCGCACAGCCGCCGGGTCGCATCGGTTACCAGCCGGCGCGGGCTGCCCCAGATACCCTGCGGAGTCATGGTGTGTCCCAGGCACGACGCCACCGCGTCGCAGCCGCTGACGTGCTGCGCCATCTCGGTGTCGCTGAGGTCCAGCAAACTGGAGCGGATCACCGTCAGTTGGTCGTGGTTCCTGAGCTTCTCCGGCAATCTGTCGGGCGACCGGACAATTGCTTTGACCGCTTGGCCGCGGTCGAACAACTGCTCAACCAGCCGCCGCCCGGTGGCGCCGGTCGCTCCGACGACAAGGGTGGTCATCACTTCCTCCGTTCATCTCCCCACAGCGCTGGGCTGCCACTGTTCACCGCCCTGTTCCAGGTAGAATGCCAGCAGGTCTGTTGTCGGCGGCTCGTGGCCCAACTCGGTCAGCATCGCCGCCACCTCGCTGCGGTGATGCGTGGCATGGTTGGCGCAGTGCAGGATCACCTGCCAGCACACCAGTGCGTAGGGATGTCCGCGCATGTTGGTCCAGTGCGCGGTTTCAGCCAGACTGGTCTCGTCCGTAGCGGTGAACCAGGCGCGGCGATCGGCGGACAGCGCTGCCCAGCGCGCCCGGATCGCCGGCAGGTCAGGCAGGTCGTCCGCCGACAGCATGGTGGCCGGCGACTGGCTCTGCCAGCGGGCAAACCAGAGCGCTTCAGCGCCCAGCAGGTGAACCAGTGTCAGGTGTACTGATCCGAAGCCGGGCAGCACCGGCTTCGTGAACTGCTCTACGTTCAGCGCGCCGGTGGTGTCCAGCAGCCGCGCGGTCACCCAGTCGCCGTAATCGAAGAGGGAAGCAAGTTGTTCTTTCATGAGGCTTCTATGCTTGCCGGTCTGACCGGTTGATGAAAGTTAAGAAAATAATCCGGTAATAGACTGACGAAAGCCGCCCGACCGTAAACGGATCGGGCTACAAGATGTAAGGCCCTCCGGGCCTGGGAATCCTAGCCCTAAAAGGGCTTCTACTTTGTAGCCGGGAGGTTTTAGCTCCCGGCGGGCGTGTCGAGCCAATTACCGACTTAATTTCTTAGGCTTCATAAAACCGGTCGAGCTCTGAGACATCAACAAAGCTGCGAAGTTTGTTGGCATACTGTTCCGCCCGCCCAGCGCTCTGGCATGGCGAGCGCTGGATGAGAAATCGTCAGCTTGGTTGGCATGTAGCAATCTCAACACAACAACTGGAGTGACATTTCGCTATGCGATCATGACAAGCCATTCATCTCAAGCCCGCACCACTCCAAACTCATCTGCCACAAGCGACGCGCTTTTTCTTCATCGTAGGATTCGTCGCTTGAGCGCTTTTCCTTGCCATCCACGATGAACCTGCCGCCGACCCGGTCAAATCGGGGATCGGTCGCGGCGACCATATAGGATGACGATGCCTGCTCCAGCGAACGCGCAAAGGGCATGCGCGGCAGGATTTGTTTGTACATCAGGCGGTCAATCGTCGACGTTCTGCGATCACCAATGGCTTCCGGCACAAAACCGGGGCAGACCGCGTTTGACGTCACGCCCGTACCGGCAAGCCTGCGCTGCAACTCATACGCAAACCAGATGTTCGCCAGCTTGGAGTTGCGGTAGAACACCTGCGAGTCGTAGTATTTCTCGCCCTTGAGGTTGTCGTAATCAAAATCCGGCGCTCCGCGGCCTCCGTAGCCAGGGATATGCTTCTGCGAAGACACTGTGATCACGCGTGCCGGGGCCGACTGCTTGAGGTTGTCCAGCAAAAGATTCGTAAGCAAGAAATGTCCCAGGTGATTGGTGCCGAATGTCATTTCGAAGCCGTCGGCGGTGAAACTGGCCCGTTCACCTGCGACCGATCCACCGGCATTGTTGATCAGAACGTACAATGGGTACTCTTTGGCGAGAAACGCGGCTGCGCATTGCCGTACGGCTGCCAATGACGCCAGGTCCAGTGGAATGGACTCGATGCTGGCGTTGGGATTGCCGGCATGGATCTGCTCTATGGCCTGCGCGCTGGTCTGTTGGTTGCGTGAAGCCAGAACGACGTGGAAACCGTTAGCAGCCAGCTTTCTGGCAGTGGCAAAACCGATGCCGCTGTTCCCGCCAGTGATCATTGCAACACGTGGTTTTTCTTCTGGCATAAGTACCTTTACGGCGACTCGGCATTGTAGATGAACGGCTGCTGTCCTTCCAACGCCTCTAACTCTCGTCGTGGGTAATCAGCTTCGCCATTAGGTGACCATCGTTGATGCGGTCGATTTTGCCGGAGTCGAAGATTGGATTTGTGATCGGTTAGGGATATATTTCGTAGTCGCTTTCCGCGTTCTGGTCGATCAGGGAGTCAATGGGTTGCTCCGGCAACAGGCTGGACATCGATTTCCTCCGTTCATCTCACCTCAAACCAAGTTTCTTCGCCAAATCCCGGCGATCTACACCATCAGCCATTGCCACGCCAAGGTCCAGGATCGATTCCCTGGCCTCCTCAACCGACCAATCCTTGACGCCGTCCAGCCAGCCGGCAGGCGCCCAATCCTCCACCCGGCAGTAGCGGTTGACCGGCCAGCCATAGAACTCGCCCCTGGCGTTGACTTTGCGGTCGTTGCCGTCGACTGTGATGTAGTACTCCTGTTGTAGTTGCCGAATGGCGGTATCCACCGCGCTGGCGCCTTGCTTGCCGCTGACGCCCAGGGTTTGCCGCACCTGGCTGATGTTGAGAGTGCTCCTCTCTTCAAAGAGCTGCCAAAGCTGCCAGCTTCTTTGGCTTATCGTTCCACGCGCCCAGCGCTCGGGCATGGAGAGGGTTGGATGGTAGGCGGCGTAGAAAATCGGGTATAGGCGCCGGGCGACAAAGCCCTTGTGTTTGCCCAGGATACAGCCATATGCCAGCCGCTTCTCTTCGGCGACGCGATCCTTCCAGCGCCAGGGGTCGGTATCGAGACCGGTGTGCCATTGACTTTCTGCCGTCTCGCCGCCCAGAGATGGCAACCTCGGCAAGAGCGGCGACAGCGTCATAAAGCCCAGCGCTTCGACGCGGGCAATAAAATCTTCATAGGTGGTCAACATAGTGGTCATTCTTGGCGTCCAGGGCTATGTAAAAGTGCGCTGCCTAACGGGGCGCGACGCGGTCAGCAATCTCGGCGGAGTGTTGAGCGGTCAGCCGTTAAACCAGAGATCCGAAGCGCCCAGCAAGTAAACCAGTGTCAGGTACATCGACCTGAAACCGGCTAACACCGGCCGCGGGAACTGGTCTCCAGTCAGCATGTTGGCAGTGTGCAGTAATTGTCCTGTCACCCAATCGCCATAGTCAAGAGGGGGCTAAGGAGTTCCTTCATCGCCGGGCCACTGCTCAAGGAGAGCGTCAATTGCCCGTTTGAGACCATCAATCTTGTTCTGGCACACATCAAAGATTACTTCGGCGTCTAAGGCAAAGTAGTGGTGGCTCAAGAAATCGCGTATGCCCTTGGCGCCCTTCCAATCCACATCTGGAAATTGGTGATCCAGATCAATCGCAGCGACAGAGTCCAGTTGTTTGAGGTTTTCACCTATCGCTATCAACATCATCGCGATTCCATCCAGCCGATCGATCCCGTCATCGCTCGTCAGAAATTCCTCCGCGCTGTCGATACCTTGAGAACGACGCTCAATCCACTCAATTGCGGCCGCTATGTTGAGGAGGATCTGGTGTACCAGGATTGGATCAAACGTAGATGGCTTCATCGTCGATGCGGCGCTTCAGATAGGTGTTGAGAAATCGGCTGTAGCGTATCAGATCCACGGGGGCGGCCAGGATGGCTTCCAGGTCTTCCTTCATGTGGACCATCTTAAACAGGTCCGGAGGCATCTCCACGACGACATCCACATCGCTGGCACGTGTAGACTCGTCACGGGCTACGGAACCGAAGATTCCCAGGCGCGTGACGCCATATTTTGCAGACAATTCTTGTTTGTGGTCGCTGAGGGTTTGAAGGACTTCTTTTTGTTCCATGATGCACCTTGCAGGAATTCTAACATTTGCCAGGGGTGTCGTCAAACGCTTCTCTCCGAACAGCCATTGTTCATTTAACTGCCATGACTTCTTCTGCCACCGCCGTCGTCGCCGGTGACGGCGGCACGCCCAGCTCCGACCACAGCCGCTCGACGCACTGTCCATAGACGCGCACGGCCTGGGTACGGTTGCCGAGGGCGGCGTAGGCGGCGATGCTGAGCCGGTAGGCGTTTTCCCAGCAGTCGTCGGCTGCCAGGATCGACTGGCAGACAGCGATCACCTCCTGCCAACGGCCGCGGTCGGCCAGCGTCTGGGCGACGCGGTCGGCGCTGCGCAGGAAGAGCGTCAACAGACGCTCGCGCTCCAGACTGCACCATTCTTCGTAGGGATACTCGGCCAGATAGCTGCCGCGGTAGAGCGCCAGCGCCTCGCGCAGCAGCGCCAGACCCGCGTCTTCGTCCAGTTCCATGCGGCGGTTGCCGTCGACCAGCAACTCTTCAAACTGGTCGGCGTCGAGCCAGATGTCCGCGCCGGGCCGCAGCCCGTAGTGGCTGCCGTCGCGCACGATGTATGCTGACGGCGCGCGCGCCTCGCGGGTCGGCTCCAGGACGCGGTACAGCGTGTTCAGCGCGACCTTAAAGTCGCGCTCGGCGGCCTCCGGGCTGAGATCGGGCCACAGCTTTTCCACGATCTCCTCGCGTTCCAACATGCGCTGGCGCTGGGTCACCAGGAGCAGGAAAAGCTGGCGGGCCTTCTCCCGCTGCCACTCCGCCGCGCCGATCTCCTGTCTGCCGCGCCACACCCGAAACGCGCCCAGCGTCTGCACCCGCAGTTGATAGCCCGGGTGCAGTTCGATCCGAGCAAGACCCAGCCGCGCCAGCAGGGTTTCGGCAAAGGGGCGCTCCTGTCCCATGGTGCGGGCAGCCACCAGCAGCGGCACAACCCGCCGCGGGTCAGGCGGACCTAGTAGCGTCTGGCGGGTGAACAGGAACTCGTAGCCATGCTCCCGGGTCAGGCGCAGCAGGTCGCCGAGGCCGTGCTGCAAACGCGCCGCATCGTGGCCGGACTGCCAGGCGATACATTGCCAAAGCCGCACCAGCGTGTCGCCGTAGCTGTCGCTGCACTCCTGAAACGCGCTGCCGGCTCTTGCCAGCCACGCCAGTCCATCGTCCAACTCACCCGACACGACAAGTCCCGCGCCCAGCGCCAGCCTGATCAACGCCACGATCCACTCGTCGCCGGTGTGGCGGGCAATCTCGATCCCTTGCAGCGCGGCCGTCTCGGCTGCCTCCGTCTCACCCACAAAGCCGTAGGCCCGGCAAAGTCCCCAGTAGGCCTCGACCTTGAGCCGCGGCACGGCCAGACTGTCGGCCAGCGCGATGGCCTCGCGATAGCAGCGGCGCGCCTCACCCGGCGCGTCCGGCCGCGGCCGCAGCAGCCAGGCGTGTCCCTCGCGCATCAGTCCAACCGCGGTGATGAAGAGCGATTCCAGCTCGCGGCCGCGTTGGGCGCCCTGCACGGCACTCTCAAAAGCGGCCTCCCCCTCGCCTTGAAACGCCAGTACCAGCGCCAGCAGCAAGTGGGTCTCGCGATGGGCACGCGGCCGCAGCACAGGGTCGCGCTGCTCCGTCTCGGCCCAGCGATCCAGCAGCCGGCGCGCCTCGGCCAGCCGGCCGGTGCGCACCAGCACGCGTGCGTTGAGGTCCGCGTCGCTGGGACCTTCCTCACGAAGCTCCTGGGCCTGGACCCGGAAGCGCTCGGCGTCCTCCAGCTTGCCCAGATTGAGCCGGTTTTCCTCCAGCAACTCCAACAGTCGGATGCGCGCTTCACGGTCCTCGTGGCCGTCGGAAATGCGCAAGGCCTCTTGCAGCAGCGCCTCAGCCTTGCTGGGGTTGACGGTGTCCAGGTAGACCCGGGCCTGGCCGCGCAACGCCTGCCCCAGTCGTCCTACCTCGCCCTGCTGGCGCGCCAGCCCCTCGGCCTGGCGGTACCAGCCCAGCGCCTCTTCAAAACGGCTGTGCAACCGCGCGATGTCGCCCAGATAGACCAGCAGCGCCGGTTGGGTCTCCAGCGTTTCCGGCGGCAGGCGATCGATCCAGCCCGCCAGCGTATCGAGCTGGCCGGCGCGCACCAGGCTGCGTCCCAGCGCCGCCAAGATCGCCGCTGCCTCGTGATACTGGCCGGCTGCAACACGATGGTACAGCGCGGCCTCACGATCGCCCTGCTGCTCATAGCATTCGGCGGCGCGGCCGTGGCCCGCGCGCTCTCTCTCAGTCTCCAGTTGTTGGATAAGAAACTCGCGGAAGAGGTGGTGATAGCGTGCGTGGCTTCCGCCCAGATCAACAGTGAAAAGACCGTTGTCCAACAGGTGGCGCAGGGTTGCCGCGCTGTCCTCCCTTTCCCGCAGGCAGTCGCAGATTTCGGGCGCCAGCTCGCGCAACACGGCCGTGTCGCTCAGAAACGCCTGGATGTCCGGCTCTTGCTGGTTGACAACTTCCTGAGCGAGAAAAGCGAACAGGCTGTCCAGGGTGGGCCGTGCTGGCGGTGCTTGGGCGGCGGGCAGGCGTTTATCGAAGGCGTGCCGGGCACGCAGGCCTTGCCAGACCAGTTGCACGGCGATGGCCCACCCCTCGGTCTCATCTGCGACCCGCTGCACCTCGTCGTCGCTGAGCTGCAAACCGTACGTGTGCGCGAACAGGGTGGCTATCTCGGCTGGCTGGAAGGCGAGGTGGCGCTGGTCGATGGTGAGGACCTGGCCGCGGGCCTGCCAGCGCGCCAGCCCTTTGATCTCCAAAGAATAGCGGGTGGCCAGCAAGATATGCACGCCTTCGGGCGAGCGGTCAATGAGCCGGTCCAGGATGTCCAGGGTTTGTGGGTGGCCGTTGAGAAAGTGGGCGTCATCCAGTGCGATCAGAAGCGGTTGGCGAGCGGGGGTGTCGAGGGCGTTGATGAGCAGATCGACTGTCGCCGGCCAGGGAGGTGGTCCCTGCGCGCCCGCCTGGTTCCATGCTTCCAGCCGCGCCAAGGGGGCCTCGGAGAGGTCGGGCACCGCCTGGTGCAAGCTGTGCAGCAGATGGAGCAGGAACACCAGTGGGTCCGCGCTATCGCTGTCAAGTTGGTACCAGGCCAAAGGATGTCCCAATTCGGCAATCGACGCCAGAACGGTGCTCTTGCCGTAGCCCGCGCCGGCCTGAATCAAGGTGACGCGATGGTCCAGCGCCTCGGCCAGCGCGGCAGCCAGGCGCGGTCGCTGTGCAATGCGTCGACTAGGGCGAGGCGGCGCAAGACGGGTGCGCACCACCACTGGATACGGGTCCACGACAGCTCCATCGATCCGTTGTTTTTCCGGTAACTTTTTGTCATGTTACTTGAGCGGCGGTGGTATGGCAAATGGCTGCACTGCGGCCCTTGTAACTCCCGTGTCACTGGGGTGTGGTAAACTGGGCCGTCCAACTCAGAATCCGATTTTCTTGCATTGTTTTGGCCGTTGTCGTCCAAATCCGTCCATGACCGACACCACAATCGCCTCATTTGTTGTCCGTTTCACTCAGGAGACTCCTGCTGCTGATCTACCAGGCGCGGGTTGGCGCGGCGTCGTACAACACGTGCAGACCAGCGAGCAGGTGCGTTTTACGCGCATCGACGACGCCTTACGGTTCATAGGCGAATTCGTGGATCTGCACAATCCGCTACAATCTATGGGAGAGGAGCCGGTGCGGGAATGACTTCTCCAACGCCGTCCGTCGGCATCGTCAGTGTCGGAACCTATTCGCCTGCGGGCTTTTTGACGGCCGCTGACATCGCCGCAGCCAGCGGGCTGCCGGAGTGGGTGATCCGCGACAAGATGGGGATCACACGCAAGTTCGTGGCCGCCCCCAACGACCAGCCCAACGAGATGGCCATTAAAGCTGCGCTGGACTGTCTGGCGCAGACCGACATTTCCCCCGAAGAGATCGATCTCGTCATCTGCACTACCGAGGAGTGGCGCGAGTATCTGCTGTGGACGTCGGGAATCCACCTGGCGCAGGAGATCGGCGCGACCAACGCCTGGGCGCTGGACCTGCACATGCGCTGTGCGACGACGGTGGGCGCGATGAAGATGGCCAAGGACATGATGCTGGCCGATCCCGAGATCAACACCGTGCTGATCGCCGGCGGCTACCGTGTCTCCGACTTCATTGACTTCGGCAACGCCCGCACCTCGTTCATGTGGAACATCGGCTCAGGGGCCGGCGCCATGCTGCTCCGCAAGGGCTGGCCGCGCAACCACGTCCTGGGCACCCACATCATCGTGGATGGCAGCATGAGCAAGCACGTGGTGGTCCCGGCCAGCGGTACGGCGCAGTTTGCCACGCCACAGGCCATGGCGGGCGACAACGGTGTGCCGGCAGGCCAGTTCTACTTCGACCTGGTGGAGCCGGACGCGATGAAAAACCGGCTCAACGCGGTCAGCATGGACAACTGGCTGCGCTGCGTGGATGAGGCGTTACGCAAGAGTGGCAACAAACCGGACGGCTCTCCCTATTCCCGCGACGACATCGACTACCTGAACATGATCCTTATCAAGCCGTCGGGCCATCGCGAGATGCTGGAACGGCTGGGCATGCGCGAGGATCAGTCGGTCTACCTGGGCGAGATCGGCCACACCGGCGAGCAGGACGCGATGTTCAGCATCCGCGAGGGACTGGCGGCAGACCGGCTCAAGGACGGCGATCTGATGGCCATCGTCGCGGCCGGCATCGGTTACGTCTGGGCGGCGGGTGTGGTGCGGTGGGGCGAGGCGGAAGGTGAACGGTGATCGGTGATCGGTAATCGGTGATCGGACTGGTTGAAACAGGCAACTAAGGAGCGAGAAATGGAACGTCTGCCGTATGCCACCAGTTTTCGCGATCTGTTTGCCTATCAACTGGCCAAAGGGCTAAGCAAGGACATCTTCGAAGTTTCAAAACAATTTCCCAAAGAGGAGATGTACTCGCTTACCGATCAGATCCGGCGTTCATCGAGGGCGGTCGGAGCCCAAATCGCTGAAGCGTGGGCTAAGTGACGTTATGAACGAAGCTTTGTCAGTAAACTCACCGATGCCGATGGAGAACAGCAGGAGACGCAGCACTGGCTCGAAACGGCTTTCGACTGCGGCTATCTGGACGAGGCAGACCTGGCGGATTTGCTCGCTCGCTGCCAGCGTGTTGGGAAACTGCTCGGCGGCATGATTGAAAAGTCAGATCTCTTTTGCGGTGCAATCAAACCTGTTTTGCGTGAGGCTACAGCAGAATACGTCGTTTTCGAAGACGTAGAAGACCTCACCTAGTGAATATCGCTGACTGATCGTTGGTAACCGGTCACTGATCACCGAATACCGATCACCGATTACCGAATACCGGTCACGGATAACGGAGAAAAACATGCGACTTAACGGCAAAGTAGCCCTGGTAACCGGCGGAGCAGCCGGGATTGGCAAGGCGACAGCACAGCGCTTTCAGGAAGAAGGCGCGACCGTCGTAATCTGTGATGTCAACGAGCAGGCGGGCGAGGCAACTGTCGCCGACCTTGGCCTGGCGGCATTCTACAAGGTCAACGTGGCCGACCGGCAGGACGTGCAACGTTGGATCGACGATGTGGTGGCGCGCTTCGACCGCATCGACGTGCTGGTCAACAACGCCGGCGTGCTGCGCGACGGCCGGCTGGTGGTGGTGAAGGAAGGCGAGCTGGTCAAGCAGATGCCCGAAGCCGACTGGGATCTGCTGATCAGTATTAACCTAAAGGGCGTTTTCAACTGCGCGCAGGCAGTGGCGCCGGTGATGATCAAGCAGGGCAGCGGCGTGATCCTCAACGCCACCAGCATCGTTGGCCTCGACGGGAACTTCGGCCAAACCAACTACGTGGCCGCCAAGGCGGGTGTCATCGGCATGACCAAGGTGTGGGCGCGGGAACTGGGGCGTTACGGCGTGCGAGTCAACGCGATCGCGCCTGGTTTTACGCTGACCGAGATGGTGTTACAGATGCCGGAGAAGGTCCTGGCCGATATGGTCTCCCACGTGCCGCTGGGCCGCATGGGCCAGCCGCGCGACATCGCCAACGGCTACCTGTGGCTTGCGTCGGATGAGGCAAGCTACGTCTCTGGCGTCGTCCTGCGCATCGACGGCGGAATCGTTGTAGGAACCTGAGCAACGGTTAATGGTGTATTGGTGAACGTTTAATGGTTAATGCCGGAGACGGCGGTCTCGCTGTGGAGGTGGGGACGTGGCTAAAGGCGACGAACTTGAAGATCGATTGATCGATTTCGCAGTGGCAGTGTTGGATCTGTGCGACAAGCTGCCACCTACTGCGGCCGGCAGGCATGTCGAGGACCAGTTGTTGCGCAGCGGCACAGCTCCTGCGCCGCATTACAGCGAGGCGCGTAGCGCCGAAAGCAAACGAGACTTCGTGCATAAGTTGCGACTGGCGTTGAAGGAGATGAACGAGTCGAAGGTTTGGCTCAAGATCGTCGTTCGTCGCAATATGGCGCCGGTGGATGAGGCCTCAGCACTTCTCACCGAAAGCCAGGAACTTGCCCGTATTCTCTACGCCAGCATCCAGACCACCCAGGGACGCAGGCCGAACTCTTCCGACCATTAACCGTTAACCCTTACCCATTGACCACTAACCAATTTTCTGATGCATCATGCACGCAGCTGACTTACTGACCAACCGCTCCCGACTGACGCCCGACCGCGAAGCGCTGCTGTTCCTGGACACAGGCGAGCGCTTCACTTACGGTGAACTCAACGCGCGCGCTAATCGGGCTGCCAATTACATGCGCGCGCTGGGCGTCCAGCCGGGCGACCGGGTGTCGATCCTGGCGCAGAACAGCGTCGTCTACCTGGACTTGTTCTACGGGCTGGCGAAGATCGGCGCGATCTTTGCGCCGTTGAACTGGCGGCTCACAGCAGCCGAGCTGACCTACATCGTCAACGACTGCGAGCCAGCGGTGTTGATCTGTAGCGCGGAGTTCTCCGATGTCTTGGAAGCGATGCGCCCTGAGATCCTGGTGGAACATTTGGTCAGTCTGGAGGGCGCGAACATTCCCGGCGCCGAGAGCTACGAGGAAGGCGTCACAGCCGCACGTCCCATTGAGCCAGAGCAGCCGCCGTTGGATGGCGATACGCCCTACTGCATCCTATACACCTCTGGTACTACCGGAAAGCCCAAGGGCGCAGTGTTGCCGCATCGCCAGATCCTGTGGAACTGTATCAACACGGTGGTGAGCTGGGGACTGTCCGAGAACGACGTGACTCCCGTACTGACACCGATGTTCCATGCTGGCGGGCTGTTCGCGTTCCTGACGCCACTGTTCTACATCGGCGGGCGGGTGTTGTTGGCGCGCGGTTTTGATGCTGAAACGTCGCTGCGGGCCATTGTCGAGGAGCGCTGCACGGTCATTCTCGGCGTGCCGACCTTGTTCCAGATGTGGCTGGACACAACCTACTTCGACGAGGCGGATTTCAGCCACGTCCACTTTTTCATCAGCGGCGGCGCGCCGCTGCCCGTGCCGCTGGTCAAGGCATGGCGTGCTCAGAAGGACGTGGTGTTCCGCCAGGGCTACGGGTTGACGGAGGTCGGTCCCAACTGCTTCAGCATGACCGACGCCGAGTCCTTCGTCAAAGTCGGGTCGGTGGGCAAGCCCATCTTCCACAGCGAAATGCGGCTGCTGAACCCGGAGACCGGGTTGGGCGTGCCGGTCGGCGAGACCGGCGAGCTGTTGATCAAGGGACCGCACGTGTGTTTGGGCTACTGGCGCAACCCGGAGGCCACAGCCGGGTCGCTGCGCGATGGCTGGTTCCACACCGGCGACATGGCGCGGGTGGATGAGGACGGCTTCTACACCATTGCCGGCCGCTTCAAGGACATGATCATCAGCGGCGGCGAGAACATCTACGCTGCGGAGGTCGAGACCGTCTTCCGCGACCATCCGGCCGTGCAGGAAGCTGCGCTGATCGGCGTTCCCGACGAGAAGTGGGGCGAGGTCGGCCTGATGGTGGTCGTGCTCAAGCCGGGCCAGACGGCCAGCGAAGCGGAACTGCGCGAGTTCTGCTACACCCGGCTGGCGCGCTACAAGGCGCCCAAACGGGTTGAGTTCGTCGATAGCCTGCCCTATTCGCCCTACGGCAAGGTGATGAAGCAGGAGTTGGTGAAGCAGTACGGCTAACAAAACGAGTAGTTCGTGTTGCGTATTGCGTAGTCAACTTTGGCTTTGCGAAGCTACGCAATACGCATCACGTTTCACGCATTACGCTATGACACGCCACGCAACAATCATCGGCACTGGACGCTACGTTCCCGAAACCATACACACCAACGACATGCTCAAGCAGCAGATCGACCCGGATCTGGCCCGGGTGGTGGACAGCTTTCAGGCAAGCTCGGGCATCCTGGAACGCCGGCTGGCGCCGCGCGACTGGGCTGCGTCGGACATTGCTTTGCTTGCCGCTCAGGATGCTCTGCAAGCAGCTGGCATCACGCCGGAGCAGGTGGACATGATCCTGCTGGGCACCGACACGCCCGACTACATCACGCCAGCCACCTCGACCGTGCTGCAACACAAGCTGGGTGCTGTCAACGCCGGCACTTATGACATCGGCTGCGCCTGTGCGTCGTTCCCGACGGGGATCGCCTCGGCTGCCGGCTTGCTGGCCACCAATCCGTGGATGAATACCATTCTTGTCGTCGGCGTCTACATGATGAGCAAGCTGGCCGATCCAACCGACGTGACTTCGTTCTTCTACAGCGACGGCGCCAGCGCGGCGGTGATTGCGCCCGACACGAAACCGGGCTACCTCAGCTCTGCGTATCTGGCCGACGGCGCGTTTTCCCAGCACTGGGGCCTGTACGCCGGCGGCACGTTCGAGCCGGCCAGCGTGGCGGCTGTGGAAGCGGGACGGACCAACGTCCGCTTGCTGCAGCGCTACCCGCCCGATGTCAACCATGACAACTGGCCGCTGCTCGTCCGCACGCTGGCCGAGCGGGGTGGGTTCGAAGTCGAGGATATCGACCTGTTGATCTTCTCTCAGGTGCGCTTGCCGTCCATCGAGATCGCCATGGAAAGGCTGGGCATGCCCATGGAAAAGACCCACTGGATCATGGAGCACTGGGGCTACACCGGCTCCGCTTGCATCGGCATGTGTCTCGATGACGCAATCGACCAGGGCCGGGTGAAGTCAGGCGACCTGGTGACGCTGGTCGGCTCGGGCGTCGGCTACAACTACGCCGGCGTGGCGCTGCGGATGCCGTAAGCAGGCCCCAAAGTTGCCATCTTTTCCGAAAAGATGGCAACTTTCGAAGGACAAGATACCATGACCATTCCTACGCTACCGGGCATCACGCCCCAAACGATCAGCAGCCGACGCATCGCGACGCGCGTGCTCTTCAGCGGTCCGGACGACGGCGCGCCGGTGCTCTTCCTGCACGGCAACGCCTCGTCGGCGACGTGGTGGGAAGAGACGATGCTCGCCCTACCCGCTGGCTATTGTGGCATTGCCCCTGACCAGCGCGGCTTCGGTGACGCCGATCGCGACAAAACGATCGACGCGACGCGCGGCGCCGGCGACTGGGCTGACGACGCTGTGGCGCTGCTGGATGCGTTGGGCATCGAACAGGCGCATTTGGTAGGCAACTCGCTGGGCGGCATGGTGGTCTGGCAACTGCTGGCCGACGCGCCCGATCGTTTGCTCAGCGTGACGGTGGTCGATCCCGGCTCGCCCTACGGTTTTGGCGGCACCAAGGATGAAGCGGGCACGCCTTGCTACGCCGACTACGCCGGCTCGGGTGGCGGGCTGATCGGCGCGCCGGTGGTGGAGGCGGTGAAAAGCGGCGACCGCAGCCTGGAAAACCCGTTCGGCTATCGCAGCGGGCTGCGCCGGTTGGTGTTCAGGCCGCCTTTCGTGCCAGAGCGCGAGGAAGACTTGCTGTCGTCGTCGCTGTCGATCCACATCAGTGAGCAGGGCTTTCCCGGCGACAAGGTCATGTCACCTAACTGGCCCTTCGTGACGCCAGGCGTCTGGGGCGCAGCCAACGCGCTGTCGCCCAAGTACGTGACCGCGACGGTGGCGCAGATGATTGCGGCGCAACCGAAACGGAACGTCCTGTGGGTGCGCGGCTGCGACGACCTGAGCGTGTCCGACAACGCGGCGGCGGACATGGCGACGCTGGGCGCGCTGGGACTGGTGCCGGGCTGGCCGGGTGCGGAAATCTACCCGCCGCAGCCGATGCTGAAGCAGACGCGCGCGGTGCTGGAACGCTACTCCGCGGCCGGCGGCTCGTTCCGCGAGGTGGTTATCGACGAAGCCGGCCACGTGCCGTTCATCGAAAAGCCGGACGAGTTCAACGTGTTGTTTCACGCGCACCTGGTGGTGAACGGTAAACGGTAAACGGTAAACGGTAAACAGTATTCGGATGTGGTAAAAATGGAAAAGCTATCATACGCCAGGAGCTTTCGTGACCTTTTTGCTTACCAACAGGCGCGATCTTTGGCAAAGGATATTTTTGAGATCTCGAAGCGGTTTCCTCGGGAAGAGACATACTCCCTTACCGATCAGATTCGGCGTTCATCGCGGTCGGTAGGCGCACAAATTGCCGAGGCTTGGGCAAAAAGGCGCTATGAGCGTAGTTTTATCAGCAAGTTGACCGATGCCGATGGTGAGCAGTACGAAACTCAGCATTGGTTGGAAACGGCTGCTGATTGTGGATACCTCAATGACGCAGAGTTGAGAGACTTACTCGGACGTTGCGAGCGGATCGGCAAACTGCTGGGAGGGATGATCGACAAGGCAGAGCTGTTCTGTGGCGACCCTAGAACCTCTCTGCGTGAGCCGTCGGCTGAGTATTTCATCGAAGGAAACCTGGACGACGAGCTGTAATCCAGGCTTTGTTCCGTTAACCGTTTACCGTTTACCGTTCACCGATTACCGATCTCCATGGCAACCAAACAACTTGTAACTCCAGACCGCAGCGGCTATCTGGCCGTCGAAGATGGCGAGCGCCGCGTGTATTGGGAATATTTCGGCCACGGCGACCGCGAGGTGGTGGTGATGCTCAACGGCGTTGCCATGTCCACCCGCGGCTGGTATCGCAATCTTCCTGAATTGCAACCCGACTACGACGTGCTGCTCTACGATTATCTCGGTCAGGGCCGGTCGTCGCAGGAGGACGAGCCGTACTTTATCGACCACTTTGCGGGCTACCTGGTGCAGATCATGGACGAGCTGGGCATCGAGCGTGTCCATCCGGTGGGTGTCTCGTACGGCGGGTTCATCGCGGCGGAGCTGGGCCGGCTGTTCGGCGACCGGCTGCACACGCTGACTCTGTCGGGCATCCTGCTGACCCGCGAGACCCAGTTTTCGATGTACCAGGACCTGTCGCTCAAGTTCTACACGTCGCCCGATCCGGCTTTCGAGATCTACACCTACTACATGTATGAGAAGATATTCGGCGAAGCTTTTTGCAAACTTATCTACGGCGACAAGATGGAGCGGATGCGCACGGGGTTCTTCAACGACTACCACGGCAAGGAGTATTGCCTGATACGGCTGACTGAGGCGCAGAACCCGTTCTTCGCGCGCATCGACCAGGAGCCGAACCCGTACCGCATCGTCACCACACCGACGCTGATCCTGACCGGCGACGAGGACCGCGCGATCCCGCCCTGGCAGCAAGCCAAGCTGCTGGACATCCTGCCCAACGCGCGCCAGATCGTCCTGCCGGGCAGCGGTCATATGACCTACATGGAACGGCCGGACATCTTCTGGCCGGCAGTGAGGGCGTTCTTTGAGGCAAAGGTGTAGAAAGAGTATTCTGAGGAGCTTACGGTGATGAATCCAATTACACCTCTTGACGGCATCGCATCCCAGATGATCCAGACCGGCCGGCTGAACACCCACGTGTTGACCAGCGGCCCGGACGACGGTGTGCCGGTGGTGTTTCTGCACGGCAACTTTTCGGCCGCGACCTACTGGGAAGAGACGATGCTCGCTTTGCCGGCCGGTTTCCGCGGCATCGCTCCGGACCTGCGCGGCTATGGCTGGACCGAGGACAAGCTGATCGACGCGACGCGCGGCATGCGCGATTGGGTGGATGACCTGGCGGCGCTGTTCGAGGCGATGGCCATCAATCAGGCGCATTTGGTGGGCTGGTCGCTGGGCGGCGGCGTGGTGTTCCGCTTCATCGCCGATCACCCGCAGAAGGTCCTGTCGGCGACGCTGGTCGCGCCGGTGTCGCCCTATGGGTTCGGCGGCACCAAGGATGCGCAGGGCACGCCGTGTTATCCTGACTTCGCCGGCTCCGGCGGCGGCACGGTCAACCCGGAGTTCGTCAAACGCATCATCGCCGGCGACCGCAGCGACGAGGATCCCAACTCGCCGCGCAACGTCATCAACGCGTTCTACTACAAGGCGCCTTTCCGGGCCGCGCGCGAGGAGGACTTCCTGACCGCCGCGCTGGCCGAGAAGATGGGCGACCAACGCTACCCCGGCGACATGACCGCATCAGAGAACTGGCCCAACGTCGCACCCGGCCAGTGGGGTCCCATCAACGCCGGCTCGCCCAAGTACGTGGCGGGCGACGCCGAAGCGTTGATCGCGGTGCAACCCAAGCCGCCGATTCTGTGGATCCACGGCAGCGACGACATGATCGTCGGCGATATGTCGTTCTTCGATTTCGGCACGCTGGCCAAGCTGGGCTACGTGCCCGGCGGCCCCGGCGAGGACATCTTCCCACCACAGCCCATGATTGGTCAAACCCGCGCCGTGCTGGACCAGTACGCCACGGCCGGCGGGCAGTACCGGGAAGTCATCGTCCAGGACGCCGCCCACGGCCCGCACATCGAGAAGCCGGCGGAGTTCAACGCGGCGTTTCATGGGCTGCTGCGCGGCTGGTAATCGGTGATCGGTAAACGGTAAACGGTGATCGGAAACGTAGCGAATTCTTTGAACCGATTACCGATTACGGATCACGGATCACGGATCACCGATTACCGTTCACCGATCACCTTCAGGAGCACTATGTACATCGGAGACTACCTCGGACGACGTGAGATCTACTCACCAGACAAGCTGGCGATTATCGACGCGGGCAAGCAGCCGGAGCTGCGGCTGACCTGGCGTCAGTGGAACCGGCGCGTCAACCGGTTGGCCAACTGGCTGCACGATGTGGCCGGTGTTGGCAAGGGCGATCGGGTCGCCATCCTGGCGCGCGACGGCATTGAGCACCTGGATCTGCTCTACTCCTGCGGCAAGCTGGGCGCGATCAGCACGCCGCTCAACTGGCGGCTGCATCCGGTTGAGCTGGCCGGCCTGATCGAACTGACGACGCCCAAGGCGCTGCTTTTCGGCGACGACTTCCGCGACACGGTGGCGCAGGTCCAGGTAACCATTCAACAACTCAACAATTCACCAATTAACCATTACCTGCACCTCGACGGCCCCGGCCTTCCATCCAGCCAGGACTACCAATCTACCATCGACCAATCTACCGATCTACCCGTCACTTGCGAGACGCTGACCGAGGAAGACATCGCCTGCCTGCTGTTCACCGGCGGTACCACCGGTCTGCCCAAGGGTGCGCAGATCAGCCACCGCCAGATCTGCTGGAACGTGCTCAACACGGTGATCCACGACCTGAATCACGATGACATCTACCTGTGCGTGTTCCCGCTGTTCCATGCCGGCGGGCTGTTCGCCTACATGTCGTCGCAGGTCGTCTTTGGCAATACCAGCGTGCTGACACGCCAGTTCGACCCTGCTCAGGTGCTGGATCTGATCGAACGCGAGGGCGTGACGGTGTTTGCCGCCGTGCCGACCATGTACCAGATGCTGACCCAGGCGCCCAACTGGGCGACGGCCGATCTGAGCAGCCTGCGCTTCTGCACCAGCGGCGGCGCACCGCTGCCCGTGCCGCTGGTCGAGCAGTACACGCGCGAGAAGGGCATCCGCTTCAAGCAAGGGTTTGGCATGACCGAGTACGGCCCCGGTCTGTTTGCTCTACCACCGGAGGATGCGATCCGCAAGGCGGGCAGCATCGGCCGGCCCAACTTCTTCATCGACGTGCGCGTGGTGGATGACGACAACCGGCCGCTGGGGCCGAACGAGGTTGGTGAGTTGTTGTTGAAAGGTCCCAGCGGATCGTCGGGCTACTGGCAGAACCCACAGGCGTCGGCCGCGGCCATCGACGACGACGGCTGGTTCCACACCGGCGACCTGGTGTACCACGACGACGAGTGGTACTTTTACGTGGTCGATCGCAAGAAAGATATGTTCATCTCCGGCGGCGAGAACGTCTACCCGGTGGAGATCGAGCAGGTGTTGTACCGGCATCCGGCGGTCGCCATGTGCGCGGTGATCGGCGTGCCTGATCCGCGCTGGGGCGAGGTTGGTCTGGCGTGCGTGGTGCTGAAGCCGGGCATGACCGCGACCGAGGACGAGCTGATCGCGCACATGCAGGCCAACCTGGCGCGCTACAAGGTGCCGAGGAGCGTCCACTTCCTGCCCGAGCTGCCGATCTCGGCCGCCGGCAAGATCCTGAAGCGCGAGCTGCGCGAGCAGTACGTGGAAGGGTAACAGGCAGGCCGAAAAGGAAAGATGGGAAAAGAGGGAAACCGGGGCGTTGCCCGGTTGCTCTCATCCCGACAAGGATACATGACAATGACCCAAAGAAAACTCGGCCGCGGCGTGGCAGTCGTCGGGGCCGGCATGAGCCAGTTTGGAGCCTTTCCTCAGAAAGCCACGCGCGATCTGTTCGTCGAGGCCTTTCGCGAGATGCGCGGATCCGTGGACAAGGGACTGGACCCACGCGATATTGAGGCGCTGTTCATCGGCAACTACAGCAGCGACCTGTTCGAGCATCAGGGCCACACCGCGCCGATCATGGCCGACTGGGTAGGGCTGACGCCGCGGCCGGCTGTGCGTGTCGAGGACGCCTGCGCCAGCAGTGGCGTCGCGCTGCGGCAGGGTATCATGGCTGTGGCGTCGGGGCTGCACGATGTAGTGCTGGTGGGCGGCATCGAGAAGATGAGCAACCTGCCGACGGCTGAAGTGACCGATACCCTGGCTACGGCCGGCGATGTACTCTACGAGATACCGGCCGGCTTCACATTCCCCGGCTTCTACGGCGCCATCGCCTCGGCTTACATGGCGCGCTACGGCGCGACGCCTGAGGCGTTGATGCGCGTCGGCATCAAGAACCACGAGAACGGCGCGCTGAACAGCAAGGCGCAGTTCAACGTCTCTATCGGCGGCATCATGCAGGCGCGCCGGGCCAGCGCGGCCAAGAAGGGCCGTCCGGTGCCCCAGTGGTCCGACGAGATGACGTTTATGAAGGACGACGTCTACAACCCGATGATCGCCTGGCCGCTGCGGCTGTTCGACTGCTCGCCCATCACCGACGGCGCGGCAGCGCTGCTGCTGGTGTCCGAGGACCTGGCCAGCAGCTTCAGCAACATGCCGATAGCGATCGTCGGCGCCGGGCAGGCCAGCGACCGCGCGCTGCCCGACCGTACAGAGCTGACCAGCATCGGCGCGGCGCGCAACGCCAGCCAACAGGCCTACCAGATGGCCGGCGTGACTCCGCAGGACGTGAAGATTGCAGAGGTACACGACTGCTTCACCATAGCCGAGATCGTCGCCACCGAGGACCTGGGGTTTTTCGAGCCGGGCCAGGGTTTCGTGGCGGCCGAGGAAGGGTTGACGGCGCGCAACGGGCTGCGGCCGGTCAACACGTCGGGCGGCTTGAAGTCGAAAGGCCATCCGGTGGGCGCATCGGGCGCGGCGCAGGTGATCGAGGTCTGGAAGCAGATGCGCGGCGAAGCCGGCGCGCGCCAGGTCGATCGCGATGTGGACGTCGCCCTGACCCACAACGTCGGCGGCACGGGGCAGACCTGCGTCGTCCACATCTACGAGCGGCGGTAGATCGGTAATCGGTAATCGGTAAACGGTGAACGGTTATGATTTGCTACCGATTACCGCTCACCGATTACCGTTTACTGATAGACCAGGGAGCAACAATGGCAACCGAAAGTTTTACCTACGCCGATTTCACGGGCTGGCTGGCCGAGCACAAGTTGATGGGCGCGCGCTGCCAGTCGTGCGGTGCGCTCTACGCCGAGGCGCGGCCGATGTGCCCCGACTGTTTCAGCGACGACATGGCTTGGGAGCAGCTATCTGGCCACGGCAAGCTGGCAGCGTTCACCACGGTCTACATCGCACCAACTGCGATGATCGAAGCAGGCTACGGCCGCGAGAATCCCTACGTGACCGGCATCGTCGCACTGGACGAGGGACCGTCGATCAGCGGGCAGGTCGTGGGTGTCGATGTAAAGGACGCCAGACAGGTTGCAGTCGGCATGCCGCTGCAGGCCACCTTCTTGACCCGCGGCGAGGGCGACGCCCAGCGAACCTTCCTGGCCTTCGAGCCTGCGGACTGAATTGTAAACCCTATGATCCTGCTGGACATCGACCCGCCGCTGGCGACGGTCACACTCAACCGGCCCGAGCGCCACAACAGCCTGGTTCCTGAGCTATTGGAACAGCTTCTGGCCGGGCTGGCTGAGGTGGCGACGCGGCCGGAGGTGCGGATCCTGGTCCTGCAGGCCAACGGCCGCAGCTTTTCCACCGGCGGCGATCTGGGCGGCTTTGTGGAGCACCTGGACGACCTGGAACGATATGCCGAACGGCTGGTCGGACTGCTGAACGAGACAATCGTCGCGTTGATCGACCTGCCGGTGCCGGTGGTGGCAGCCGTTCACGGCATTGTCACCGGCGGCTCGCTGGGATTGGTGCTGGCGTCGGACGTGGTTCTGATGACGCCGCAAGCCAGCTTGACCCCGTTCTACAGCGTGGTCGGTTTCAGCCCGGATGGCGGCTGGTCGGCGTTGCTGCCCGATGTGATCGGCCGGAAGCGGGCAGCCGGCCTGCTGCTGACCAACGGCACAGTCACCGCCGAACAGGCGGTCGCCTGGGGGCTGGCCAGCCGGCTGGTTTCCGCCGATGCTCTGTACGACGAGGCGCGTGCCACTGCATTGACCATCGCAGCGATGCAGCCCGGCGCGGTGCGGGCCATCAAGCGCCGACTGTGGGCTGATGTCCCCGTCGCGCAGCGGCTGGAGGCGGAGCGGCGGTCGTTCGTCGACCAGATTGTGACGACTGAAGCGCGAGCCGGTATGGCTGCGTTTCTGGACGGCCTGCGCAGCAACGGATCGCGGAGGACAGAGCCATGGCCCGCCTGACCGCCAACGGTGTCGAGTTGTACTACGAGCAACACGGCTGGGACAAGCCAGGCGATGTGCTGGTGCTTTCCAACGGCGTGTTGATGAGCACGGCGAGTTGGGCCTTCCAGAAGGCCGTTCTGAAGCGCGATTACCGGCTGCTGTTGTACGATTGCCGGGGCATGTGGCAATCGGAACATCCACCGGGGCCATACTCAATGGAACAGCACGCGGATGACTTAGCCGCTCTGCTCCAGACATTGGATGTCGAATCGGCGCACATCGGCGGCGTTTCCTACGGCGCTGAGATCAGCCTGATGTTTGCGCTGCGCCATCCTGACCAAACCCGCAGCCTGATTGTAGCCGCGGCGGTTAGCCAGATCGACCCGCAACTGCGCGCAATGATCGATGCCTGGCGCGTGGCCGTGGAGGCCGGAGATCCTGAGCTGCTGTTTCGGGTGACAGTTCCGGTTAACTTCTCGGAACCATGGATCGCTGCGAACGGCGCGGCTTTGGAGTTGGCCCGCCAACGCTACCGGCAACTTGACATGGATGCCTTTTACCGTTTGCTGGTCAGTTTCAGCGAGCTCGATCTCACGGACGATCTGCATAAGATCAGCGCGCCAGCCTTGGTGATCGTCGGAGAAGATGATATTCTCAAGCCGCGCAAGTATGCCGAGATCATCGCGCGTGAACTGCCGAACAGCGAGTTCGCGGTAGTACCAAACGCCGGACACGCGGTGATCTGGGAGCAGGCGGGGGTGTTCAACTCCCTGGTGCTTGGCTTTCTGGCCAAGCAGTGCGGACGGTAAACGGTGAACAGTTATCGGTAATCGGACTCGATCACCTCACATCCACAGCCAAAGTGCATTCAACATATTTCGACCACTAAACTCACAACACGCAACACGCAATACGATCTGCCAATTTAGCAATCTACCGCTCACCGATCACGCATCACGTTTTACGCATCACGAACCTGAAATGGAATTTGACTTCATAAAAATAACGGTGCTTCCACTTGCATAGTTATGGTTAACTTGGTTGTTGGTCAAAGCTTACGCCCGGTAGCCAGTATGGGCGCTGGTCTGTGGAAATGTGGAAAACCCTCCGCTGTTCTGGGTTTCCCACATTACACAGATTTCAAACAACGAGGTCTGAGCCGGACTTGTGGGCTAAGGCGGGCCCTGCAGGTTGCAATAACGATGACAGATACCGGTCGTTCATGGTTGTAGAACCAGATTGTTTCATGAACCGACTGAGCAGCGTGATCAAAAAAATCCTAACCAGTCATCAAGGGCCAATATTCGCACTTCAGGATGCCATTGGCGCGTTGACCGGGCGTTGTCATAGCAGTTGCTAACTTCGCCCATGCTGGGACAGATGCCAAGAGCCTGAAGGCACGGCGTTTGATGAGCCAGGCGGTGTACTGGCGAACTGGCGGTCAGAGTGATGGATCCAGTCGCCCAGAAGCGAACTACTGGCGATGTGAATGGCTTGCTCAAGGCTCGCTGACATCCTTCAACGGCCAATGAGACAGACAAGTCATAGCCGACAATATTAAACGGTAAAGGCATCGGTCGCCAGAGCCAGGTAGATGAACCCTTCTTCAATGAAAGGTAGGTGATGTCGGCGACACCTGTGGTTGATCTGCGACTTCCAGACCACCAACCGGTTCGGACAGCAAAAGCGGATCAGACGGTTCGTGGCGGTTACGGCGAAGTTGGCACCGCAAGTCATGGACAGCAAGCAGTTCAAAGAACGCATCTCGGCCACTGGTAGGATGCCGTAGCCATGGGTTCTTACCTGGTTCGTGCAGCGGTGCGTCCACCAATCCGTGGATGGCGATGTCGAATGCACCTTGGGCCATTTCACCAGCAATTGGTCTCAGCCGCACGTTCATCTGCTGCTTTTGAGCCTGATATACGCGCCGACTGATACAAACAGGTGCTGGCTACCTGTTCTTACGTGCGGTCGCTGGCAACGTTCGATGATGGCTTGCGGTTTTCAAGTCTATTCCCAAGCTTTGGCTGGCTACCTCCACTGTGGCTTTCAGCATCTGGTTTTTTCCTTTGCTGTCAGCCAATGCCTTTTCGCTCGGCGATCCGCTGTTTCATCGCTTTGACTTCAAGTTGGTCGTCCCCACGGTTTGGATGACGACCAACTCGCTTCGGCCAGTGGGAATGGCAATCAATCCAGCGCTTCTACCGTTAGATGGCTGCCGATCCGTACTTTTGCACCAACTGATAGATACTGGTGCCGCCTTCATACTGCGAACAACCTGACTTTGAAGGGCGGCAAATATCGTTTGTGTTCTTCCCGCCAGTTTCTTTCCGTCCTGATGGTCCATTATATGTGTAAACTATATTCAAGGACGGGTCCTGATCACATGCGTTTCCGCGCATCGTTTTACGCATCACGACCATGTACCACTTCGACTGGATCAAACGACACGCCGAACGAACGCCCGATAAGCTGGCTTTGGTGGACCCGCACAGCGGGCTGGAAGACCTACGCCCAGTTCGACCGGCGCGCCAGCCGGCTGGCAAGTTTCTTTGTTGACAAGCTAGCTTTGCAGCCGGGCGACCGGGTGTCGATCCTGGCCGGCAACAGCGCCGACTACTATGTGGTGTTGATGGCCTGTGCCAAGGCTGGCGTCATTCTGAACACGCTCAATTGGCGTCTGGCTGTGCCTGAACTGGAGTACATTCTCAACGACTGCCAGCCGCGGGCGCTGATCTACGAGTCTGAGTTTGCCGTGACGGTGGATGCGCTGCGTACCCGTATCGACTGCCAGCATTTCGTCGTCATGGGTGATGAAGCGGTCGCCGGCGGCTGGCGCTACGACGATGCGCTGGCGGCCGGCGATCCGAACGGCGTGGTCGCACCGTGTTTGCGCTACGAGGATACCTGGTGCATCCTGTACACGTCAGGCACCACCGGCCGCCCCAAGGGTGCGCAGGTCACCTATGGCAACTTCTTCTACAACGCGATCGGCATGGGCCAGGCCATCGACCTGACCAGCCAGGACGTCAACCTCAACGTGTTGCCTACATTTCACGCCGGCGGGCTGGGATTGTACGCCGGTCCGACGTTCCACGCCGGCGGCACGTTGGTGGTCATGCGGGCGTTCGATGCAGCCGGGCTGCTGGGCCTCATCGAACAATGGCGTGTGTCGGCGCTGCTGCTGGTGCCTTCGATTTACCTGATGTTGTCCCAGTTCCCCGATTTCGACCGCTACGATCTGTCCAGCGTGCGCAGTTGGGCCAGCGGCGGCTCGTCGTTGCCGCCGGCGCTTGTCAAGCAATACGCGTCAAAGGGCATTGTCATCCAGCAGGGCTTCGGCATGACCGAGACCGGTCCCACGGTGTTCATCATCGACCGCGACAACGCTGTGCGCAAGGCGGGCTCGGTGGGCAAGCCGGTGTTGCACACCGAGGTGACGATCCGCGACCGCGATGGCAACGTCCTTGGACCGAACCAGGTCGGCGAACTGTGTGTGCGCGGCGGCAACGTGACCACCGGCTACTTGAACCGGCCTGAAGCGACGGCGGAAGCGCTGCGCGATGGCTGGCTGCACTCCGGCGACGCTGCGATGTTCGACGACGAAGGGTTCTACACCATCGTCGATCGCTGGAAGGACATGTTCATCTCGGGCGGCGAGAACGTCTACCCGGCCGAGGTGGAGAACGTGCTCTACGAGCATCCGGCGGTGGCCGAAGCGGCCGTCGTCGGCGTGCCTGACCCGAAATGGCAGGAGGTTGGCCGGGCCTTCGTGGTCGTGAAGGCCGGCCAGACGCTGAGCGAGGAGGAGGTGATTGCCTGGTGCCAGGGCAAGCTGGCGCGCTACAAGATCCCGAAATCGGTGGTGTTCCTGGATGTCCTGCCGCGGACGGCTGCCGGCAAGGTGCTGAAGCGTGACCTGCGCGAGTGGAGCGAGGACACACGGTCATGACAATCGCAGTTGGCCAGGTCGCCAGCGTCACTCGGGCGTTTACCCAGCAGGACTTCGACAGTTTTGCAGCGCTGAGCGGCGACGACAACCCGATCCACGTCGATCCGGCCTTTGCTGCCCGCAGCAAGTTCGGCCGCACGGTGGCGCACGGCATGTTGCTATACAGCGCAGTCAGCAGCACGCTGACCAGCCGCTGGCCGTTTCTGGGCTGCAAGCAGTTGGTTCAGGAACTGAAGTTTCCCGCACCAACTTATGCAGATGAGGCTGTCGAGATTCGGCTGGAGATCGTGTCAGTGCTGCACCGCGATGGGCTGGCCGAGCTGTCAACCGAGGTTGCTCTGCCTGGCGGCGAGCGCGGACTGAAGGGCAGCATGTTGGTTCGGCTACCAGGGTCGTCGAAGTTCCAGTTGCGGACTGCTGAAGCGGCAGTTCAGCCTGAGCAGCCGGCAGGCGAGCCATTCAAGGGGTTCGCGGTCGGCCAGCGGGTCTCGTTGCAGCGCAGCTTTTCAGCCAAAAACCTGGCCGACTACGCTGATCTCTGAATTAGGTGAGCGCTGTCTGGCTGGCGAACCCAGTATGGCGCGGCAGGTCGGTTTCGCCATTACGCCAGTTCCCGGGCGACACTGGGCGATCTTTTTCGACGCTGCTTGGCACCCGCCTGCCGGGGCGCGAACTTATCGACAACAGCTGGAGTTTCCACGCTGGCCTATCGACTGGGAACTACCACCGAGATCAGATCCGTGCGCATCCGGCCCGACCGTAATTGATGGGGTCTGGCGACTCACTGTGTGACAGCATCAGTTTGACCGTGTGCGGGGCAGGCGCTGGTGTTGATCAGCGACGTTTCGTAGTATTTCAGTTGAAAAGGTCATTCTAACAACGAGGAGACGATCATGAAGACTGTATGCATTGTGCACTGTTGCTGGTAGCCTCGATGCTGCTGGCAGCCTGTGGTGGCGGCGGCGAGACGCCCGAGCCATTGACGCGCCCGAGACGGCGCCTACCACTGCGCGAGCCACTCTGGCGCCAGAACCGAAACACCAGCAGAACCCACCAGCAGAGGGCAGCCCACCAGAGCAGCGGCGACGAACGCATCAGCAACATGGGGGACTTTACCTGCGAGAACTTCGATCAAGATCGGTCGATCACCGACCTGACCGGCGCGCTGGCCATCTACGGCAACATGGCCCGACGCTCGTTCCTGCTGGGCATGGGGCCACGCCTCCGGCGCGACCTTATCGAGGAGATGGGCGACGGCACAGAATCTACACCTTCAAAGCGACTGCACGGTGGAGGTGCTGGTGCAGGACACTTGTGACAAGGGCAGCCGGATGAGACGAAACCCTGGCGCGCGAGGCGTCGAGATCAGAGTGGACGTACTGGTCAGGAACAGTGGGTGCGGCAGCACAGCAACCTACTGAAGGTCGCCAAGAACGACGCGCGTGAAGATTGCTGGTAGCACTCCGGCGGCGTACGGCTATCCTGCGTGAACTTCCAACGACCACACCTTCGCGTCAGCCGCCAGGAACTACCAGGAACTTCATCAGCCTGTGCGGTACCTGACCCAGGAGTACGAACCGTTCATCGGAGTCTTTGACTACAGCTTCGCTTCTGACGGCGCAGCGTCGGCTTTCACCTGATGCCTACCACACAAGTTCGGCAGCACATTCGTGGCCGACCGACCATCTTTACTCCCCTGGACACCAGCTTCCGCCGTACATGGAGCAGATCGCCGACAGCGGTGCGGATGCCTGGATCGTGACCTGGGCTGGCGGCGGGTTTGGCTGATGTGGTGGACAGCATAGGGAATGGGTGCGTCTACTTCGACTGGCAAGACCACCGGCGTCTTCGGGCCGGTGGACAGATGCAGGACAGGCCAGCGGCATCTCCTACACTGCACCCGGACAACGCCATCAATGACTGGCTGGTGGAGCAGATCAAAACACGCTATGGTGAGCCGCCTGACCTGTTCGATGGCACGGCAGCATGAACGCGCACTGATGGCTCAATCAGGTCGCTCAGAAGACCAAGCGGCGACTTACCAGGCTCGGCTTCCGCTGATCGACGCCCGCCGGAAGATCTCTCTCGTTCGAGGCCGAAGAAGGGTCTCATCGAGATCCGGCCTGAGGACATGTTGCGTTGCAGGACATGTACATCGTCAGTGACCGACTTAGCGCGCCCGACGCGATGTTCGACCTGGTCGCACGACTGACGAACGCCCACCGCACCCGCTGCACCTGAAGGCGAAGACGGATCACTACGACGACCTGCCCATCAAGCAGCCCAGGCGACGTTTAGGTGGAAGAAGCAACGGCGCAACAGGTGCGGTTGCTGCTGTGACCACCAGATCTCAACAACCCGACCTGCGAGAACCGATCAAGATCCGGTCTGATCTACCGACCTGACCGGCGCGCTGGCCATCTACGCAGCAACATGGCCGGGCAGCTCGCGTTCCTGCTGGGTATGGGTATCCTGGCCGACAGCTTCGCGCTGATACCAACCGCGACCTTCAGCGACTGCACGGTGCCGTGCTGGTGCCGGGACGACAAAGACAGCCGGATGAGACGGCAGCCTGGCAGTGATCAGAGGATCGGTGGAACATGTTGGTCGGAACGGTGAGTTCCGGCAATGCAACCAGCTACGGAATCGCCAAGGAGAACGACGTGGTGCTGATCTGCGCTGCTCCGGCGGCGGCCAACATGACATCACCGGCGTCAACTTCGCTGTACCTTCCGCGTCATGCAGAACTGGGACTATAGCCTGTTAAATTTACCTGACCCAGAATTTTGACGTTCCATTCAAGATTCCGCTGGCTTCGGCTACGGCGGCGCGAAATGACGATGCCTGCACCAAGTTCGGCGGCGCATTCGTGGCCGACATCTTCTCCCCTGGACACCAGCAAGCTTCCGCCGCCGTACGCGGGCAGATCGCCGACGCAACGGTGCGGATGCCTGGATCAACAAACAGCGGTGGTTCGTGCCGATGTTTAATCGGCCAAAGACGTTGTGCTGAATGGCATGGGAATGGGTGCGTCTACTTCCGACCGCCGAACGCGAAGCCATCGCTGAGACGGTGGCGGACAGGAATGCGGGAACCAGTGGCATCCTCTCACGCACGGACAACGCCATCAACGACTGGCTGGTGGTGGAATCAAGTCCGCCCATTGGCGACCGCCTGACCTGTTCGACGCGGCGAACGCCCGCATTGATGGCGATCTACCGCCTGCTTGGGGAGATCGGTGATGTTTCAAATCCGGCACCGCTGATCGACGCCATGGAAGGTCTCTCGTTCGAAGGGGCCAAGATTAATGGGAACCGGCCTACAAGGACATGTTGCGTTGCGGGACATAGCCCATCGTCGGTATTCGAGCTTTAGCCGCGCCCGACTTCAAATATTCGACCTGGTCACTGACCAGCCCGAATGCGCCTGCCGCCTGAAGGGCAGGCGGATCTTTCACCGGCGACTGCCGTCAAACGGCTGAGCAGGAAATAATCCGGTGGTTGGAAGTGGTGAATTGGTGAGTTAGCTGGTTTCCGTACCAATCTGCAATCCTACCAAATCACCTGTCTACTAAAGATCATGCCCGTGTTCGCAAACCGTATTGATGCTGCACCAAAAGGCTTTTGGCGCGCTGGTGGCTGTAAGGGCGGCGTCAGCATTCAGGTGCAATGGCGCAATCCTCATCATCAGCCACAACGGCGCAACAAAACGACCCCTTTCTTCAACCTGCTGAGCGGCAATCCTGCAACCAACCAGCGGGCAGGTGCTGTACAAGGAACGACATCACGCCGTACCACTCACCACCGTCGGCATGGGACAGTCCGTTCCAGATCACCAGCCTGTTCCCCAACCTGGCGGCGTTCGAGAACGTGCGGCTGGCGTGCCAGCCATGGGGCGCAATAACTTCAATTTCAGCGTGGCTGCGCTTCACCGTACACCGGTAGGACCCCAGCGATCCACAAACCGGTCGGGCTGGCTGAAACGCTGCAACTGGCGGGCACGTTGCCTCATGGCGATCAGCGCAAGCTGAAACGGGCGCCATTCACCGGGATCCGACCCGGAAGTGTACTGGACACAGAGCCGACCGCCAACGCCAGCAGCTTCGAGCAGGTGCCGGGCGATGGCGCTGATCCAGGAGATTCAGCTGGCAAACCGTCGATGCTGGTCGAACACAACACGCGAACGTCGTCGCAGGCATACCGACCGCATGCGGTCATGCACCAGGGGCGGGTGCTGCTGCTGGCCGAGGAATGCCTCCCGCCGGATCGCCGCCAGCAGACAATTGCAAACGTATCTGGGTGGGTTAAGCCTGCAGGCTGTAGGAACGGTTAATGAATTAAGCGGTTGATGGTTAATGGTTGTTCTCGTGACCACGTCACCAGCTAACAATTTCTGCGTACCACCGCGCCATGACTCCGGTTTTCCCTTCTTTCCTTCCTTTCCCGTCTTTCCCTGACCCCAGCCGCCTGCCGCACCGCAAGCCACTTTCATGACCATGATTCTCGAAGTCCGTAACATCAACACCTACATCGGCCAGTTTCACATCCTCGAAGGAGTGGATGTGGAGGTGCCGCGCGGGGGCATCGTGGCGCTGCTGGGCCGTAACGGCGCCGGCAAGACGACCACGCTGAAGTCGATCATGGGGCTGACCCCGCCGCGCTCAGGCGAGATCATCTTCGACGGCCAGCCGATCCAGGGACAGCGCAGCTATGAGATCGCGACCATGGGCATCGGCTTCGTGCCGGAGAATCGCGGCATTTTCCGCGACCTCAGCGTCCACGAAAACCTCAAGATCGCCGAGCGCAAGAAGGGCGATCTCGACCGCAAGTCCGATTTCATCTTCGAGCTGTTCCCCGACCTGAAGCGGTTGATCAAGCTGCCGGGAACGCACCTGTCCGGCGGCCAGCAGCAGATGCTGGCCGTGGCGCGCTCGCTGGTGCCCGACAACCGGCTGCTGCTGATCGACGAGCCCAGCGAAGGTCTGGCGCCGGTGATCATCGAGGCCATGATGGAGGCGATTCGCCGGCTGTCGACCGAGACCACCGTGTTGCTGGTCGAGCAGAACTTCATCGTCGCCAGCCAACTGGCCTCGCGTTACGTCATTATTGAAGAGGGCCGCTCGGTGCAGTCCGGGCTGATGGCGGACCTCGTCAGCGACAAAGCCACTATCCAGCGCTACCTGGGAGCGGCCTAGCAAACGGTTGACGGTTAATTGCTAATGGATAATGGTTAATGAGCAGAGTGATGCCTCGTCACTCCCGCCTCCGCGGGAATGACAGTGAAAGACAACTCTGACTTAGTACTACAACGAGACTTCGGCCGTTTCCACCGATTGAAATCGGTGTCTGGCACCAAAAGTATGCTGAAGCATACTCGAACCACCACTTCGGCAACATGTTTCAACATGTTTTCCCTATCAGACGATGATTTCAATCATCGTTCAGATGCCGCACTATCGAAGCCTCGTTTTAGTGTTAGCCATTAACCGCTAACCATTGACCATTAACCCTTCGATAACCCTTCGATTGGAACGCCTATGCAGAACTTGCTTCAGAGCTACCGCAAGAACCGTACGCTGATCATCACCCTGGTGATCCTGTTGCTGCTGCTGTTGCTGGCTATTCAGGGAATGAGCACGCGCGATTGGGTGGTGACCTTGCTGCGCGGGTTGGCGGTTGGATCCATCACCTTCCTGGTGGCAGCTGGCTTGTCGATCATTCTTGGGCTGCTGGACGTGCTGAACCTGGCCCATGGCACCCTGTTCATGATCGGCGCGTACGTCGGCTGGAGTATGTACGTGCGCCCCGACACGGTGGTGGACATTTCGACGCCGTTTCTGCTGGTGCTGGCGGGCTTTCTGTTGATGCCGCTATGGCTGCCGTTGCTGTCCAGGCTGAAGCTGAGCCGCGGGACGATGCGGGTCTGGCCGTGGATAGCCCTGGTCGCCGGGCTGGCGTTGCTGGCCGTGGCGCTGACGCGATACCCGATCTCCATCTGGAGCGCGACGGTGTATCAGGACAGTCCCATCGTCTGGACGCAATACTTCGAGGCGGGTACGGTGGCCGAAAACGTGACACCGGCAACCTTCCCATCGGCCCTTGGCGCGCTGTTGACCTGGGGAGCGCTGCTGATCGGCAGCATGCTGGTTGGTCTGGCAGCGGTCGGTTTTGCCGTGGCGCGTCGCGGGGCTACGGCGCAGGCGGGACGCCCGGCCACGAGGCCGCTGATCTGGTTTGTGGTTCTGGTCATCGTCGGCGTGGCGTTGTACGTCGTCAACACGCCGTTGTCGGGCTTCTTGCTGGGTCTTGGCAGCAACGCACTGTTCGTACTGGCAATCGTCGTGGCGACATTGGTAGGCGCCGGCCTTGGCGGGCTGATGGAGAGCACGCTGATCCGGCCCTTGTACGAGCGGGCGATCTACCAGATCCTGTTGACGCTGGGGCTGGGCTTCATCGGCGTTGAGATGGTGCGTACTATCTGGGGCCGCACCGGTTTCACCATGCCCAAGCCAGAACTGTTTTCCAGCACGGGCGACGGTTGTCCGGCCGACAGCATCGCCGGCTGGTTGCAGTACCACTGTTCGACCATCATCATCGACATCGGCGGCGAGCCGGCCCGCATCCGCACCTACAACGAACTGTTCGTCATCGCCGTCGGGATCTTCGTGTTGATCGTCGTCTGGCTGCTCTTGCAGCGCACGCGGCTGGGGATGATCATCCGGGCCGGCGTGCAGGACAGCCGGATGGTGGAAGCGCTGGGTATCAACGTGCGGCGGGTGTTCACGCTGGTGTTTGCGCTGGGCGTCGGACTGGCAGCGTTCGGCGGTGTGATCGCGGCACCGGCCAACGGGCTGTCGGATACCATGGGCGCGACCCTGTTGCTGAGTTCGCTGATCGCGCTGGCCATCGGCGGTCTGACCAGCTTTCCCGGCGCGGCAGCCGGTGCTGTCATTGTCGGGTTGACGCAGCAGTTCATCATCCGCTATGGCCAGCTAGGCATCAACCTCCCCTTCATGGAAGAGCCGTGGAAGCCGTCGCCGCCGCTGGTGCCTGCATCGGTGATTCTCCTGATGATCGTGATCCTGCTGGTGCTGCCGCAGGGGTTGTTTGGACGCAGCGAATAACAGCCGCTAGAGGAATCGAGCTTTGAACGCAGCAACTACTGACAAGTCTCCCTGGCGCCGCCACGCCGGTTTTCTCATCACCGTCGCCTTTCTGGCCGCGCTGCCATTCATCCTCGCGGTGGTCGAAGGGTTGCCCTTTGGCAGCCTGCTGGCCAACGACTCCAGCACGGCCAAGTTCCTGCAAGGGTTGTTGATCGAGGTTTTTATCCTGGCAGTGTTTGCCATCAGCTACGATCTGGTGTTGGGCGTCACCGGGCTACTCTCGTTTGGCCACGGCATGTTCTTCGCTTTCGGGTCCTACCTGACGGGCGTCCTGCTGAAGACTTTCGGATGGCCGCTATGGGCAGTGTTGATTGGCGCGGTGGTGGCGGGCCTGTTCAATGCGCTGCTGTTTGCTGTCGTCCTGCCGCGCGTCAAGGGGATCACCTTCGCGCTGGTGACGCTGGGTATCGCCTCGGTGTTCGACATCCTGATCCGCACCCAGGAGATGAACCCGTACACCGGCTCGGACGTCGGGTTGCAAGGGATTCCACGGCCCGACTTCCTGAACCCGGTGGATGACCGGCTGCGCTTCTACTATGTCACGCTGGCCTTCGCGATCCTGATCTACCTGCTTTACAAGCGCTTCGTCGACTCGCCGACGGGGCGCGTCTGCATCGCGACCCGGGAGAACGAGAACCGGGCGCTGAACATCGGTTTCAACACGTTCTACTTCAAGCTGGCCGCGCTGATACTGGCGGGTGTTACGGCCAGTCTGGCCGGCATGTTCAACACCCTCTACAAGCCGCTGGTCAGCCCGGAGATCGCCGGCCTCGGCTTCACCGTCGAGGGGCTGCTAATGCTGCTGATTGGCGGCATTGGCACGCTGAGCGGCGCGATGATCGGCGCAGCCATCCTGAGGCTGATGGAGTACTACCTCTCGCGCTGGTTCGGTGAAGGCGCTGCCTTTATCCTCGGTGCGATCTACATCCTCATCGTCATGTTCCTGCCCTACGGCATCGTCGGTACCTGGCGCTTGCGCCGCCTGGACATCGCGGCCGGCCGGCAGCGCCTGCTGTCCTACTTCACCGGCCGGCAGAAGGAAACGCCCGACAAGGGGAAGTTGTGACGGCAGAGGGGGACCGGACACAACACGCAAGATACCTTTCCGCTCTGGCAGTCTTCTCCCACCTATGCTAGAATGGCTGCCATTCGGCCGCGCTTCGACCGGCCGTGTAACTCATTGCCATTCATGCAAAGGATCGATCCATGACGACTGACAGCCCCAGTTCGACCGACTTCGTCCGCCGGATGATCGTCGAAGACAACGAGAGTGGCCGCTTCGACGGTCGGGTGCACACCCGCTTTCCCCCGGAGCCTAACGGCTACCTGCACATCGGCCATGCGAAGGCCATCAACCTGAACTACGGGATCGCGCGCGACTTCGGCGGCAAGTTCAACCTGCGTTTCGACGACACCAACCCCACCAAGGAAGAGGAAGAGTACGTCCAGTCGATCATCGAAGACGCCCACTGGCTGGGCGTCGACTGGGAGGACCGCCTCCTATTCGCCTCCGACTACTTCGACCAGTTGTACGACTGGGCCGTACAGTTGATTGAGCAGGGCCAGGCCTATGTAGACGACCTCAGCGCCGACGAGATCAGGGAATATCGCGGCACGCTGACCGAGCCGGGCAAGGAAAGCCCCTATCGCAACCGCACGATCGAGGAGAATCTGGACCTGTTCGAGCGCATGAAGAACGGCGAGTTTCCCGATGGCTCGCGCGTGCTGCGCGCCAAGGTGGACATGGCCTCGGGCAACATCAACCTGCGCGACCCCGTTCTCTATCGCATCCTGCACGCCACCCATCACCGCACCGGCGACAAATGGTGCATCTATCCCATGTACGACTGGGCGCACGGCCAGAGCGACTCCATCGAGGGCATCACACACTCGATCTGCACGCTGGAGTTCGAGGATCACCGGCCACTGTACGACTGGTTCGTGGAGAAGCTGGGCATCTACGCGCCGCAACAGATCGAGTTCGCACGTCTCAAGCTGACCTACACGTTGATGAGCAAGCGCAAGCTGCTGAAACTGGTCGACGAGGGCCACGTCAACGGTTGGGACGACCCGCGCATGCCAACCCTGTCGGGCTACCGGCGCAAGGGGTACACGCCCGAGGCAATCCGCGACTTTACCGAGCGCATCGGCGTGGCCAAGAACGACAGCACGGTGGATTTCGCGCTGCTGGAACACTGCGTGCGCCAGGACCTCAACCAGCACTCGCCCCGGGTGATGGCCGTGCTGGACCCGCTGAAAGTAGTCATCACCAACTACCCGGAGGGCCAGACCGAGGAGCTTTTCGCCATCAATAACCCTGAGGACGAGAGCGCCGGCACGCGCAAGGTGCCCTTCAGCCGCGAGCTATACATCGAACGGGAAGATTTCATGGAAGACCCGCCGCGCAAGTTCTACCGGCTGGTGCCGGGCCGCGAGGTGCGCCTGCGCTACGCCTACTTCGTCACCTGCGTCGACGTGGTCAAGGACGACGATGGCAACGTGGTCGAGCTGCACTGTACCTACGACCCGGCTACCCGAGGCGGCGATTCGCCTGATGGTCGCAAGGTGAAAGCTACCCTGCACTGGGTATCGGCCAAACACGCTGTTGACGGAGAAGTGCGCCTCTACGATCAGCTCTTCTCATCGCCCTTCCCCGAGGACGTTGCCGAGGGCAAGACCTTCCTGGACAACCTGAACCCCGACTCCCTGACCGTGTTGACTGGCTGCAAGATGGAGCCCAGCCTGGCGGGCGTGGAAGCCGGCCAGCGTTTCCAGTTCGAGCGCATCGGTTACTTCTGCGTCGATCCCGATAGCGCGTCGGGCAAGCCCATCTTCAACCGCACTGCGACTCTGCGCGACACCTGGGCCAAAATCCAGCAGCGGAAATAGCTCAAGCCCTCAATCTCCTACTCCTACTCGTCCTCCTACTCCTACTCGTTTGAACTGATCGGAACGGAAGAGTACGAGTAGGAGTAGGAGTAGGAGCCGGGGCAGCCGACCATGAAACGCGTCTTTGCAGCCGATATCAAGCCTGACGACACGGTGGACGACATCTTCCGGGTCGTGGATCACCGGCTGGCGCCCTACCGCGATGAGGCCAAGGGGCATTACTTGCTTCTGACGCTGGCCGACCGCACCGGCCACATCGACGCGCGGCTGTGGGAGGGCGCGACCGATGCGGCCGGCTGGCTCAACCCCGGCGATGCGGCGCATGTCAGCGGTCGCGCCACGCTCTACCAGGACCGGATCCGGCTTCGGGTCGAGTCCATCGAACCGGCCGATGACAACGAAGTTGATCTTAACCTGTTGCTGGCCATGCCCGGCCGTGAAGCCGGCGAAGCGCTGGCCTTTCTGAACGAAGCGGCCGGCCGAATCGCCAGCCAGCCGTTGCGCTGGCTGGTGGAGAGCTTCTACGGCGACACCGATTTCGTGACCGCGCTGACTCAAGCGCCACCCAATCGGCCTGGCGCTGCGCTGCGCAACATGGTAAATTTGCTGGAACTGGCGGCGCCGCTGCTGGCTCCCGACAGCGATCTCGACAGCGACCTGCTGCACGCCGCGATTCTGCTGCACGAGGCCGGTCTGTCGGTAGCGCTGACGCAGCCCAAGGGTGGCCGGGCAGTGGCCTGGCTGGGCGTTGCCCCGTTGACCGATCAACTGGTCAGCGAGCGGCTGGCCCAGGCCCCCGACTTCCCGTCCGATCTGGCCATCGACCTGCGCCACTGCCTGCTGGTTGCTGCAGGGGCCGTCAAAGCCCGCAGCCGTGAGGCAGCTGTGCTGGTGCAGCTCAAGGCGCTGCAAGACGTTTTGAACAAGTGACAGTCACTTCGTGTCGTAGGATAGCCCCTTGTGGGCGTCTCGGTGAGTGCGGCATCGATCGTGCCACGTGGTGTTCCCGGAACGGGCACAAGGCCCTATCCTACAGGTTCGGCCACGTAGCATGTTGTAGGATAGCCCCTTGTGGGCGTTTCCGGCGTGGATTGTAAGGAGATGTTTTCATGACTGATCGTCCGGTGCGCGTCCGTTTCGCGCCCAGCCCAACGGGCTATCTGCACATCGGCGGCGCTCGCTCGGCGCTGTTCAACTGGCTCTACGCCCGCGGGCATGGCGGCCGCTTCATCCTGCGCATCGAGGACACCGACCGCAAGCGCTACATCGACGACTCGATGCCCGATATCCTGGCCGGCCTGCGCTGGCTTGGCTTGCAATGGGACGAAGGACCGGAGGTGGGCGGCGACCACGGCCCCTACTTCCAGAGCGAGCGGCTGCCGATCTACACCAGATGGGCTGACTGGCTGGTGGACAACGGCCACGCCTACCGTTGCTACTGCACCGAGGAGCGATTGGCCGCTCTGCGCGAGCAGCAGGTCGCCAACAAGGAACAGTCCGGCTACGACCGCCACTGTCGGTATCTCACCACCGAACAGCGGGCCGAGCGCGAGGCTGCCGGCGATTCCTACGTGGTGCGCTTCGCCATCGATCCCATCGACGGCAGCACCACCTTTCACGACGCCATCCGCGGCGAGATTACCGTCGAGCACAGCCTCTTGCAGGACGCCGTACTGCTCAAATCCGACGGCTGGCCGACCTACCACCTGGCCGCGGTCGTGGACGACCACCTGATGGAGATCAGCCACATCATGCGCAGCGACGAGTGGCTGCCCAGCGCGCCGCTGGGCGTGTTGCTCTACGCGGCGTTTGGATGGGAGCCGCCCGTCTGGGCGCACCTGCCGGTCATCCTCAACCCCAACGGCAAGGGCAAGATGAGCAAGCGCTACACCCTCAACGAGGACGGAACCAGCGTGCCGGTGCATCTGCGCGACTACATCGCCGACGGCTACATCAGCGAGGCGATGGTCAACTTCCTGGCCAACATCGGCTGGAGCATCGATGGCAGCCGCGAGGTGTTCACCCCGGAAGAGGCTATGGCAGCGTTCAGCATCGACGGCATCAACCCCTCACCGGCCGCCTTCCCCTACGACAAGCTGGTCTGGCTGGATGGCGTCTACATCCGCGAGCTGGATGACGAGGATCTCTACCGGCGGCTGCTTCCCTTCGTCGCACGAGGCGTGGGGATGAGCGAAGCGGAGATGGCTGCGCGGCCCGAGCTGCGACCGGCCGTGCCGCTGATCAAGGAGCGCATCAAGACCCTGGCCGACGCCACGCCGATGCTCGGCTTCCTCTTTGTCGATGGCCCCATCGAGTACGACGACCCCGCGGCCTTGATCGGGAAAAAGATGACAGCCACGGATTCTATCGTTGCGCTGGATGCTGCGCTGGCCGCGTTGCCTGAGGTCGATCCGTGGACTCATGACACCATCGAGGCTTGCCTGCGCAGTCTCCCGGAGAGTACCGGCCTCAAGCTGCGCAGCCTTCTGACCCCGGTGCGCGTTGCCGTCACCGGTTCCAACGTGTCGCCGCCGCTGTTCGAGACGCTGGAGATCCTGGGCCGCGAGCGGACGATGGAGCGCCTGGCCGTAGCCCGCGACATCCTGCGCAACCACTGAAGTTGAGCTTTTTCGGCAAAGCTCAAATTCTGACGCGCGTTCCGTGAAGACTTGCTGACCCGCCGAACATGCTATAGCTCACGGATCACGCGGATTTCATAGATTCTTGGGGCGATTGCTTCGTGAAATCCGCGTGATCCGTGAGCATTTCTTGGGCAGCGCGCCAGTAGAGATAGAAGTCGAACTTTGCGGAAAAAGTTCGACTTCTCAGATGCGAGGAACTTATGCAAGAGATCGTCGTTGCCTGTGTGCAACTGCGCATCCGTTTGCCGCAGGACCGCGAGGAACTGGAACAGCACCTGCTGCGCTTCGGCAACCTGGCACAGACCAAACGTGCTCGCCTCCTGATCTTTCCCCAGTACAGTGGTCTGATGGCGGCCGCGCTGGTCACCACCGGCGCGCGCAGCGGTCTCCTGCGCCAGGCAGACCAGGCCCGTCGCAGCAACGCGTCTTTCTGGAGCCGCACCCAGGCCCGGTTGGCCGGTGGAGCAGCCAGCGTGCTGGGCGCGGACTTCGGCAAGGCGCTGGAGGGCGCTCTCATCCAGCGGCCCGACGAGGTGCGTGAGGCCGTCACTTCCCTATTCTCCAGCATCGCCCGCCACCACGGAATGACCGTGGTAGCCGGCAGCGCGTACTTGCAGGACGCGGATGGCGCGGTCCGCCACATCGCGCTGGTGTTCGGGCCGGACGGGCAGCAGCTTGGCGCGCAGGCCGCCGTCACCCTGCGCCGCGACGAGAACCCGCTGGTCGAAGCGGGCAAGACGTGGCAGGCCATCGACACGCCGGTGGGCCGCCTGGGTATCCTGTTGGGGTACGACATGTTTTACCCGGAGGCAGGGCGCGCGCTGGCCTACGCCGGCGCGGAGGCGCTCATCGGCCTGGGTGCGACGACCAGGCCGGCGGTGGTCGCTCGCCAGCGCCACGGCTTGCTGGCCCGAGTCGAAGACAACCAGCTCTTCGGCGCGATGAGCTTCGCCGTCGGCTACAACCCGTTCACGCCCGCCGACCAGGAACCCTACCTGGGACGCTCGCTGTTGGCGGCGCCGATCAGCCTGTCCCAGCGCAACACCAATGTCCTGGTGGAGATGGGAACCGACAGCACCGAAGGGTTGATCACCGCCGAGTGGAACTACGAGACGCTGCGTACGCTGTGGGCCGAGGATGACCCGCCCATCCGCAGCGCCATGCCGGTCGCGAGCTTCGGCCCCGCGCTGTCGGTCCTTTACAACAGCGGCCTGACCATCAGTAGGACGTTGCAGATCGAGGCGAAACCGCCCGCTAAAACTATCGGAATGTATACACCTCACGAGGCCTTGCCTGAACCATTGCCAGTGCCGGAAGACGAAAGCGCATTGGATGAACCTCAGACAGAGCATCCAGTTGCCGACGATTATATCCACCCTCATCAACGCGAACAAGGCGATGATAGTACGTCGTCCTGATACAATTTAAAGAGCAATCATGCAAACAGAGACAGAAAACATCACTCTTCGCCCTCTCGGCCAAACCGGCATCCAGATCTCACCTGTCGGCATGGGCGTGATGGAGTTTTCCGGCGGCGGCGGACTGATCGGACGCGCCTTTCCGGTCATTGCGCAGGAGACCAAGAACGCCATCGTCCAGGCCGCGCTGGAGGGCGGCATCACCTGGTTCGACACCGCGGAGATGTATGGAATGGGCGAGTCGGAGCGGTCACTGGCGGCTGCGCTGCACACAGCCGGGAAATCCGACGACGATGTGGTAGTCGCGACCAAGTGGCTCCCGTTGCTGCGCACGGCTGGCAACATTCCGAAAACTATCGACGACCGTCTGCGCGAGCTGGACGGCTACAGCATCGACCTCTATCAGGTCCACCAGCCGTGGAGCTTCTCGTCGCCCGAGGAGGAGATGAACGCGATGGCCGATCTGGTGGAGGCGGGCAAGATCCGCTCGGTGGGCGTCAGCAACTTCGGGCCGCAGGCCATGCGCCGCGCCTCACGCGCGCTGCGCCAACGCGGCCTGACCCTGGCCTCCAACCAGGTCAAGTATAGCCTTCTGGACCGCAAGATCGAACACGACGGCACGCTGGACACCGCCCGCGAGCTGGGCGCCACCATTATCGCCTACACGCCGCTGGAGTCGGGCCTGCTGACCGGCAAATATCATCAGCCGGGCGATCCCCAGAGCGGGGCGCTGGCCTGGCGCAAGTGGATGATCCGGCGCAACCTGGAGCGGACCCGCCCGCTGATCGAGGCGCTGGAGGAGATCGGCCGGCAGCACGACGCAACGCCCGCGCAGGTCGCGTTGAACTGGTTGATCAATTTTCATGGCGACCTGGTGGTCGTTATTCCCGGTGCGACCAAGGTCTACCAAGCGCAACAGAACGCGGGCGCTATGGCATTCCGCCTGAGCGACGCCGAGATGGCCCGGCTCGACGAGCTGTCGCGACGGGTCTAGGAACGTGTGTGAGTGTGGGTGACCGAACAATCAAGAACTGAAACAGAGGGGATTGGGCAGAGATCGGACAACAGCTGTGCAACGACCGCATGTCCGTTCAAGGCAATGAGCGCCTTCGTCTGCGCTAGAGGGTTTCCAGGTATTGACCAATGCAACGTGCAAACGTGTTGAAATCGTCCAGATCCCCATGTAAATACTCGAAGAGTCTGTCAGGATCAACGTCGACATACATGTGAACGAGCGCGTTGCGAAAGCTGGCCATGTCTGCGAGGCGCCGCCCGAGTTCCTGCGGTAAGACACCAATGTCCGCTAATGCCGGAAAATGTCTCGATACTCACCCGGCGTCTGAACGCGTGAGGCTGCCAGAATTATGCTCCCAATGTCTAGTGCTGCTTGAATCGCCACCTGGAAGTTGCGCTCAACCGAAGTTCGTATGATCCAGTCGTGGACGAACTCATCGTGGGTCAATTCCTGCATCTCTAGCAAAGCGTTCACGGAGTTGGCGATAACGGTCAATCGAGCCACGATGGGGGTTGTATCCATGAAGTAAGTCTCCTCTGCGAACCCGGTCGAGCACAGTTTTTTCATGCCGGTCGATGAAAGGCTTGAAGTCAAGATAGCGACTAACGGTTGATGCGGTCCATTCGATACGCAGCTGCTCGTTGTTGCAGTTGAGCACGACACCGTCACGGATTACCCGGTAGCTTACCGCCAAAGGAACGTCGTCCAGAACGATTACATCAATATCCCGATCCCTCACCAAGGCTTTGATATCTTTCGTCACACGCAAACGCAGCGAGAACCGCGCAGCAGCATCCTGGGGCGACTGTAGCAATATGGCAATATCGATGTCAGACAAAGGAGATGCCTGTCCACGGGCAACAGAGCCGAACAAATATGCCACTGCTATTTGCTCCTGGGCAGCAAAATAGGGGACGAGTACGGTCTGGATAGAACTAATATCCAGTACTGGTTCCACCGTCGTCACGTACATGGTCATGTTGATTGTGCCCTGGGGTCTTCGTTATCAATCGATCGGATACTCCGCCATTGTAGCAGCCATGCGAGAATTCGTCAACGCCTTTTCCTCGACCGGTTTCCCGCGAAATCGCCAAAGTCGCTTGATGGCCGTATAATACGCGCCAATCATGCCGTTTCGTCTGATGCAAAAGTACCGCTCGCCGGAGCCGCAGGCTCCGCTCCGTCCCGCCCAATCGCCGCTGGACATTGTTCTCGACTACCACCAGGCCACCAAACACGCACCGTACCGCTACGCCCGCTCGCTGGGCTACATGGACTGGGACACGCAGCCGGATCCCTTTCGCCGCTATCGAGGCGCGCCGCTGCTGCCGCTGGACGAGATTCCACCGACAGCCGACCCGCCCTACGGAGCGCTGTTTCAGCCCGGCTCCATCGCGCCGCGCCCGCTGGATCGGGACTTCATCTCGCAACTTTTCTACGACTCGCTGGCGCTGTCGGCCTGGAAGGAATATGGCGGGAGTCGCTGGGCGCTGCGTGTCAATCCGTCCAGCGGCAACCTGCACCCCACCGAAGGCTATCTCATCAGCGGGCCGGTGGCGGGACTGCTGGACTCGCCGGCGGTTTGCCATTACGCGCCGGATGAACACGGCCTGGAGGTTCGTCGAACGCTGACCAGCGGGCAATGGCAGCGCCTCTTGGATCAACTGCCGCACAGCACGGTGCTGGTGGCGCTTACATCGATCGTCTGGCGCGAGGCGTGGAAATATGGCGAGCGAGCCTTTCGCTACTGTATGCACGACGTTGGGCACGCGCTCGCGGCTGTTGCCATCGCCGCGGCGGCCATGGGCTGGCAGGCCCGGCTGCTCGAGACAGTCAGCGAAGCCGATCTG
>JACKBK010000016.1 GCA_020634555.1 Caldilineae bacterium
GTTTACCATGTGTGTTTCTCCTCCTGAAAGAGAGATAGGGTTTCTGACAGATCTGGCACCGGGCTTCTAGCCTCGGTGCTGCTGCCTTTGCGGATTCTCCGCAAATCAGTGTGAACTGCAAAGCTTGTCAAGCTTCAGGACAGTTACAGCATCAAGCCAATCGCGCCCGCTGAGCCGGCACGACGGCAATTTTGACCGGTATCACCTCCTTTCACCAGATTATCATCGGATGATCCAAGTGACCGTCACGTCGAGCGAGCTGAGTCGCCCAACCGACAGTCACCTATTTACCAACGATTCTCAACTGACAGCCTCAACGTGCTCCGAATCGGCGTATTGGCTTGGAACCGCCTCGTAGAGCCAGCAAGCAACAAAATGGCCGCTGCCGGCGTCCAAAAACTCCGGTTCTTCTTCCTTGCAAACTGCCATGACACGCGGGCAACGGGTGCTGAAGTTGCAGCCCTTGGGCGGGTTGGCCGGGCTGGGAACATCGCCCTCCAGAATGATCCGCTGGCGTTGCGACTCGATGCGCGGATCAGGGATCGGCACAGCGGACAACAAAGCCTGCGTATAAGGATGCATCGGGTTTTCGTAAAGATCGTTGCGATCGGTTAGCTCGACGATCTTGCCCAGATACATAACCGCAATTCGGTCGGAGATGTGGCGCACCACCGACAGATCGTGGGCAATGAAGAGATAGGTCAAACCAAACTCGGCCTGCAAGTCCTCCAAAAGATTGATAACCTGGGCCTGGATCGATACGTCCAGCGCCGAGATCGGCTCGTCGCAGACGATGAACTCGGGATTGACCGCCAAAGCGCGCGCCACGCCGATGCGCTGGCGCTGGCCGCCGGAGAACTCGTGCGGATAACGGTTGATAAAATAGGGGTTCAGCCCTACTACTTTGAGCAACTCTTGCACTCGCTTGCGGCGATCCATTCCCTTGGCGATGTTGTGCACTTCCAGCGGCTCACCCACGATGCTGCCCACCGTCATGCGCGGGTTCAGGGATGCATACGGATCCTGGAAGATCATCTGCATTCGCCGCCGCTGCTGGCGGAGTTCCTCGCCCTTCATCTGAGTAAGGTCGATATCCTCGAAGTACACCTTACCGCCCGTCGGTCGGTATAGTTGCAGGATGGCGCGGCCGGTCGTGGACTTGCCGCAGCCCGACTCACCAACCAATCCCAGGGTTTCACCCCGGTGAACCGAGAAGTTCAGGCCATCGACAGCCTTGATGTATCCCTTGACCCTCTGCATGATGACGCCCGATGTGATCGGGAAGTGCATTTTTAGCCCGTCCACCCGGAGCAGTACGTCGCCGCTGCCGTTGCTGTTGCTTGTCATACTGCTACTCCCTTCACATCCACCCAACAAGCGGCCCGATGGTTTCGGCCCACCGATTCCAACAGGGGGTTCTCGTCCCGGCAGCGATCGATGCGGTAGTCACACCGCGCATAGAAGGGACATCCCTTCGGCAACTCGATCAGGTCTGGCGGCAAGCCCTCGATGGAAACCAGCCGTTCCGGCCGGTCTGCGTCCAACCGGGGCAACGAGCCCAGCAGGCCAATAGTGTAGGGGTGCCTTGGGTTGGCGTAGAGATCGCGGACGTCCGCTTCCTCGACGATAAACCCGGCATACATCACGATCACCCGTTCGGCAATGCCGGCGACCACGCCCAGATCGTGGGTGATCCAGATAATCGCCATGCCGATCTCATCCTTAAGCTTCTTGACCAACTCAACGATCTGCGCCTGGATCGTAACGTCCAACGCGGTGGTAGGCTCATCGGCTATCAAAAGCTGCGGGTTGCACGACAGACCCATGGCGATCATCACGCGCTGGCGCATGCCGCCTGAAAACTGGTGAGGATAGTCATCCAATCGAGCCTCAGCTGATGGAATACCCACCAACTCCAGCAACTCAGCACTGCGCTTGCGCGACTGCTGTTTATCCATGCCAAGATGTAATTGCAGAGACTCACCGATCTGCCTGCCCACGCTCAAGACCGGGTTCAGAGACGTCATTGGGTCCTGAAACACAATGGCGATACGATTACCGCGCACCTGGCGAATCTCGTCATCGTCCAGTTTCAGGAGGTCGCGGCCATCGAACCACACTTCGCCGCCTACTACCTTGCCCGGAGGCGAAGGAATCAGCCGGATCAACGACATAACGCCGACACTCTTGCCGCAACCGCTTTCGCCGACGATGGCTAGCGTTTCACCTTCGTCGACGGTGTAGGATATCCCGTTCACAGCGTTGACCACGCCGTCCTGTGTAAAGAACTGCGTACGCAGACCCTTCACATCCAGCAATACTCCCATTCAGGCCTCCTGGATAACTACTGATAATCCTCTTGGTTCCGTGCGCGTGAAACAATAACCTTGATTATTGCGATTATCGCGCAAACACCAATCGACCGCGCGGCTCAACACTTGGTGCCTTGACCCGGCGGATTCTTGGATGTTGGGGCGAAAAAATAGATTAAACACGAAGAGAAATTGGATTCGGAGGAACACCAACAGAGAACACTGCGCCTTTAAGTTCTGAGGTGAAACTGGACGCAATGATGGCAATCGACTTGTCAGGATCGCAAAGACCTGTGTGTCAGACTTGGCGTTTGATGGGGTTTCGGATAGCAAGGCGGTGATCACGCAGCGAGACTGCCTCTCTGTGGGATGCCCTGTCGGTAGTGCGTAATACTATCACAACCACAAACCCTTGTCAAACAGCGTCTTGCTACACCGAGAAGAAAAGAACTGTGCTTGTTGGTTACAGTCCGACAACTTCCTGACTGTCGAGGCAAGCAGCAACCATCATTGTGTGTTGTACTTCAGGGTTGGATCAAGCCCAGGGTTGAACAAGGACAACAATGCCGGATTGAAGCTACTGCTGTCGAGAGTGCGGGATTTGGTCAGCTCAGCCATACTAAGCGTGTCGCCGCGCGTGGGCAAGTAGACCGGTGCTGCTGGTGGGCTTGTGTGGACAATCTCGCGACGAGGTACATCCTCAGGAACAAACAGCGGCATCGAAAGCGATTGCTCCTCTGTAGCCACCTGAGCAACAGCAGCAGGAGTGGGTTGCAGAGGAACTTCGGCGACCCTGCCAGGCGTCAGCGAAGCGCCTAACATGGCAATCACGATCATCGCAGCCGCGCCCTGCACGATTCCATTGATGAGATGCTGAACGCGCAACCCGGCCAGGCGTCGACGTTTGGCCGGGCCAGCTCGCACCTGCGACCGAAGGAGTGGCCAGCCGTCGCCCGGCGGCGCAGAGCGCGATGCCCGTGTCCGCAGGGAGCCGCGAATCACTTCGTCGAGCGCATCATCCTGTGCATCCTGATGACGCCATTGCTGTGGAGACATCACGCCATCGCCTCGGCCATGGTTGCAACATCGCCCATCAGCCGTTTGCGCAAGATATTGCGCGCATAGTGCAAGCGCGACTTAACGGTGCCCACCGGACAGTCGAGGATGTATGCGATTTCTTCGATGCTGAACTCGCTCAAATAGAAGAGGGTAATAACCACTCGATGTGGCAAACTCAGACTGTCGATGGCTTCTTGAACCTCGTCCCGGGTTGCGGCGCTTTCGACGTGTCGTTCCATGGAATGATTGGCTGTAGCGTGCAGCGCTTCAAACACCGATTCGGCAGGGTTGGCGCGCCGCTTACGTTTCGCCACGTAGTTGTAGGCAAGATTGACCGTGACCCGATGTAACCAGGGAGAAATGGGGGTTGAACCATCGATCCGGTCGATATTGGCGTGCAGGCGCAGGAAACAGTCCTGCAGGATGTCCTCCGCGGCGCCGGTGTCGTTGGTTATCGCCAGTGCTGCGCGGTAAACCTGGCTCCTGTATTTGTTGTACAGAGCTTCGAAGGCCCGCAGGTCACCTCTGCGAATTTGGGCAATCAGTTGTCCATCTTCGTGCACACTTGGCTCCCAGCGTCAGATTTGCTACACGATCCGTGCGTCTTCTACACCAATTATACTACAAGAAGGTTCATTTTGCTGTGGGAATCGTCCCCAATCTCGAAACTTTGCCGAACGCGGCTACACTCGTAACAGCATTTGCAGTATCAACTGTGCGGCTGTTTTGTCCAGGGGCTCGTTGTTGTTGCCGCATTTGGGACTCTGGATACAACTGGGGCAGCCGCCGTCGCAGGGGCAGTGAGCTATCACGTCGTAGGTGGCGCGCCAGAGCGCCGGCAGTTCTCTGAACCCCTGTTCAGCGATGCCTACGCCGCCCGGGAATCCGTCGTAGATAAAGATCTGCGGCGCGTCGGTGTCCGGGTGGCGCGGCGTACTTAGCCCGCCGATGTCCCAGCGGTCGCACATGGCGAAAAGGGGCAGGATACCGATGGCCGCGTGCTCGGCCGCATGGATGCCGCCCAGAAAATCCAGCCCGCGGCGCGCGCAGGCCTGCACGATCTCCGGCGCCAGATCCCACCACAACGCCGCGGTTTCGAAAGTAGACGCCGGCATATCCAGCGGCTCATCGCCCAACACCTCCTCGCTGTAGTGGCGCAGTTTACGGTAGCCCACCACTTGCGAGGTGGTACGGACGTATCCGAAGTAGGCGAAACCACCGGGGATGGGCCGGTTGGCCAGCGAACGCATGATGCGCACATCGCTCCACTCACGCACTTCGGTGTAATAGTCCACCTCGGCCGGCCGCGCCACCGCCAGCCCCATCTCGCTGTCAAATCGGCTGACGACATAGCTGTCGCCCTGGTGCAGATACACTGCACCCGGGTGTACCCGTTGCGCGGCTGTGCTGCTCTCGATCTCCTCCAGCGTGCGATAGTTGTTCGATTCGTCCAGAATAGCAAAGCGGCTGCCGCCAGCCGAGCGCAGATTGACCTTCTCCGCCGGATAACCCGAACCTGTGAATGTCCAACGTTCACCCTGGAAGGCCAGTGTGCCCTGTTCTTCCAGTTGCACCATGGCCTGCACAAAGCCGGGACCAAAGAGCAGCTCATCGTCGAAGCGGCCCGGCCCGGCAATGTTGCCCAGCGGCGCCTCGTGCGCGGCGCAAGGCAGGTGGCGCAGCAGAATAGTGACGTTGTCGGGATCGATCAGCGCGTGCTCGTGGGGCCGGCCAAACAGATCGGCCGGGTGGCGCATATAGTACTGGTCCAGCGGGTTGCTAAGCGCGATCAGCACCGCCAGCGACGGCGAGTCGCCGCGCCCGGCCCGACCGGCCTGCTGCCACAGGCTGGCGATGGTACCCGGATAGCCCAGCAACACCGCCGCGTCCAGTCCACCCACGTCGATGCCCAACTCCAGCGCTGTGGTAGCCGTCACCCCCAGCAGCTTGCCGCTAAACAGGTCACGTTCAATCTGCCGCCGCTGCTCCGGTGTGTAACCGGCGCGATAGGCGGCGATGCGCGGAGCAGGCGAGGGAGAATCGCCGGAGCCTTTCCCGGTTTTCCTTCCTCTCCCTTTTCTCCCGTCTTCCTTCCTCAGCTCGTCACGAGCGTACCGCAGGATCAGTTCTGCCACCTTGCGCGCCCGCGTGAAGACGATGGTGCGCGTGTTGTTACGCACCAGGCTGGCAAAAAGGGTCGTGGCCTCGCCGTTCGGGCTTCGGCGGGAGGTCTGGGCGCGATCGATGAAGGGTGGGTTCCAGAGAGCGAAGGTGCGTGGGCCTTGCGGGCTGCCGTCATCGTCGATCACTTGCGGCTCAACACCGGTCAGCGCTGTGAAATGCCGGGCCGGGTTGGCAATGGTTGCGCTGGCGGCGATGAACTGTGGCTCGGCGCCATAGAGCGCGCAGACTCGTCGAAGGCGCCGCAATACACAGGCAACCTGCGAGCCGAAGACGCCGCGGTAGATATGCGCCTCGTCGACGACCACAAAACGCAGGTTGCGGAAGAAGCTGCCCCAGAGCGGATGGTTGGGCAAGACGCCAAGATGCAGCATATCGGGGTTGGTGAGGATGATCTGGCCGCTCTTGCGCAGGTGGCTGCGGCGGCTCTTCGGGGTGTCGCCGTCGTAGGTACCAACCGTGACCGGTAAGGGGGAGTCGCCGCGGCCGCGCTGGCCCTCGACCGCGCTGCCCAGCGTGCGCAATGCCCGCAGTTGGTCTTGCGCCAGCGCCTTGGTGGGGAAAAGATACAGTGCGCGGGCGGTGGGACGTTCAAGGATCGTCTCCAACACCGGCAGATTATAGCAAAGCGTCTTGCCGCTGGCTGTGCCGGTGACCACCACCACATGCCGGCCGGCCAACGCCGCGTTGACCGCTTCGGCCTGGTGGGTGAACAGCCGGTCGATGCCTTGGCTGCGCAGCGATGCCTGCAGTCCCGGGTGCAAGCTATCGCGCAGCGCACCGTATCTCGCACTACGGCGCGGAATCTGCTCGCGATGTACGATCTGGCCCTGGTAGAAGGGCTGGCGCATCAGTTGCTTGAGAAAGGCGGTAACGTCCATGGTGTGGTAACTCGCGTGTTTTCAAGGAAAACCCTTGGTGTTGCGTCATGCGTTTTTCGTACGAGAAGGCGCAGCAAAACACGCAGTATGCAATACACAAGCGGGCAAGTCTACCGATCAGGCTACAGCAGTGGGTTGCCCCAGAAGGTGTTGTAGTCTATAATATCTCCCGTCCCGTTCCAAATGTGACAATTTCCAATCGTTGTTTCCGTCCCACTTGCGGCAGGAAACCATTCACCCTTCCCAGAAAGAAAAGATATAGGATGGCAGCACCAGTCTCAAGAAAATTATCCAACTCGTTTGAAGGCGCCCTGGCGGGCGGAGGTGATCCAGCTACCTCGCCGCTGTACGTTTTTGGGCCGTTCTTGCAATTAATCGTCGTTGCAGGCGTCGCTGCTGTGACGTTTGGCGCCAGCATCTGGCTGGTGATTTTGACCGTTGCTGCGGTATCAGCCATGTACCGGCTGGTGATGCGCTGGGTGACCGACGGCAGCGGCGGCAGTGGCCTCAGTGAAGAAGAATTTGGCGGCTGGGCAGTCAAGGTCAATGCCGGGATAACCTTCATTGAGTACACCCTGACCTTTCTTGTTAGCATGGCGGCCATGGTAACTTTCATTGCCGATCGGCTGCCTGTACTCAACCAGACGATATTCCTCAACCTTCAGTACCGGACCTTGGTGGCAATAGTGCTCAGCATCCTCACCGGCTGGATCGTCAACCGCGGCCCCAAGGTGTCCGCGAGGGTGTTTGGCCCGGCAACGTTGGGAGTACTTATCTTGCTGTGGGCCATGATCGTTTTCTCGATCATCCAGCGATACATTCCTGGCGGCGTGTTACAGGGAGTGCCGCTGGTGCCGTCTATCAACCTCGAAGCCTTCAAGTCCGAGTTCCTCTTCGAGTTCACGCTGGCTGGCTACGCACGCATTCTGGCGCTGATGACCGGTATCGAGGTATTTGCAAACCTGGTGGCAGCCTATCAAGGCAATCCGGAAGAGAAGAGCCGCAAAGCCTTCGGCAGCCTGATCATCATCATGGGGACAACCTCGTTGACGATGTTGATCGTCGGCCCGGCAATCCTGGCGCTGTCCAATGTTGCCTTGTCCCATGAAGTATCGGTTTTCACACAGACGATGGATAAGTTGTTGCCCAGTCCGTTGCCTCAGATCGGCACACTGGTCGGCGTTCTCGTGCTGCTTTCAGCGTCAGCGGCCAGTGCCCAGGGTTTACAGAACCTTGCGCTTGGTTTGAAGGATCGTCACTACATCCCCTCCGTGCTGGGCCAGCGCAACCGCTTTGATGTTGCCAATTGGCCGGTGTGGATCGAGGTCGCAATCGTCGTTTTCTGCTTCCTGTTCGTGGGCACCAAAGAGGAGACCTATCTTTCCGTCTATGCAGCCGGCGTGTTCATCTTGCTGAGCATGACGGGGTGGGCGACGACAAAACGGCTGATCCGAATGCTGCGCGCTGAATTCAAGGGCAGCAGCGTTGCGATCCTGGCTGGGGTGATTCTGGCAGCGTTGCTGACCACCGGGGCTACAATCATCATCTTTGCCGAGCGTTTCACGGAAGGCGCCTGGCTTTACATTCCATTGATCATCGGACTCTATATCTTCTTCAGCTACTTCCGGCGCAGAATTGGAGAGCCCAGTATAACTAAAGAGGAGTTGGGTCGTCGCGAGGAAGCTTTTTACGGGATTGGTATTCCTCCTGGCGAGGCCGCGGCTGCTGCGCCGTTGGTTGACCCGTCTATTCTGGAACCTCTGCCCGCCAGCGCCACTTCCTGGCACGGGCAACCTGCCGAAATTCATAAGATTATGGTCACCCTTGACGGCTCTGAGTTTGCCGAGCGGGCGTTGCCCATCGCCGAAGCTATCTGCCGTGTGACAGGCGCCACAATGATTCTGGTGTCGGTGATACCGGTCAAGGGCTTGCAGCGCGTGCTGCCGAAGACTCGTTCCGCGGACGATGGCGGAACGACTGGCCAAATGGAAAAGGAAACCTATCTGAGCGCCGTTGCCGGGCGTATGAAAACTGCTGGCTTGAAGGCGGACTACTTCGTGGCGGTTGGCGGGGTGGCAGAAGCTATCAACACGCTGATGCACGAAACAGATGCCGACATGCTCATCATCAGCACGCGCGGCTTGTCTGGTATGGGGCGGTTCCTGATGGGCAGCACGGCCGACGCCGTCGTGCAGTTGACCACTCGCCCTGTGCTTCTGATCCGCCCCGAAGATCTGGCTCCCGGCGAAACCCCAAGCTTTGAAAAAGTCATGGTGACGCTGGACGGGTCGAGTTTCTCCGAGCGTATCCTGCCCTTCGCCAAATCGCTAGCAGGCGCAATAAACGGGGAGATCATCCTGTTGAGCGTCCCTGAGGTCCCGGAGCCGGAAATGTATGGCAGCATGAAGGATGCAGTCAAGGACTTGCGTCGGGAGGCCGAGACAAAGGCCTGGCGCTATCTCAAGGGCGTAGCCGCTCAACTGGACCGGGAAGGCGTCAATGTACGGCCAATCGTTACGGGATCGCGGCCGGCCACTACCATTGTGGAAGTTGCTGAGAGCGAGAACGCGGACCTGGTGATGCTTGCCACTCACGGCCGCGGCGGTCTGGATCGCCTCTTTGTTGGCAGTGTGGCCGACCGGGTGATCCACCACACAACCTGCCCGGTGTTCCTGGTGCCGGTGCATGAGAAACGATCTCCTGTCTAAAATCTCTACCGCAGCTTGGCGGCCGGCGGCCCAACAAGCGTCGCCGCCGCCAAGCTGCCTGGGTACTCAGCAATGCTGAAATTACAGCGCTGATTGGCCGCGTTACGCATCGATGGTTCGATTTGACAGGACACATGATTCCATGTAAACTGTCCATCGTAGGAAGAAATACGTTCCTGTTTGTGCTCAACCAAGCCACCAGACGTTATGCCGGTGGCTGTTTTGTTGTATTACAAGAACCACTTCGACCTATAACTCTATACCCGTAGCGGCACTGTCCGCTGCACACACAAGCAAGAAGGAGGACACCAACGTGTCTGAGCGAGAAACTGGAACGGTCAAGTGGTTCAACGCAACCAAGGGTTACGGCTTTATTGCCCGCGCAAATGGCTCCAAGGACGTCTTCGTCCATCACTCCGAGATTCAGAGCACTGGCTATCGCAGCCTGAACGAGGGTGAGCAGGTCGAGTTCACCGTAGAGCAGGGCCCCAAGGGTCCCCAGGCGATCAACGTCGTCGCGCTCTAGAACCTGTCACGCGTGCTGGCTGCCTCACCACAAACCACAATGAGGTAGCCGGATTTCGCATCGGCTTCAAGCCCATCTACCGTCAGGCAGGTGGGCTTTTTGCGTCTCCAACACACTTCCATTGAAAAGGGCAGGTTCCTGATAGAAACCTGCCCCTACAGCTATCGTTGGTCAACAACCCCTTTGTCAGTCCGCGCTCGGCACGACGATAACCTCACCGAGACGAGGCGGATGCACCACAATGTGGGTCGCCATGAGATGGCCGGCTTCGTTGCGCAGCGCCCAGACCTGGGCTATGGCACCGATGCGGACGAATCGCTCGCCATCAATACGAGTCCGGTCCGTCACTTGCACCTCCCTCCCGTCCACGACCCAGATCCCTTCCAGACCGCTCGGAGGCAGTCTGCGGATTGGGCCAGCGAAACGCACCCGCTCGACACCTGGTTCAGGGCTGGTGATCACGATGATCTCGCGGGCGACCACGGCGTTTTCTTCCTGCCAGCCCTGAACGCGCACCTCAGCGCCCACCACCGCCAGCCCGTTACGCTGGTCGATCAGAGTATTGCGGTTGACGGCCACATTCTGGCCATCCACGATCCAGCGACCGGTCAGGCCCTGAGCAGGCAACTGCTCAATCAAGCCGGTTAACGTCACGGGCGGATGGGAACCGCCGCGCTCCTGCCACATCACCCGCACTCGCAGAGCCAGCAGCGAGTTGTCAGGCTGCTGTTCGGCTCCGGCCATTGCCAGCAGCCCGGTCTGGGGATCGCCCTGAATCAGTGTGTCGGCGTCGATGGCCAGCGGAATACCGCTCAGAGTCCACGAGGTGTCACCGAACGCCTGGATCGCGCCCATAACCTCGACGTTTGGCAGGGGATCGATGGCGCGGATGCGAAGCGCCCTCAACGTACTGCCCTCCTGCAGCGCCGCCACCTGCACCCAGGCGCCCACCTCGACAGAACCGCCGCGGTTGCTGATCTGGGTGTCCTCGTCAATCAGGAATGTCTGGCCACCGATGATCCAGTCGCCCAGACCACCGTCGGGTATGAAGGTGACTTCGCCGCGCAGCCGCATCTCAGGCGGTATGACGTTGATGCGCCGCGCTGTCAGCGAGTCGTCATCCTCGCGAACGGCGTGTACCTCGGCCCACATGCCCGGCTCGGCATTGCCGGTGGTGATGACCACCACTGTGTCCTCGGTGATGGTAACAGCCTCGCCGGCGACCGTCCACGCCGCGGGTGTGATGGCGTCGATGACACCGCTGAACTGCACGCCGTTGACTTCTTCGGTGTCGGCCAGGGCTGCGCTGGCTGGCAGTACAAAGGCTGTCAGCAGCGCCAGGATCATCAGCAGCCAGGGGAGGCGGCTACGGGTTTGCTTGCTGTTCATGAAAGTTCTCCTTGTTGTTGATTGGTACTGCAACGAGACGTTGCGTTTTCGTGTCATGATGAGAACCGCCGAAGCACCTCTCCAGGTCAGGTAGTGTGGATTGAGATTCTTCGGCGTAGATGCCTCACACCGAGCATAACAATGTCTCGTTGTAGTGTTAGCCGTGGACAACCAGCGGCAGGTAGCTGCGCAGCGGCCCGTTGGCCGAAACGCAAACCTGCAAACTCATGTCGTCCACATAGAAGTCTGTCAGATCGAATTGGTTGGTGGTGGCGTGCAGTTGCAGCACCACCTGCTGGCCGGCGTATCCGGTCAAGTCGATCACGGCCTCGTCCCACAAGCCGGCGGCTTCGGTGTTGTCGATACGCCACAGATCGGCCAGAGTCGTGCCGTCCAGGCGCAGCAGTGAGATGGTCAAGCTGTCGTTTGGCAACACCGGTTCTTCCGTCTCCAGCATCCACCAGGCCCGTAGCGTCGCCGTGGCAGCTCCGGCTGGCAGAGTGAGAGTCTGTTGCAGTTGGTCGTCGGCTTCGTTGTATCCTGCCAGATAGGCGCCCCAGGCGCCGCTGCGCGGGTTGAACTGGTTGATCAGATCAAACCCGCCGGAGCTGGATTGTGTCCAGCCAACCGGTCCGGCCTCGAAGCCACCGTTGACCAGAAGATCGCTGCATGTCGCGGTTCCACCAGGGCTACCGGCGGCGTTGCCAAACAGCGTCATGGTCAGGGGGATGAGAAGCGCCAGCGCGGCCGCCAGCCGTTTTGTGGATTGCATGTCACATGTTCCTTTAGTCCGGCCTCCGGGGCAGCCACGAGTCCGGTTGGGGCGGGTGGCTGGACGCAGCCGGATCGGTCGGTGTCGCCTGGGCGCCTGGCCCGGTCGGTGTAGCGGTCGATTGATCGGGGTTCGGCGTGGCAGTTTGCGCCAGGGCTGTTTGCCCTGGTCCTGGGCCAGGCGTTCTGCTGGCTAGCGCGGTCGCCGCCTCGGCTCGCGCGGTTGCTCTTTGAGCGCGCGCTGTGGCCGTCTGTGCTCTTGCTGTTTGCCTCGGGCCGGGCGGGCCGGGTGTTCGGCTGGCTCGCGCGGTCGCTGTTGCTGCCCGTGCTGTTGCCGTTTGAGACCGTGCTGTGGCAGTCTGCGCCAGCGCGGTCTGCCGTGGGTGCGGTGGGCGTGGCGGGACTATGCCTTCAGCCTGAGTTGGCTCAACCGGAGGTTTTGGCGCCAGCGCTTCTGCAGGTGAGGGCGTGGCGTTTGCCGGCTGCGTCGCGCTCACGGTTGCAGTTGCCGCTTGTGTAGCTGTCGCAGTTGCGGTCGGTGTGGCCGTCGGATCTGCTGTTGCCATCGGTGTCGCCGTAGCGGTGGAAACCGGCGATGGTTGCCGGTTCGCCGCGGGCATGTCATTGGTAGGAAGCTGGACGCCAGGCGGCTGGCTCGACGGCGCAGCTCGCAGTCGCATTGCCAGCGCCATGGTTCGCCGGGATGCTTCGTTGAGCAACTGAGCGGATCGCGGGTCTTCCACACGATCGGCCAGCACATGTAAGATACGAGCGTGTGTCGCCAGACGCCCGGCTACGCGGAGCTGTTCGACCCTGCCGGCGCTGGCGGCCTGCCGGGCCGCGGCCGCGTCGCCAGCCAGCAACGCTCGTAGCGCGGCCGGCTCCAGCCGACCGGCCCGTTGCAGATGCAACTGCAGGTCGGCCAGCCGGCGTTCGGCCACCGTCAACTCGACCGCGGCCCGGACCGTGGAGTCTCTGTTGACGAGAGCCGGCGCGCGCTCCGCGATGACCCGTACTGCGTAAGCCGGGTTGCCCGGCTCACTGCTGGCGACTACACCAACACTTAGTACTACCACCAACAGCATCGCCACCGCCGCGATGGCTACCAGCCGTCTGGCTCCGCCCAGGGATAACGCCCATCTGCTGCGCGCCGTCTTTTGCACTGCGGCTGCACTTGGCTGTGCTGCCAACGTCTGGCGCAGGGTAGCTTTGGCCTGCAGGCGCTGGGTTTGCGAAAGACGCGCCTCTGCGTGCGATCGAATCTGAACCGCAGCTGCCAGCATGGGAGCCAACGCATCCGCCTGATCCTGGTAGCGGGCCAGACAGCCGTCGATGGACTCGCCAGCTTCGATCTGTTGCAGACACCGCTCGAGGGTGGTGTCCAGGTTCATGTCGATTCTCCTGAGGCAGCCGGGTCGCGCCTCTTGTCCAGAGCCAGCAGACGTCCTAGCGTTCGCAGTGCCCGGTGTTGCAGCGACTTGACCGCGCCTTCGGTCTTGCCCAGCCAGGCGGCAACCTCAGCGGTGCTCATCTCTTCGGCAAAGCGGCCGACGATGACCAGACGCTGGTCTTCGCTGAGCTGGTTGAGTGCTGTGCCCAACTGTTGGGCCGTCTCGTGCTGGACGGCCTGCTGATACGGATCCGGCCCGTTGACCGGGGCCGGCAGGTCGTCCGGCAGTTCCACCTGTTGCCATTTTCTGGAGCGATAGAAGTCGCTGACCAGATTGGCGGCGATGCGGTAGAGCCAGCCGCTGAAGACATTGGCCGGGTCTTTGCGGCTGAGTTTGAAGCTGCCGATGTGTTGGATCATCCGCACGAACACCTCGGTGGTCAGCTCGGCAGCCGCGTCCGGATCGCCGAGCCGCGTCAACAGGTAGCGATAAAGCCGGTCGCTGTAGAGGTCGTAGATCGCCTCGACGGCTGCCGGTTCACCGCGCTGGCAACGGGGCACCAGAGCAAGGATTTGTTCGTCGGTGAGTCGTGGTTGCATGGCCATGCTCGCCGGAATAAACGGGGAGTGTGCAAAAAGGATACGGGTCGGGGGAAAATCGGTGTGCTGGTGAGGTGATTCAGTGGTGCGGTGGTGCAGATTTCGGAAGTCGTCGAGAAGGAATAGTGGCTGTCTTGGGCGTGAATTGATGTTTCAACCCTGAGTGGCGACTTCCGAAATCCTTGCGTGGAGGCTATGGCAGCAAAGCCAGCGGATCAACGATCAGGTAAGGCGCGCCCTGTTCGATTCGCTCCTTGCGGCCGCGCATGAAGCGGGCAGCCCAGGGATCGGAGATGTTGTCCAGATCGAAGCTGCGATGGATCACCGCATAGAGGTCGATCTCGCGCAGTTTGAGGAAGTGCGGCAGCTCAGCCAGCCAGGCGGGGTCAAACGGGTATTCGCGGGTGTAACCACGTAGAAAATCGGGCATGAACTGGGCCGCAAACGCGTCCGGGTCGGGCTGGCCGGACGCCGCGTAGAAGAGAACCATCGCGATGTCGTACGCCGTCCAGCCATAACAGCAGTCATCGAAATCAAAGAAGGTGAACCGACCGTTGTCGTCTACGAAGAAGTTGCCGCCGTGTGCATCCTGGTGGATGAGGCAGTAGTCCCGGTCCCGCGGCAGCGTGGCCAGGTGTTGCTGCAATTCCCGATGGCGCTCGATGACAATTGATTCCGATGGCGGCAGCAAGACTTCGATCTCAAGCATGATCGGGTCGTCCCAATGTGGCCGTTGCCACGCCAGGTTGGACGGTGTGTAGGTTGAGGAAACCGCGTGCATGCGGCCGATGGTCTGCCCGTAGGTCTGCACGAACTCCGGTGTCCAGTCGGCACTTTGAGGCGGCCGGCCAAGCGCCCTGACAAAGGCTGTTGCCAGAAAATGCTCGCCTGCTCCGTCCTCGATCAGCTCGACCAGATTGCCGCGCGGGGAGGGCACGGCACGCGCGACGCCTGCACCGCCGCCGGCCAGCGCGTTGATAAAATCAACCTCGCCGCGGATCAGATTCGGGCTGCGCCGCAGGCTGTGCCCAATGCGCAGAATGTACGCGTTTCCGCCGCGGTCGAAGGAATACATGAAGCTTTCGAAGCCATCCAGGAGGTGGATCTGGCTTGCGGCGATGTCATACCGCTCCATCGCCGCGCGCAGCACAGCATCGCTGTAGCGTTCTTTGATGCGTCGTTCCATGGGCAGCAGTTTACCATACGAGGGAGGACCTGGCGAACCAACCTTGGATGCGGCAATTGTGTTTTTTCTTCTTGCAGGCTTTTGTTCAAAAAGCTACAATGGAGACAATCGGAGGTAATCGACCATGACAACTATCAACGGCAACAAGCCCCGTAACGACCTCTACAGCCCCGGCGTTCCTGAGTTGATCGGCCAGATGCGCAGCAAGGGCCAGTTGCAGTTCTTTATGGACGTGTGGCAGGACTACGGCGACCTGGCGCATATGAAGTTCGGATCGCAGGAAATGTTCCTGGTGGTGCATCCCGATGCGGTGCGCCACGTCACCGTCAGCAACAGCGCCAACTACGACAAGCTGGAGAGCTACGATGGCGTGCGCGAGCTGCTGCTGGGCGACGGACTGGTTGCCAGCCGCGGCGACCTGTGGCGCAGGCAACGGCGGCTGATGGCGCCTTTCTTTACGCCGCGCGCTATCGAACAGTATTTGCCGGTCTTCATTGCCGACACACAGGCAATGATCGACCGCTGGAACGGATTGAGCGCGGAGGACCAGCCCATCGAGATGGGCGACGAGATGATGCTTCTGACCGCGGCCGTCATCCTGCATACCATGTTCAGCACCGAGTCCAGCGATGACATGCTGGAGATGAAGGCAGCGGTTGAAACGATGATCCGCTACACGGCCAGCGGGCAGCAGAATCCGATCAAACTGCCGCGGTGGATGCCTACTCCCGCCAATCGTCGCTATTTCAAAGCGCGCGAGCTGGTACACACCTACATCGACACACTGTTGACTCAGCGGCGCTCGATACCGGAGGATCAATGGCCTGACGACCTGTTGAGCAAGATGATGCTGACCCGTGATGTTGACACCGGGGAGGCGATGTCGGACAGCCTGCTGCGGGACGAGTCGATCACGATTTTCTTTGCCGGCCACGAGACGACCGCACGCACGCTGACCTTCATGTTTTATGCGTTGTCCCAGAATCCACAGGTGGAGCGGCGCATGGTTGACGAGATCACCGGTGTACTCGGCGACCGCCAACCCACCGCGGATGACCTCAAACGACTGCCTTACACGCTGCAGGTGGTCAAGGAGACGCTGCGACTTTATCCCGCCGCGCCCCTCTATGCCCGTGATGTGGTGGCAGATGATGAGATCAATGGTGTGTTTATTCCTGGCGGCGTGCGCGTCATGCCCTTCCCCTACGCCACCCATCGCCACCCTGACTTCTGGCCCGATCCTGAGCGCTTCGATCCCGACCGCTGGACGCCGGAAGCTGAGGCGGCTCGCAATCCGTACGCGTTCCATCCCTTCGCGGCCGGTAAGCGGATCTGCCTCGGCAACAATTTCTCCCTGCTGGAATCGCACGTCATCGCTGCCATGCTGGTTCCCCGCTTCCAGCTTCGTCTGGCGCCCGGCCACCAGCCCCAAGTTGCGATGGCCGGTACGATCACGTCGAAGAACGGGATGCCGATGTTGGTGGAAAGACGCTGATCACGACCCCAGAAAATAGCGCAGCATGATGCCATGTACAATCTGCTCGATGGGCGCCTTGTCGTCGGTCAGAATCGCGCCGGTGGTGTCCGCGTGGCGGGCGGTGACTATCGCCTTGCCGGCCATTTCGGATAGCAGCGGCTGAACAGCCGGGTCCAGCGCCGCCGCGTTGGCCAGAAAATCGTCCAGCGTCGTAGGTTGCATCGTGGCCACTACCAGCGAGTTGCCCAGGCTCCAGCCTTCGGTCGACTCGTCTACGACATAGACTGAAGGGAAGACCTGGCCCATGGTCGCGGCCAGCGCGTTCACAAGACTGTAGTCGTCGCGGCTGCGGGCCGCGTTGACTGCCACCACACCGTCTGCAGCCAGGTGGTCGCGCACGATCTCGAAGAACTCCACCGTGGCAAGCTGGAAGGGAATGTAAGGCGGGCGATAGGCGTCGATCGCGATGACCGAGTAGCGACGATCGGGCGGCTGCGCGGCCAACCAACTGCGGCCGTCCGCTGCCACCGCGTTGACGTTGGGGTAGTCGTCCAGGTGAAAATAACTGCGGGCCGCGGCGATGATCTCCGGGTCCAGTTCGGCTCCGTCAATCGGGATCGGCCCGTAGACATCGGTGTACAACTGCGCCACCGTCCCGCCCGCCAACCCGACGAGATACATGCTCCCAACGTCTCCGGTTGCATTACCTTTTTTTCCGTCGTTTCCCTGATTTCCCTCCGCAAACAACGGCGCCACCAAAAAATAGTCCCAGATCCCCTCGCTCAACGCCGACTGCGGATGATACACCGAGTGCAACCCGATCCCCTCGTTGAGCTTCAGCCACGTCTCCGGCCCGCGCTGGACGACCTGATAATAGTTGTAGAGCGATTCTCCCTCGTGCAGCAGGCCCGCTTCCGGCTTGACCGCGCCCTGCCCGCTGACCCAGGTCAATCCCAGCAGCGCGGGGAGTAACAGCGCGGCTGGGGCTGCCGACCTGCCACGCTCCAGCAGCAGCCCAATCAGCGCCACCACGGCCAGCGCGCCGGCAAGCAGTTCAAAGGTCAGCCGGGCGCCGATAGCCGGGATCAACACCAACACCGGCACAAAGGTGCCCAGCAGGCTGCCCAGTGTGCTCAGCGCGTAGAGCCGGCCGGCTACCTGCCCGCTGCTGTTGACGTCTGACACCGCCAGGCGGATGGCAAAGGGCGAGACGATTCCCAGCAGCAGCGTCGGCAGGCTGAACAGCAACAGAATCGCGACGGCCGAGCCGATCAGCAGGCCGGCGCTGAAGTTCTCCAGGTTGAGTGAGCTGAGCGCTGCTCGCTGTAGGATCGGGCGCGACGCAACCGGGATCAGCGCCACCAGCAGCGCGGCTGCCAGGGCAATCCAGTAGAGCAGCGCCGCTTGCGGCCGGCGATCGGCGATCCGTCCGCCCAGCCAGTAGCCGATGCTCAGCCACGCCAGCACCAGACCGATCAACGCTGCCCAGACCAGAATCGAGTTGCCGAACCAGGGGTCCAACAGCCGCGCCGCAGTCAGCTCTACACCCAGCGTCACGAAGCCGGCCGTGAAAACCAGCACGTTGAGAAAGCGCGGGTGAGAAACGATGGACTGGGAAACGATTTGTGTTTTGTTGGTCATTGCGGACGACGCTGCGTGAAGTGTGAAGCCTGACGAGTGTAGCATAGCGACCAACCACCGTCAAAGCCTGTCGCCCTCGTTCCCCGGCCGCGCATTGGACTCCATCGCCCACGCACGGTAAAATACCGTCCGTTCTGATGCGAAACGTATCTGTTGGCGCTTCGGGAGTTGGTGGGAAGCGGCGCGCTGCGTATGGCGTATTGCATACTCAATGCCGCCTCGTCTTGAAGATAAAAATCCGGTAACTGCTCATTCTACAGAACGTTGTCATTCCCGCGAAGACGGGAAACTATACCTTGCAAACCTGGAGTCACGCCTGTACGGAATGACGGGTTAGCAGTTACTACATCCGAGGAGTATGACATGTTGCGAACTATACTACCGCGTGTTGGCGCACTGCTTGTTGTTGTACTAGGAATCTTACCCGGCGCACCGGTCCTGGCTGCCGGTACCGGCAACCAGGGACCAGACCTTGGCGGGTTGGTCGTTCAGCCGCTGGACGATGGCGTCACGTTGCACCTGGCAACACCAGACTATCGGTTGCAGGATGTTGAGCGAGATGGCCAGATGTACCAGGAGATCGCACTGGACGCCGAGGACTGGTGGCCGGTAGGCGAACCCGGTTCACCGCAGTTGCCGGAGCGCAGCGTGATGTTGGCTGTGCCGCCGAGCGGGCAGGTCATCGTCGAAAGCGTCGAAAGCGGCAACGCCGCGGCTGTGTCCGGCGTTTCCTTGCAGCCCGCGCCGAATGTCACCCTGGTTGACGACGCCTTGCAAAGCCACTGGTCTGCCAATCGGGCAGCCTATGCCGTCGATGCGTGGCAGCCAGCCAGCACTGTTGAGATCGTCGAGGAGGGCTGGCTGCGCGGCGTTCGTTTCGTGCGCGTGGCGCTGCGGCCTTTTCAGGTCAACCCGGCCCAAAACAGCCTGCGCGTCAACGAGAGCCTGACAGTGCATCTTCGTTTCGAACAGCCGGTGAACGAGCATCCCGCTTCGGCGGACCCACTCTACGCGCCGGTGTTCCAGTCAACATTCGCCAACTACAGCCAGGCGGCCCAGTGGCAGACCGCGCCGGACAGACTGGAACGCCAGCCGCTCGTCGGTGAACCCTGGCTAAAAGTGACAACCGATCACGATGGGCTGTACCGGGTTACCTATAACGACTTTCTGGCGGCCGGCTATACACCTGCAACGCTCGCGACCATCGTTCCCGCCAGCTTCCGACTCCTGGACGAGGGCATTGAGCAAGCCATCTTTGTGAACGGCCAGGCCAACGGTGTGTTCGACCCCGGCGACTATGTGCTCTTCTATGCGAGACGCAACCAGGCGCCCCACAGCAACGACAACAACGTCTACTGGTTGACCTGGGGCGGGGCCAACGGCCTGCGCATGGCCACGCAAAACGTGACAGCGGGCAGCGCTCCCTTCGCCACCACATTGCTGACCACTGCCCACGCCGAGGAGAATCTGGAATACCGCGCCCAGCGCCCCTTTACTAACTGGCTGCAGCCGGCATTGTACGACCATTGGTATTGGAGTTATCTCTCGACCAGCATGACCGTAACGCTGGACGATCTGAACGTCGATACTGATTCCACGGTTGCGCCGGTGGCATCGGTCTGGCTGGCGGGGAACAAGGAGCTGTCGAGTGACTACGCGTTGTCGCTGCAACTGAATGACCAACCACAAGTGACGATGAGTTGGAGCGGCCAGCAGGTGCTCAGCGGCCAGCAGGCGTTGCCCGCAGGCGTGCTGGTCAATGGAACTAACCAGATTGTCATTGAGCCAATCAACATCTACGGTCAGTCAAACGACAACTGGACTATGTGGTTTAACTGGCTGGATTTGACCTATCCCTACAGCGGCGTCTATCTGAAGGACGCGGTGTTTAACAATCCGGATGCCGGGACATGGCGCTATCAAATCACGCAGGCGCCATCGGCCACGCCGTGGATTCTCAACATCGCCAATCCGGCGTCTCCCAAGCTGCTGACCAACGTCAGTTCAACGGGTTCAAGCGGAACATACACGCTGACCTGGCAGCAAGCCACCACAGCCAGCGACCGCTTCGTCGTGGTTCCTGACAGCACTGTGCGTTCACCACAGGCCGTCGAGACCTACAACGATGCTGGCCTGCTCGACACCGATCAACAGGTGGACTACTTGTTCATCGGCCATGCCAGCCTGCTGCCGACGATCCAGCCACTGGTGGATGCGCGTGTCGCCGATGGATACTCGGTCAAAGTGGTCGACGTGCAGGATGTGTACGACGACTTCTCCGACGGTTCGCTCTCGGCTGAGGCCATCAAGGACTATCTCACTTACGTCTACACCAGCTATCAGTGGCCCGCGCCGGCCTTTGTGCTGCTGGTTGGAGACGGCACTGTTGACCCGCGCAACTATCAATTCGGCCTCTACGGACACCAGAATCTGGTGCCGCCCTACGTTGGCGGCTACGATGCGTGGGGCGGTGTGTCGATCTCCGACAACGCGATGACGTTCATCCAGGGTGACGACCTGCTGGGCGAGATGATCATCAGCCGGCTGCCGGTCAACTCGCCGGCCGAGGCGCAGGTAGTTGTGGACAAGATACTGAACTACACCGCCGACTTCCCGCCCGACCGGGCCACAAGCACGCTCTGGATAGCAGACAACCCTGACAACGACAATCCTCTGTACGGCACGCAGTTCCACATGGCGGCCGACGAGACGATCGCTGAACTGGCTCCTGGTCTCACGTTTGACAAGATGTACTACTGCAACCCCGCCGTCAACAACTGTCCGCCCGACCCGTCCTATTATACCGACGTGGAGGCGGCGCGGGATGCCATCAAGGCCAAGATCTCCCAGGGGCACTCGTTGCTGTACTTCACCGGCCACGGCAGCTATACCACCTGGGCACACGAACTGCTCTTCCGCAGCTACCCGAACTGGGTCGATCCTCTTTCCAACGGCCCTGCGTTGCCGTTCCTGCTGATTTCCTCCTGCACAAATGGCTTTTTTGCCGACGCGCGCTACAACGCCATCGATGAAGTGCTGCTGCGCACCAGCGACAAGGGTACAATCGGCGGCTTCACAGGCGTGACCTTTGATACACTGCCGGCGCAGACGCATCTGCTCAAGGAGTTTGTCCATGTGGCGATGCAAGAAGGGATGACGCAGGTCGGCGTCGCGGCGGCTGTTGCCCGGGGGCGATCCTATGCTGAGTTGCCCTACCCGGAAAACCAGCGTGTCGCGGTCGGCCACGGGTTGAGCGGCGATCCGGCGCTGGTGCTCGTCCAGCCACCACCGTGCGCCGAGGGCGACCTGGACTGCGACGGCGACATCGACATCGTCGACGTGCAGCGGGTCGCGGCAGCCTGGAACACCCAGGCATGGGGTTCCGGCTACAACCCGCGCGCCGACCTGGTTCCCAACGGCCGCATCGAGGTTGACGACATCCAGGCAGCCGCAGAACTCTGGCAAACGCTGCCGTAAAGCCGCCAGCACGGATCATCGCACCATGACAGCCCGGCGCGTCCTCTTCATCGATCTTGCGCCGGCCGCGGGCGGCTCAGTGGTGAGCCTCTACCACCTGGCCAGCCATCTGGATACGGCGCAATACGAGCCTGCCATTGTGTTGTCCCGACAAAACCCCTTCGATCGCTTTGCCACCGCGGGCATCCCGTCTGTGCGCGTGCAGACGCCGCAGTGGCAGCAGCAGCAGCCCGGCGCTGTGTCTACCATGCGCGCCGGCCGGCTGGGTGAAGCCATGCGGCGCGGCCGGCTGGCAGGTCCATGGCATTTCGCGGGCGATTTACGGCGCTACCGCAACGACGTGCTGCCGCTGGTCGGACCTATCGCGGCTGCCATCGAACGTTTCCGGCCAGCTATCGTGCATCTCAACGACAACGTATCGCTCTCCCGGCCTGGCGTGAGAGCCGCCTGGCGAACCGGCCGGCCAGCCATCTGTCATTGCCGCTCCTTCGATCCGCCGGTCACGCTGGATCGCTGGCTGTTGGCGCCGCGGCTGGCCGGGCTGATCTTCATCTCCCAGGCTGTGGCGCAACAGCAAACGGCTGCACTGAGGACTCATATCGATTCACGTGTGATCGCCAACGCTGTAGATCTGGCTGAGTTCGACGTACCGAGCGACGCCAGCGCCCTGCGCGCCGAGCTTGGTGTGCCGCTCGATGCGCCGCTGATTGGCTCGCTGGGCCGCATCACGGCGTGGAAAGGGCAACACATCTTCATCGACGCACTGGCGCGGGTGAGCCAACAGCATCCGGGTGTCCATGGCGTGGTGGTAGGTGCGCCCGATCAAAGCGACGGAACCGCGTATGCCGAGTCGTTGCGTCGCCAGGCCCAAAAGAACGGGCTGGCGGAGCGGCTGCACTTCACCGGCCCGCGGCGCGACGTGCCACAGATCCTGGCCTCGCTGGACATTCTTGTGCACAGCGCGGTGCGCCCCGAGCCGTTTGGCCGGGTGATCATCGAAGGCATGGCGGCCCGTCGCCCGGTGGTTGCCAGCGCATCCGGCGGCGCCACTGAGATCATCACCAACGGCGAGACCGGCCTGTTGACGCCGCCCGGCGATGCCGCGGCGCTGGCAACTGCGCTTGACCGGCTGCTACGCGACCCTGCCGGCCGCGGCCAGCTGGCCGCGGCCGGCAGGCGGCTGGTCGAGAATCGCTATCAGATCGGAACGCAGGTCGCCGCCGTGCAAGACTTCTACGACGAGATTCTGGCAGGTCAATTCTGATGCGGGTTGCGCTGCTTGGCCCTTATTCGGGCGATCTCAGCCGGGTGGGCGGCGGGCCGGAGGCAGTCGTCGTGCAACTGGCGCATGGCCTCCGGCGCGCCGGCGTCGAGGTGCATGTCGTCACCCTGGATTTCACCGGCCAGCAGGCAACTGACATCACCGCGGAGGCAGAGGGCGTCACCGTACACCGGCTGCGCTTGCGGCGGTTGCCGCGCTGGACCGGCGTGCGCATCAACGCACGTTCACTGGCGCGCCGGCTGCGAACGATAGCGCCTGATGTTGCCCACGCCCACAGCGCCGGCACCTTTGCCGACGGCGCGCTGGGCAGCGGGTTGCCGGCCGTTATCACCGTTCACGGCGTCATCGAACAAGAGGCGGCAGTGGTTCGCCAGCGCGGTATCTCCTGGCGCGAGGACGTCGCCTGGCGCTATGAGGCGTGGTACGAGCGGCATTGCCTGCGCCGTTCCCGCGACGTGATCGCCATCAGCCCATACGTGGCCGACTTCTATCGCGGGCTGACCGATGCTCGCATGTCCCTGGTGGAGAATCCGGTCGCGCGAGCCTATTTTGACCTGCCCGACCAGGCGCAGGCAGCTACGATTCTGTGCGCGGCGCGGGTTATTCACCGCAAAAACGTGCTGGGGTTGTTGCACGCTTTTGCGCGGCTGCGGCAACAGATGCCCGAGGCGCGCTTGCGGCTGGCCGGTGAAACGACATCAGAACCGTCATACGCGGAACAATGCAGGCAGTTTGTCGCTGCAAACGGATTGGATAACGCCGTTGACTTTCTAGGCTGGCTGGACGAGACGGCGCTGCGAGCGGAATACAGCCGCTGCCGCGCGCTGGCCTTGCTGTCCTGGCAGGAAACTGCGCCGGTGGCCATCGAGCAGGCCATGGCGGCCGGCAAGCCGGTGGTCGCCAGCGATGTCGGCGGCGTTCGCTATCTGGTGGAGGATGGCGCTACCGGTTATGTGGTGCAAGCGGACGATTCGGCGGGCCAGGCAACAGCTTTGCAGCGCGTCCTGGCAGACGACATGCTGCGCCGTTCGATGGGAGCTGCTGCACGAGGCGCAGCGCTCGCCCGCTTCCATCCCGACCAGGTGACCGCACAAACCCTGGCTGTCTACGAGCAAGCGATTGCAAGCCAGAGATCAAGCCAGTCGTAGATTTTGTGACCATGACTGCACCAACAACTCCGCCATTGCGCGTTGCCCTGCTTTGCCACTACCCTGACGACGATGTCGCGCCGGCGGGTGGGGTGTGGTCGGTTGGGCGCAACCTGGCGGCCGGGCTGGTGAGCGCCGGCGCCGAGGTGCATGTCGTCCGCTACAAGGCTGCGTCAGACGGCGCGGCTCGCGTGCATGTCCGCGGCGTCAGTCCGTTGATTGTGCATACGGTGGAGCTGCCGCGCCGTCGCACGCAGCCGTTTCGCCGCGTCGACGCAGTGCCTGCACTTGTGGCTCGTCTGCGCGAGATCCGCCCTGACGCCGTGACGGCCCACGAGTCGGAATACGGCCTGGCGGCGGTGCGTAGCGGATTGCCGGCGGCGGTTACTATTCATGGTATGCCGCGCCAGGAGTTTCGCGCGTTTCGCTGGCAAAACCGGCTGGACCTGGCGGTGACGCTGTGGCAGGATTGGCAGATGGTGCGGCGGGCGCAGGACATCGTAGCCATCAACGACTATGCCATCGGCCAGTATCGCGGCCGAACCAACGCCCGCTTTCACCGCATCAACATCCCCATCGGTGAGGTGTTCTTCACGGCGCCGCCGCGCGAGCCTGATCCCCACAGCGTGCTGATGGTTGAAGGAATGAACGAACGAAAAGATCCTATCACCATGATTCGAGCCATCGCACAGGTGCGGCAGCGTATTCCCGACGCCCGGCTCGACATCGCCGGCCGCTTACCAGCCGGCCCTTACGGTGAGAAAGTGCGCGAGACGATCGCCGAGCTCGCGCTGGACGACTGTGTGACGTTCATCGGATTGGTTGACCAACCTGAGCTGGCCGGATTGTACGCGTCGCACGCCGCGCTGGCCCTTAGCAGCCGCCAGGAGACCTCGCCCTGTGTTATTGCCGAGGCGATGGCAGGGCGGCGGCCGGTAGTCGCTACGGATGTGGGCGGTGTGCGCGAGATGGTGTCGGAAGATGAGTCGGGCTACGTCGTGCCTGCTGGCGATCCTCAGACGTTGGCCGAACGGATCGCTGCCGTCCTGAACGACTCGCTACTCGCTCGCCGTTTTGGAGAACACGGCCGCTGGCTGGCCGAGCAACGCTACCGGCGAAATGTGATCGGCCGGCAATATGTGGAACTGCTGGAGGGACTGGCCAGGAAAAATACGCTTGACACACCGGCAGGAAAATGATAAAACGAAGGACAATGAGCAACGTCAGAGCCCACGTTTTTGTCGGTGGCCGCGTCCAGGGCGTATTCTTTCGTGGCTATACCCAGCGACGCGCCAACGCGCTGGGCGTGGCCGGCTGGGTGCGCAACCTGCCGGATGGGCAGGTTGAAGCCGTGTTCGAGGGCGACGAAGCAAAAGTCAACGAAATGATCGCGTGGTGCCGCCAGGGACCGCCCAACGCATGGGTCACAGGCGCTGACGTGCGCTACGAGCCGTATACCGGCGCCTTTCTCAGCTTCTCAGTCCGCTACTAATCCCATGCCTGACCGGTTTTTTCGCGCGTCACCACCCAAAGGAATGACCTTTGAGGAGCAGCGCGCCTGGATGGTTCGCACGCAGCTTGAACGCTGGGCAGTTCGGGACAGCCGCGTGTTGCAGGCCATGGGCGCAGTGCCGCGCGAGCGGTTCGTGCCCGCCAGTGAGCGCTCGTCGGCCTACTACGACGGCGCGCTGCCGATTGGCGAGGAACAGACCATCTCGCAGCCGTATGTGGTGGCGCACATGACCGAGTTGCTGGCGCTGCAAGGCGATGAGACCGTGCTGGAGATAGGCACCGGGTCGGGCTACCAGACGGCGGTGCTGGCCATGCTGGCCAGCCAGGTGTTCACCGTTGAGCGGATTGCCAGCCTTTCGCAGCGGGCAGCAACGATTCTGGCGGAACTGAAGATCGACAACGTCCACTTCCTCGTCGGCGACGGCAGCCTGGGCTGGCCGGAGCATGCCCCCTACGATGCCATTTTGGTCACCTGTGCTGCGCCGAAGATGCCCGCCCCCCTGCTGAAGCAGTTGTCCGACGGCGGCCGGATGGTGACACCGATCGGCCCGCGCGGCTACCAGGATCTGGTGCGCGTGGTCAGGAAGGGCGATGCCTTTGAGGAGGAGCGGCTATCACCGGTCGCGTTCGTCCCGCTGATTGGGGAGCATGGCTGGTGAGTCGTCTGCACCGTCCCAGCGCATAACGATGATGCGCAGCCGGAAAACGACATGTGCCAGTATCCCGCCGATACCCGACTTTAGCCGCAGCCCGCGCGGCGCTTGCATAACGGGGATGCGGCGAAATCCGTGGGTCTCATAGTATGTCTGGCGAGCCTCGACACACTCCAGATACACCGGTGGGGCCTCCTCTGCCAGACAGGCCCGGATCAGCACCCCGCCGATGCCATACCCGCGGGTATCAGCGCGCACCCAGAGACTGCCCAGCTCGCGGGTGTCCCAATAGTGGCGCACCTGGCACATGCCCAGTACCTCTCCCTCAGTGGTTACGGCCAGCTTGAAGCGCCGCCAGTTCAGGCCGGTGCGATCCAGCCCCGCGTCCTTGATGGACTGCTTGATGATCTGCGCGTCGGCTTCGCCGGCTGGGCGGATGAGAACGTCGTCCGGCAGCGTCATTCTATCCGCCAATCGACCAGCTTCAGGTCGCTGTCATACTCGAACTTCATGGCAATCGGCGCCGTCTCGTCCGCGACCACATGTGGATAGAAGATGGCGTCGGCCTGCGGGATGTCCAACGACAACACCTGGTCTTCGTCGATCCACGCCAGGTCGCCTTCGTCGCAGCCCGTCAGATCTCCTGTGAACTCCGCGACACGATAGACGAACATCAGCCATTGCCAGTCCGGCAGCGGTGAGGTTTCGGTGACGATGATCCGCAACTCAGGTCGGCCGGCGGCCTTCAGCCCGGTCTCCTCGCGCAGCTCCCGTACGGCGCATTCGGCCGGCGACTCGTCGATCTCCACCTTGCCGCCGGGCGCAGTCCATTGGCCCAGATTGGGCTGTTTGCGGCGGTGCATCATCAAAACCCTGCCATCGCGCGCTGCATATACCAAGGTAGCTACTTTTCGTGCCATGGGTTGCCTTTGGCCAAGTTTATGTGTCTTCTCGATATCCTGTGAAACATGAGGCGTGATTATACAACATGACCTGCGGTGCTGCCAGCAAAACCGCTTGCGAAGTCGGGTAAATAATGATAAAGTGTAGGGTGTTGTGATGGTCCGCCAAACATCTGAACGATCGTTGGGCCTGCCACCCATTCAAGGAGGAAACCATGACCACCGTTGCCTGGGCAGCCGTTGGTTTTGTTCTCGGTTTGATCGCCATGTGGCTGATCATGTACTTCACGATTCTCAAAACCGGTCAGCAGCGAGAACGGTCGCTGAACGCGCACATCGCTGAGTCAGAGGCCGCACATGCCAAAGACCGCGAGGAGATCGGCAAGCTGGAGAGCCGCTTGCAATATCGCGAGAACGACAACGCCGATCTGAAGGAACGTCTTAGCAAGTCGGAGGGACAACTGCGTGAGCGTCAGCAGGCCGTAGATGCGCTGGAAGCTCAGGTCGCCGGTTTGGAAAGCGTCCGGTCAGATCTGGAGCGAGCCATGGCGCGCCTGGAGGATCGAGCCAAGGAGAGCGACGTGCGCCTCCAAGAGCTGGAGGCCAACGCGCTGACAGCCTCAACCCTCGCTCGTCAGCAGCAAACCGAACTCGACATGCTGCGGAACGAGAGCGCGCAAAGCGATGCCCGCATCGAGAAGCTCCAGGCACAACTGGCAGAGCGCGACCGGCAACTGGCTGAGGCTGAGGACATCCTGGATCGGCAACGGACAACTCTGCGCTCCAGCAAGGGCGCCGACAAGGGCTTGCGCGCTGCCGTCAACCGCCAACAGGCCGAAATCAACGTCTTGCGCCAGAAACTTGAGGAGACGCTGCAACAATTGTCCAGCCGAAACCAGCGTCTGACGCATCTGCAAGAAACATTGAGCGAACGGAAAAACACCATTTCAGACCTGCGCCGCCAGCTGAGACAAGTTACCAAAGCTTCGGGCGCGACAGTCTTGACGGAAGCCGATGTGGCCGAGGTTGACCAGCCGGAGGCGACTGACGAGCCGGAGCACGTGGAAGAAATCGTTGTTGAAGAGGACGCAGACAGCAACGAGCCGGCGGCTGTTGTGGACTCCACCGGCAGCGAGGAAGGCGCGGTCGAGACAGAAATGGAAGCGGTTTCACAAACCGCAGAAGAACCTGACGAATCAAACGATGAAACGTAGGGAAAGCGTAGGATTGGCGTCGAGTACGATATGTCCAGGGGTGCTAGAATATGAACTGAGATGATCAGTCTCTTCTTCTCCTCCTTTTCCGATAGAGAGCGCTCTGGGCCGGGCAACCCAGAGCGCTCTCGCGTTTATTGATTACAGTACGGCCTGCTCCTCCCCCGGTCTCCGATTTTCCCACTCAACAAATCACCCGCAACGCTGTTCCAGAACTTGCTGATAGATCGCGTGGGTTTGCTCGGCGATGCGGGCCTGGGTGAAATGTGCCATGGCTCGCTCGTGGCCGCGACGTGCGAGGCGTTGGCGCAGTGCTGGCTGCTGCGCGAGGGCGATCAGCAGGTGGGCCAGCGCGGCCGGGTCCGCTTCGGGGAAAACCAGGCCAGCGTCACCGATCACGTTGGGTATCTCGCCGCTGTCGGAGCCGATCACCGGCACCTGACAGGCCATGGCCTCGATCAGCACGCGGCCGAACTGCTCCTTCCAGGTAGCTGTGGTCCGGCTAGGCAACACCAGCACATCCATGCTGGCGTAGACTGCCGCCATCCCGGTGGATGGGGTTTTGCCGGTGAACGTCACGCGCTCAGCCAGTCCCAGTTGCCGTGCGAGATCCTCAAGAGCAGCCTGCTCCGAACCGGCTCCGGCGATCATGACAGAGCAGCCGTCAACGCCCTCTGCGGCCAGCCGCTGGTTACACTGGCTGACAGCCTGCAACATCAGATCGATCCCTTTCTCCGGAACCAGGCCGCCGGCGTAGCCAACCACCAGCGACACGCCGGATGGACGCTCCAGCAACGGTGCAACGCCCGGGCGAAACAGAACGGGGTCTACGCCGAACTGAGGAAGCACGGTTATTGGCCCCGCATAGCCCTTGTCTCGCAGGACCTGGCCCGCCTCCGCGTTGCCGGCGATAGCGAAGGCTGCGCGGCTATAGTTGTAGCGTTCAATCCAGTTGAAAGGAGGTGGATATTCCTTGAGAAGATTCTGCCACGAGAAAAAAAGTGCGGGAACACGACGCTCGGAGGCCCAACGAAATGCCTGCCATGACGCCAGATTATACGGCTCTTCGTCGACGTGGATCAGATCGGGCTGGATACGCTGCAAGGTCTGCGGCAGTCGTGGATAGAAGTGGGCATGAAAATGGCCGTTTAGCGCCACCGGCAACTCCAACAGTTGGTAGCCGTCGGTGTAGGTCCGTTCAAGCTGTACCTCGCCGCGGCTATCGCGCCAGGAGGGCGGCGCAACGGCAATCAGATCAAGGTCCGGCAAGCGGGCCAGCTCCTCCAGCTTGCGCTGGTAGGCGCCGACGACGATTGCCTTGGAAAGCATCACCACACGCACAATACAGTCATCCTTCAACGATTCGACCGGCCTATAGAGGCTGTGGTATGATTCTGGCGCAACAAATCAAACATTGGAGGCCAAAAATGGCAGTTGAAAAGATCATCGAGTTGGTCGGTAATTCTCAGGTAAGTTGGGAGGACGCAGCCCACAACGCGTTGTCTGGCGCTGCTAAAAGCCTGCACGGCATCACTGAGATGGAAATCGTGCGCTGGACGGCCAAGGTCTCAAGCAACGAAATCGTCGAATACCGCGCCGCGATACGGGTTGCCTTCGTCGTCGATTGATGGCGACTGGTGGCGTTACCATAAGCCCCAACGGGCAGAGTCATGGGCTTGCAGCTCAGCCAGCCGCCGCCGGGTTCCTTGTGATGCCTGCGGCGGCAGGTCGTCAACAGAGAAAAACGCACATGAGACGATCTCCGGGCTGGCGGGCAATGGCTGCGGCGGGTTTGTCGCTCGGCAGATAAAAAGTGCAACGTGGTCGCTTTTCCCTTCGGTGAAGCTGTCGTAGACACCCAGTAACTTCTCTACTTGACAGCGCACACCTGTTTCTTCACGCACCTCGCGCACGATGGTGTCGGCGAGGCGCTCGTGCCGCCCCGGACCACCGCCGGGAAATCCCCAGCCCTCTGAGCCGTACGAATGGCGCACCAACAACACGCGCCCTTGCTGGTCCAGCACAATGCCTCGCACCCCTATTCTTACCGGCGCGCGCAGGGTCCACCAGAGACGAGCCAGGGGATACATGATATGATAGAGTCTTGCCAGGAGCCGATTGCGCATTGCGATGTACCGGCTCGCATTGTAGCACGATGACACTTCTTGTCACAATGGCGCGCCTGCAAGCTTGCCGTGATTTCACCGGTGTAATTCGATTTGACGCTCATTTGGTCCGGTGCTATAATGCCATCGCTCAAATGCCAGAGCAGAGGCGCTGGCAGGCTGAGTGTCTCCTTTTTATGTAACAGAGACTTCGGGGTTTACGTGCCTGGGCGACCCCTGCCAACTAGCAGCGTTTCCTCCGTACCTTCCTCAGCGGTCAAATTCGGGCTGTACGACCACTGTCCGCATTGCCAATCACATCAATGTCTGTATCAGCCAGCTTTTTTCCTGATGAGGGAACTTCCAAACGTCCAATTCGGCGCTGAAACGCGTCTTCCACTTTTGCATTATTCTCATATCGTACGCGCAACGAAATAGATACCCTCCGCACCGAATGGAGCGGATCGAGCAAGTTGATATGGCGGGCTGCATCGGCTGCCTTTATCTCCGGCACAACGCATGCGCAGCATAGTTGTGTCCTCTGCTCATGTTGCCAGGAGCATATAGAACGTGAATATATCCGAACTTGAAAGTAAAAACCTGGATGAGCTCCAGGAAATTGCCCGTGAACTCGGTCTCACAGGCTTCTCGCGATTGAAGAAGGGCGACCTGATCATGCGCCTCCTGCGAGCCAACGCTGAGGCCCATGGGTACATCTTCGGTGGCGGCGTCCTGGAGATCGTACAAGACGGCATCGGCTTCCTGCGCTCTGACCACCTGCTTCCAGGGCGAGAAGATGTCTACGTCTCGCAAAGCCAGATCCGGCGCTTTGGCCTGCGTACCGGCGATCTGGTGATCGGACAGGTGCGTCCACCCAAGGATACTGAAAAATATTACGGTCTGCTCAAGGTCGAGACGGTCAACGGTCTCGATCCAGAGGAAGCCAAACTGCGCCCCGCCTTCGAGCGCCTGACGCCCATTTTTCCTGATGAACAGATCATCCTGTCCTCACAGCCAAGAATCCTGGCCACGCGGATGCTGGACATGGTCGCCCCCATCGGGCGTGGCCAGCGTGGTCTGATCGTCTCTCCGCCCAAAGCGGGCAAAACGATGGTGCTAAAGCAGATCGCTAATGGGATGAGCTACAACTATTCCGACCTGCACCTGATGGTGGTGTTGATCGGTGAGCGCCCCGAGGAAGTCACCGACATGGATCGCTCGGTGGAAGCCGAGGTGATCAGCTCCACCTTCGACGATCCAGTGCAGAGTCACGTCCGCGTGGCCGAGATGGCCCTGGCGCGCGCGAAGCGGCTGGTGGAAGGTGGCCGCGATGTAGTGATCCTGCTGGACTCAATTACCCGCCTCTCGCGGGCTTACAACCTGGTGGTTCCGCCCAGCGGACGCACGCTGTCCGGTGGTCTTGATCCCGCAGCCCTCTACCCGCCCAAGCATTTCTTCGGCGCTGCCCGCAACATCGAAGAGGGCGGCAGCCTGACGATCATCGCCACATGCCTGGTGGACACCGGCAGCCGGATGGATGATGTCATCTACGAAGAGTTCAAGGGCACGGGCAACATGGAGTTGCACCTGAACCGTCGTCTGGCCGAGCGTCGCGTCTTCCCCGCCTTTGACATCGAGCGATCCAGCACCCGCCGCGAGGAGTTGCTGATCGAGGACGGCACGTTGCAGAAGGTTTGGACCATGCGCCGCATGATCGATGCTCTGGGCGGCGGCATGGACGCGTTGCAGCCGCTGCTCGAGCGTCTTTCGCGCACTCGCACCAACGACGAGTTCCTCTCCACCCTGCACCTGTCGATGTAATCCATGCCCGAAACTGAGCACACGGGCGACGAGCAACAACCGCTCAACGGAGCCGATCAGGCTTCCGACACGTCGCCAGACCAGCTTTCCACGGGGCACGATCAACAACCGAATACACCACTTGGTAGCTCGCTGCTGGACAGCCTATTGCTGGCCGGTGACTACGCGGGTCGGTTCTGGCAGCGGTTTAAGCACGACAACGTCACACCGGTGCGCATCGCGTCCCATGCCGCATTGTTGGTGATTGCCGCGCTGGTTCTTGTACTCAGTCAAGTAAAGCTCCCCGACTGGAAGGCTCCCATTCTGGCAGCCGCGCCATCGACCCAGGAAGCGAACACTGTCGAGCCGTCGGCGCCGATTTTGGTCCGTGAGGCAGTCGGTGGCAGTCCTTTGCTGGAAAGCGGCGCACTGTTGCGCGGGGTGGTACCGTTTACGCAGATACCGGACAGGCCGCGCGAGGGCGTAATTACCTATACCGTGCAGCTCGAAGACACGGTGCTTGAGATCGCCGAGAAGTTTCATCTGAATCCCAACACCATCATTTGGGCGAACCTGGAGGACCTCAACCAACAGTTCTTCATGGAAGTGGGGCAAAGTCTGCGCATCCCACCGGTAGACGGTGTGCTGCACACAGTGGCCGACAAGGATACGCTGGAGAGCATCGCCAAGAAATACAAGGTCGATGTCGAGAAAATCGTTTCGTATCCTGCCAACAACCTGCCCAACGCCGACGCCACGTTAACGACTGGCCAGGTGCTTATCGTTCCCGACGGCGACCGCACACCACCGCAGCCGCCGGCTGTGGCGCGCGCGCCCTCTGCGCCCTGGCGCGCGGCTAACTTTGTCTGGCCGACCTATGGCCGTATTACCCAGGGCTACTATTCGTACCATCCGGCCATCGACATCGGCGCGCCCCTGGGCACCACTGCGGTGGCAGCCGACGAAGGCATCGTTGCCGTAGCAGGCTGGAGCAATGTCGGCTATGGCAACTACGTCGTGATTCGTCACCCGGACGGGTATGTCACACTGTACGGACATCTCAGCCGCATTGACGTGTCGCAGGGCGACTATGTAGCCCGCGGCCAGCAAATCGGCGCAGTTGGTTCAACCGGCCGCTCAACCGGCCCCCACCTGCACTTTGAGGTCTCCACCGGTGGACGAAACTATAACCCGCTGCAATACCTGCCGTAGCAGTTCCCTGTGCAGCAGGTGCGACAAACGCCGTCGTCAGCATCTTCTCCAATGAACTGGGGACCGCGGTGGCCGGTCGCGACACAGTTCCTCTCAAGCCGAGCAGGCCGGCCGAGCCCATCCAAAAAGCGTCCATGAAACCACGCATTCTGATTCTACATGCGACGGGCACGAATCGCGACCGCGAGGCCGCGCTGGCGTTCGAGCTGGCCGGCGGCGCGCCCGAAATCGTACACGTCAATCAACTGACCAGCGGCGAGCGGTTGCTGGTTGATTATCAGGTTCTGGTGTTGCCCGGTGGCTTCAGTTACGGCGATGACTTGGGCGCGGGCAAGCTGTGGGCGGTGATGCTCCAGCATCAGCTTGGCGAGCAGATTCTGGCATTCGTGGAGTCTGGCCGGCCGATTATCGGTATCTGCAACGGCTTTCAGGCGTTGGTGAAGGCAGGGCTGCTGCCTGGGTTGGACGTTGAAGCTGGATCGGAGATGCAGCAGGCGACACTGACGCGCAACGACTCGGCGCGATTCGAGTGTCGCTGGGTCTATTTGGAGCCGCAGCCGGCCAGCACGTGCATTTGGACCACGAACCTGACCGAACCGATCTACTGTCCGGTGGCCCACGGCGAAGGCAAATTCGTTGCCCGCGACTCGGAAACGCTGACAAAAATCGAGAGCGACGGGCTGGTTGCCCTGCGCTACAGCCAAGGACCGGAGGCGGCTGAATCATCGGCCACCGATGAAGTCCAGTACCCATGGAATCCTAACGGGTCGCAAAACGCCATCGCCGGCATTTGCAACCGCCGCGGTACGATTCTTGGCCTGATGCCGCACCCGGAGGATCATATCCTGCCGCAGCAGCACCCGCGCGCCCACCGCGGTGAACATGGAATGCTTGGCCTGCCTCTTTTCGTCAACGGGGTGCGTTATGCAGCGCAACTCTAACATATGATTCCAATGCGTCTAACTGATTCTGGACATACCCAAAACTGAACCACCACGGAGGACACGAAGCATCCATGATATCAAACGACGAGATCACCGCCGCCATTCCCCACGCGCTGCTGCGGGCTGATGTGCCCGGACTGGGGCCGCGCAGCGAGGGCAAGGTGCGCGACATCTACGTGCAGGGCGACCGGCGCATCCTGATCACCACCGACCGCGTATCAGCCTTCGACCGCGTGCTGGGTGCAATCCCTTTCAAGGGACAAGTTCTCAACCAATTGGCGGCCTGGTGGTTCGAGCAAGTTGGCGACATCGTGGCAAATCACGTCATCGATGTGCCCGATCCCAATGTAACCATCGCACACGAGGCAGATGCACTGCCGGTCGAGGTGATCGTGCGCGGCTATATCACCGGTGTGACATCAACATCGCTGTGGACACTTTATAACGCCGGCGTGGAGCGCCCGTATGGGTTGGATCTGCCGCCCGGCCTGCGCAAGAACGATCCGTTGCCGGAACCGGTGATCACACCCACAACCAAGGCGACCGGTGGCGCACACGACGAGCGCCTGACCTCAGTTGAAGTTGTCGAGCGCGGCCTGGTGGAACCGGTGCTGTGGCAGGAGATCCAGCAAGCCGCGCTGGCGGTGTTCAGGCGCGGCCAGCAGATCGCCCGCCGCGCCGGGTTGATCCTGGTGGACACGAAATATGAGTTCGGCCTCATTGACGGCCGGCCGGCTCTAATCGACGAGATCCACACGCCCGACTCGAGCCGCTATTGGGTAGCCGACAGCTACGATGCAGCTCACGGCAGCGACCAGGAACCGCAAAACTTCGACAAGGAATTCCTGCGTCTTTGGTTCGTGGACCAGGGGTATCGCGGTGACGGACCGCCGCCGGCCATGCCGCCGGAGTTCATCGCCCAGGTCGCGGCCCGCTATATTGCTGCCTACGAGCGACTGACGGGGCGCGAGTTTGTTCCCGGCGCGCAGCCGGCAAGCGAGCGGATCGCACGGGCGTTGGCGAGTTGGGGGTGAAAGCTGCAAGCGAGGTCGCAAGCCGCGAGGAAAGTCAAGGATTGAAACTGGTGATCGTCGTCGTTACACATAAGGAGAAACCATGACAATCGTGCCCATCATCATGGGTTCCAAGTCGGACCTGAAGCACGGACAAGCTATCGCCGATGCGCTGGCCGAGTTCGGAATAGCCAGCGAGATCCGCGTCGCGTCGGCACACAAGGCGCCTCGCTTCGCGCTGGAGGTGCTGGCAGCTTACGAAGCCGACCCGCAGCCGAAGGTCTACATCACCGTGGCCGGGCGCAGCAACGCCCTCAGCGGCCTGGTGGACGGCGCGGTGACCGCCCCGGTCATCGCCTGCCCGCCTTACTCCGACCGGTATGGCGGCGCGGACGTGTTCTCTTCTCTGCGGATGCCGTCCGGTATTGCACCCGCGGTGGTTCTTGAACCTTCTGGCGCGGCGCTGCTGGCTGCCAAGATACTGAGCCTGGCCGAGCCAGCCCTGCGCGAGCGCGTCGCTCAGGCACAGCAGGCAGCGACTGAAACAATCATGACGGACGACCGGTCGTTGCGTGAAACGTGAGGACGTGAAGACGTGAAACGTAATGCGTGATGCGTAGCGTCTTTTGCGTCTTTTGCGTCTTTTGCGTATAGCGTATTGCGTACTCTACGACACACAGCGCTGCAAATTACCGGCAACAGTCTTTTTCACGTTTCACGTTTCACGTTTCATGCTTTACGCTTCACTTTAAGAACACAACTGCAACCATGACACACCTCTTCTTTGACGACGACCTCGACCGGCCGCGCGAGGCGTGCGGCGTATTCGGCATCTACGCGCCGGGCAGCGATGTGGCGCGAGTGGCGTTTTTCGCGCTTTACGCCTTGCAGCATCGCGGCCAGGAGAGCGCCGGAATCGCCACCTGCGACGGCTGGGCAGCCTACTCGCACAAAGGCATGGGGCTGGTGCATCAGGTGTTCAACGAGGAAAACTTGCGCCCGCTGAAGGGACATCTGGCCATCGGCCATAACCGTTACTCCACTACCGGCGGCAGCCATCTGCGCAACGCTCAGCCCTATCTGATCGAGACGATGCACGGCCCGTTGGGCGTCGGCCACAACGGCAACCTGACCAACGCGCTGGAGCTACGGCGCAGCCTGTTGGAGCGCGGCGTCGGGCTGATCTCCTCCAGCGACAGCGAGGTGATCACCCAGATGTTGGCTTTGCCGCCGCTGGGAGCAGGCGTTGGCAAGCCCGATTGGGAGGCGCGGCTGGCCAACTTTATCGCCGAAGCTGAGGGCGCATACTCGCTGGTGATCCTGACCCGTGACGCGGTGTTTGCTGTACGCGATCCCCTGGGCCTGCGCCCGCTGTGCATCGGCCGCATTCCCGCCAACGGCCATCAGGCCGGCTACGTCGTAGCGTCGGAGTCGTGCGCGCTGGGCACCATCGGCGCGGACTACGTGCGCGAGGTCGAGCCGGGCGAGATCGTGCGTCTTGACCAGGATGGCTTGCACAGCGTGCGCCCCCGTAGCGAATCGCCGGCAAGCCAGGCATTCTGCATTTTCGAGTATGTCTACTTCGCCCGCCCAGACTCCATCATCGAGAACCAGACAGTCCACCAGGTGCGCCAGCGGCTGGGCCGCGTGCTGGCCCGCGAGGCGCCGGCCGATGCCGATATCGTGGTCGGTGTGCCCGACTCGGCGACGCCGGCGGCCATCGGGTACGCCATCGAGTCCGGCTTGACCTACACCGAGGGGTTGACAAAAAACCGCTACATTGGCCGCACGTTTATCCAGCCAGACGACCGGCTGCGCCGGGCCGGCGTGCATCTCAAATATAACCCGCTGCGCGCTAACCTGGAAGGCAAACGGGTCGTGCTGGTGGACGACAGCATTGTGCGCGGCAACACCGCCGGACCGCTGGTGCGACTGCTGCGCGATGGCGGCGCGGCCGAGGTTCACGTCCGCGTCAGCTCGCCGCCGGTGCGCAATCCCTGCTTCATGGGCATCGACATGGCTCGCGGCGAAGAACTGATCGGCCATTCCAGAACCGTGGAGGAGATCCGCCAGCACATCGGCGCCGATAGCCTGGCATACCTGTCCCACGAGGGCATGTTGCGGGCGGTGCAGGCGGGCATCGATGCGCCAACCGGCCACTGCAGCGCCTGCTTTACCGGCAACTACCCAATCCACTTGGAGGAGTACTGGACGTCGAAGGAGAAGCTGGCGTTTGAGGGAGTTTGGGGGTAAAGGAAACGTAGGGAAATCTATGAACTCAACAAGAATCCTTGTCGCTGGCAACGGCGGGCGGGAACACGCGCTGGCTTGGAAGCTGGCGCAGTCGCCGCGCGTGGCACAAGTGCTGGTGGCGCCGGGCAACGGCGGCACCGCGCTGGCCGGCGGCAAGATCGGCAACGTCCCGATTGCAGCCGATGACATCGCAATGCTGGCGAGGCTGGCGAAGGACGAAAACATCGAACTGGTCGTGGTCGGACCGGAAGCGCCGCTGGCAGCGGGCGCGGTCGATGCGTTCCGCGCCTCGGGCATCCGTTGCTTTGGACCCAGCCAGGCCGCCGCGCAGTTAGAGTCGTCCAAAGCGTTCGCCAAGGCATTCATGCAGCGTCACGGCATTCCTACCGCTCGCTACGCTGTCTTCACGGATTTCAACGCCGCCATCGATCACGTCCACACCATCGACTACCCCATTGTGGTCAAGGCATCAGGACTTGCAGCCGGCAAAGGGGTATTGCTGCCCGAGTCGCTATCCGAAACCGAGGCTGTGTTGCACCAGATCATGGTCGAGCAGGCATTCGGTGCAGCCGGGGATGAGGTGGTGATCGAAGAGCGGCTGGCCGGACAGGAAGCCTCGGTGCTGGCCTTCAGCGATGGCCGCAACCTGGCAATGATGCCGGCAGCACAGGACCACAAGCGGATATTCGACGGCGACCTGGGCCCCAACACAGGCGGCATGGGCGCCTATGCGCCCGCGCCGGTTATAACGGCCGGGCTACTGGACGAGGTGCGCCAAACAGTCATGCAACCCACGCTGGACGGTATGCGCGCCGAGGGGACACCCTATATCGGCATCCTCTATGCCGGACTGATGCTGACGGCCGACGGGATCAAGGTGCTGGAATTCAACTGCCGCTTCGGGGACCCTGAGACGCAGGTTATTCTGCCGCTGCTGGCCAGTGATCTGCTTCAAGTATTCGATGCCTGTCTCGACGGAACGCTGGACCAGGTGGATGTGCGCTGGCATGACGGCGCAGCCGCAACCGTGGTGGCCGCGTCGGAAGGCTATCCCGGCAGCTATCCCAAGAATCGCGAGATCACCGGACTGGCAGATGCTGAGGCGCTGCGTGATGTGGCCGTGTTTCATGCCGGCACGAAGCTGGCCGATGATGGCCGCGTGCTCACCAACGGCGGCCGCGTCCTGGCTGTCACCGCCACCGGCGATGATCTGGCTGGAGCGCTGGCGCAGGCATACAACGGCGTCGAACAAATCCGGTTTCAAGGCATGCATTATCGCCGCGACATTGGCGCGAAAGCCCGCTTCGGCTAAAATACGGCCATGGCCGAAACTCTGACCAATCCCCACGATCGATTCTTCAGACAAAGTCTGGCACGCCAGGAAGTAGCAACTGACTTTCTGCGGCATTATCTGCCGCCCGAAGTTGCGGCGCAAGTGAATCTATCCTCGGTGCAACCGCAGGCTGACACGTTCATCGACGAAAGTCTGCACGCGCACTATTCGGACCTGCTCTTTTCTGTCCGACTGAGGGACAACCGGCCGGCTGCAGTCTATGTGCTCTTCGAACACAAGAGCTACCCCGATATGAACGTGGCCATCCAACTGCTGCGTTACATGGTGCGCATCTGGCATCGCTGGCCCAAGGCATCCGGCGGTCTGCAGCCGATCATTCCGCTGGTCGTATACCATGGCCAGCCTGAATGGCGAATTCCCTTGAACCTGGCCGGTATGTACGATGGACCCAGCGACCTGCTTGGCTATTTCCCTGACTTCCGCTACTGGCTGGTCGACCTGACAAGGTTCAGCGATGCTGAGATCAAGGGCGAAACTATGTTGCGCCTGGCGCTCTTGGCGATGAAGCATGTCTACGACGAACATGGATTGGAGCAAGCGACAGCCCTCTTCGAACTGATGGAGAAACTGTCAATGACTGAAAGCACCGCAGAGTTCGTGGCGACAGTGTTGCGCTATCTGGTGACCGGAAGCAGCACCATTACAGAAGATGATCTGCGCGCGGCCATGGAGAAGCAGTGGCCAGAAGGAGTTGTAATCATGTCAACAATTGCCGAGAACTGGATCCAGCAGGGGATCCAGCAGGGGATCCAGCAGGGGATCATCCAGGGACGACGACAGGGTTTGCTCGATGCGATTGACCTTGGACTCAAGCTGCGATTCGGCAGCGCGGGATTGCGGCTGTTGCCGGAGATACGCAGGATCGATGATCTGGAGATGTTACATGCTGTGTACGAAGGCATCGAGACCGTCGAGAGTCCACAAGATCTGCAGAGCATCTACAATTAAGCAATGCCCCCTTCCCAGTATCGCGACGCGGGTGTAAACATCGAATCCGGCACGCGCGCGGTTGAACTGATGCGCAACGCTGTGCAGGCGACGTACGGGCCGGAGGTGCTGCTGGGGGTTGGCGCGTTCGGCGGGTTGTTCGACGCGGCGGCTCTCCACGCCATGGATTCACCGGTGCTGGTGGCTTCTACCGACGGCGTCGGCACGAAGACCAAGATTGCCAGCGCGCTGGGCCGCTACGACACCGTCGGACACGACATCGTCAACCACTGCATCAACGACATCCTCGTTCAGGGCGCGCGCCCTCTTTTCTTCCTTGACTACATCGCCAGCAGCCGGCTCGACCCGCAGATGGTCGCCGCGGTCGTCAGCGGCGCGGCGGCAGCTTGCCAGGCGGCCGGCTGTGCGCTACTGGGCGGCGAAACCGCCGAGATGCCCGGCGTCTATGCACCCGGTGAGTTCGATCTGGTCGGCACAGTTGTTGGAGTGGTGGATCGCGCAGCGCTTATCGATGGCAGCCGCACCCAGCCAGGCGACGCGGTCATCGGGCTGGCGTCGTCAGGGCTGCACACCAACGGATACTCGCTGGCGCGGCGTGTGTTTGAGGGCTGGGATCTGGCCGCCGACGTGCCTGAGTTGGGAACGTCCCTGGGTGAGGCGCTGTTGGCGTCACACCGTTGCTATCTGCCGGCAGTTCAGCAGGTGCGACAGGCGGGTGTCGATATCCGCGGGCTGGTTCACATCACCGGCGGCGGGCTGATCGACAACCCGCCGCGCATTCTCGCCGACGGGCTGGGAATGCGACTGGAGCGGGCAGGTTGGCCTATGCTGCCGCTGTTTGAGCTCATCCAACGAACGGGACAGATCAATGACCAGGAAATGGCCCACGTCTTCAATTTGGGATTGGGGATGCTGGTGGTGACACATCCCGACGAGGCTGGGGAAGCTCTGAGCGCCCTGAAGGACGAGGCCTGGCTGGTCGGCGAGATTGTGGTGCATAGCAACGGGCCGCGGGTGGTGATTACATGAAGCGCCTGGTCGTCATGATCTCAGGCAACGGCACCAACCTGCAGGCACTGATCGACGCCAGCCAGTCCGGGAAGTTGGACGCCCGGATCGTGGCTGTCTTCTCTAACCGCGCCGATGCCTTCGGGCTGGTGCGGGCTGAGCAGGCTGGCATTCCTGCCGTCACCTTTCCGTTGACGCCGTACAAGCAGGCTGGCCGGCCGCGCAATGATTACGATGGGGATCTGGCTCGATTGGTCGCCGCGTTTCAGCCCGATCTGATCGTCTTGGCCGGCTGGATGTTGATCCTCAGCCCGCTTTTTCTGAGCCGCTTCCCTGGACAGGTCATCAACCTCCATCCGGCGCTGCCGGGCCAGTTCCCTGGCACACACGCCATCGAACGTGCTTATGCCGCCTTCCAGCGCGGCGAAATCGACCACACTGGCGTCATGGTGCATTGGGTCATTCCCCAGATCGACGCTGGAGAGGTGTTAGCCAGCGCGCCGGTCGCTATCGAAGCTGGCGACACGTTGCAGGAATTGGAGACGCGCACGCACGCAACAGAGCATCGGCTGATCGTCGAGGCGACACAGATGGCGCTGCAAAGGCTGCCCTGATCACCCAAAGATGGCGGCACACAACCCCTCAACACAAAACGGGCCGGTTCGCAAAATTGCGAACCGGCCCGTTGCAGTTTACCGGCCTGGATTGCCCCCGCCCGGCCGGCTGCTCGATGTCATGGCACGTAGGCAAGCCCGAACGGATTGTCGCCTACGGTCACTGTCGCAGCGTATACTGGAGTCGGATCGTGCTTGTTGGCGGTGTAAACCGTCACCACGTTGTTTGGCCCCGAGTGTGTCACATACAGCTTGCTGCCATCAGGCGTCAAGGCGATGTTGTGCGGCACGGTTTCCGGCGTGTCAACAGGCGATCCGATGACGGTGTTGGTCTGGGTGTCAATAGCCCACAGGCCTTCCGTTCCACCGCCGGGAAGATTGGTGGTGTAGAACGTCTTGCCCTGGTTGGTCATTCCTGCACCATGAGCGCCGGGAACGTCCAGGGTTGTTATCACATCCAGTGTCCGCCGATCCAGCACACGAACCTCATTGTTTCCCTGAGCGGGCACGTACAGATTGTGGTTTCGCAGCGTCAGCGAGACGTGCGGGTCCTTGCCAACCGGCACCCGGCCAACTTCAGCAAAGGTGCGCTTGTCATACTTTACGACGTAGTCATCAGGCCCTGGGAACCCAACCATGGTTACGTAGGCGAATCGCGTATCCAGTACAACATCGTGCGGCTTGCCGCCCATGGAGACCAAATCGGCAGGCATAGGCACCGTAGCCAACACATCCAGCGTCTTGGGGTCGATAACAGTTGAAGTGTTGTCGACATCGTTGTTGACCCAGAGCTGTTTGTTCTGCGGATCAATCCACATGTGAAACACGCCGGCGCCTGCGTCAACCGTCGCTTCAACGCTGTAGTCATCCGGGTTGAATACCACCACCTGGTCGTTGCCGCGGTCGCCCACAAAGACGCGCTTGGCTACTGAACTGTACACAACATACATGGGTTCTGGTGTGTTGCCGTCGTTGGGAAGGGCGACGGTCGCACTGACCTGATCGGTGGCAACATCAATGACAGAGATCGTGCCGGAGCCGCGATCCGCCACGACAACCTTGCCGCGAGCGGGGCGGTTCTGGAGAGTGTCCGGGGCGACGGTCGCGTCAACCGGCGCAGCCGCCGCGACGCCGAAGCTCGTCAACGCCAATAATACGGCGAGACTGATGAGCAGGGTTCGTGATCGATTCATTGGTAAGCCTCCTTGTCTAGGCATGAACTGGTTCCGATGGCATAAAATGCCATCTGTCATCTTCATTACCCTACCCAAAGAACCTTACCTGTCACTTTCGATAATCTTGCGAGAGTATTACGCTACCGGAAGATCCAGCGACTCGGACTCGACGACGAACAAGAAGTAGCCTGGCGAGACATTGCCCGCGCCACGCATCTGCACAGAGCCAACCGCTGGCGGTGAGTCGGCCAGCGCGCCTCCGTTGACATAGCACAACCGCGGTTTCTGGCCAAACTTTTGGCGATAGCGCTCCGACGCCTGCCGCAGCTTGTCCTCCAGGCTGGTCTTCGGATCATCATCGAACCACATCCAGCCCAGCTTGACTGAAGTAACCAGATTGCTGTCCATGGTCAGCTTCGCTTCACGCGCGCGGTGGCTGGCTGCATCGCAAGACCGCCAAGTGCAGGACGCCGCTGGCGGCGCGGCAACGGATACCGGGGCGCGCTCCCTTTTTTCAGCCACGGTAGCCAGTAGGTTAGCGGCCAGCGGCGCACCCGCCAGACGTCTTTAGCCGGCTCGCAGGAAAGAACAAACACGCCAGCCTCAGTACGCACGCGAAACTGCCGGAGCATCTGGCGCCGCTGGGTCGTCCAACACTTCTCGACCGCCATAACTTCCAACCGCCGGCCGCGCCAGCGGAAGCTGGCCGGGAAATAGTCGTAGCGTGTCGCAACCATGTCGATCTTCTCACCACTCTTTGAAAACATCAGTTCCTCCTGCTCTAGCTTCTAAACTTGACGGTGCGATGGCCCGGTAACAAACCAGCCACGGCAAGTTTCGAGTTGACTGTTCTGTCATTCGTTGATCATATCGATCACATTGTATGAAGGTTCTTCCAGCCAACGTTCGTCCTCACCGACCACTTTGAAGCGGCGAGGCGGCTGGCCGGCAGCATAGAGGCTGTTGCCCCCTGTCGTACCGGGCACACCAGGCCACTGCCCCTGCATCGCGCCCGGTAGCCACGGCACGTTGCTCTGCCCCGGCTGCTTTCCCGGGTTCACCACATAGACCTGTGGCGGCGCAGGCCGCGGCGAACGCAACTCGTCCCGCGACAACCGATACCCCTCCTCCCGCCGGCTCCGCGTCGCCGCCACCACCAACAGACTGGTCGGGATGCTGGCCGCCACACCAAATACCACCCCCACCACCACCGTCATGGCATCGGTGCTCATCCGCTGCCCAACCATCACCGCCAGCACCACACCGGCCACCAATATCGTCACGCCGATTAGTCGTCTCATTGGTCACACTCCTGCTGAGGGAAGGGAAACCAGGGAAAGGAGGGAAAGAAAGGAAACCGGACTGCTTGTTGCCCTCGTTTCCCTTGTTTCCTTCCTTTCCCTGCTTTCCTTTCTCATCCCGCACCCTCGATCATCGCCTGCCCGCCGCCGCGCAACATCGCCACCACCCGCTCCACATCCTCCTGCGCAGCATATGCCGCCTGGAAACGCACCACCTCGCCGCGCGCCACCAACAGAAAGTCACCCCGTCCCATCAGCTTCTCCGCTCCCGTGCCAGCGATCCCCGACGCCACCTTCGCATCCTCAGGACTGGCCACCGACCCCACCAGCCGCACCGGAAAGTTGGCTTTCAACAGCCCACTCACCACCGCCGCCGACGGCTTCTGCGTACACGCCACCAGATGCACACCCGCCTCTCGTCCCCGCTGCGCCAGCCGGATCAACGACCGCTCCACCTCCTTGCCGCCCGTCACCAGCAGGTCGGCCAGCTCGTCGATGCCCACCACCAACTCCGGCGTCGACACCTCCTCCCGGTCGCGTCGCTCCATCTCGCCCACCAGCCACTCCAGCGCCAACGCTCCCTCGGCTGCGCTGGTCGCCACCCGTCCCAGCAGGTGCGGCAGTCCAGCCAGCGGGCCAAACCCTCGTCCCTTGGGGTCGATCAGCACCAGCCGCAGCCCCGCAGGCCGGTTGAACAACGCCAGCGACAGCAGCAGCGTCCTCGCCAGCGCGGTCTTGCCCGATCCCGTCGTCCCGGCCACCAGGATGTGCACCACGTCCGGGCTGCTCAGCCGCACCAACAGCGGCATCCCTTCCTCGTCCACGCCCAGCAACGCTGCGCCCGGCGGCGCCTCGCCTCCCAGCCGCCGGCAGAGCGGCAGCAACCGCACCACATCCGGCTCGCTGCGCGGCACCTCCACCTGGATGGCGCCGTTCTGGCGGTAGATCCGGGTCGCCGGCACGCCCAGCGAGAGGGCGATCTCCTCCGACAGCCCCGACACCCGGTTGACCCGGGTGTCCAGCGAGGTCATGACCTGGAAGCGGATGAAGCGCGGCGTGACTGCGCCGCCCCACACCCGCCCCTGTACTTTGTGCGATGCCAGCACCGCCTCGATCCGATCCGCTTGCATCTCCAGTCGCCTGCGCATGCGCCGCCTCCTGACCAACCATAACGATGGGGCAGCGACAGCTCATGACCTTGGTGTGCGACAACAAATAACGGGGATTGCCCCTAAAGGATTTATGATGCAAGTATATCAGAACATGCGTTCTATGTCAAATGTTGATTTTTGGGTTCCTGACAGGTTCCATCTTTCCCTATCCGATCCTTCCTAGGGTTATTCAGTTCTCGCGTAGTCGTCACGCTGAGCGATTGTTGCGGACCAACAACAGCGTTCGACATACTCAGCGAAGCGGCTCGCCAGACGATCGCCAGATGAGAGTGAAACTCTATGCTGGCGTTTCGATTCGTGCCGGTTGTGTGCTCGCCCCGCCAAGAGTGACGCTTTGGCAGTAAACTGAATGACCTTGCTCTCCTTACACCACGTATTGCGCAGCACCTGAAACAAGGCTATAATCTGCACCAACTTAAGGCGTTTACCGTTGACCCCATGAGCAAGCATTGATGACCATCAAAATCGTCACCGACACCGGCAGCGACATTCCCCCCGACCTGTTAGCCGCCTATGATATCCACCAGGTGCCGCTGATCCTGCGGTTTGGCGACCACGAAGTGCTGGATAGTGAAGCCACGCGCGCCGAGCTGGAGAAGCGCCTCGCGGCCGGGCTGCCCTGTGACACCTCAGGCCCCCCGGTTGGCGCGTACGATGAGGCATTTGCACCACTGGTAGCTGCCGGCCACCAGGTACTCTGCGTCACATTGACCGGCGCACACAGCGTCACCTACAACAGCGCTTGGGCGGCAGCCCAGAGCTATCCAGGCCAGGTCGAGGTCGTCGATGGCCGGTCGGTGTCGTTGGGCTATGGCCTGCAAGCTATTGAGGCCGCGCAGCTGGCCGCCGCCGGGGCAGACCTGACAACTATTGCCGCAGCGCTGCGCGAGATGCAGAGCCGCATCACCATTCGCTTCTTTCTCGAGTCGCTGGATCAGGTCAAGCGGGGCGGGAGGCTTAACGCGTTGATTCCTGTGATGAGCCGACTCGGCCAGACGCTCAACATTCGCGCGATCCTGATGATCGACGAAGAGGGGCGCATTACAATGGATGGCCCGGCGCGCGGGCGCAAGGGTGCAATCAGGCGTCTGACTCAGGATCTGCTGGAAACGGCGCCGGTTGAAACGGTGATCGTCGGCCACGGCCACAGCCCTGACGAGGCTGCCGCTCTGGCTGATAAGCTGGCTGCGAGCCTGAAGGTGCCGCGCGACGAGACCATCGTTTTCGAGGTTGGCGCGGTCTTGCTGGCACACGCGGGCAAGGGAGTGTTGGCGGCGGGAACGGTGCGCAAAAGAAGAAACGAGCAGGAGCAGGAAGACGAGTAGGAGAAGAAGAACAGGGTTTGCCTGGTCACGGACGTCAGAGCAGCGGCTGGCGCTGCGGCGTGCCGGCCCTGCGTGGATAGGCAGCGGGGGTGCGGGCGGCCTTTGCAATAATCACCAGCGCGCGTTGGGCATCCAGACCGGGCACGTTGACCGGGAGAATATCGTGCAAACTGCCGCCCAGCGTATTGAGCGCCACGCGCGCGTCAGTGACCTCTTCCTGTGGCTCCTTGCCCTTCTGCGCGATCAGCCATCCGCCGATTTGGAGCAGAGGCAGGCAATATTCCAGCGCCGTGGGCAGACGTGACAGCGCCCGGGCCATCGCAAGATCGAAGGATGCGCGCTGTGGCCCCTGGCCGAAGTCCTCTGCCCGGCTGTTGACCACGGTCACGTTCTGCAAACCAAGATCGGCCACGACCTGCTCCAAAAAGCGGCATTTCTTGCCGGTGGTTTCCACCAGCGTCAGCCGTAGAGCCGGCCAGGCGATCTTCAACGGCAGCCCTGGAAATCCCGCTCCCGCGCCGACATCGACACCTCGCAGTGGCCTTTCAAGCCACTGCTGCACCGGCTGCCGGTCGATGGCAGGCAGAGCCAGCAGACAGGACAGGCTATCGAGGAAATGCTTTGTGACGACCTCCCCGGCATCGGTGATGGTCGTCAGGTTCATCCGCTGGTTCCAGTCCTGCAACAGCGCCAGATAGCGGTCGAAGCTGGCAAGTTGTCCTGCATCCAGCGGCACACCGAGTTCGAGAGCGCCATCTTCAAGGTTCATGGCAGCGATTATACCACGCAACAACTCATCCGTCATTCCCGCTTGCGCGGGAATGACGGGTTTGTGAAGAGTGGATTCCCGCCTGCACGGGAATGACAGGATAGAGGAAGCCGCATCATACGCATGACAGGCAGCTTAGTTTGATGGACAACATGTATCGCAATAAATGGCTGATCTTGGGGGCTGTTAGCCTGGCCCTTTTCATGGGAACGGTGGACAGCACCATCGTCAATGTGGCGCTGCCGACCATGGTCGCCGATTTCAACACCAACTTCCCAACCATCCAGTGGGTCGTGCTGGCGTTTCTGCTGGGCCTCAGCGTGTTAATGTTGAGCGTAGGCCGGCTGGCGGACATGCTCGGCAAGAAGCGTATCTTCCTGCTGGGACTGGTGATTTTCACCGCCGGATCTGCGCTTTGTGGTTTATCACCGACCGTCTACGTGTTGATCGCTGCGCGCCTCATCCAATCGATCGGTGCAGCCATGTTGCTGGCACTGGGCGTCGCCATTGTGACCGAAACCTGGCCATCGGCAGAACGGGGCAAGGCGTTGGGATTCTCGGCCGGCGTCATCTCGCTGGGCATTGTGGTTGGCCCGACGGCCGGCGGGCTGATCATCAACGCGCTGAGCTGGCACTGGATCTTCTTCGTCAACGTGCCTCTGGGACTGTTGGCGTTGATAGCGGTATGGCGCTATGTGCCGCCGCTCACCCCCAAATCCAACCACGAGCAGTTCGACTTCCTGGGTGCAGGCGTGTTTGCTGTTGGCCTCCTGGCGCTGTTGCTGGGGTTGACAGTCGGCCAGACCATCGGCTTCGGCGATCCGCGCATCCTGGCGCTATTTGGGCTGGCTGCTGTATCCCTGGTGTTGTTCATCGCCATTGAACAACGTGTCCGCTTCCCCATGGTTGATCTGAACCTGTTTCGCAACCTGCAGTTCAGCCTCAATCTGGCCACCGGCGCACTGACGTTCGTGGCGATTGCGGCTGTCGTATTCCTGCTGCCGTTCTACCTGGAGCTTGCGCTGTCGCTGCCGGTGGCGCAGGTTGGCATCCTGATGGCAAGCACGCCGCTGGTGCTGGCAGTGCTCGGACCGCTGTCGGGCAGCCTTTCCGACCGCTTCGGCACACGTCCGGTAAGCGTCATCGGTCTGGCGATACTAACGGTCGGCTATCTGGTGGCCAGCACGATGAACGCCACAACGACGCCTCTGGGGTTCATTCTGCGGATGCTGCTGATCGGCGTAGGCATGGGCGTCTTCCAAAGCCCCAACAACAGCGCGATCATGGGGGCAGCGCCGCGCAACCGGCTGGGCATTGCCTCGGGGATGCTCAGCATTACACGCACACTGGGCCAGACCACCGGCATCGCGCTGCTGGGCGCGCTGTTCGCCAGCGCACTGAGCATCTACGCCGGCCAGCCGACCGACATCAGCGCCGCATCGCCCGAGGTGATCTCCAGCGCCCTGCACGACCAATTTCTGCTGGTAGCGGGACTGATCGGCATCGGCCTGGTGCTGGCGCTGTTGGCCTGGCGGCGTGAACGGCGAGCAGCCAGCGCGGCGACGGTTCAGCCTGACGCAGCCTGACCGTCGACCGGGTTGGCCCGTTGCCAGAACACGGCATCAAAGAGGGTGGTTGCCAGGAGACGTTCCAGCCCCGGATCGGCGATGTTGAGTTGCTGCCGGTCGGCGAGAAACATGCGCATTCCCCAGGCCAGGTAATCGTGCGGATGGTGAGCGAATGGTCCAGGAGCGTAGCCCAGCGCGAGTTGGCGCTGAAGACGGCCGGCCGCATCCCGCCACAGTTGGCTGAGTCCACCCCCATCGCTGAGCCACGGACCCTCAAAAGCGCCGTCACAGCCTAACATGTGATCGAACATATTGGCGACCGCAGCCGGCAGTTGATCGTCGGCCAGCAGATCGCGGGCGACCACCCAGGCCACGCAGTCCAGGGTGCGGCGACCTACAGCCTGCGGACCGCCTGCATATCCTGCATCCACCGATCTGATTACCACATGGCCGCGCGGATGCAGCCGCCACCAGTCGAGCATGGCCAGCGGCGCGTGCTGCAATGGTTGCAAGGCCATGCGCGCCAGGTCGAGGGGACTTCGCAGACGGGCAGCATCCGCCGATGGCAGCCGGGCCAGCGTCTCGGGACGAACGTGGATCTTGTCACGCAGCAGCGCGCGCAGGACGTAATCGCGATCGGGCAAACTCATACGAAGATTTTACACGCGTTCTGCATCAAATGCGTAACCTTCCCGGCGTTCGTGCGTAGTAATAGACAGTACACCGCTACCCGGTGTCCCTGAAGCGACTCTTACCTGTAGACTTCGGAAGTAGCCGGGGGTTGGAGAGGCAGACTCAAACGACTAGGTCGAGTTTCGACAGAAAACGGCTACTTCCGAAGTCTCTCGGGTGTTTTTCAAACAGCTTGTAAGGAGCTTTATCTGATGAGCGAGCACAAGATCATCGAAGGCAAGGGCCGCGATGTTACATCTGAGCGATATCTGTACCGCAGTGTCACCAACCGCAGCGTGGCGGGCGTCTGCGGCGGGCTGGGCGAGCGCTTTCACGTCGATGTTGGCATCATCCGGCTGGTGTGGTTGTTCGCTGCTTTTCTAACCGCCGGCATTGCCCTGATTCCTTACGCTGTGCTGGCGCTGACGATTCCCAAAGAGAGCCAGGAACACGCCGCTGCCAAGACCGTCCCATCCACTGACCTTTGGCAACAGGTGCGCAGCAATCCGGCGCTGCTTTACGGCGCTTTGCTGGTGATGGTCGGCGCGGTGCTGCTGTTGAACGCCCTCGGACTGCTTCCCTGGCGGCTGCAAGCGTTGTGGGGCACATTCTGGGCGCTGGCATTGCCGGCAGTGCTGATCGGCGTCGGCGTCTTCCTGGTGCTGGGCGTGATGGGCCGGGCGCCGGACTGGCGTCAATGGCGTGACCTGCGCGGCACGGGCTATCGGATGCCGTTGCGCCGGTCGCGCGACGACCGGACGATCGCCGGCGTTTGCGGCGGGGTGGCCACCTTCTTCCAGATCGATCCGCTGGTGGTGCGCATCGGATACGTGATGCTGACCGTGCTGACCGGGTTTGCTCCCGGTGTGGTGGTGTATGCGTTAGCAGCGTTTTTCATCCCGCAGGAGGCCGGCCCGTTGCAGGAGTAGGCGACCGTCACCGTTGAATCTTAAAAGCGAGGGCCGTTGGCAGTCGGGCGGGGCTGCCAACGGCTTTTTTTGTTCACGGTTTGGGGCCATCTCATCTGAGACGACCATGCGCTATTCGCACAACCATGGATGAAAACGGGGCGGCTCGGCCGGCCCCTCCGGGAGGCTTTGCACAGACCGGCCACAGCAACGTCTATTTTCAAGTCAGCCGCCCGGACGGGCGGACCCGGCACTCCGATCAATGAAAATAGCGAACTCCTGTGTTCCGTGCGGTCCTTGCTTGCACCCCGGCAGGGGCCTGACCGCATCTGGGGCCGTCTTGAGCAACAATTCACCGGACGGCTCGGTCGGAGACCGGCCGCAGCAGCTTCTATTTTCGAAGCAGCCTTATTTTCGAAGCAGGACAAGACATCACAGAGCAGACAGGCAAGGAAACCGCCGGTCCAATTTTACTTGTCGGCTATTTCGTGGGTATAATGTTCATGCGATAATTGAGAAAGCTTTGTGACCAAGTAAACAATCGATCTGTGTCGCGATGAATCCCAGGGACAAAGTACAAGTCACTCCAGAACACAGTGATTCTTCACCGGGCGGGTCAGTGAACGCAGAATGGATGGCTGGAAGGGCACCTGATCCCTTGCTGACCACCAAGCTTTATCGTCCGCCTGTTACCCCGGACATGGAGCCGCGCGCTGAGCTTTTGAAACGCCTTGACCGCAACACGCTGCGACCGCTCACCTTGATCTCGGCACCTGCCGGCTATGGTAAGACCACGGTTGCGAGCATGTGGCTGGAAGCCAGCGCCTATCCCAGCGTCTGGCTCTCCCTGGACGAAGCCGACAAAGACCTGCGACTCTTCACGAGCTACCTGGTGAGCGGGGTTCAACGCGTCTTCCCCGATGCCGACCTGAAAACCAGGGGCCTGCTGCAAACGACTGCTATGCCTTCGGCGCCGGTAGTCGCTCGCTACCTGCTGAACGATCTGGATATGATCGGGAAGCCCTTTGTCCTTGCCCTTGACGATCTCCACCGGATCAACGAGCCGCTGATCTTTACGCTGCTGGGCGAGCTGTTGCGCCACCCCTCGCCCGTCCTCCACCTTTTACTGATCACCCGGCGCGATCCGCCCCTGCCTATCGCATCCCTGCGTGCTCACGGACAAGTCACCGAAGTTCGGGCGCGCGACCTGCGCTTCACCGTTCAGCAAACAGCCAGCTTGTTGAGCAAGATACTGCAACGGACCGTGGACGAAGCGACCGCTGCCGAATGGACCGAACGAACCGAGGGTTGGGTAACCGCGTTGCGATTGGCGGCCTTGTCCTTGCGCAACCGGGACGAGGACGCTGCGTTGGTGGATGATATACCGGGGAGCAGCCGCTATCTGAACGACTACCTGTTTGCCGAAGTGCTGGCGCGCCTCGATCCGGTGAACCAGCGATGGCTGTTGGCCAGCAGCTTGATGGATCGCTTGTCAGCATCGTTGAGTGAAGCTGTCTGCCAGTCCGATGGCGCCGACGAACAGGATACCATGACCGGGGACAGCTTTCTGGACTGGCTGCAGAAGCAAAACCTCTTTCTCATCCCGCTGGACGACCAACGCCAGTGGTTCCGCTACCACCATCTCTTCCAGGACCTGTTGCAGAAGACGTTGCAGGAGCGTTTCAGCCGCGAGGATCTGGCCGGATTGCACAGCAGGGCCGCCGCGTGGTTTGCCCGCAATGCCCTGTGGAATGACGCGATTCGCCATTACGTTGCGGCCGGAGAAACAGAAACAGCCATACAAATTGTGGCGCAACAACGCCACCATCTCATCAACTCGGAAAACTGGTTCGACCTGGAATGTTGGCTGGCATGGTTCCCCGATGAAGTCACGGCCAACGATCCTCTTCTTTCGATCACCCTGGCGCACCTTCCCGTGACACGAGGCCGGGGCCAAATCGAGCTATTTGTTTCCAGGGCTGCAGATCTGATAGCTTTGCTGCCCAATGACACGCCCGTAGTGCGGGAAGTGCGTGGAGAGCTTGCCTATCTCAATGCCCTGATAGGCCTATATATGGGTGATCCGTCAACAGTCCTTGCCGCCTCTGCTGAAGCGTTGACGTTGTTGCCGCGGCAGTCGCAACTCTTTCGGAGCATGACGATTTCGTTCCAGTCCTTTGGCTATCAGATGATAGGTGAGGTCGAGCAAGGCAATGCGATCCTCGAAGAAGCGTTCAAAGTTCCCGACCTGGCGGCTAGCGAAAGAGGCAGGCTCCTCTATTACCGATCCTTCATTTACTACATGGACGGCGACCTTCTTGGCGCCCAGCGATCGGCGAGCGAGAGCATTCATTGGACCAGTAACTACGGTCTAGTGGATACCCTCAACCAGGCAAGGTATGTGTCAGGTATCGCACACTACCTTTCCAACGAGCTGTCCATGGCGGAATCGGTCCTTTATGCGATTGTGCAGGAACCGGCGCTGGCATCCCCTGAATATCTGTCTCAGGCCGCGATTGCCCTGGCCAAGATCTCTCTTGCCCAAGGAAGTAGCGAAAAGGCCGAGGAGATTATTGCGTCCATCACTGCCTACCTGCAAGAACCGGGCAGCATGTTTGCATTGGATGCTCTCCGTGCCTTTCGGATCGAGATCGCTCTGGCGAAGGGAGACGTCGATCACGCCCGCGGCCTGGGTGCGGCAATCGACATCGATATGCACCGCCCAATCTGGTTTCACTACCTGCTCCAACTCACGCCGGTTAAGCTGTTATTGGCGGAGCGAAACGCTGAAGATGCAGAGCAGGCGCTAAGCTTGCTTGAGCAGATCGATCAGCAACTGCTCGCGATGAATCGTAGGATCTATCGCATCGATGTGCTGGCCCTGAAAGCCCTGGCATACCAGGTGCAGGGCAACTGGCAGACAGCCAAAAGACAATTGACCGCAGCGTTGGACCTGGCACAGGCAGCCGGTGCTGTCCGCAATTTCGTGGACCTGGGCCAGCCGATGGCCAGTCTGCTCCAGCATCTGGATCGCGAGCAACAGGCCTTGCGCCCTGCCATCGCCGCCTTTGTCAGCAGGCTGCTGGCCGCCTTCCCCACCCCCGTCCTTGCCTCCTCCACAGCAACACCTGTGCCCACCGCGCAGCAGCCACCTACACTTAATGCGACAATACCGGTGGGAACGGAGGATCTGACCCAACGAGAGTGCCAGGTTCTGGAGTACCTGGCAACCGACCTGACACCAAACCAGATCGCCGAGGAACTTTGCATCTCCATCAGCACGCTGCGCACGCATACCAGGAACATCTACGACAAGCTGTCCGTTCACAACCGGATGGAAGCTGCCCACCGTGCAAGAGAGCTTTCTGTAACATAGAGGACATCCTCAGTCCACTGAAACTGCGTTTCTATCAAACAGGTCCAACCCTAGTAACGGTGCTGGACCTGTCTGTATATTTGCGGATAGGCGTTCTAGAATGCCTCCCGCGAATCACCCATGTTTTTACTCAATTGTGGGTATGACACCTCGCAAGGCCCATGTTACACTGTCTGTAGGATACAGAATTGAACAGGTTCTCAAAAAAGACACATAGCTCTTGTGGCAAGCACTCAATCAAGCGGGGCAACACGCACGCAATTCCGTACGCGCCCTGTCGTCACATGAGCGAGTGAGTCGACCGGCAAACTGTTATTCATCACCAGTGGAGTGTGTCAATCGGGTATCGGTACAAACCTGTTTTCATCACACAGGTGACTGGTTTCCACCCTACATTGTATCCACAGCGTATTCAAAGCAACCCACAGGAGGTTTGCAATGTCTGAAAAGAAAACACTACCCGAACTGCATACTGAGCAGGTCTTCAAAGGGAAGATCGAACTCGATGTGCGCGACTCGGTACCGGATTGGGGACCGTACAGCCCGCCGAAGGCGCCGGAGGATGCACCCAACGTCCTCTTCATCTTGTATGATGACACAGGATTGTCCGCGTGGTCGCCCTTTGGCGGTGGGATCAACATGCCCACGGCGCAGAAGCTTGCCGATAACGGCCTGGTGTACAGCCAGTGGCACACGACTGCGATCTGTTCACCCACACGGTCGACCTGTTTGACCGGTCGCAACCACCACCTCAACGGGTTCGCCTGCATCGCTGAGGCCACGACAGGGTACCCCGGCCAGCATGGCCGGCTCCCCGCGCAATGCGCCACGGTCGGCCACATCCTGCAGGACGCCGGATGGAGCACCTTCTGGGTAGGCAAGAACCACAATGTGCCCGAACAGGACAATGCCCCCGGTGGGTACAAGGGAACCTGGCCGCTACAGCAGGGCTTCGACCGCTTCTACGGCTTCCTGGGCGGCGAGACCAGCCAATACTTCCCGGATCTGGTCGAAGACAACCACTTCATCGATCAGCCCTACCTACCCGATGAAGGCTATCACCTGTCCAAGGATCTGACCGACCAGGCCATCCGCATGATTCGTGATAATAAAGCCAGCAACCCCTCCAAACCGTGGTACATGTGGTTCTGCCCCGGCGCCAACCACGCCCCCCACCAGGCTCCACCAGAGTACATCGACAAGTATAAGGGCAAGTTCGACGACGGCTACGAGGCCTACCGCGAATGGGTGCTGAAACGCATGATCGAGAAGGGCGTCATCCCAGAAGGCACCAAGCTGACGGAACTCAACCCGATGGCCGATGTGGCGATCCCCGCCGACCAGGTACGCCCGTGGGACACCCTGAACGACCAGGAGAAGAAGCTCTTCTCGCGCATGGCCGAGGTGTGGGCGGGGTTCTCGGAGTACACCGATGCCCAGATCGGGCGCATCATCGACTATCTCGAGGAGTCGGGCCAGCTCGAGAACACCCTCGTGCTGTACGCTGCCGACAACGGCACCTCCGGTGAGGGTTCGCCCAACGGTTCGGTCAACGAGAACAAGCTGTTCAACACCTACCCCGACGATCTCGCAGAGAACCTATCGATGATCGACAAGCTGGGCAGCCCGGACTGCTACAACCACTTTCCCACCGGCTGGGCGGTCGCGTTCTCCACGCCGTTCAAGATGTTCAAGCGGTACTCGGAGTACTCCGGCGGCACCTGCGACCCGCTGATCATCTCGTGGCCCAAGGGTATGAAGGCGCGCGGCGAGGTGCGCCACCAGTACCACCACTCGACCGACATCGTCCCGACGATCCTCGACATCTGCGGGCTCGAGATGCCAGACGTCTATCGCGGCGTCGAGCAATACCCGCTGTCGGGCGTCTCGATGCGGTACACCTTCGACGCCGACCCGGACGGCCCGACCCAGAAAAAGCACCAGTACTTCGAGATGATGGGAACCCGAGGCATCTGGGCGGATGGCTGGCGGGCATCGGCCGTGCATGGCCCGATGACCAGCCAGGGTCACTTCGACGAGGACGAATGGGAGCTGTACCACGTCGACGAGGACCGCTCGGAGTCTACCAACGTCGCCGACAAGTACCCGGAGAAGCTGGAGGAGCTCAAGCAGCTGTGGATGGACGAGGCGCGCAAGAACCTGGTCCTGCCGCTCGACGACCGTACGGCCGTCGAAATCCTCACCGACGAGCGGCCCTCCACGGAGCCGCCCCGCCAGCGGTACATCTACTACCCCGACACAACTGCGGTGCCCGAGGGCGTCGCCGCCAACGTACGTGGACGCTCGTTCAAGATTCTCGCCGACGTCGAAGTCGGTGACGACTGCTCGGGCGTCATCTTCGCCCACGGCTCACGTTTCGGCGGGCATTCGCTGTTCATTCACGACATGAAGCTGTACTACGTGTACAACTTCCTGGGCATCCCACCACAGCAGGAGTTCGTCTCCAGCGACGAGATCGCGCCGGGCAAGTACACGCTGGGCATGGAGTTCAACCGTGAGAAGGCCGGCCAGTATGGCGAGTCTCTCGGCACGGCAAAACTCTATATCAACAACAAGGTGGTGGCCGAAGGGCCGATGAAGGCTCAGCTTGGCAAGTTCACGCTGTGTGGCGATGGTCTGTGTGTTGGCCGCGACAGCGCCGACGCCGTCGCCAAGGAGTACACGCCGGAGACGCAAGGCAAATTCACCGGCGGCACCATCCAGTACGTGGAAGTGTCGGTGGAGAAGGAACAGTACCGCGACCTTGAAATGGAGATGGCTGCGGCCATGGCCGTCGACTGACCAAAGAAACAGCAGACCACACGTAACCGAACGGAGGTATACAGTGACTGAGAAGAAAACATTACCCGAACTGCATACCGAGCAGGTCTTCAAAGGGAAGATCGAACTCGATGTGCGCGACTCGACACCCGACTGGGGGCCGTACAGCCCTCCCAAAGCCCCCGAGGATGCCCCAAACGTCCTCTTCATCCTGTACGATGACACCGGATTGGCAGCGTGGTCGCCCTACGGGGGTGGCATCAACATGCCGGCGGCACAGAAACTGGCAGACCGCGGTTTGATCTACACGCAATGGCACACGACTGCCCTGTGTGCGCCGACCCGGTCCACCTGCTTGACCGGCCGCAACCACCACGTCAACGGTTTTGCTGAAATCGTGGAAGCTTCCAACGGCTTCCCCGGTTATCACGCTCGCATTCCCGATCAGTGTGCCACAATCAGCCATATCCTTCAGGATGCTGGTTGGAGCACCTTCTGGGTAGGCAAGAACCACAATGTGCCCGAGCAGGACAACGCCCCCGGCGGGTACCGGGGCACATGGCCGCTGCAGAAGGGTTTCGATCGCTTTTATGGGTTCCTGGGCGGCGAGACGAACCAATGGTATCCCGATCTTGTCGAGGACAACCACTACATCGACCAGCCCTATCTACCCGAACAAGGCTATCACCTGTCCAAAGATCTGGCCGACCAGGCCATCCGCATGATCCGTGACAACAAGGCCAGCAACCCCTCCAAGCCGTGGTATATGTGGTTCTGCCCCGGCGCCAACCATGCCCCCCACCATGCTCCCCAGGAGTACATTGACAAGTACAAGGGTAAGTTCGACGACGGCTACGAAGCCTATCGCGAATGGGTGCTGGCGCGCATGATTGAGAAGGGTGTTATGCCCGAAGGCACCAAGCTGACCCCGTTCAACCCGATGCCAGAGGACCAGGCGAACCCGCTTGATGTCGTCCTGCCGTGGGATACCTTGAGCGATGACCAGAAGAAGCTCTTCTGCCGCATGGCTGAGGTATTTGCCGGCTTCTCTGAGTACACCGATGCCCAGATCGGACGCATCCTCGATTATCTGGAGGAATCAGGTCAGTTCGAAAACACGCTCATACTCTATGCCGCTGACAACGGCACCTCTGGTGAGGGCTCGGCCAACGGTTCGGTTAACGAGAACAAGTTCTTCAATGGCTTCCCCGATGATCTGCAGGAAAACCTGACGATGATCGATAAGCTCGGAGGGCCAGACGCGTATAACCACATGCCCACCGGCTGGGCGGCCGCCTTCTCGACGCCGTTCAGGATGTTCAAGCGCTACTCAGAGTACTCCGGCGGCACCTGCGACCCGATGATCATCTCGTGGCCGAAGGGGATGAAGGCGCGCGGTGAGGTCCGGCATCAGTATCACCACTCTTCCGATGTTGCTGCGACCATTTTGGATGTATGTGGGCTGGAAATGCCCGAGACCTATCGCGGCGTGGCTCAATACCCGATGAACGGGATTTCGATGCGCTACAGCTTCGACGCCGATCCGGACGGGCCGACTCAGAAGAAGTGCCAGTACTACGAGATGATGGGCACGCGCGGCATCTGGGAGGACGGCTGGCATGCTGCCGCAACCCATGCGCCGCTGACCGGTAAAGGCCATTTTGACCAGGACCGGTGGGAGCTGTATAACCTTGCCGAAGATCGCTCCGAATCTACGGATCTGGCCGAGCAGTACCCGGAAAAGCTCGAGTACATGAAGCAGTTGTGGATGGATGAAGCTCGCAAGAACCTGGTGCTGCCCCTTAACGATTTCCCACCGGTAGTCCTTTCCAACATCGAGCGGCCTTCCACTGAGCCGCCTCGCCAGCGGTACATCTACTACCCGGATACGTCGGCGGTTCCCGAAGGCGTTGCCGCCAACGTTCGCGGGCGTTCATACAAGATCCTTGCCAATGTCGAAGTTGGCGACGACTGTTCAGGCGTCATCTTTGCCCACGGGTCACGCTTCGGCGGGCACTCGCTGTTCATCAAGGACAAGAAACTGTACTACGTGTACAACTTCCTGGGCATCCCACCGCAGCAGGAGTTCATCTCTGATGAGGCGCTCAAGCCGGGCAAGTACACGCTCGGTGTAGAGTTCAACCGCGAGAAAGCGGGCCAGTACGGCGAGTCGCATGGCACGGCCAAGCTGTACATCGATGATAAGGTCGTTGCTGAGGGCCCGATGCGCACCCAAACCGGCAAGTTCACGCTGTGCGGTGACGGCCTGTGCATAGGCCGCGACAGTGCCGATGCTGTCGCCAAGGAGTACACGCCCGAGACGCAGGGCGCATTCACCGGCGGCACCATCCAGTATGTAGAAGTATCAGTGGAGAAAGAACAGTACCGCAACCTCGAGATGGAAATGGCTGCGGCGATGGCGCTCGACTGATCCTCGATCCTATCCGCTTCTGACCTTGGGCGGGGTACCGGCTCTGCTGGTACCCCGCCTGACGCTGCCGGACGTGCCGTTCAACCTCTCCAAGAGCAGGCAGAACAACGCGAGACTACTGAAGGTTAAGAATTATGTCAGTAATTGGGTCGACACGCCCGCCGGGATGCTGCGCAAAACCTCCCGGCTACCCGCTCCGGGGCGCGAGCAGCAAGGTGGAAGCCCTTTCAGGGCTGAGATTCCCAGGCCCTCCGGGCCTTTCACCTTGTAGCCCGATCCGTTTACGGGCGGGCGGTCCTCACAACCGAGAGATTGCTTCGCCGCAGCGGCTCGCAATGACAATGAGAAACCTAGTTTACGAGGTAGTAAGTATCGCTGAAGGATGTACTAGATGACGATCTCAGAGTTTCTTGCCGTGGTCGCCCAGGTGTCAGGCTTGCTCTTCATCGTGACCAGCATGCTGGCCATGGGGATGAGCCTGACGATGGCGCAAATCGTTGGACCGTTGAAGAACGCGCGGCTCGTCATCCTGGCCCTTGTGGCGAACTTCGTGCTGGTGCCGCTATGGGCGTACTTGATCACAGCGGTCTTGCCGTTGGACCAGCCGCTGCAGATTGGACTGATCATGTTCGCAACAGCCGCCGGCGCTCCCTTCCTGCCCAAGCTGGTGCAGGGCGCCAAGGGCAACATCGCCTTCAGCGTTGGACTGATGGTGCTGTTGATGGTGGTCACCGTCTTCTATGTGCCACTTGTTCTTCCGTTGCTGTTACCCGGTGTTTCGGTGAACCCGTGGGATATCGCCAAGTCGTTGATCGCCCTGATGTTGGTGCCCCTGGCGCTCGGTATGCTGTTCAAGTCCCATTCACCGGATAGCGCCGGGCACTGGCAGCGGTTCATGGACAAGACCTCCAGTATTTCCCTTATCGTCCTTCTTGTGGTTGGGTTGGGGCTGAACGTGTCCAACATCATCAGCCTGATCGGTTCCTGGGGACTCCTGGCTCTGGTGCTGTTAATCGTCGGAAGCGTCCTGATCGGCTTGCTCCTGGGAGGGAGAGATCCGGCGATTCGCAGCGTGATGAGCCTTGGCACGGCCCAGCGTAATATCTCCGCGGCCATCCTGGTCAGCGCGCAGAATTTCGCCGGCACGACGACACTGCTATATGTCCTTGTGGGCGGTGTGTTGCTGCTGCTGATCTTGCTGCCTACTGCGAAACGGATGGGTGCGCGAGTTGAAGCACCGCATGCAGGTGAACAACCAGCGAGCAAGCCGCAGGATACCTGACAGATGGCAAGTCTGGCGCCGGATGCCGGATATCGGCAGTGATAACCGCACCAAGTGCGATTTAAATTACAATAAGGAGAAACTCATGTCCAACGAAGATGTAGCGATGGAAGAACTCGCATCGGCCGCTGAGATCGAGGCGCTGTTCGTTCAATCGGCGGCGGGGATAGCCTATGAAAACGGCCGCCTGACTCTGTACGGAGTTGCCCCGACCACGCTGATGTTCTCCGACCGGCCACAGCGGGTCACGGGACACGTCCCTACGGAGGAGTTCCTGGACTCTTGGGGGGACGGAGAGGACAGCTTTGCCGACGACCCACCGAACGCCGTGCTGTCCATATTCTCGGAGGATGAGGTCAACGACGTCGTCGTCGTGCTGCAAGACCCAACACTGGACGGTGATAGTTTTGGCTACCATGTTGAGATCCTGGATGGCGAGATGCCGGCCAGTGGTGGGGCAAGCTCCCTCTTTATCGACGTGGTTGGGCGCCCGTTGACGCCAGTGTCGGTCTGTGGTGTGCGACGGCGGGCAAGGCGGCGTGGCCGCAGACGTGAACGCCGACGTATGATGTACTAGGCTGGGTTGACGGTTTGCCCCACGGGGATAGCATCCTTTGCGCGGCACCCCGGCGTGGGCAGATGCGGCCACCTCTGATGCTTTCAGCCCGGCTCACCTGCATATACACCGCAGGTGTGCCGGGTCCGCATCCTCACATACGAACCTCACATATCAAGGTTGACGAGACACCAGGAACGCTGGTCGTTTGCGAAGCACCCCACAGTGAGATGGCCTCCAGATCGCGCTCAACGTTCAAGCAGCTTTTCAAGAGATGAGTTGGCGCATTGACGGAAGTGAGGAAAGCAAAATGACGTTGATCTGTCGTCCTGGCATGATACGCCTGCTAAACAAGCTATTCTGGAGTATGTTGCGGCGGTGACTGATAAGTCCAACGCTAAATACGTGCCGCCGAAGGGCGGATCACCACCTTCGACAATGACGGCCCCGCCAAACACGACGAAGCCGCCCGCGAGTTCGCTTACACGGCCGGGGCCAAAGATGCGGTGAAAATGGCACAGGAGCGCGGTTGGACAGTGGTCAGTATGAAACAGGATTGGCGCACTGTCTTTGCGTCCGAGGAACAGTAACGTATGACAAAGGTCGCCGCTTCCAGCAGTCTGGCAAAACATTTGCCTATTCTGGGTTGGTTGCCCAGCTACAAGTCCAGTTGGTTGCGCTCTGACCTGCTGGCAGGGCTGATCGCTGGCGCCGTGGTTGTTCCCCAAACCATGGCCTATGCCACCATCGCCGGCTTGCCGGTGCAGTCCGGCCTTTATGTGGCGTTGGTGCCCATGGCCGTCTATGTGCTGCTGGGCAGCTCGCGCCGCTTGAGTGTCAGTTCGACCTCGGCGCTCTCCATTCTCACCGGCTCTGCGCTGCTGGCCGCTGTGGGACCTGTGAGCAACGCCACCGATTACATCGTTCCGGCCACCACCCTTGCCCTGCTGGTAGGCGCATTCCTGCTTCTGGCGGCCGTGCTGCGACTTGGATTTCTGGCTGACTTCATTTCACTGCCCGTGCTGACCGGCTTCAAGGCCGGTATCGGCGTGGTGATTTTCGTCAGCCAGTTGGGCAAGATCCTGGGACTGTCCGTCCCCAGCGGCTCAACGACTCTGGGGACTTTGACAGTTATCCTGACCAGCCTGGAGCAAGTCAATTGGCCTACAGTGGCGCTGGCGGCATTGACGCTGGCGATTCTGATCTTGTTGCCGCGTTTCGTCCCGGCCATTCCGGCGGCACTGGTAGCGGTTGTCGTCGGGATCGCGCTGTCGGCCCTTTTTGACCTCAACCAGCTTGGGATTGCGCTCATCGGTAAAATCCCGACCGGGTTGCCCTCTCTGACCCTGCCTGATCCATCCCTGGTAGGCAGCCTGTGGTTCCCTGCTATCGGTATAGCCCTGATGTCTTTCACCGAGTCAACGGCTGCCGCCAGAGCTTTTCGGGAACATGGAGAACCCACTGCGGACGCTAACCAGGAACTCCTCGCGTTGGGTGTGGCCAACGTCGCGGGCAGCTTTTTCCAGGCCTACCCCGCCGGCGGCGGCACCTCGCAGACGGTCGTCAACGCCAACGCAGGCGCCAAAACCCAGCTTGCTGAACTGGTGACAGTAGGCGTGGTTGTGTTGACCCTCTTGATTCTGGCGCCCTTGATCAGCCTCATGCCCGAGGCGACGCTCGGCTCGTTGGTGCTGGTGGCAGCCGCAAGCCTGATCAACCTGGGCGAGTTTCGGGATATGGCCCGGATCAGGCGAACGGAGCTGATCTGGGCGTTGCTCGCCGTTGCCGGGGTGATCGCGTTGGGTATCCTGGAGGGCATTCTGGTTGCCGTGCTCATCTCGCTCCTCTCGCTCCTCATCGATGTCGATCGGCCGCCGGTGTACGCCATCGGCCGCAAGCCGGGCACCGACGTGTTTCGGCCGCTGGACGACCAGCACCCCGATCTTGAAGCAATCCCCGGATTGTTGATAGCCCGCACCGAAGGTCGGCTTTTCTTTGCCAACGTGGCGGATGTGATTGACAAACTTTGGGAGCTGATACACCAAAGTTCGCCACAAGTCTTGATCCTGGACTGCGGTGCGATTCCGGACATCGAGTACACAGCACTCAAGTCGTTGGAACAATTTGAAACGCGATTGCATAACGCCGGCATTTTATTGGAACTGGCGGCCTTGAATCCCGCAGCCTTGCACATCGTCCGGCAGTCACCCCTGGGTAAGAAGTTGGGCAACGAGCGAATGTTCCTGAATCTGGAAGAGGCAGTTGAAGCCCACGCGCACCAGGCTGGCCAGGATGCGGCCGACCGACCGTAAAACGGATCGGGCTACCCACTCCGGGACGCGAGCAGCGACGTGAAAGGCCCTCCGGGCCTACGGATTCCGTAGCCCAGCAGGCTTGCATCTCGCTGCTTGCGCCCCGCAGCAGGTAGCCGGATGGCTTTGCGTAGCACCCCGGAGCAGAGCGCAGTGGGTAGCCTCCGGCGAGCGCCCTTTGCGACGACAACTTCCTGCATCCAAGAATCCGTTAGAACCAGTTTTATCGAACACCAGTGTGACTGGCCACTCTCAGGAGAACGTGCCATGAGCATAAAGAGCTTCTTAGGTTCCGTCAAGCCAAACCCAAAGACGCTGAAATCCGATGCGATATCCGGCTTTGCCACCGGCTTGTTTAGCATTCCTGAAGGAATGGCCTATGCCCAACTGGCCGGTGTAAACCCGCTCTACGGCATGTACTCGGGCATCGTCGCCACGATCGCTGCGTCCTTGTCAACCGGCACCATCCTGATGATCAGCACCCTGACCAGCGCCATTGCTCTGTCAACGGCCAGTGTCATGCAATCGGCCGACATTCAAAGCAACCAGATGCCCGCGGCCCTGTTTACCATTACATTCCTGGTTGGCGTGATGATGTTGATTTTGGGGCTGTTGCGGCTGGGCAGCCTGGTCAACTTCGTCTCGAACGGCGTGATGACCGGCTTTGTGGCCGCCGCTTCGTTGCTCATCATCATCGGCGAGATGGGCGATTTCTCGGGGTATGCTCCGACTGGCAGCAACAAGCTGATGGAGGTGATCAACTGGCTTGTGAACATACCGCAGTGGAGTTTGCAGATCACAGCGGTTTCCGTCAGCACCATCGTACTTATGCTGATTCTCAAACGCATCCCGCAGACGGAGAAGCTGGCGGCCATCTTCACACTGATCATCATGACGGTGGTCGTTTATCTGTTGAAACTGCCAGTCCCGCTGGTCAGCAGCATTGCCTCAATCCCGCGCGGCCTGCCCACTCCCACCCTGCCGGCTTTTTCCCTGATACCGAAACTGGCGCTGGGATCGCTCTCGGTGGCATTGGTGGCGTTGGTGCAGGGTGCCGGCATCAGCACCGCTTATCCCAACACCGACGGCACCCGGGCCGATGCCAGCCGTGATTTCATCGGCGAGGGCATTGGCAACTTGCTGGGCAGCTTTTTCCAGTCCATGGGAACCGGCGGTTCCCTGTCGCGCACCGGCATCAGTGTAGGCGCCGGGAGTCAATCCCGCTGGGGCGGCGTCTTTGCCGGGTTGTGGTTGGCCCTGATTCTGATGCTCTTCGGCAGCCTGGCCGAGCTGGTGCCGCTGTCCGTCATTGCCGGAATGCTGTTTGTCATCGGTGGCGAGTTGATTGCCGCCCGAATTCCGAACGCTAGACTGGTGTACAGGGCATCCTGGGGCTCGGCGGCAGCCGGGTTGTTGACCTTTGTCTCGGCTCTGTTCATTCCTTTGCAATACACCATTTTCCTAGGCGCAGGGTTGTCGCTGCTGCTTTACATCAGCGCCTCTGCTTCCCATATCAGGCTGTATCAGCTTGTACGGGGAGAGGACGGCTACTGGCAAGAAAAGGATCTGCCTGCCGCCTTTCCCTCAAACCAGGCAACCGTTGTAGCCTACGAAGGTGCAAACTTCTTCGCCGAGGTGCCTACCGTCATGAACAAGATGCCCTCTCTGGAAGGTGTCACCAACGCGGTCATCATCTGGCGTCTGCGCAGCGTGCAGGAGACTCACAGCACCTTCCTCAAGCAGCTGTCCATATATGCTAAAACGGCACAGGCCGGCGGCAACCGTTTCATGCTCGAGGGTGTTGAGGCGAGCGTGATGACCACGCTGGAGAAAACGGGCGTTCTTGATGAGATCGGCCGTAATAACGTGTTCCCTGAGCAGCCTGGCCTCGGCGCAGCGCTGGATGCTTCCTGGGCAGAGGCGCAAACGTGGCTGAAGGCCAAGTCCGCGGATGCAAAATGACAAAATCTATTCCGAATACCCAACTTCTACTCAATTTTGGGCATGACAAGAACAGGTAGTTGGCTCTATACTAGGGAGTAGTGACTTGGCTCAGAATAAATTCGGCGAAAGGCACCAGATTCAGACGCTGCCCAACGCAGGTATGCAAAGGTCGGAATATCCGAAGATGACTTACCCTTTTGACAGATCAGGCACCTATGCCATCTGTGTCGTCGGCGTTCTGGATAAATCCTGGACAGATCGCCTGGGCGGCATGACGGTAAGTGAACCTGAAGTAACACCGGAAAACTCTTCGCCGGTGACGCGGCTGGTTGGGTGGGTCCCGGATCAAGCCGCGCTGGCAGGCATACTGAATACCCTGTACGAAAACCACTTTGCTTTGTTGTGCGTGCAATATCTGGGCGCTTCACAATCTTGTATCCCTTCGGGGAAGACCTAAATACCATGGACACAGGAGGTTCTCAATGAGCGAGAAGAGGGTTACAGGCCCGATTCAGGTCTTCGTTATCGGCTTCGACAAGTTCGAGGCTACCGGCCAGATCCTGGCTGAACTGCGCCGGGTACGCAAGCGCGGGGTTATCCGCCTTGTGGATTTGCTGTTCGTTCAGAAGGACAAGAGCGGCGCCGTTTCCAACGCCATGCACATGACCGATCTGAGCGAGGCCGAGCGCGAGCGCCTTGGCGCCGTGGCCGGCAGCTTGATCGGACTCCAGGTCGGCGGGCTGGAAGGCGCGGCTGAAGGCGCTGTCATGGGCGCCGTCGCAGTCGCCGAACGCGACTATGGTCTGAACGTGGACCAACTGCGCGACCTGGCCGACAGCATTCCGGCCGGCAGCGCCGGAGCGATCCTGGTGATCGAGCACCACTGGGCAACACGCCTGCGCGATGCCATTGCTGACACCGGCGGTGTGGCGCTGGCTCAGGCCATGATCTCGCCCCAGGCGTTGATCATGGTCGGCAAAGAGCTGGAAGCCATGATCGAGGCCGAGGAAGCCATCGAGGCCGCCGAGGCCATCAAGTACGCAGCTGCGTTGGAAGTGGCCCAGGTGCTGGCAGAGGTCGAACTGATCGAGGAAGCCGCCATCGCCGAGGCCGCCGACGTGGTAGCTACCGCGCTGGCCATCGAGGACGCCGCGGCGGAAGATGTGGCCGAGGTATTGTTTGCGGCGGAGCTGATCGAGGAAGCCGCCATGGATGAAGCTGCCGAAGTCGTGGCCGAGGCCATGGAGACGGAGGCGGAAGCGATTGCCGAGGCGGAGGCCGTGATCGAGGCTGCCGCGCTGGCGGCGGCCCGCGCGCTGGTCGAGGCTGAGCTGATCGAAGAAGCGGCCATGCAAGAAGCCGCTGATGCCGTCGCTGAAGCACTGGCTATCGAGGACGCCGCGGCCGAAGATGCCGCAGAGGCGCTGCTGGTCGCCGGTTTGATCGAAGAAGCCGCGGCGGAAGAGGCAGCGGAAGTCGTCGCCGGCGCGCTCGCCGTCGAGGAAGAAGCTGAAGAGGAAGCAGCGGAGGCTGTTGAGGCTGCGGAAGAGATCAAGGCTGCGGCCGCGCTGGCTGCACTGAAGGCGCTGCTCGCCGCTGAAGTTATCGAGGAAGAGGCGGCCCAGGAAGCAGTCGATGCGCTGGTGGCCGCCGAGATCATCGAAGAGGAAGCAGCGGCTGATGCCGTCGCTTCTCTGCTGGCCGACGAATAATCCACCCGTGATGAAAATGAATGCCCGTAACACTGCATTCATTAGGAAACAAGTTCGTAATTCCAAACTATCTGAAGGAGTACAATGATGGCAAAAAACGATTCTTCGGCGATCTACAACATTCTGGCGTTCCGCTTCGCCGGTCAGAAGGGCGCCTCCGACGCCGTGAGTGCAATCAAGGCCTCCGGCGCGCTGGATGGCTACAAGATCGTGGCACAGGCAGTGGTCGAGCAGGATGCCGCCGGCAAGGTCCACGTCCATGAGCCGGGGCGCGGCGGCGTAGGTGCGGCGGTTGGTATTGCAGCCGGCGGCCTGTTGAGCTTGATCGGCGGTCCTGTTGGCCTGCTGGCCTGGGTCGCAGCCGGCGGTGTAGTCGGCGGCGTAGCAGGCAAGTATCTGGGCCGCCCGATTTCCAAGGGTGACCTGGAGCAGATCGGCCAGGCGTTGACACCGGATAGCTCGATGATGTTGCTGCTCCTGGAAGACACCGAGAGCGAAGGTGTGATCAACAGCATGCAGGGCTACAGCGCAGATGTAGTCACCCTGACCGTCGGTGACGAGCTGTCGGGCCAGATCGCGTCCTATGTGGCCGGCGCTGCCCAGGATCCTGAAGGCAACGTGGTTGCGGGCGAAGGCGGCGTGGCTGCCGATGCTGAGGGCAACGTGGTCGCCGAAGGGACCATCGTGGCTGCCAGCAACGAATAATCGAAAGCGAAACGGTCCGGCGTTAATCCGACCAGCGACGTCAGATTAGAGACCGCCGAGCCTGACGGGTTTTGAGCCTGTCAGGCTCGGCTTCATCTGGCAAAATAGATTGCAGACCAGATTCAACAGGAGGTAGTCTTGTGATAGAGAAACTCAGTGAAAGCTCCGGGCCGGTGGTTGGCTACAAAGTCGCGGGCAAGGTCACGCCTGACGATTACCAGCAGCTGAATCCGGCAATCCAGGCTTTGGTAGATCAATACGCTGATGGCGTGTACTTGCTCCTGGACCTGCAGGAATTCGCCGGTGAAGAAGTCAAGGCATGGCTGCCTGATCTGAAGTTCGGCCACCGATTTCACGACAAGATCAAGAAGATGGCCATAGTCGGCGACAAACGATGGGAGAAGTGGCTAACAGCCCTTGCCGATCCCTTCTATGCCAAGGACGCTCAGTACTTCCCTCCGGAAGATACAGACAAAGCGTGGGCCTGGTTGAAACAAGGCGAGTAGGTTGAGACTCTCTTTCAGAGAACGAAGCTGACTTTGTCAATCGGTCAGAAGCTGCGACTGGCGCTGACTACACCGTTGCAGCGAGGGCCAAGGCAGGTTTATCTCAGCAGTAGAACTACATACCTTGCATCTAACAATGGACGAGCGGCTGACTGCTCGTCCATTGTTAGGCAACCTCCGTCCCGGCCCTTCAGCTACACAATTACCATGGGAAGGAGGTGACATATCGGCAGAATGACAGGCCAACAGATATCTCGTATTTCAACCGTAGGTCATCATTTACCATCTCTCTTGGTAACTGCTCACCCGTCACGGTTCGCGCCGCGAAGGCGGGAATCCTCGTCTTCACCGGCCCTAGATTCCCACCTTCGCGGGAGTGACGCAACGGTGAAAGTTGAGTAGTT
>JACKBK010000017.1 GCA_020634555.1 Caldilineae bacterium
GCGGCTGGCGATTTTATCGGTCATTCTATTCTTTGTACTGGGGCTGTTCATCCTGCTCGTCACCAACACGCAGGAGGCGATTGCCGAGGCGCGCCGCGCTGAGTTGCCGGCTGATCCCCTGGCAGCGTAACACCGGCGTCTATGGCAAGCCTGCCGCCCGCCGCCCAGCCTCAGCCGACACGTCTGTCGATCCTCTCGTGGGCGTTATACGACCTGGCGAACACGACGTTTTCGATCAACATCGTGTCGCTCTACTTCAGCCTGTGGGTCGTCAACCAGATGGGAGGTGCGGACGCTGATTACGGCTACGCCAACAGCTTCTCCATGGCGTTGCTATTCTTCACGGCGCCGATTCTGGGCGCTTTCTCCGACCAGGCCGGCCGGCGCAAACCCTTCCTGGTCGTAACCACGCTGCTGTGCGTCACCATGACGGCGCTGCTGGGCGCGGGCGGATTGGCGTTTTCGCTGGCGCTGTTCATCGGGGCGAACTACATGTTTCAGGGTGGATTGATCTTCTACGACGCGCTGTTGCCCGCGGTCAGTACCGAGGAGAACCGCGGCCGGGTCAGCGGGTTAGGGATCGGTCTTGGCTATCTGGGGTCGTTCATCGGCGTCGCCACCGGCCTGCTCTTCCTGGACCGCATCGGCTACACCGGCATCTTCCGGGCGACGGCGCTGCTCTTCCTGCTCTTTGCCCTGCCCTGCTTTCTGTTCGTCAGGGAACCGCTGCTGCACGGAGCTGGCTCGCTGGCCAGGGTGGTGCGCGGCGCGTTCTCACAGACCTACGGCCGCGGCATTCGCACCATCGACAACTGGCCGCGCTATTTCGCGCTCTGGGCCGCGATCGGCGTCGCGCAGGGCGCGCTGGCAGTGCTGCTGGTGGCGCTGGCCGGCAGGCAGCCGCTCGCCTGGTTCCTGCTGATCGGCGCGCTGGCCGGGCTGGTGGAATCGCTGGTGCTGCTGCCGGTGGTGGGACCGATGCTGCACGCGACCCGCTACCGCGGCCTGGCGCGCTTTCTGGTCGGCCGCGTTTTTTATACCGACCCCATCAACACGTTGATCGTCTTCATGGGCATCTACGCCATCAACGAGGTCGGTTTCAGCCAGGGGGAGACGCAGGGGTTGTTGCTGATCAGCATCGCGGTGGCGGTGGCGGGCGGCATCCTGTGGGGTGTGGTGGTGGATCGCATCGGCCCCAAGCGCGCGCTGAACATCGTGCTGGTGATGTGGATGGCCGCGCTGGCGGCCGTGGCGCTGATCGCTCTGCTGGACCTGTCGCGCTGGCTGTTCTGGGGCGTGGCGACGGTGGCTGGGGTTGCGCTGGGCGGCACCTGGGCGGCTGACCGGCCCTATCTGCTGCGTCTGGCGCCACCGCAGTTCGTGGGCGAGTTCTACGGCTTGCATGCGCGATGGTGGGACGCTTTGCAGCGATCATCGGACCGTTTCTGTGGGGCTATGTCGCCGACACGCTGGGACTGGGACGGCCGGCCGCAGTGCTAAGCCTGCTGGTGTTTATCGTGATCGCGTTCGTCATCCTGCAAGGCGTCGACGACCGGCCGCGCAACTGGGCCGGGGAGGCGCGTGATGGAGAGCGATCTTCAAGCACTCCATAAAAGCTTGTTACTTGCTCAACCGCCACGTACTTGCGCAGCCACGCCAGCGTCCGCTCCCACGCCAAGGCAGCCGCTTCGGGGTTGTAGCTGGTGCGCGTGTCGTTGAAGAACGAATGCTGCGCGCCGTCGTAGATGTAGAACTCGTTGGGGATGCCGGCGGCCGTCATTGCCTCGCCCATCGCTTCCACCCGTGACGCCGGAATGCCGCTGTCCAGGCTGCCGTAGTTGCCCAGCACCGGCGCCTTGACTGTCGCGGCCTGCTGCGCGCTCAGCGGCGAGCCGTACCACGGCACCGCCGCGCCCAGCCGATCCTCTACCAGCGCGACCTGCAAGGTCAGCCCGCCGCCCATGCAGAAGCCGGTGATGCCGACCGTCGGGCCGGCCACGTACTCCTGCGCCAGCAGGTAATCGACACCGCTGCGAATCTCCGCGACCGCCGTGTCCTGGTCCATCTCCATCACCAGCTTGCGCGCCTCGTTGGGTTCGCTGGTCACCGCGCCATGGTAGAGGTCGGGCGCCAGGGCGACAAATCCCTCGGCCGCGAAGCGGTTGGTCACGTCCTTGATGTGATCGTTGAGTCCCCACCACTCCTGGATCACCACCACAGCCGGGTAGACGCCATCGCCGGCAGGGCGCGCCACGTAAGCCATCAGCGTGTCGCCGTTGCCGTCCGGGTATTCGACCATCTGTGTCAGGATGCTGGGTCCGTCAGGTGTCGCTGTCAGAGTTGGCTCAGCGGCAACCGGCTCCAGAGTCGCGACGACCACCGGCTCTGTCGGTCCGGTCACCGGCGTGCAGGCGGCCAGCACCGTCGACGCGGCGGCAAAGCTGCCCAGCGCCGCGCCTGCCTTGGTCAAAAACTCGCGCCGGCTCATCTCGCCGACCTGAAACGACCGCACCAGTTCCATTGTGTAGACTCGATCCATCGTTTGCCTCCGTGGTAGGTTTGTGAGGTTGTGTTAGCTGTGTACTGCGTAGCCAGCGATGGTGCGCTGTGTGGCGTGGCTCAGGTTCGACGGCTGCTGGCGTGCAGGAATTTCAGTCGCGCTGGACGACATGTTGCGTCGCGCCGGGTAGGTTATCAAGCGCAGTTCGCAGGAATTCAGGATGCAAGGCTATGGATTCGATCTCGCGGCGGTCAAACCACCGAAAAACGATTGGAATAATACCTTCCATGCCGTTGATCGGGCCATTGCGATGGGCTGCCAGCCAATCCTCGGGCAAGCGCATCAGCCAGTAGAGGCCCATCTCGTGGAAAACGTATCCGTCGAAGCGGAAGAAGTTCTCGACCACCCACAACAACCGGTCCGCTCTGGCAGCGACGCCAAGTTCCTCCATCATCTCGCGCTCCAGCGACTCCGTCGTAGCCTCGCCGAACTCACAACGTCCACCGGGCAGAAACCAGAAATCGCCGGCCGGATCCCGTTGCAGCAGCACACGGTCGCCGTCCATCGCAACGCCGGCAACGCGCAGATTGAATCGCCGGTCGCCGTCGTCAAACGTGATCATGGTCATCGAGGCATGTTCCTCCTGCAAATAGAACGGCGGCCCAGGCGTGCTGGGCCGCCGTTCGTGAATCAGCGGGTAAATTGCGTTGCCGCTTGCAGGCTAGCCAAAGATCTTGTCCCAGCTTGATTTGATCCGCCCGACGAAACCGGAGATGCCCAGTGCAACCTGGACAGCGCTGTAGTTGCTGCCGACTGCGTCCCAGTTTACCACTTCCCACCAGGCCGTGATGTAGTTGCCGCGCAGATTCTGATACTTCAGGTAATACGCGTGCTCCCAGACATCCAGACCGAGGATCGGGATCAGTCCTGCCGAAACCGGGTTGTCCTGATTGGCAGTGGACGAGACCACCAGACCACCGTCGCCGTTTACCGACAGCCAGGCCCAGCCGGAGCCGAACCGCGTCGCGCCGGCCTTGGAGAACTGCTCTTTGAATGCGTCAAAGGAGCCGAAGGTGGAGTCGATGGCTTCCGCCAGCTTGCCGCTGGGTACGCCGCCCGCACCTGGCTTCATGACCTTCCAGAACAGCGAGTGATTGGCATGGCCGCCGCCATTGTTGCGCACTGCGGTGCGAATGTCGGCCGGCACGCTGTCCAGGTCAGCCAGCAGCTCGTAAAGGTCCTTCTTCTGCAGATCGTCATGACCCTCCAGAGCCTTGTTCAGGTTGTTGACGTAGCCGGCGTGGTGCTTGTCGTGATGGATGCCCATGGTCCTGGCGTCGATATAAGGCTCCAGTGCATCCTGCGAATAAGGCAGGTCAGGCAGTTTGTAAGGGTATCCCATTGGTGTGTCCTTTCTCTGGTTGAAACGGTTGTTTTTGGTGTCCTCAGTGTGTGAGGGGAGAGTTTAATGTAAAACCCGGATTCTACTATAACACAGATTCACTGCGCGTGCTAGAGTGATTCCTTCCAGTCTGGCATCAATGGTCTGTCAGCCAGCGCAGCGCGAGCGACACCACCTGGCCCGACCGGCGCAGTTTCACTTCATCCAGCTTGTCGGCGGTATCCTTGGTTGTGTTGGCATCATCGTTCGCATCGGCCCAGATCACCAGCGTGGCAGGCAGGCCAGCACGCTGGAAGGTCGTCTGGTCGCCGATGTCCTCGACCTGTTTCACATCAGCGCGTGCGTTCAGCACTGTGGACGCGAACGCCAACGACTGGTTGGTCAGTGCCTCGCGGCTGCGGTCGCCCTGATAGGTCAGGAAAAAGCCGCGGCCCGCGCCCACATCGTCCAGGTTCAACACGCCCAGCGTCGCCGTCAGCGGCACCGACGGGTTGGCAAGATAGGCGCGCGAGCCGGCCTGGTTTATCTCGTCGCCGTCCCAGGCGGCAAAGAGCACCGGGCGGGCGGGCTGCACACCGGCCGCGTGCCAACTGCGCGCGATCTCCAGCAGCGTCGCCACACCGGCCGCGTTGTCGTTGGCGCCGGGATAGATCGTGCCTGCACCGTCCGTGCCCGTCCCATCGAAGTGGGCGCTGACGATCACTACTTCGTCGGCCAGCGCGGGGTCGCTGCCCGGCAGCAAGCCCAGTACGTTGGCGCCGGTGCGTGCAGTGACCTTGTCCAGGGGAACGGAGGCGTCGGCGGTCAGGTTCAGCCGCAGCGCGGCCGGCGCGGTGTTCAGATCCACCAGGCTGTGGTCGGAGAAGGCCAGCAACCGCTCAAAGGCGTCTTTAGTTAGTTCCAGCACCGGGATTGTCGGCGTCACGATTTGGCCTACGTCGATGGGCGTGCGCGAGTTCATTTCGTTAGGACCGGGCGCCGTCAGCAGAATCAGCGCGCCCGCGCCCGCCTCGGCGGCGTTGCGTATCTCCACGTCCAGCGGCTCTGACGGGTCGCGCAGAACGATCTTGCCATCCAGCGACATGCCGCTGTAAGTTGGGTCGCGCACCCACACCACCGGCCCGCTGGCTTGTCCTCCCAGCGCATGGCCCTCAATCCGCTCCAGAAAGTCCTCCCGGTAGGCAAGCTCCAGCGTCTCGTCATTGTGGTGAAACGCCAGCACCGGCGACGCGATCGGGGCAGTATGGCTGATCGGGAAGGTCTGAAGGAACGTCCCGTTGTCGCCTGCGGGCTGCAACCCCAGCTCGGCAAACGCGTCGGCAACCTCTCCTGCCGCGTTTTGCCCGCCGTCCGTCCCCGTCTCGCGGCCAGCGAACTCATCACCGGCCAGCCGGGTCGCCTCGCCAAGCGCGCGCTGGGCGTCGAAGCTCTCGGCCAGCGCCAGCCACTCGGCCGGCGCATGCAGCACGCCAGCGGTCGCCAGCCAGTCCTGGTCGAAGTCGTCCAGCGAAACGCCCAGCGCGGACTGCATGGCCGCGTCCATCGTCGCTTCGCTCGCCAGCGCTGCCAGCAGCCGGCTCAGTCCATCGGTCCCAAAGCGTTGGATCAGATAACTGCTGGCGTCCCACGCCTCGGCTTGCGCCAGGGTTCTGGCAGTCGAAGTCAGCGCGTCGGGATCGGGAAGCTCGCCCAGCGGCCAGAGGCGGTTCTGCTGGACGGCCAACGGTATCTTGCCTGCCAGCCGGTTCGCCTGTTGCCAGCCAATGTCGGGATCGATCCATTGCAGTGCGATTCGGCCTAGTCCAGCCCGCAGCCAACGGCTGTCTGTCGTTGATGGCACGCCAAGCTGACCCAACAGATGTTCCGTCAACGCATCGAGCAGGTTGTTGCGCACCTCCGCCGCGGCTGCGGCGCCCTGTTGAGGATTGACAACTGCGTGCAGCGACCCGCCGGGAACGGAGACAGCAGTCACGCCCGCGGGGAGATCGTGCCTGGCAGCCAGGCTGAGCGCCAGGTCGTTGGTGTACAGCTTGATGGTCAGAGGCGCCGGGTCTATGCCAAGCGCAGAAGCCATGGTCCGGTAGGCGTGGTCCAGCAGCGGCGCCAACGCCTCGGCCAACGGTTGGCTGGCGGCCGGATACAACAGGGTCACAGACCCCTCCTGTGTCGCCGCCCACGACGGGCCGCCATAGGTCAACTGGCCGTCTTGCAGCGGCAGCCAGACCGTCTGCCGAACCTGCCGCTGTTTGCCGTCGCCGGTTTGCCAGCCTGCCATCAGGTCGGCCAACATGCCATCCGCTGTCAGGCCCTTGAGTTGTCCGGTCAGCTCGAAACCGGCCAGCGGTGTCGCCAGATCCTGGCTGCGGTCGAACCAGGCCGCGTCGTCGGCCAGTTGGATCGGGTCGGTCGGGTCGCTGGTGGCCAGGAACGCGGCCCGGTCGCCTGTCTCGACAGCGGCCTGTCGCCGCGCCAGCAGGTCGTCGATCTGCGCCTGCGCGCCGTCGATGCGGTTCCGCCAGCTCTCCTGCCAGCCCGCATCGAAGTCGGTCGCTGACTGGCCCAGCGCCTGCTGAAACGCCCGCTCCTGGCCATCCACATCCGATGTCCGGGCCAACGCGGCTGCCAGGTCGCCCGCTCCTTGCAGGCCATGCTGCTCCAGCAGGTAGCCGGTCATCGCCCAGGCGGCCGCGTTCCAGAAGGGCGTCTCCGCCTCATCGCTGAGCGCCGACGGGAAGTCTACGACGTTGAAGGACAACGGGTCTTGCAACATCTGGCGCAGCACCGGCAGATATTTCTCGGCCAGCGCTTCCCGGTCGCTCTGGGCGACAAGATAGTCCGGCAACGCCCGCCAGAGCCAGGGTGCCTGTGTTTCGCTGAGACCTGTCTGCGCCAGCGCGAGGAGTGTCAACGTGTCGGTCAGCGCCCTGGTGCGGGTGATGTCGGCGCGTGCTACGACGTGCGCCTGGTTCCCGGCTGCCCAGGCAGTGACGGTTTCAGGCAAGGTCAGCCCCGCGGCGGCCTGCAATGCTTGGTGCGACGGGTGCAGGATCAGTGTGGCCGCTGGACGGCGCGTCGCCAGGCCTAGCTGCCGCGCGATGGTTGCCCGCTGGATGGTTGCTTTGTCCAACACCTCGGGCGCGATCTCGGCCAGGCTGGGCGGGTAGGCCAGCGTCAGCCCATCGCCGGCCAGGTGCGGCATGGCGGGACCGTCCAGACGCCAGCCGTCCGCGTCGTGGGTTGCCAGGACCGTGCCGTCGACGCGCTCGCGCTGCCCGTCGGCCGGGGTTAATTCGTAACGGACGGTGGCGGTCGCCACATCGCCGGCCACAACGGCATCTACGAGGCTGGCCGACAGGCTCTCCGGCCGGTTGCTTGCCAGCGTATCCCACCAGGCGGCATCCGCGGCGCGCTCAGCCGCCGTGCTGGTCGCGAGGAAGGTGCTCCGGTCGCCAGCGTTGAACGCCTGGGCGCGCTGGTCCAGCATCGCGGTCAGCTCCGGCTCCGCTGCGGCCAGGCTGAGCAGCGTCATCCCGGCCAGCTCGCCCACAGCTTGCAGCTTGTCCGGCTCGATGACCGCGGGTACGTCCAGTGGCCGGTGGTAGTGCGCCAGCTTGGGGTTGTTCTCCTGGTCCTCGCCGAACCAGATCACCATCGACGCATCGACGCCTGACAGGCGGAAGGGCACGTGGTCGCTGCGGCCGATGTCGCCCAGGGTGGTGGTGATGCCGAAGGTGGGCGCCAGGCCGATCAGCCGGTCGGCCACCGGCCCCGGCCCGTCCACGGCCAGCTCGTCGGCGCCCGCGCCCACCATGTCCAGGTTGAGCATGGCGACGGTGTCTTCCAACGGCACGGTCGGCTCTTCGGTGTAGTGGAACGATCCCCACAGCCCTTGTTCTTCGGCATCCCAGCCGGCGAAGAGGACGCTGCGCCGCGGCCGGAAACCGGCTTCGTGCCACGTTCTTGCGATCTCCAGCAAGGTGGCGATGCCGGAAGCGTTGTCGTTGGCGCCTGGGTAAACTGCGCCTTCGCTGGTTTCGCAGGTCTCAGGCGCGTCGATTGCCGTGCGCGTGCAGAACTCGCCGGCCGGGTCGCTGCCCAGATGGTCGTAGTGGCCGCCGACAACTACGACTTCGTCCGCGAAGGCCGGATCGCTGCCGGGCAGAATTCCCAGCACGTTGCGGCCCTCGACGCCCTCCCGTTGCTCCAGCGCGACGCTCAGGTGCGCGGTGGTCTCCAGCGGCAGCCCGGCGAACTGGATCGACAGATCATCGATCGTGTAGCCGCTGCCGGCCAGCAGATCGTCCACGACGGACGGGTCGATGAGGAACGTTGGCAGCGGCACGGGCACCAGCGGCACGTTGTAGCGGCCGATGCGGTCGATGGGCGCGTCCGGATCGCCGATCAGCAGCAGGCCGGCCGCGCCGTGTTCGATGGCGTTGCGGGTCGGATCCTCGCCGCCGCCCTGCCGGCAAAGCGCCACCGCGCCAACGGCGTCGATCACGTCGAAGTCCTCGTGGCGGCAGTAGTTGGCCCAAACCACCGGACCTTCAGCGTCGCCCTGCCCGGCGTAGTTGCGGATGTAGGAACTGTAGTCGTGGCGAAACTCGTACGGTCCCGGCTGCCTGGCCGTCGGGGCCAAACACCTCCAGGACCGGCGGTGCGGTGTAAGTGACAAAGAAATCGAGGGGAAACTGCTGGAAATAGCTGCGGCTGCCGTCGGCCTGGAGGTCGCCGGCCGGTTCGAGGCCATAGGTCGCAAATGCGTCGGCGATCGTCTGGCCAGCTGCCTGGTTGCCCTCTGTACCGGCCCGCCGGCCGTCGAAGGGCGCGGCGGCCAGTTCAGCGATGCGCGCTTCAGCGGCCGCGCCGTCGAAGCTGCGCGCCAGGGCAAGGTAGTCCACGCCGCTGGACGGATCGTTGGTTGCGTCGCTGATCCACCAGGCAGCTTCGTCGGGCGCGGTGGTTACGTCTTCGGACACTGGCTGTGCCGGGCCGTCGCCGTCGGGCGCGGCGTCATCGGCGGCCGGCTCGCTTCCAGCGCGATGCTGGCTGGCTGTGTCAGGCGCCGATTCTGCTGATTCCACCAATAGCCCAGCCCGGCGCCCCAGACAAGGAGCGCTATCCAGACGATGATCAGCAGCCGGCGGTGTTTAGCGGTTGTGTCAGGCATACAGTTTCAGTCGTAACACTTCTCATCCGTCATGCCCGCCTCCGCAGGAGTGACGCCGTCGCAATCGTCATGCCCGCGAAGGCGGGCATCCAGAGGGCGTTGTTGGGCAAGTTGACTATGTCTTGCATCCAGTGCGTCCTGGACTCCCGCCTCCGCGGGAGTGACGCCGTCGCATTCGTCATGCCCGCGAAGGCGGGCATCCAGAGGGCGTTGTTGGGCAAGTTGACATGTCTTGCATCCAGTGCGTCCTGGACTCCCGCCTCCGCGGGAGTGACGCCGTCGCATTCGTCATGCCTGCGAAGGCGGGCATCCAGAGGGCGTTGTTGGGCAAGTTGACATGTCTTGCATCCAGTGCGTCCCAGGACTCCCGCCTTCGCGGGAGTGACGCCATCGCATTCGTCATGCCCGCGGCGGCGGCATCCAGAGGGCGTTGTTGGGCAAGTTGACATGTCTTGCATCCAGTGCGTCCTGGACTCCCGCCTCCGCGGGAGTGACGGACGTCGCGCTGTCATGCCCGCGAGGGCGGGCATCCAGAGGGGCGTTGTTGGGCAAGTTGACATGTCTTGCATCCAGTGCGTCCTGGACTCCCGCCTCGCGGGAGTGACGCCGTCGCATTCGTCATGCCCGCGAAGGCGGGCATCCAGAGGGCGTTGTTGGGCAAGTTGACATGTCTTGCATCCAGTGCGTTCTGGACTCCCGCCTTCGCGGGAGTGACGCCGTCGCATTCGTCATGCCCGCGAAGGCGGGCATCCAGAGGGCGTTGTTGGGCAAGTTGACATGTCTCGCATCCAGTGCGTTCTGGACTTCCGCCTTCGCGGGAGTGACGGATGCAATAAAGGCTGAACACTACGTCTCATCCTCTTTACCGCGGTCAATGGAACACAGGTTGCCATGCCGGGTCGTAGTTGTTGCCCTGATCGGCGGTTACCTGCGTTGGGTCGCTGCCCAGATCGTCCACCAGCCAGAGATTGGAGTCGCCACTTGGTTCGAAGTTCTGGCCTACGGCGCGGTATGGCTGGGCAGCGAAGACCACTTGCGTCCCGTCGGGCGACATGGCGGGGTGAAAGCCGGGTCGGCCACCCGCTGCGATACCGCGTCCAGCGCATCAAGCGCCACGTCCAGGATGACGATGTTGGGCGCGGATCCGCCGGTAAAACCGGAGAAGACCAGCCGGCTGCCGTCGCGGCTCCATGACAGGCCGCTGATGGCCTGAAAACCCAGCCCGCCCATCTGGAACGCGCTCTCCTGGCCGCTCTCAAGGTCGTGCAGGAACAGCCGCCGTCGTCGTCGCCCTGTGTCCTCAAACTCGCGCCAGATCGCCATCTGTGTACCATCGGGCGACAGCGCTGCCAGCTCCACCTGCCCGGCGCTGACCAGCTCGGGTGGACCGCCCGCCACCGGCAGCGCATACAGGCCGTCCTCGCCGTTGACGTCGAGCAGCAGATAGAGCGTTGCTCCGTCGGCCGACCACTGGAGAACACCGTTGCCGAAGCGCGGACTGGGTGCGACCCCTTCCAGCCCGGCCAGCAGGTCAAGCGGTTCAGCGTCAGGGTTGGCCAGATCGATCAACAACAGGCGATGCTGGTCCTCCAGGTTTGGCTCGCCGTCGTCGTTGCCGTCTTCGACGACGTATAGCGCGGCCTGGTCAGCAACCGGGTTCTCGGCGCCAGCGATGGGCCAGCCGTCGCCCGCGATGATCGAGCGCTGGTCGGCCCCATCAGAGGCCGCGGACATGGCCGACCACGAGGGCGCGGCATCCAGGCCTTGCTCGATGCGCAACCACACCAGCCGGCTGCCGTCCAGCGTCCAGGAGGGCGAGCGGTCCTCGGCCGGATGGTCGGTAATACGCTGCGGTTCGGACCCATCGGGCCGCATCGTGTAGATCTCGGCGTTGCCGTCGCGGTCGGAACTGAAGGCGATCAGGCCGTTGTCGGCTGGAACGCCCAACGTGGCGACGCGGGTGGGCGCGGCATCTGTCGCGCTTGTCTCCTCGGAGGATTCCTGGCCCGCAGAGTCAGTCACTGCCGCGGACGGCGCGGCAGCGAGCGACTCCGGCAGCGAGCGGGCGCGCATCCCGAGGAAAACGGTGACGGCCAGCAAGCCCAGCGCGGCGAACGCGGTGATTGTCCAGGCAGCGCGAATTGCGTTTCGGGTCATGGTTGGTTCTACCAGCTCGCGTCGCGGCTGGCTGTTATCAACGTCAGGTTGACGGCTTCGCCGGCCTCGCGCAGCAGCTCTGCATCCAGCCGTTCCAGGGTATCATCGGCCAGCGGCACAGCGGAGTCGGTTCGCTGCACCACGATCATCGGCAGATTGCGGCGCAATATTTCCTGGTAACGGTGGCTCAGCGGCTCGTTGCGCTCCACCGGCACGTCCAGCGTTGATGCGTTGCGCTCGAACAGGTCGGAGACACGCTGCGGCCCGTCGCTGATCTCCAGCCGATCTCCACCCGACGCCAGGCGCGCCAGGCTGAACCCGGCCACGTCAACCAGCGTAGCAGCCGGTCCGGCGTAGTTGGTGGCGAAGGCGTCGGCGCCGGAATAGTCCAGATCTGAGCCGGTGAGCGCCACGAACAACACGCTGCGGCGCGGGGTGTAGTCCTGCTCGTGCCACAGCCGTCCGATCTCCAGCATCGCCGCGACCGCCGCCGCACTGTCATCGGCGCTCTGGTAGACCACGCCGTCGGCCGAGGCGTCGCCGAGCGAGTCGTAGTGCGCCAGCACGACCAGCAGATCGCGGTTCAGCGCCACGTCCTGGCCCGGGTACATGCCTATTACGTTGCGCAGCTCAATCGAGCGCGGCTCGCTAAGCTCGACCTGGATCTGTGCCTGGCTGGTCAGTGGGATGAGCTGCCACGGGTCTTGTCCCTTTTGCGCCTCGATGTTGCTATCCACAGCTGCGAGGCTGGATCCGCTGGCCGCCAGCAGCCGGTCAGCCGCGTCGGGCGTGATAGCCAGCACCGGCAGCGTTGGCCGGCGCCCATAGTCCGCGCCAAACTCGGCCAACTGCACCTGATCGCGCAGGCCGTACGCGTCATCTTCGATGATTAACACGGCGCGCGCGCCGCGGATCAGCGCCTCGGTGGAGAAGCCTTCCGGCGCGTTGTCGCCGCGTACCAGCACAACCTGGTCGCGCAGATCCATGCCCGCGAAGACCTCGACCGGCCACTGGCGTTGCTCCGGGTCAAAGGTGACAACTGTGACCGGTGCAGTAGTCGCGCCGCTGCCGCCATGGCCGTCGATGCGGAAGGCGAAGTCGTCCAGGTGAGTGAACTGGGCCAGCGGCTGGCCGTCAGCATCCAGCAGCGCCATCGTAGGCGGCGAGAGCGCCTCAACCAACCGGGTGTTGAAGGTCTGGAAGTAGGAACGGCCGCCGCCGCCCGGCTGCATGCCATATTCCTCGAAGCGCGCGGCGATGTAGTCGGCGGTCTCGTCGTTGCCGGTGGTGCCGGGGCGCCGGTCGCCGAAATCGACGATGGCGGCGGCATGTGCGAGAGCTGCATCGCCGTCGAAGTTGCGCGCAAGCTGGGCATAGGAGGGCGCGGGACCGACGTGGCCGACGATGTACCAGGTGGCGGCGACGACCACGCCAACAACAAGCAACATCTTTTTGCTGAGGATAAAGTTGGTATTGAAGCTGCCGCGTTCCATGAGGCGCCGCAGACCTTCGCCCAGCGCGTTGAAGCCCAGCACCGCCAGAAAGAAAGCCAACCCCGGATAGAACACCATCCACGGACGGCCGCGGGCCCAAACCCGGCTGTCGGCCATCATCGCGCCCCACTCGGGGATGTCAGGGATGGTGGCGGAGGTGATGAAGTTGTTCTCCTGGGCCGTGCCGCCGCCCATGAAGACGCCAACGAAGCCCAGTTCGCCCAGCAGCAGCAGGGTGGCGCCCATTTCCAACAGGCTGATGACGACCAGCGCCGGCAGGATGTTGGGGAGGACGTGGCGAATGGCAGTCTGCGCGCCGGTGAGCCCCATGGCGCGCGCGCCCTCGATGAAGGGCCGCTGGCGTAGCGTGATGAACTCACCGCGGATGTACTGCGCGATCTCGCCCCAGCCGACGACGCAGAGTGCAATCAGGAAGACGATGATGCCGCGGCGGATGTCCAGCGCAAAGATCAGCAACATGCCGGTGAGCAGCAACGGAATCGAGCTGGTGACGCCGACGGTGCCCATGATGGCGTGGTCGCTGGCCTTGCCCTCGTTCCAACCGGCGATGATACCCAACACGGTGCCGAGAATGACCCGCGCCAGGGTAATAAAGGTCGCTGCCACCAAAGTGTTTCGGGCGCCGTAGAGCAGCAGGCTGAGGATGTCCCGGCCCCACTGATCGCTGCCCAGTGGGTTTGTTTCGGAGGGTGGGAATGGCGGCGCCTGCAGCTCGCCATCGACCATCGTCAGTGTCGTGGTTCCAACGAGATACGGGTTTTCCGGCGCCCACAGAGGACCAAAGAGGACTAGGAAGAAAAGTGCGACCACGATGGCCAGTCCGACCATGAGAGGGATGTTCTGGAGGACCTTGCGCGGCGTGACGCGGCGTCTGACGGTCTGCTTTTGTGGCTCCGGCTCCTCTTCATCCGGGCGCGGCGGCTTGAGCAGCTCGCTGTAGTCGAGCCGGCCGTTCAGGATGCGTTTCAGGGAACGAGTGGGGTTGGTCATGAGGTAGGTGATGGATGGCGGATAGCAACAGTTCAGTCGTCAGTGGTCAGTGATCTGTCCTCGGAGCTCGATTGTGGCCAGTAATTCGTCGCTCTCCGGCCATCAGCTATCTGCTACGCTACTGTCTCACGAATACGCGGGTCGATGTAACGATAGAGTACGTCGAGGACCAGGTTGACCACCAGGAAGGTCGTGCCCAACGCCAGGGCCAAGGTGGCGACGACTTCAACCTCGCCGTTACGGATGCCGGTCAACATCCGGTCGCCCAGCCCCGGCCAGCCGAAGAAGAACTCGACAACGGGAAGCGCTCCCAGAGCGAAACGCAGCGAGATCGCGCCGGCGGTCAGGATCGGCACGGCGGCGTTGCGGAGCGCGTGGCCGTTGACGACCTGGCGGCGGCTCAACCCCTTGGCGTTGGCGGTGCGGATGTAGTCCTCGAAGAAGATGGCGCCCAGCGTGACGAAGGTGACGCGGGTGATGTAGGCAACCGGCCGGGCCGACAGGACGATTACCGGGAAGATCATATGACGCCAGTCCCAGCCAAAGCCGCCCGCGAAGGCGATGCGCAGCCCGTAGCGCTGGATCAGGTTGATGGACAGCACTTGCAGGAGCATGGCGACGAAGAAGGACGGAATGGAGATGCCGACGATGGTGGCGGACAGCAGCATAAAAGACGCCGTGGAGGACTGGCGCAACGACGCCAGCATTCCGAACATCAGTCCCAGCGCCAGCGAAACGATAAGCGATGTGACCAGCAGCCCCATGCTCTTGAAGTAGGTGTCCAGCAGAACCTGCGTCACAGGAACGGTGCGGTCGCGGCTGATCTGGACGGTGCCGAAGTCGCCTTTGACAGCGTTGCCGATGAAGCGTTCGGTGTCCTCAACCGCGGCCTGCGCATGACGAGCGATGCGAAAATCGCCGCGCGGCGCGGTTGAGTTACGCGTCATGCGCATACCGAGGAAGACAAAGAAGACGATGGCAATGGCAACGATCAGGATGAACGCCAGGCGGCGAAAGACGAAGGATAGCATTGCGAGAAGCTCTGCGGTTTCAACCGCAGTTTGATACAGGGAAGCTTACCGATGAACCTTAAGCATTTAAGTCGGTAAGTGGCTCGACACGCCCGCCGGGATGCTGCGCAAAACCTCCCGGCTACCAAGTGGAAGCCCTTTCAGGGCTGCGCAGCCCAGGCCCGGAGGGCCTTACACCTGGTAGCCGGATCCGTTTACGGTCGGGCGGGCGTGGTAAAACTCGCGCCGGCCTCTTCCAACACTCGCGACCTGGCTGGCAGGTTCAATGCGCCGTCACGCCAGTTGTGGCAGGATGAACCAGGACAGCGCAGCTATGTCCAGAAGCGCGAGCAACGCAAATGGCAGAATAAACGCGGCCGCGTCCAGGCGTTGCCGCCAGCGGGTCGAAACTCGCAGCCAGGCCAGCGACCACACCACGAAAGCCGCGCCCGCGCCGCCCAGCAGCGCCACGCTCCAGGTGTTGACGCCAGCGCGCAGCCATCCAATCACACCGGCCAGCGCCGCTGATGCGATCAACACGAAGCCTGCCCAACGCGCTGCAGCCGGCCGTAGCACCTCCTGCCACCCCAACGCGACGGCCAGTCCAATAGCCGGCAGAGCGGGAAACAGGTAGCGACCTTGCGGCTGGACGAAGATCAAGTTGTACGACAGGTAGATGCCGATGGTCAGCAGCGCTGAGAGAGCGAGAAGGGTCAGTGACCAGACGCGAAAACGTGAAACGTTAGGCGTGAAACGTGAAGTCTCTGATACGACGCCTGTGCGTAATGCCGGATTAGGGCTTGCTTTGGTCTGTGATGCTCGGAGCTTTCTTGCTGCCAGGACGATGCAACCTGTCAGCACGGCGAGGCTGAACGCCAGCAGCAGGGTGTAGAGGCGCCCGTCCATCCAGACGCCCATCCAGCCAAAGACGCCCCAGAAGCTGTCGTGGCTCCAGACAAGGAAGCGCTCCAGGACCGCGCCGGCGCCGGACTGGGCCAGCAGATCAGTTGTGCGCAGTTGGCCGACCACCACCGTATCGTGCCAGCGGCGCGCCAGGATGTCAAAGTGGCCGTAGACCGCCGCGTTACGCGCGTACCACGGCAGCGCGATCAGCAGGGCGGGCAGAAAAACGAGGATCAGATGAAACGTGAAACGTGAAACGTAACCGGCGGCGCGGTGCTGGCGTCGTGCTTCGTACCCGGCGATCAGCAGGGCGGCGAGGAGCACCGGCGCGGCCACGTACGCGCTGACCTTGGTGATCAGTGCCAGTCCCAGCAGCACACCCAAAATCAGCGCGTCCCATCCACTCGGCGCACGCGGCCCCAGCATCGCCAGCTTGACGTAGCGGATGGACAACAGGAGAATCGCCGCCAGCAACACCTCGGCCAGCGCATCGTTGTTCACCGAGGCGGCAATGGCCAGGTGCATGGGCAGGAAGGCCACAAAGGCAGCCGCGCCCAACGCCAGATACGGCCGCCCAGGAAAAATCGTAACCGCGATGGCATAGGTCAGTACCACCAGCAGCGCGCCTAGCGCGGCTGAAAACAGACGCAGCGCGGCCAACTCACCACCTGTGGCCAAAAACACCGGTCCGGCTAGCAGGTAGTAGAGGGGTGGTTGATGTGCCTCGTAACGTACACCGACGATGGAACGCTCCGGTGGGAATCTGGAGGCTTTAAGCTGGTCCAGATAGGCCTGATCGTAGTCGCCCATGCGCAGGATTGGAAACTGGCCGGTGGTGGCAAGCTCGTGGACGTAGTTGTAGTGGGCCGGTTCATCGGGAGCCTGCCAGGCAGGCACCTGCACGGCGTAGAGCGTGGCCAACAGCAGGTACAGCACAACAATCAGCGCGAGCCACACTTTGGGGTGTTGAGGAGACATCTCCCGCATTTTACCGCAGCCCCGACAGCGCGGCAAAGAAGGACAGAGGGAGACAAGGGAAAGGGGGGAAACTAGGGAAGTAAGGGAAAAGAGGGAAAGGGGAGAGAGTGGGAAAGGAGGACCGACGATTGGGGATTGGCAGTTTGCTGTTTCACGCATCAAGTTTCCCTTCTTTCCCTCCTTTCCTTCCTTTCCATCTCCCTTTCCCCGGATTGACAGCTCGCCAGCGGTCGTTTAGAATGGCTGAACCACAGAACTGTTTGAAACGTGTAGTGTCTGGTGAACGAGATGGCAGAGACGAGATTTCTTGGACGAATCGAGCAACGACCGGGACGCTGGCTGGTCTTGATGGGTGTGGCGCTGTTGCTGGTGCTGGCAGCTGTGTTGGCCTGGGGCAGCTTGCGCTACGGCGGCGTTGCCGGTCTTGTGCAACGGGTGCGCCTGGAATTTGCCCAGCCTGTGGAGCATCCGGCGCTGGTGCCTACACCGCTGGCGGCCGCGGAGGATGGCAACGCAAAGGCGATGGCATTGCTGGCCAACACTGCCACGCCGACCGTCACATGCGCGCCGCCAACCGCTACACCTACGTTGGCTGCTACCCCAATTCTCGAAGCGGCCGCGGCAGACCAGTTGCTCGCCGAGCATCTGGAGTCTCGTCCAACCAGCACCCCCCCTGCGACCGCAACTCCAACAGAGACGCCTCTTCCCACCGACACGCCCGTTCCGACGCCGCAGGTCGCGCCCGGCGCCGGGGTTGTCCTGACCGGCCTGAACCACTATTGGCAAACGTGGAACAACTGTGGGCCAGCCACGCTTTCCATGAACCTCAGCTACTACGGCAGCCAGGTTAAGCAGGCCGAGGCTGCCCGCTTCCTCAAGCCCGACAGCGACGACAAGAACGTCAGCCCGCACGAGTTGGTGGCCTTTGCGCAGCAGCAAGGGCTACACGCCCTGGCTCGGGTGGACGGCGATCCGCAGCGGTTGCGCCAGTTTATCGACGCCGGCATCCCGGTGCTTATCGAGACCTGGCTGGACCACGATGGCGGCATGGGGCACTATCGCCTGGTGACCGGCTACGACGACAGCCGCGAGGAGTGGATTGTCTACGACAGCTACATCAGCGAGGGAATCGATCCCAAAGGGCCATATCCCGGCATCCGCATGAGCTATGCCGACTTAGCCCGGCTCTGGCGCGCCTTCAATCGCACCTACGTGCTGGTCTACGACGATGGGCGTGCCGCGGCGGCTGAAGCCATCGTCGGTGAGGACATGGATGACCGGACGATGTGGGAGCAGGCGCAGGAGTTGGCCCAGTCTGACGCACAGGCGAACCCGCAGGATGCATTCGCCTGGTTCAACCTGGGCAGTAGTTTGGAGGCGCTGGGCCGGCCCGCGGACGCTGCAGTAGCTTTCGACCAGGCACGCGTCATCGGCCTGCCATGGCGCATGTTGTGGTACCAGTTCGCGCCCTTCCGTGCCTACTACGACTCCGGCCGCTACGACGAGCTGATCGCTGTGGCCGATGCTACCATCGCCACCGCCGGCAACATCGAAGAGACCTTCTACTGGAAGGGCAGGGGGTTGCAGGCGCTGGGAGATCTGGAGGGTGCGCGCCGGGCCTATCAGCGGGCTGCAGAGTTGAACAGCAACTACGCCGACGCGGCTACCGCGTTGACTGAACTTGGCGGCTGATCGGGAAATCACATGTTTTGAACATGAGCTAAACTCTTTACTCGAGGGGATCGCACTCTGGTGGCGGAAGATTACCGGTGTACAGAGTCGAGCTTAGCAACTACAGCAGAAGCCAGGGGGTCTGACAACCGAGTTGAAGGGTGAAACTCTGCTCAATGCCAGTGTTGACGCGCCGCTAGCCGCCAACCCCATTTGACAGGAACTAACGCGGCGCGTCAATCGTCTGATTACAAAGACCTCTTGAACAGTTTCCTACAGTCCCTAACGCTTTACCTCACGTTTCACTACCTCAAGTTTCTCAAGGAAGAAGCACCATGTCCTACCTCGACCTCACCCGCCGGCTGGCTGGCGATCCCGAACAACTGGAGCTGACGTACCAGCAAGCTGCCGTGGCCGGCCAAGCCCAGGCATTCTCCGAGGCGGTCGAGTCCGCCTACCGCGACGACCCCGACAATCTGCTTTACGCCGCCTGGCACTATCGGCTGGCGCACACGGCAGCCACTGCAGCCCGGCGTGTCATCGCGTGGAACTGGGCGATTCCGCTGGCGGTGCTCAACGGGCTGTTGCTCTGGTTACTATCCGACGAGAACCGCTTCACGTTGGAGGTCGCCAACCCGGTAACCGGCGCATCGTACAACGTTCTCCCCCTTGTCGCGCTGCTGGCGGCGCCCATCAGCGCGGCGGTCATTGTCCTCTTCCTGACGTTGGCCGGCGATCGGCGTTGGAGACGCTTTGCTGCCGTGGCGCTGGGTCTGGCCGCAAGCGCTGTGTATGTGCTGCTCATCTTCCCCGTCATGTGGCCGCGCGTCTTCCAGGAACAGTACCTTGGCCTGATGGTGCTGCATCTGGGCTTGCTGGCGTGGGCGGGGATCGGAGTGGTAGCAATGGGTAGGGGGTTTGAGTCGGAGCAACGATTCGCGTTCCTGTTCAAGTCGCTGGAAGCGCTGGTGGTGGCAGGGCTGTTCGCCATCGTTGGCGGCATCTTCATGGGTATCACCTTCGGCTTATTCGGCGCGCTGGGCATCGACCTGCCTGATGCGGTGGCCCGGCTGTTTATCGCCGGTGGAGCCGGGCTGATCATTGTCGTCGCGGTCGCGCTGGTCTACGACCCGGCAGTGCGACCGGCCGAGCAGTCCTTCGACGAGGGGCTGAGCAAGCTGATCGCCCTGTTGATGCGGCTCTTGCTGCCGTTGACAGTGGGCGTGCTGCTGGTCTACCTGGCGTTCATCCCCTTCAACTTCCGCGAGCCGTTCGAGAACCGCGATGTGCTGATCGTCTTCAACGTGATGCTGTTTGCGGTGCTGGCGCTGATGATCGGTGCGACGCCGGTGCGCAGCCAGGATGTCAGCCCTCGCGGCCAGATGTGGCTGCGCAGCGGCATCATCGCGCTGGCGCTGCTGGCGATTCTGGTCAGTGTCTACGCGCTGGCCGCGATCATCTATCGCACTTCCATCGACCGGCTGACGCCCAACCGGCTGACCTTCATCGGCTGGAACATCATCAACATCGTGATTCTGGTGCTGCTGCTGATCAAGCAGTTGCAAGCCGGGCGTGAACGCTGGCTGCCAGCCATGCACCGCACCTTCGCCGTTGCCACCGTGTTCTACATCGTCTGGACCATCTTTGGCATCATCGCGCTGCCGGTGCTGTTCCGCGGCGATCCAGCGCAGGTAGCCGGCCTCCCGGTGCGTGTTCAACAAATCGCCTACGAGGAGCCATATCCTGTCTTGCTGAAATGCTCGACCAGCCCACACATCTATCTGCTGGAGGACGGCCAGAAGCGCTGGATCAAGGACATCGCCACCTTTGAAGCGCGCGGGTACCGCTGGAACGATGTCCGCTACGTCAACTGTGACGACCTGGCAGCCGTGCCCGACGGCGTACCGATCCCGCCCGATGCCGGCCCGCCGCCGCAGCCATAACCCTTTGGAGAACAATCAACAGGCCCCGCCAATGACGGGGCCTGTTGATTGTTGGGATCTGTTCATCCTCAAACAAAAAACGGAGGACTGGTAGCGATGTAGTTGTTGAAGTGGCCGAAGGGCCGGTCGAACATCACCTGCGCGACGAAGCTGTCGATGTGAAAGCCGCGGCCAAGCACATAGTCCACGACCGCAGTGTTGATCATCGGCACCTCGATGCCGAAGTGGCCGCGGCCCGACTCGGATTCAGCGCGCGCGGCGGTGGACTCGGCGTGCGCCAGCACCGCCGGCCAGTAAGCCGGTTCCAGCAGCGCAAAGGGGCCGTTGTTCCGCCCCTCGTAGCCGTACCCCACCACGCGACCGGCGCGACGGTAGAGGTAGCCCTGGCGATCGCTCAACAGCCAGCGGTGGTCCGCGTCGCGACGAAACCCCACCACCTCGCGATCGATGATAGCCAGCGCGGCCAGTACCTCATCAGCGGATGCTGTCACCGGCTCGAAGACAAGGTCAGTATCGACGGCCACGTCCTCCGGCTCGCGCGACCAGTAGTAGAGCGGGAACCGGGGATACGTACCCAGCTTCATGTACAGCGCCTGGGCGCGCGGGTCGGGCGACGCGATGATCAGCTTGCTCTCCACCGGGCCGGACGGCGCGACACGACGCAGCAACTCGCTGCCCAGCCCGGAGGACTGGGCGTCCGGCTTGACAAACAGCTCGGTCAGTTCCCAGCAGCCATCATGGACGATGGAACGGGAAAACCCTACGACCTCACCTGCCTGCTCAGCCAGCCAAAACTGGTCGGCCGTCTGCGCCAGGTGCTGGTACAGCGAGCAGTGTCGGCTCCATACCGCGGCCAGCGCGTCGGGGTCGTCAAACCTCATTGGACCGGTTTCACCGAGCCGCCGGACGAGATCGGTCACCGACTCCTCGAACAGGTAGAACACCGCGTAGGAATCGTCGATGGTGCCGCGGCGGAAGGTAACTTCGGAATCGTTCATAGATTGGTAGTGTGGAAGAACTTGTTCAGCGCCCACAAGGTAACTGCGTCAGGACGATTTCTTGACCTTGCCCTTAGTCCGGCTTGCTGGTTTCTTCTTCCATCACCGCGTCCGCAAGGTCGGCCATGGCCTCGGCGGCGCCCAACTGCGCTGCGCCACCAGCGATCTCGGACGTGGCATCCATCACCAGATCTTCGGTAACCTCGCGAATCTCTCGCGCCGCGGCCATCTCGGCCCTGCCCTCGCTGCGCAGTTCGCGTCCGACTTCATCGGCCACTTCGCTCAGAACAGCGGCCTCTTCAGCGGCTTCGATGCGCATCATTCCCTCGCCCACCTCGTTGCTGCCCAGGTCCTCCACAGAGGCGCCGGTCTCGGCCAGGGCGCGAGCCAGGGCACGGGTTGCGCCGAAACGGTGGATGGTGTCGGCTGAAAGCTCGCGCATGCGGCTGCCCAGCGACTCGAGGAACTCAGCCAGCAGCGGCATGTCCAGGTCGTATACCACGTCACCGACCGCCTGCAGTTGCCCGCCGATGGATGCCAGCTCCATGCCCAGCGCCAGGTCCTCCCGGCTCAACTCGCCGACAAGGGCGCTTTGCACAGCAATGTCATCCGATGCGGACAACAGCGCCACGCCCTGGGCGACGTCATCCACGCCGGCCTCTGCCATCACCGAGCTGATCGCGGCCAGGTTGCGGGCGCTGCGCTGGCTGGCTTCACCCTCCACCATCTTGCGCGTTGCGTCTCGCATGACCTGCCGTCCGAACTTGCTGGTTTCCACTGCCGCAGCCATGGTCTCCAGGCCGTCGTCGATATCGGCGACGCCGGCCGTCGCAGTTGCCTCGCTCAACGCCGTGACAGCCTCGGCCGCCTGCGCATTATCCGACTTTTTCTTGCTCTTGCCTGCCATAGGTCAATCCTCCTTCTGCAGTTTAATTGTGAAGTCGCGCCATTATAGCATCCGAGTTGAGCACGCACAAGAATATTTGCGGCAAACCGTGACCCCCTTCGGGATACGGCCGGTTTCGACGTGCCAGGGGCTATACCGTATCGCTCCAAACGGACAAGGGCAGCGAACGCGAGATGTGTAGGGAAGAACGCCGACGAAGCGCTGTGCTTTCTGGCGTGCGTGATTGGAGCTGGCTACGCGGGGTAACCCACAAGTGCCTGGTTCGTTTCCTCAACGCGCCTTGGCGCCCGCCGCTCGCAATCCTCCATTCTCAGTACTTGCCCGGAGCAAAATCGGGGCGACCACGAGACTAATTCATGGCCGCCTTTTGCCTCCCAAAACGATTGACAGGCGTTCCTCCGGGTACTATGATGGATATATCACCCCCGACGCGTCGATCGGGACACAAGGGTCCAGGGATGACGCATCCTCTCACCAACAGGAGGCAAAACCATGAGGATCGAACGTACTTCCGCCGGTTGGCTACGTTGGCTGGTAGTCGTCGTAGTGATCATGCTCCTGCCCGCCGGGGCCTTGGCCGGAACAGCCATCGACAGTCAGCCAGGCGAATCGCCGGCTGCGTCACCTACGGTCAAGGACTGGGCCGATGGCTTTAATCAGACTGATTTCAACAACGGTCCGCTCGCGGTGGCCGAGGATGGGGCGGGCAATCTCTACATCGGCGGCGCCTTCACCCGCGTCTTCGGCGTGGAGGCTAACCGCATCGTCAAGTGGAACGGCAACGACTGGCTGCCCTTGGGCCAGGGAGTCAGCAGTTGGGTACGCGACATGGTCGTGGCGCCCAACGGCGATCTGATCGTAGGCGGCTATTTCGAGGAAGCTGGCGGCGTAATCGTGAATCGGGTAGCCAGGTGGGATGGCCAGCATTGGTCCGCGTTTGGCTCAGGCATCAACGACAAGGTAGAGGCCATCGCGCTGGATAGTGACGGCAACCTCTACGCAGCGGGCCTGTTCTCCATGGCAGGTGGCGCGCCAGCCAACAACGTGGCTATGTGGAACGGCAGCCAGTGGTTGCCTCTGGGCAGCGGCTTGAACGGCTACACCTGGGACCTGGCGGTCGATTCTGAGGGAGATCTGATCGCAGCAGGCTTCTTCACGCAAGCGGGAGGCGTGACCGCAAACCGCATTGCCAAATGGGACGGCGCGAGTTGGTCTCCCCTGGGCAGCGGCATGGACCTGGGAATCACCACCATTATCCTTGACTCGCAGGACCATGTCTTCGCAGGAGGAACCTTCAACAGCGCAGGTGGGGCAGCGGCCAACAAGATCGCCATGTGGAATGGCAGCAATTGGTCATCGCTAGGCTCAGGCATGAACGACACAGTGTATGCCCTGGCGATTGATGCAGCCGGTAAGCTCTACGCGGGCGGCGATTTCACGACCGCGGGCGGCACGGCTGTCAACCACATCGCCAAGTGGAACGGCAGCGCCTGGACGGCCCTTGGCAGCGGCACGGACAGCCGGGTGGGTTTGTTAGGCTGGTTGTCGGGCAATTTGGTGGCGGGTGGCGGGATCGAGGTCGCCAACGGGGTGACATTAGTGCGTCTCGCCTGGTGGCAAGGCGGCCAGTGGCACCGGTTCGGCGACGGTAATGGACTGCGAGGCGGCCCTGCCCATGCCATGGCTGCCGATTCGTCCGGCGATATCTATGCGGGTGGATCGTTCGACGTGGCCGGATGGACATACTCGCCGGTGGTGGCACGCTGGGATGGCGCGTCGTGGCATGACGTGGGCGGCGGCCTTAGCGACAACTTGTTGGACCGGGTAGCGGCGGTAGCGGTGGACTCAAGCAATAACGTGTACGTAGGCGGGGAATTCGACACGGCCGGCGGCCAGCCGGCGCTGAACATCGCTATGTGGAACGGCAGCGCCTGGTCTGGCCTCAGCACTGGCCTCAACGATCAGGTACAATGCCTGGCAGTCGACAGCCAGAACCGAGTCTATGCCGGCGGGCAGTTCACACAGATGATTCGTATGTGGGACGGCGTGCAGTGGCGTTACCTGGCAGGCGGGCTGGACGGTAATCTCGGACCGTACGCTCTGGCCGTTGACGCCGCCGACACCCTCTACGCCGGCGGCACGTTCACGGAAGCAGGCGGCAGCTCGGTCGACCGCCTGGCAAAGTGGGACGGGGTCCGTTGGCGGGAAGTGGGAGGTGGTATGGACGCGTCTGTCAACGCACTACTCTTTGACGAGGCGGGAGACCTGATCGTGGCCGGAGGCTTCACACAGGCTGGCACGCTTCCAGCCAATCGCATCGCGCGGTGGAATGGGACGGCATGGTCGACGATGGGCAGTGGACTCAACGGCACCGTGCGGGCGCTGGCTCTCGACAACGAGGGCAACATCTACGTGGGCGGCGACTTTACCGAGGCAGGCAACCAGCCGGCCAGCCACATCGCCATGTGGGACGGGGCAACCTGGCACGCGCTTGGTCAGGGAGTCGATGACCAGGTAACAGCGCTGGCGGTCGATTCGGAAGGTGACCTGCTCGTGAGCGGCTATTTCTTCAATGCCGGCGGCCGGCCCTCCACCTATTTGGCGAAGTGGACCGAAGCCACACCGGCCACGCCAACCGCGACGGCCACGCCGACACGAACCGCCACGCCAACTCCAACAGCTACACCCACGCCGACGCCGGATCTCATGCCGTTTTGGCTGCCGTTGGTCGTGAGGCACGGCTAGTACCACGTCAATCACGAAAAGAAGGTCGATGGTAGCGAGCCGCTACTGCTTCCGCAGCCACACGCTCACCCGATCCGGCTGCATTGTCTCCTGTACCACGTTCACCAGCTCGGCCGTCAATGCATCCAAATCTGTCTCGTCGCGCGCCGTGAGGGCGAAGCGCGCCAGAACTTGCTGGGCGTTGTATTTGCGGCGAAAGAAGCGGCGGTCGATGCCGGCCTGCAGGCGACGGCGCAGGGGAGTAAACAACGCCGCGATGACCAGCGTCGATATCACGATTGCCAGCGCCGACTGCTGACCGCTGACGGCCGAGAAAAGGCTGCTCAGCAGCGTGACCACTCCAAAGAACACCAGCGCCAGCAACGCGGTCAGCGAAGCATACACCAGCGTCTTGCGGACGATCACATCGATGTCCCACAGCCGGTAGCGCAGAATGGCAAAAGCAACGCCGGCCGGAATCGCCAGGTAGCAAAACATGTACAGCGGCAGGAAGACAAGCAACATGAAAGCCAGGCGCTGAGGAGTCTGCGTGTCGGGAGGGAACCAAACCGTTACCATGGCGAAAGGGACGAACAGAAGGCAACTGGCTAAAAAGCCGCCCACGACCCACTTGGTCTGCTGCTTTTCGGCAGGGCTGGACACCCGGCGGTAACGATACACGGCTGCGTAGGCGGCGAGAACGATCCACAAGCCGAATCCCAGCAGCGTCAGCAAGGAAAACAGGTTGGTGCTGACCACGACGCCGACAATGGTAGGCAGCAGGGTGATCGGCACTGTGAGCAGCAAGATGAGAGGCAGGACCCATTTCGTCCAGCGCGGCACGAAGCGCCCGTTTGGAAAGATGAAAGGCAGGAGGACAAAAACGACGCCTGGGATCGCGTACAGCGCGCTCACCAGCGGCATGGCCGGTCCCAGGTTTTGTATCCCTTCGACGGCGAACGTGACCAACATCAACGAAAGCAACTGCGCCATCCAGTCGTCTGAACGGCGCAGGAAGATAAGCAGACCGACCCCGATGAACGCTAACTTAATGGCAATCGAAACCGCGAAAAAGTAGTCCAGTACAAGACTGGCAGACAAGCCCAACTGATCGGCCAGCGCCACGTCCTCGCGGGTGATCGACCACGGACCGCAGACCGCCTCAGGGTTGACGCAACTCGGCAACGGCTCGCGCAGGCTGATAGCGATGCTGACCAAAGCAACGAGAAGCGACAGCCCGGCTACCACGATCCACAGGATACGGGTGAAGTTGAGCCAGGGCTGTCGCAGTCGAGTTGATGGAACAGTTTCCGATGTCATTCGCGCTCCTGTCTGAGCAACCGGTCAAAGCTGGTAATCCTGAGAAAACAGGCTAGGGTGTGTACAAACTCGGTTGATTGGTGTTCCCTGCGGTCTTTGCTTGCACCCCGGCAGGGACCGACCGCTCCGGGGGCCGCACGGTGGCTGCGCACAGACCTCGCTCAACCCGTTTTGAATACACCCTAATCGTTACAACAAACATTTAACGAAAAACCGCTCGAATCAGCGCACGAAAAAGCCAGCAACCGTGAAACGGAAACCTTGAGAGTTGTGTACGGCCCCGCGGGTTTCACGTTTCACGGTTGACGCTGCATTGCAAGCCTGTCAATCCTCGCGACCTGCCAGTCGGCTCTTGCGTCGCCAGCTCGTGAACAGCCTGGAGGCAAACAGCAGCAACAGCAGTACGGTCCAGGCCAGTAGCCCGTTCAGCGGGTTGCCAGCCGCAGCATCGAAGGATGCCAGCGTCACCGCCGTCGGTGTCTGTATGGTCGCGCTGACCGGACCGTGGCGGGTTGTATGGCCGCCTACATCTACATCCTCCAGCCAGTACCAGGCCGTCTGCCCCGGTGTGACGTCCGCGTCGTCGTACTGGTATGTGAAGCCTTGTGCGCTGCCCGGGGCCTGCGACGGCACGTAGGCCAGCAGGGTCGCGCTGTCCCAGACGCCGTCCAGCGAGCGATACAGGTTGAAACCGGCATTATCGATCTCGCTCACCGTCTCCCAGGAAACCCGGATCGCGTCCGGGCGTGCCGCCGCACCAAATGCGGCCAGCGTCACCGCCAGCGGCGTGCAGGTGTCAACACAGACCTGCCCCTGGTTGCCCAGGCCGTCGGTGTACGTGTAGGGTCCCGGCTGGTTCATCTCACGCTGGTAGGTCTGGCCCGGCTTAAGCATGCCACCATCCCAGCCCAGCGTGGTGCTGATAGGATTGAGCACGCTCAGCGGTTGCAGCACCGGGTTGTCGGTCTGCGTCGCCAGGTCGGCCGGGCTGAGGCCGTCCACCTCGGCTTGCCACTGCACCGTCGTGCCGGCCGGCACGGTGACGCTGGGCGGTTGCGGCCCGCCGGCGGTCAGCAGGATCTCGGTCACAGTTTCGATGGCGGGTGGCTCGGTCCAGGGTGTGTAGGGTACATTGACGTGGACGATTTCGTTGACGACGGTGATCACCGGGCTGCGCCATGGCTGATAGCCCGGCTTGCCGTCCACCTGCAGATAGTACTGGCCGGGCGGGGTGAAGAAGGCAAAGTAGCCGTCCGCGCTGGTCACCTGCGGGTTGATCTGGTTGTTGTACAGCCCGGCCGGCCACGGCGTCCAGCCGCCCCACTCCGGCAGGTACTCGTAGAGCGTCACCGTGACGCCGTCGATGGCGTGCGCGGTCGGGTCGTTGGGATCAAAGCCCTGGGTCACGTCGAACACGTAGCCGTCGGGATCGATCAGGATGCGCCCGTTGGACGAGACGTAGTTGCCGCCGCAGTCGGCCCAGAAGACGACGTTGTGCGCACCGCCGGTAATGGCGAAGGTGTAGTCGGGAAACGCGCCGGTCGGATCGTAGCGGTGGTTGTCGGCGATGACCCAGATGCTGCTGGGCTGTCCGGTTGTGCCCGATTCGGGCGGGCAGTTGCAGCCATACAGATGCAACGTCGTGTTCCAGAAGCCATAGACGCCTGGGATGCGCCAGTTCTGGCTGGCGAACTCACCGCTGTTGTTGCGGAAGCCGAACACCAAATGCTGGCCGGCTTTCGGCCCCACCGTGGGCGTGCCCTCCCACTCTGAGCGCTGCGGGCACCAAAAGCTGAGCGGCGGCCGCAGCGTCACGACAGAGCTGGGAGCGCTGCACGCGCCGCCGGGAATGCACGCCTGAACCGTCAGCAGTTCGGTCGCGCTGCCGCCGTAGGTGTAGGCGATGCTGAAGCGGCCCTCCGCGTCGGCCTGCGTTTGCAGCACCTGCACACCGTCGATGAGCACCAACACGTCCAGATTCGGCTGGGCCACGCCGCTGACATCGACATCGCCGGGGCACAGCTCGCCGCTGCCCGGCTCGGTCAGCAGCGGCGCCATGACGGGAATCTGCGTGGTCGCTTGCGCCTCAAGCTGGTAAGGGCCGGCGTGTAGGGTCGCCGTGTTGGTGTACACCCCGCCTCCTACAGGATTGTCATAGCTGGCCGCCATGCTGATCAGCCCAGACTGGCCGCGGGCGACCTGTCCCTCCGGCTGCCACGTCAGCGTCTGGCCGGCCTGGCCGAACGTCATGGCCGGCGTGTGGGATTCGCCGGTAAGAGTCATACCGGTCGGCAGCTCGTCGTCGATCGTCACCGACAGCGGCGACGCGTTGGCGTCCGGGCTGCCGTAGTAGTACGACAGGAAGTAGTCTTGGCTAAGGCTATGCTCCAGCACGCCGCTCTGCGGGTCCGCAGTTACGGACCAGCGCGGCGCCAGCGCGCTCTTGTCGAAGTGGAACTGGTTCTCCGGCACACGGCTGAAGGTGTAGATCATATCGCCGGTCCAGTCGGTGACGAAGATATGGTTGCCGTCCGGCGTCGTGTCAACCCCGGCCCACAGCACGCCGGCGAAGCCGGTGACCATCTCACTGACCGCGCCGGTGGTCGGGTTGACGCGCAGCAGGCGGGGAGGGGTCGCGTCGACGACCCACAGGTCGCCTGTCAGCGGATCAATGGTAATGCCGCGCGGATCGGCAATCGGCGTCTGTGTGGTCACAGGCGTCAGGGTAGGCCCGTCATCCAACCGGAAGATTGTGCCATCCGCCGTGCCCAGCGGATCGACGATGTAGATCGCCGAGGAACTGATGGCGACATCGACCGGGTCGCCCAAAGGGCCAACGCTCTGGGCGTCGGTGTAAATCAGCACTTCGCCTTCAGCTGTGTCCGGCGACCAGCGCCAGATGTAGTCCCCGCCGCTATTGGCGCCGCGGTCAACCAACAGCGCCTGGCCGGCGCTGAGAATCGGCCCTGTATAGTCGGCCGGCGCGACTGCCATACCCACAGGGTCATCGTCGCCGCTGCCCAGACCGCTGAGCCATGTTGTGCGCGTCGTGGTGCCGTACGCTGTCCGATATACCCCGCCGCCGTAGTCTTCTGAGAGAAAGATGTCGCCGTCGGTCGGGTCTACAAACACAGCAGACGGCCGGTCGGCCGCGGTGATCGACGAGATCGTGCCATCGACGTTGACGCGGTTCAGGTTGCCGCCGCCGCCACTGGATGGTCGGCGTCCGTAGTAAAGCAGACCATCGATGGGGTTGTAGTGCGCTCCTACCGGATCCGCTGCGGCTGTGGCGGTGCTGATCACCCAGCCCGGTTCCACAATGCTTATCTCGTCAGGCGCGCCAGGAGCGGCCAGTGCCTGCGGCGCGTAAGCTGCCAGCAATCCAGAGAGCAGCGATACACACAGCAAGAGCCGCAGCGGCAAGCTATGAACGATCCTCATTTTCTGAAAAGTGGCGGGTCGTGTGTTGTTTCGTTTCATTGCAAGTATTCCTCCGTAGTAAGCGACTGCTGCGAAACAGGTTCAGGCAAGAAATTCATCGCTGGCTGGGGTAGCAGGCGAGTTTTCCCGTCCGCTACCCCAGCAGCGTTTGAGGCTCTAGCCCTCCACCGCCAGCTCAGCTACCATGCCCATCATGAAGTGGGGCGCGCCATCGGCGTTGGACGAGGGGATGAAGCACAGAAGGCCATAGTGCTTGCCAGCCTCCAGATTGGCCGTGAAGTAGGCTTCACTGTCGGTGGCGATGGCGCCAATGCCGCCCACAGGCATGCCCGGCGGGGGACCAGCCGGGGCGTCGGATGCCATGGCAGCCAGGAAATCCTGCACGCTTGCGCCCGGCGCCAGTTCAATCAGCGAGAGTTCGTGCGGCTCGGTGCCTGTGTTGACGACCTTGATGGTCTGGTCGCCTGGAGCCACGGTCTGGTCGGAGATCTTGAACTGGTAGTCCACCAGTTCCACGGTCAGGTCAGCATCAGGCGCCTGGGCCGTCGCGCCGCTGGCGGCGGTGACGCTGAAGGGCTTGATCAGTCCCTTTGCAGCGTGGGGAATCCCGTCAGGGCCGGGGATCACATCGATTACCACGTAGTCGCCTGCTTCCAGATTCACCATGGTAGAGGCACTGGCGCCCGGCATCACGCCGGTAGGCCCACCCGCGCTGGCCAACCACTCGGGCACGCCGGTTAGCTCGCCCTGCAGCGCAGCAGCCAGGTCGTTCATGGTCTTGCCCTCCAGGAAGCGGAAAAGCTGGGCCTGGTGTTGGTCCTCGCCCTGGTTGGTCAGTTCGACGCGCGTCCAGCCAGCCGGTGTGCTGTCCGGCCCGCTGAACCCGGTCTCGGTGGCGGTGAAGCTCACCGCGGGGATGGACGGCGCCTCGGCAGCCGGAGCCGGGGCCTGGCAGCCGGCAACCGCGAGAGACAGGACGCTGAGTATCAACAGGAAAATGGTCAAGTTGGTCTTTCGGTAGAACACGGTACACTCCTTGGATTGAAATAGGGTTTCCACTTGGATCACAAACATTTGGGGGTTTCGCAGTGATCTGCCAGACGGCAGTGTCATCGCTTGCGTTGTTTTTCGTCGGGTTGTCCTCCTGTAGCGCTATCGGCGGGCTGTCGGCCCGAAATTTCCAGCGTCTCGTTCGTCATCTCCCCCAAGAAGGCCACCAGATCGCTCAATGCGCCGAAACTGTATCGTTCCTTGACGTATGCGTTCTCCAGCGTTGCGTGCCATGGTTTGTCGTTGCCTGTGCGCCAGAGTCGCAGGACGTAGGCAAAGTAGTCTTGGTTCGACATGAGTAGACGATCTCAGTATAATTGGGCAACCGGTTGCCAGTTTGCCGGGATGGCAGCTTCCAGGAGATGGCGGTTTTTGCCGGACGGCGTTCCTGACCCTCGCAGCTCGCTGCACACCTCGATCAGATGGCTTCAGCATACAGCATGACTCTTCAGGAAGTCTTTATTTTCCCTTCAGGAAAGCCATGACCCGATCAGGATTGGCGATTTTCCTGCTGGGAGGTGTGCGAATCGAGTTGGACAGTTCGCCCGTCACCGGGCTTGCCTCACGCAAGGCCGAAGCCCTGTTGATCTATCTGGCCTACGAGCAGCAGGTCAAGAGCCGCGAGTTCCTGGCCGGAATGCTGTGGCCTGACTCCTCCCAGGCGCGGGGATTGGCCAACCTCAGCGTCGTGTTGACCAGTCTGCGCAAGCAACTGGACCCTTTCCTCCACACAACGCATCAGACGATCGCCTTCGTTCACGATCGAGATTACACCCTGGATGTGGCTGATTTCGAGAGGGACATCGGTAACGCCCGGCGTCTGCAACAGCAACAGGGGCAGATAACCCGTGCAGCGGCGGCCTTGCTGATCAGCGCCACCGAGGCCTACCGGGGAGATTTTCTGGCAGGTTTCTCGATTCGACAAGCGCCCGATTTCGAGGCGTGGGCCTTGCTTGAACAGGAGCGATTGCGGCGGCTGGCACTGGAGGCCATGCACGACCTGGGCAATTTCTACATGGGGCGCGGCCAATTCACCACCGGCATCGAACAGGTTAACCGGTTGCTTGCATTGGACCCGCTGCGAGAGGATGGCCACCGGTTGCTGATGCGCCTGCTGGCGCTGGACGGCCAGCGCGCGTCAGCCCTGGCGCAGTTCGACCGCTGTTTCGAGGTGCTGCGCGATGAACTGGGCGTCGAGCCAGACGACGAAACAGCCGCGTTGTATGAGGCAATTGCCAAGGACGAATTCCCGTCCGGCCAAGGCGTCCGGGAAGCAGCGCCTGCCATAGCTGCAGGCCAGGTTCCCGTCGCGCCCTCACACAACCTGCCCCACATCCCCACCCCGTTCGTGGGCCGCGAGCTAGAACAATCCCAGATCGCTGCCCGGCTGGACAGCCTGGACTGCCGTCTGTTGACGTTGACCGGCCCCGGCGGAATCGGCAAGACGCGGCTGGCCCTGCAAGCCGCGGGCCAGCGCCTGGCCACCTATCGCGATGGCGTCTGGTTTGTGGGGCTGGCCGCACTGGACGACGCAGCCGGCATCCCATCGGCCATCGCCTCAGCCATGGGCTTCGCTTTTTCGGGGCCGGCCGATCCCGCCAACCAGTTGGTGGATTTCCTGAGAAACAAGGAAACGCTGCTGCTGCTGGACAACTTCGAGCAACTGATCGGCGACCAAAGCCTGGATCTGGTCGCGCGCCTGCTGGCCGAGGCGCCGGGGACCCAGATGCTTGTCACCTCGCGCGAGCGGCTGAACCTGCAAGCCGAGTGGATCGTCGATGTGAGTGGACTGCCCTATCCGGCCGATTCCGCCGATCCCCGGGCCGGCCACTATGCCGCCGTGCGCCTTCTGGTACAGCACGCCCAACGCCTGCGAACAGACTTCAAGCTGGATGCCACCAACCAGGCAGCCGTGGTGCGCATCTGCCAGATGGTGGATGGCATGCCTCTGGCCCTGGAACTGGCCGCGTCCTGGATCAGGGCCCTGGCGCCGCAGGAGATCGTCGCCGAGTTGGCGCGCGGCCTGGAAGTGCTCACTACCACAGCCCGGGATCTGCCGGCCCGCCACCGCAGCATCCGGGCAGTGTTTGACTACTCGTGGCAATCCCTCAGCCAGGAGCAGCAGGTTGCCCTGATGCAGCTTTCGGTGTTCCGGGGCGGATTCACGCGAGAAACCGCAGCCGCGGTGGCAGGCGTAACGGCTGGCGTGCTGCTGGCATTGGTGGACAAATCGCTGGTGCGCCCCTTGGCGTCAGGCCGCTTCCTTAAACATGTGCTGACCAACCAGTACGCGGAGTCGCGCTTGGCCGAGCACCCCCAGCTTGAACGGCAGGTACATGCCGACCATGCCCGCTATTTCGCCGAGAGGCTGCAACGGCAGGAGCACGGCTTCTACGGTTCCGATGACCGGAACGCCCTGGGTTGGATGGTGGCTGAGGAGGAGAACATCCGGCGCGCCTGGCGCTGGGCCGTGGCCGAACAAGACCTCACGCTCGTTGGCCACTTCCTGGAAAGCTTCCTTTATTTCTTCGACATTCAAGGACGCTACCGGGAAGGCGCCGAACTGACGCAGGAGGCGCTGGCAGCGCTGGCGCCCATTGACGGCGAAAGCGAACCCCGGTTTCGCCGGGTGCTGGGGCGGCTGACGGCTCTGGACGGCGGATTCCGCTTCCGCCTGGGCGATTTCGAGGGTACCCGGCTCCAGGCTGAGCGCGCCGTTGCGCTGTTGGAGCCTTTCAGGCCGTTGCTGGACCTGGGCCACGCCTTTTTGTACCGGGGCATCGGCTTCTATGGCCTGGGCGATCTCGACAGATGCCTGGCGGATTCGCTGAGAGCCAGGGATGCCTATCGTGAGGCAGGCCATGCCTGGGGTGAGGGAGCGGCGCTGGACAACGCCGGCACCATCCTCTCCCTGCAAGGCCACCATGATGAGGGCCGCCGTCTGCACCTTGAGGCGCTGGAGATCGCCCAGAAGCTGGGCAGCCGCTACCTCATGGCCGCTCTCCTGGGTGATCTGGCCAACATCGAAACGGCGGCTGGAGATCATGACAAGGCGCTGGACTATGCTGAACGCTCCCTGGCCGTGATTGAGGAGATGGAACGGCCCTACATGACCGCCACTATCTCGCGCGCCCTGGGCGACATCGCCCTGCAAAGCGGTGACTACAGCGCGGCAGAAGAACACCTGGCCAAAGCCCTGGCTATCGCCCGCAACACCGGCAACCGCCTGGATCTGGCTGATGCCTTAGTACAGCTCGGCGCTGTCCACATGGCCCAGAAGCGCTATGAACTGGCAACCGAGGCCTACCAGGAGGCAGTTGCCACGGCAGGGGACATCCAGGCGCGCCTGATGGTCGCCGACGCGCTGGCAGGCTTGGGCGAGGTTGCAATACACAGGGGAGCGCCGCACAAGGCTGTGACCCTGTTGGCTTTCGTGGTCACCAACGGTGTAAGCCGGGCCGAGACTTGCCAGAAGGCCGAAGCGCTGTTGCAGGAGGCATCCACCCTGCTTTCACGCGATGCGTACCAGAATGCTGAAAAGCGAGGACAGGCGCTGACTTCCGATGCCGCCATTGCCCTCGTGTCCAGGTACACCTGAAACGGAGAGGGCATCCTTTGAAAATGACCGGCGCTTGCGGAAAGTGCCGGTCATTTGAGTCTGTGCGCGCGAGATGAAAGTCACTTTCGGCCAGTGGCTGTCACCTTCCGACGACGAATCCCCAGACCGGCGACGGCCAGCGCGACCAACAGCGCAACCCCGGCCAGCGCGCCACCCGCGGGTTGCTGCGTCGCGGCGTCGAACGCAGTCACCGTCACCGCTGTCGGCGCCTGCATGGCCGCGCTGACCGGCCCATGACTGGTTGCAACACCGTTCAGACCAATGTCCTCCAGCCAGTACCAAACTGTTTGGCCAGGCTGCACATCAACGTCAACATAGCTGTAAGCGGAACCCTGCGCGCTGCCAGGGGCCTGGGAGGGAATGCTGGCCAGCAAAGTCGCGCTGTCCCAGTTGCTGCTCGCGCCGCGATAGAGGTTGAAGCCAGTGTTGTCCAGCTCGCTGACCGTCTCCCAGGTGACAAGGATGTGATCCGGCTGCGCTGTCGCGTCGAAGGATGCCAGGGTGACTGCCAGGGGCACCGCGTCAGCGAACACGTAGGCTGCGCCCTGGTAGTTGTTCACTCCAATGCGTTCGGCAAAGGCTCCGACAAGGATCGTCCCCGAGCGAACGCCTACGCTTTGGCCGAAAAAGGGATTGTTGATCGCGCTGCCGCTGAGGAGCTTCTCGGCCTCTGTGAAACCAGTGACCTGGTCGCCCGTTGAGCGCACAAAGGCGTAGGCCGATCCCCGTGGATCGTCGCCCGCAGCGCCCACAACGAGAACGTTGCCATCGATATCGACTGAGCCGCCAAACTGGTCACTGGCGGCTGCGTCGCTGGCTGACAGCTTCTCCGTTTCGTTCCCCGTCGCCCACCCGCTAACTGGTTTTTCGAAGACGTAGACGGACCCGGCATCGGCAATGGAGCCGACGTGATCCGCGACAGCTCCCACCACGATGGTGTCGCCGCTGATGGCTACGTCCTGGCCAAAGAAGTCGCCGGCAGCCCCGTCGCTGGCGGTCAACTTGGCGGTTTCGTTGGAGGTGCTCCACGATCCGGCGGCAACAAACACGTAGGCCGATCCCTGGTCGGCGTTGGCGCCGATGTCGTCGCTGCCAGAACCCACGACAACGACGTTGCCTTCGATGTCCACGGACGCGCCAAACTGGTCGTATTGCTGGCCGTCGCTGGCGGTCAGCTTGGCCGTTTCCGTACCGTTGGCCCAACCGCCACCCGGCTTCACGAACACATAGGCAGCGATGTAGGTCCCCGCTACGATGCTGTCGCCGTCGATTGCCACCGATCTGCCAAGCGCGGCGTTGGTGGAGGCATCACTCGCGGTCAGCTTGGCCGTCTCCGTGCCACTGGCCCAACCGCTGCTCGGTTTCTCGAAGACGTAGACCGCGCCGGCTCCGGACGGGGCAGCCACAGGCGAGCCAACCACAACCGTGTCACCGCTGACGCCGACCGACGTGCCGAAGGTGTCGTAGGCCGCGCCGTCGCTGGCGGTCAGCTTGGCCGTCTGGACACCTGTGACCCAGCCCCCGCCTGACTTGACGAAGACGTAGGCGGAGCCGCGGTTCCAGCCTCCGCTTCCTACGTCGTCGCCTGGTGCGCCAACCACCACCGTATCGCCGTCGATCGCGACTGACCTGGCAAAGTCGTCGAACTCGGCGCCGTCGGATGCCGTCAGCTTAGCCGATTCGGTGATCGGGTCCACGATCAGCGGATAGACTGCGTTCGAGTCGTCGATCAGGATGCGCAAACGCCGGTCGCCTGCCAGCTCCAGCCGCGCGGGCACAGCCTTGCCTTCCGCATCAAAGACGTACAGCTTGCCGTAGCGCAAGACCGTTGCACCGGACTCGTCAGCGAATTCGATGGACGGGCCTGTCTGCCGCGGCGTCAGGTCGCCCCTGACCGCCATCTCGATAGCCAGAAGACCGGCCGCGTTGCTGGCTGGGCGCGTCAACAACGTGAACCCCTGCTCCAGCCCGCCTGGCCCGTTTGTCCACCACTCGCTCAGTCCGGCATTCCACCGGTAGGTGAGGCGTTCCGCGTCAGCGCTGGCTGAGGGCATACCGGCCATGGGCGTTACATTGTCCTGGTATCCGTAGCCGGTGAGCGCCAGCCCCCAGCGCCACGACTCGCCAGTGGCCGATGTAACCTCGACTGTGCCCGTCTCGGCAAAGGTCACGTTCCAGCCCTGTCGCCGGTTTGGCGCCCAGTAGTAGGGTGAGGCCACGCGCTGATCGGCTGCGCGCCACACCAGATGATACTCGGCCTCGGCAATGGCGCCCTCGACGACATGCCAATCTGCCGGCGAGAAACCCACTGGAACCTGTCCGGGAACAACCATCTGCGTCCCGGCAAACACTTCGGCCTCTTCAAAAGCCGCGGAGGTCGATGCGGGCACAGTTCGCTGCCGTGGCAGGACAGGCGCGCCCAACGCCGTCAAAACGATCAAGATCGCAAGAAGCGCGTTTAACAAGCCTCGCGGCAAGGCAAGGTTGGGAATCGAAACAGATACATAGGACATTATTACCTCCTGACAGATACAACTCTTGGCGACAACCTGCAAGTCGTGGGTGCTCAGACATCCGGCGGGCGTTTGACGCGCGCCGGTTCTTGCACTAAACTTCCGTCCAGCATACACCCCTACTCTTTGACAACTCTTTGACTCGCTGTCCCGGTGCCTGCCACTGTGGCAGTGACCGGTACCTCCACCGAGGGAAGCGACTGCTGTTTCAAGTGACAGTCACTGGCGGAAAGTGACTGCCATTGCCGACGACACCAATGCTGCCTATGAACGGCCACCCGATCCAGATCCGATTGCTTGGCCCACCCCAGGTCTTGCGCGATGGTCAACCCGTCGAGGGCTGGCGATCGCGCAAGGCGCTGGGGCTGCTGGGCTATCTCGCGCTGAGCGACGGACCGGTGACGCGACCGGCGCTGGCTGAGCTGTTGTGGCCCGCCAGCGATGAGTCCCGGGGCCGCGCCAACCTGAGCTGGGCGCTGAACCACGTTACCGGCTTGTTGCCCGGCTGTCTGGCCGCGGACCGCCACACGTTGCGGTTTGTCCGCGACAAAGCCGGCATCTTCCTGGACAGCGACCACTTTCGCCGCCTGAAGCGGCGCAACACCGTCGAGGCGCTGGAGGAGGCAGTATCGCTGGTGCAGGGCGAGCTGCTGGACGGGTTCTCGCTGGACGGCTGCCCCGATTTCGAGCTATGGCTGGTGCAGGAACGAGAACGTTGGCAGCGTTTGGTCGCTGACGCCTGGTCGACGCTGATCGCCCACCATCGCTTCGCCGGCAACTACGAAACGGCCGTTGCCTATGCACGTCGCCTGCTGGCCTATCTTCCCTGGCAGGAGTCGGCGCACCGCCACCTGATGCTGCTGCTGGCGCTCAGCGGAAGACGCAGCGCGGCGCTGGCGCAGTACGAGATCTGCCGCCGCCTGCTGGCCGAGGAGCTAGGCGTCAAACCATCGGCAGAAACCACGAGGCTCTACGAGGCGATTCGTTCGGGCGACGAGACCCGGCTGGCGGCGGCAATCGCAGGTGCAGAACCCAAGTCGCCGGTTCTGGCGGCAACACCCGGCGCGCGCTCGACTGCGCCGCGTCACAACCTGCCTCGCCAGTTCACGTCCTTCGTGGGCCGTGACCGAGAGCTGGCCGCCATCGCCCGGCGCCTGCATGAGCCTGAAACCGGCCTGATCACCGTGACCGGTCCCGGCGGTGTCGGCAAGACCCGCCTGGCAGTTGCTGCGGCCGCGGCGCATCTGGGTCACTTCGCGGACGGCGTCTTCTTCGTCCCCCTGGCGCCACTGACTACCCCAGACCGGATTGTGCCGGCGCTGGCCGGCGTGCTGCAGTTCCCCTTTGACCAAAGACCTGATGGGGCAACGCCCGAGGACCAGTTGCTGGACTGGCTGGCCGGCAGGCAGGCGCTGCTGGTGCTGGACAACTTCGAGCACCTGACCGGCGGACCAGACTTCTTGCTTCAATTGCTGGCGCGCGCGCCAGAAGTCAAGCTGCTGGTCACCTCTCGCCACCACCTGAACCTGCAGGCTGAAACGCTGTTGGAGATCGCGGGCCTGCCCGTCCCGTCGGCCGGTGAAGACGATGCTGCCGAAACATATCCGTCGATGCGGTTGTTCGTGGATCGGGCGCGACGGCGGCGGTATGACTTCGAACTGGCCGCGCACGAGAGACCGCTGGCGGCCCGGCTATGCAGCTTATTGGCCGGCTATCCGCTGGCGTTGGAGTTGGCGGCCGCGCTGGTGGCCAGCCAGCCGTTGGAACAGATACTGGCCCAGGTGTCGGAAAATCTGGACATCCTGAAGACCTCCATGCACGATGTCCCGGCGCGCCATCTCAGCTTGCGAGCCGTTTTTCTTCACTCCTGGCATCTGCTTTCGCGGGAGGAGCAGGCTGCCCTGGCGTCGCTGGTCGTCTTTCGCGGCGGCTTCAGCGTTGACGCCTTCACCGCTGTCAGCGGCGCGCCGGAAGCGACCCTGCGCGGGCTGGTGCAGAAATCGCTGGTACAGGCGCTGGACGGCGAACGCTTCGATCTGCATTCGCTGATCGTCCAGTATCTGCGCGAGACACTGGACGACACAACCTACCATCTGGCCGGCAGTCGTCACAGCGCGTGGTACCTTGGCCGCGCCCAGGTTGATTCGCCACAACTGCTGGGCGAGGGCCAGCAGGCCGCGATGGCGCGCCTGCGCCAGGACCAGGACAACCTCAGTACGGCCTGGCAGCGCGCTGTCCGGCGTAAAGACCTTGCCACCATCCGCTCATCGGTGAGTGATCTGTACCGCTACTGGACGCGCCAAAACCACCTGCAGGCGGGAGTCGCTTTCTTCCAACGCGCCGCCGATGCGCTGGCCGAGATTGATCCCGTGCTGGCTGCCGGTCTGCGGCTGCGGGCTATCGGCTGCATCCAGTGGGAGAGCTATCGCCCCGAGCACCTGGACCGTGCGCTGCGAGACCTTGCCGTTGTGCGCAAGGCAGGCAATCGTCACGATCTTGCGGCAGCCCTGTTGATGGCCGGCCGTTGCGCCGCCTACGCGATGAAAAACAGCGAGGGCAGCGAGCGAGACCTGCTTGCCGAAGCCGAAACGCTGCTTACCTTCCTCGATGACGATGAAGGAACGAGCGAGATCGCGATTCTGTGGGGGTATGTAGAGCAGCAACTGGCCAACTACGCCGAAAGCCGCCGCTGGTATCGGGAAGCCGCCGCGGCATTGCGCCGGCGGGGCGACCAACAAAGGCTGGCGTTCGTTCTCTTCAGGCACGCACGCATGGCGTTTATGGCCGACTCCTTCGACGAGGCCAGCGAACTGGCCGGTGAGAGCCTCGCGCTGCATACCCGCATCGGCGACCAACGAGGTATCCTGGACAGCCAGGTGACACTGGGGTTGGTGGCGTATCAGGCCGGACTGCTCGACAAGGCAGGTGTGTACTTCGAAGAAAGTCTGGAGCTTGCCCGCTATCTTGGCAACCGGGCGCGCGTCGCTAACAACCTCAACAACCTTGGCGTGATCGCCCATCACCAGTGCCGCTACGACGAGTCGCAGAGTTGGTTTGAACAGGCACAGGCCGAGTTTGAAGCCATGGGCAGCCCGTTGGGCGTTGGGCTGGTGTTGACCAACTGGGGCCTGCTTGCCGAGGAAATGGGCGACCTGGACGAGGCTGAGAGTCTCTTGCAGGCCGCGCTGGCGGTCCGCCTGCGGGTTGGCAAGACCCGCGACGTGGTGATTACCCGGATCAATCTGGGGTTCGTGGTGGAAGCCAGAGGCGAGGTCGAGGCGGCGCTGGACCAGTTCCACCGGGCAGCACGCACCGGCATTGACAAAGCAATGCCGGGCTGGACCGTGGATGCGCTGGCCGGCATCGCACTGGCGCGGTTGGATGCCGGCCGGCTGGAAGATGGCGTCGCGCTGGCCGGGCTGGCGCTGGCCGCCGAGTCCCTGGCTCCCTACGCCCGCAAAAAGCTTAACGCGCGGCTGGAAGCGATGCGCGTCGAGATCTCGCCGCAACGACTGGACCATATGCTGGCTCAAGGGCGCGCGCTGGATCTCGACGCCACCGCGCGAGCGATCATCGAAGACCGGTGAAGGTGAGAGTCACCTCCTAACTGCGCCAGGCAGCAGCAAACCACTTGGGTGTATTTGAATCTGGTTGAGGGAGGTCTCCTGACCGAGCGGCTCCCGGAGCGGTCAGGAGACCGCACGGAACACCGCTCAACCGAGTTCAAATACACCCAAACCACTTAACTGCGTTTCTGCCGGTATGTCACAACCGGTAGGGCAGCCAGCGCCGCGAACAGCACCGCCGGCAACAACCACACCGGCGCAACCGGAGTCTCACCTGCGCTGGCCGTCAGTACAGCCATGGTAACTGCGGTCGGACCTGCCAGCGCAGCCGTGACCGGGCCGTGCACCGTTCCCTGACCGCCAAGGTCTACATCCTCCAGCCAGTAATAGTAGGTCGGACCCGGCTCCACCTCCGCGTCCCGGTAGTTGTACTCAAAACCCTGCGCGCTGCCTGGGGCTTGAGAGGGCACGAAGGCCAACAGGCTTGCACCGGCCCAGTCATCATTGGTGCCGCGGTAGAGGTTGAAGCCGGTGCAGTCGATCTCACTCACCGTCTGCCACTCAACCAGAATGCTTGCGCCATCTTGCCGGGCGGTGAATCCGGCCAGTGTCACGGCCAGAGGCGCTTGCAGGCCGGGCTGCCAAAACCCGCCGCGTACAGTGTACCCGCCGCCTGAGACCGTCCCCGCTGCCGAACCGACGCTGCCCCGCAACAGATACGCGCCTGCGCTGCTGGCTCCGCCACCCTGTGTGGTTGACCTGGTGACTGTCCACCCGCCGCCACTCTGAGCCATGGCCGTCGTCGCTGGCAAAGCCAGCAGCAGAACGGCAACAGCGGCGACGAAAGTAACGCATCGTTTGATCATGGTTGTTCCTCGCTTTCTCTTTGTCAGTCTGTCAGAAGACCACGATCATGATGTCCTCGGCGTCCTCCGGGAAGTCCGAGGTGTCGGTGATGGTGCAGTAGAGCTGCTGCGCGCCATCCGGCCAGCAGTTCACATAGCCCAGCCTGCGCAGCCCTGTTGAGGACGGCAATTGATCGGTCACTGTCGCTATCCAATAGCGCCCGGTGAGCGGGAAACCGAAGTTGACCGCGCAGCTGTCATCATCGGAGTCGGTAAGGAACGAGATCGTCGTGCCGTAGACAGACTGGCCGTGGATCAGCCCGGAGTCGCTGCCGTCGCATCTGCCAAAAGCAGCCGCCTTGGCCAGGCCTAACTGGCCAACTGGCTGCCAAAGCGCGCCCGAGTCGTCCACGTTGAACACAGGGCTGCCGGATTCATCCTGTATCTGGAAGTCGGAGTCCTCGTCGCCCCCACCGATGTCCAGCATGACCGTCACGTCGTCATCGCTGGCGAAGACCAGATCGCCGCTGACGTAGTTGGGATCGGTGCTGATGCGGCCATCGTCATCCGTGCCGCTGTTGCCGCCAAGCACGAGGTCAGGCACTAGGTCCCCCTGGCTGCGGGCATAGAGGCCGCCGCCTTGAGGCACCGAGGTGTTGGCCCCGTCGTTGACGAACTCGCCACCGTAGTCCTCAGAGTCGGTGGTCCGCGCATAGACACCGGTGTTGCCGGCATCGGCCACATGAATGCCGTCCTGGCCGGCCGTCTCCACGTGAATTCCGTGCGCTCCCGGATTGACGACGCGCACACCGTCGGCAACAGTGTTGCCCACCTGCACGCCGTCGTCCAACGCCGATGCAACCTGCACCCCATCGCCGGCAGGCTGGTCGATGAACACCCCGTTGCCGTCGGCCGTGCTCACCGACAGACCGTCGCCCCCGGCATAGTTGACGGACAGGCCATCCTCGGTAGCCGAGTTAACGTGGACTCCGTCGGTCCCGGCCACGTCCACACGCACGCCGGCCTGGTTGGCGCTTTCGACCAACACGCCGTTGAACACCCCTGCGGACACCTTGAGACCGTCGCTGGTCTTGACGCTTCCGATCACTTCCAGGCGTTCGCTGGGAGCAGGCGTCCCCATGCCAACCCTGCCGTCCTGCTTGACCCACAGTTGGTCGGTGATGCCGAAGCGCAGCACCCAGGCGTTGGTCGTTGGCTGATAATAGTGATACGCCTTGAGCTGCCCCTCGTTGGCGTAGCCGTAGAACGCCCAAGCGCCGGGATCGGTGGTATTGACGTACATGCCACCCCGCCCATCGCCGGGCGCGTCCACACCGAAGGCTTCCCTGCTTTCGATGGGCGAGTCGCGCCCAACACCTACGAAGGGCAGACTCTCATCAGTGTAGAGTCCAGGCAGCGCCAGTGCGACCGGCGACGGCGTCATGGACTGGCGCGGGCTCAGCACAGTGCCGTTCACCGTGATTTCCAGATAACGGGCGCCGCCGCCGAACGCGCCGCTGCCGAAGTCCAGCTCGGCCGTAAACAACCCTTCGTCCACCAGAACACCCGTCAATGCCGCTGCACCGCCGATCTGGTTGCCTGCGCCGCTGGCTGTGGGATCATCCCACAAGGTAAAGGTGAAATCGACCGCACCTGTGATGGGACCGGCCGTGTCTTCCAGATATCCCTGGTAGGTGAAGGCTGTACCTATCGTGCTTCGGACCGCGTTTGGACCTGCTTCGGGCAGGCGAGGTCCTTCCTCCTGAGCCAGCGCAATACCTGCCGGGGTGAGGAGCGCGAGCAGCGTTGCCAGCAGAGCAATCATCGTTCGTTTCATCGGTTGTCTCCCTTCATTTCGTTTTCAGAGTCCTCAAGGCTGCGCCGAACGTACGCCATCAGCTCGCGCAGGTCCGCGAAACCCAGGCGCTCGCCCTGGCTACCGATACGTTCCAGCGAATAGCGCCAGGATGTTTGCAGCGACCTCGGTATCGTTGACTCGGACCAGCAGGTCAAAACGAACGTTTGGCGCCGGCTCTTGCGCTGAGATGACATTGTCTTCCTTTCATCCAGGCTATCAGCGGGCCGTTGCCCGCAAACACAACAACTTCTTCCCATGGGAAAACACCACGATCTGCATCTCACCGGACCCTACATCCTCCGGTTTAATGCACGCTATCTGGATGTTCCTGACTGCGATCATGGTTTCCTCCTTTGTTAGTTGCGCCGTAACAACTCAGCCGACAGAGTGGTGTCATTCCCGCGAAGGCGGGAATCCTGGGCTGCGAGGAGTGGATTCCCGCCTTCGCGGGAATGACAGGTGAGCAGTTACATTGCGCCTCGATCAAGTCCGACGGAGATGTGTGCTGGCCTCATTGGGCCAGCGCATTTGCTCCATCCTCTTGTCAAGTGTATAGTTTATGTGTCCCTCGTTTGCATATCGTTTGCAGGTGCCAGATATCCGCAACCGCTATCGGGAGAACAGTGAACCCTCGGCAGACTCAACAACCGTCAACCATCCGATTGCTGGGACCGCTGCGGCTCGAGAACCAGGAAGAGGTAATCACCAACTTCCGGTCTCGCCGCGTTGCCGCGCTGATAGCCTATGCCGTTGTCGAAGCGCGTCCCATCCCACGCGCCGGGTTGGTGGAACTGCTCTGGCCGGACAAGCCAGAAAAACAGGGACGAGCCAACCTGCGGTGGGCGCTCAACCAGGCAAGCAAACTGTTGCCGGGATGTTGGGAGATCGACCGCCAGGTTGTGGGGTTCGATCCTGGCCAAAACTGTTATGTCGATCTCCACGCGTTGGAGGCGGCGTTGACCCAGGACGACACCGACATACTGGCACACGAAGTCGCTGCCGTACAGGGCGATTTCCTGGCGGGCTTCTACCTCGACAATTCGCCCGAATTCGAGAACTGGATGGTCATGGCACGCGAGGCGTGGCGGCGGCTGATCGAGAATGCGCTGACGCGGCTGATCGACCACTACGCGCACACCAGGCAGTACAGCGACGCACTGCGGTTTGCCCGCCAGCGCCTTGCCATGGATCCCTGGGTAGAAGAGTCCCATCGGACGGTGATGCAGCTGCTGGTACGGCTGGGCGAGATGGACGCAGCGTTGGCCCAGTTCGAGAGTTGCCAGCGCATTCTGGCTGATGAATTGGGGGTTGGACCGACGGCTGAAACAGTGGCCCTGGCGCAACGCCTGCGCCAGTTGGCGGCCGGCCCGCGCCATAACCTGCCTGCCCAGCCTACGCGCTTCGTAGGCCGCGAAGCTGAGCTCGATCTGTTAGCGCAGTGGTTGGCCGATCCCTCTTGCCGAATGATAACCCTGGTGGGGCCAGGCGGTGTGGGAAAAACGCGCGTGGCGTTGGCAGCGGCGGAACAACAGGCGTCGAACTTCCTTGACGGCGTTACCTTCCTGGCGCTGGCACGGGTCAACCCCGCCAGTGTGGACGATGCGGGGATTCTTCTCATCACTGCTTTGGTCGATGCGCTGGGGTTGTCGTCTTCCCGGCAACAGTCGCCGCGCGAACATCTGCTCGCTCACCTGACGAACCAGGAGCGGCTTTTGGTGTTGGACAATTTTGAGCTGCTGTTGGGCGGCGTTGACGTGCTGGTGGAGATTGTACAGCGCGCCCCCGGCGTGAAGCTGCTGGTAACTTCACAGGAAAGACTCAACGTGCGTTGGGAGCGCATGCTGGCCATCGACGGGCTTCCCTGTCCGGCTTCCGGGGCCGATCCACACTGGCAGGAGTGCAGCGCAGTGCAGTTGTTTGTCCAGGCCGCGCGCCGGGCGAATCCCGCCATTGCCATCAGCGCCGGTGATCGGGAGTCGGTGGTCCGCATTTGCCGGCTGGTGGAGGGGTTGCCGCTGGGATTGGAGCTGGCTGCTTCATGGGTGCGCGTCCAAAGCTGCGCTGCGATTGCCGATGAAATCCAGCACAGCTTCGATGTCCTCAAGGCGCATCAACGCGACCGTCCTGCCCGCCAGCAAAGCATGCGTTCGGTCTTCGACCATTCCTGGCAACTTCTCTCACCGGCCGAACAGGCGACATTGAGCCAGATAGCGATCTTACAGGGAGAGTTCACCTTCCCGGCCGCATATGAGGTAGCCGGTGCGACCTGGGAGGTGCTATCGACGCTGGTCGACAAATCACTTTTACGTCAGAGTTCGGTAATCGAAGCCGACAGGTCACAAGAGACAGCACACCGCACCGGTCGTGCCGAGATAGCTTTTGCGCTGCACGCGCTGGTACGCCAATACGCCTTCGAGCGCCTGAAAAGCGACCCGGCGCAGGAGCTGGCCGCTCGTCAGCGCCATGCCCGTTATTACGCCGCACTGCTGGCGGAGAACGGCAGCCACCTGCGCAGCGGCCCGCAGCAGACCATCGCCATGGCCCTGATGGAGCGGGAGATCTCAAACATCCGGGCTGCCTGGGAGTGGGCCATCGCACAACCGAAAGTGGAGCTGATCACCCAACTGCTGCCAGAGCTTGCCTTCTACTTCGACCTCCGCAATCCGGCCGACGGCGCCCAGTTGATGAACCGTTCAGCAAAGGTGTTGTTGGACGCCAGTTCACGAGAACCGGCCGTGGAACTGGCCAGAGCACGCATCCTGCTCGATCAGGTTCGATTTGCTCTGGCAACCGGCAAACGCCGCGATGAGGCCGTGCATGAGATGCAGGCATACCTGGCCTTGTTTGAACAGAAGGAGGCGCACCACGACATTGCCCGAACGCTGCACTATCTGGGCAATGCTTACTACCCCGATCAACTGGAGCGGGCGACTTGCTATTGGCAGCGCAGCCTCGAACTCTACCGGCAGACAGGCGACCGCTGGGCAATGGCCCGGATACTGATGAATCTAGGTGTAACCGCCGGCACCTTCAACCAGGCGCGCACGTTTTACCGGGAAAGCATGCGACTGTGCCGTGCGCTGGATGACCAGGTGCTGGAAGGACATCTGATGTTCCACCTCGCGAACATCGAAGAACAGTTGGGCAACTACGCCGCGGCTGAAGATCTGGCAGCGAGATCTGTCGAACAGCTACGAGCGGTCGGCGACCCCTACAATTTATTCATCGGTCTGATCAACCTGGTTGCTGCGCTGCAAGGCCAGGGAAAGCTCGACCAGGCGCGCCGCTCTCTCCACGAGGCCGAGGTGATCACTCAAATGTCGGGAACACACTGGAACAGGATGTTGCTGGCGTTGTATTGGGGCCGGCAGACGCTGGCGGAGGGTGACGTCGAGAGGGCCGAACGGCTGTTTCAAGGCTCGCTGGCAGACGCCGAGTCGACGAAATATGTCGGGCACATTCAGCAATGCATGATCAGCCTTGGCCGGATCTGCCTGGATCAAGGGCGTGACATCGAAGCCCGCGACTGGTTTGAGCGAAGCCTGCAAGCCAACGATCAGCAAGACCGCAAGAGCGGCACCTGCCGGCTGGAAGCATTGGTACATCTCGGGGAAATCGAACTGCGGGCGGGTGAGGCAGCCGGGTCAAAAGCCCACTTCCAGGCCGCGTACGACCAGGCTGTGGCAATCGGCGCAGAAGTTGTATGGCGCCGCCTGATGCACCGGCAGAACCATGCTCACCAGCCCCAGGGCACACACTGAATTAGTCGGACTCCGCGGCATATGTTGCCGGCTGGCGGGACCCCGTCCTCGGAGGAACGAGATCAACCAGTTGACGCCTGTATCGTCGTTGATCAGGTTGACGGAAGGCGACCCTTTCGAGTAAACAGATCTCGAGCAATCGCCTGCGTGCTGTTCAACGTCAGTGTTGCGCCTCAACAGGAGGTCAGGTATAATCGCGACGCAACAGCAATCCAACCTTTAAGGAGCTTCCCCAATGTTCGGTTCACTCATAAAGTTGGCAGGCGGTCTGATTATCGGCGCGGCGGTGGGAGTGGCCGCGGCCGCCATCCTGGCGCCCAAGCGCGGCGAGGAGATGCAGAACGACATCAAAGCCTACCTGGACGAAGTACGCAACGCGGGCGCAGTCGCTGAGGCGCAACGCCGGGCTGAACTTCAGTCGAAGTTCCGCGCGGCCAAGCAGTCCGGCCCCGCCGAGCTCGACATCAACCTCAACATCAATCGCGATTAATAGCTTCGGCGCCGGCCTGGCAGTGCGGACAGAAATGTGTGCTGCGCTGTGCGATTCGCACTCGCTGGATGGTGGCGCCGCAGACCCGGCACGGCTCACCGGCCCGCCCGTACACCTGATGGCGGTCCTGGTAGCGGCCTGTCATGCCGGCAGGCCGGCGATAGTTGGTGATACTGCTGCGCCCCAACGTGCTGCCCCCCTCGCGGATGGCCGTCGCCAGCGTCTGGCGGATGGCGCTGTGCAGCCGGTTGCAGTCGGCCAACGTCAGCGCATATCCAGGGCTTAGCGGGTGAATGCCGGCCTGAAACAGCGCTTCGTCGGCGTAGATGTTGCCCAGGCCAGCCACCACGGACTGGTTCAGCAACAGCCCCTTGATAGCAGCCCGGCGGCCTTGAATTCTGGCAAACAACTCAACAGGGGTAAACGACTCGCTGAGCGGTTCAGGACCGAGTTTCTCCAGCGCGGCCTGCGGCGTGCGCGTCAGGAGAAAGCGGCCAAACTTACGGGGGTCCTGGTAACGCAACTCCGCGCCGTCGCTCAGCGCGAAAACAAGGTGGTCATGGACGCCGGCCGGCTCTTCCGGCGCTGCCACATGCAACTGGCCGGTCATCCTCAAGTGGACCATGAGCGTCTGGCCGTCGTCCAACGCAAAGAGCAGATACTTGCCCCGACGGTCGGCATTGACGATCTGGCGGCCCAGCAGACGTTCCGTGAACTCCTCCGGTGGCATCCCGCTCAGCAGGCGCGGCCAGCGGATATCGACTCCTTCAAAGCGCCGTCCCACCAGCAGTGGTTTCAGATCGCGTACAGTGTTCTCGACTTCCGGCAGTTCTGGCATGGGGGTATTCTACACCAGCAGCAGCCCGCCAGCGAAACCGGCACGTCTGCCTATTTCACCCCTACTCCTACTCTTACTTCTACTCCTCCTCTCATTCCAGATTTGAGTACGAGGATGAGTAAGAGTAGGAGTAGAGAGGAAGAGTAGGAGTAGGAGGAAGAGATAAGAAGACGAAAAAGCGCCCTCCATGTGGAAGGCGCTGTGTAGTTGCCAAAAGTTAGTTCCGTCAGAGCCGGACCAGACGCCAGCTTGCAGCCAGCAACAAAAGCAGCAGGACCGCAAGTCCAATCTCCAGCGCCAACAGCGTAGCAGGCGGCAGGCTCAGGAACGTAGTCTGCGATTGGACGCCTGACTCGGTCGTCGCTGTCTTGGCCGCGAGAATGCCCGTTGGGTCTCCCTGGTCGGGCGCCAACCCGCCAGACGGCGCCACCAGCGCACTGGATGGCCCATCGCCGACCAGTCGCCACTGAGTGCTCACATCGCCAACTACAAACACAAGCAGCAATACCGCGACCATCGCCGCGGCCAACCGCAGATGCATCGGCTGCAGCCATGCCAGCCAACCGGCCGGCTGCGGCGAACGAACACCGGCCATCGACTCGTTCAGCGTGAACGCTCGCGGCACAGGAACACGCGGCGTCTCCGCTAAAAGCTGGCGGGTGTAGGCCAGGGTTTGCAGGTCGCGGCGGCTAGCCGCGTCCTGATCCACCAGCGCGGCCAGCCGCGCCTCATCTCCGGGCGAAAGCTCTCCGTCCAGCGACGCCGAAAGCAGTTGATCACGATCGTTAGTGCGGTAGTTCATAGGGTGGTTGAGTACTTTGGGCAATCCGTTATACCTGTTGACAAAATCCGTTGACTATTTGTCCGTCAGTCGTTTTCTAGACGATAGCGCGACGGTAAAAGTTCCTGCCGCTCCAGCAAAAAATCGCGCAGTTTGGCCCGCGCCCGACTTAGCCGCGACTTGACGGTGCCCAGCGAGGTGCCCATCGCCTGCGAGATCTCCTCGTAGCTAAGTCCTTCGATGTCGGACAGCACCAGCACCGTGCGCTGTTCGATGGGCAGTGTCGCGATCCCCTGCTGAATGAGCGCCGACAACTCCTGGCGCAGCGTGTAGTCCGAGGGCGCCTCCAGTGGATCGACCAGTTGGCCAACGTATTCCGGGTCAGTGGAGAGGTCCTCCAGCGAGCTGGCAGGCCGGCGCTGCACTCGTCGCAGGTAGTCGTAGCATGAATTGGTAACGATGCGCAGCAGCCAGGCCTTAAACGACCCGCCGCGATACTGGCCCAGATTGCGATACGCCTTGATAAAGGCCTCCTGGGTAGCATCCTGGGCCGAGTCCCCTGTGCCGAGAATACGAAAGGCCAGATTATACGCCATGGACTGGTAGGAAAGGACCAATTGGTTGAACGCAGACAGATCCCCGCGGCTTGCTGCCTCGATCAGACGTTGCTCATCCATAGAAGTCGGATTAGTGATAAGTTTGACGAAATAGATTGCATGGGCTATACTCGTGACGATTCTGCAATGCCGAAGTGGCGGAACAGGCAGACGCGACGGTCTCAAAAACCGTTGAGCATCACGCTCATGTGGGTTCGAGTCCCACCTTCGGCACCTGGTTGGAACCGAGATATTATACGTCGGCTCGACCATTTTGCTAAGTTTGAAGGAGTGAGAAGGGAATTGGCCGCCCGGCGGTGCGATTCCCTTGTCTATGTCAGCTTTGAAAACAACACATCACGCAACGCATCGACGGCGGTACAGCTTTTTGGCTGCGCTGCTGTTGGCGGCGGTGGTCCTCAGCGGATGTCCCGCTGGCGACAATGGGGCGGGCAGCCCTGCCACAGCCGAAGAACGTAACGCATCCATCATCGCCATCGCCGACCAGTTCTCGGCTACCCAGGACCTGGAAGCCGCGCAAGTGGCCCTCAACGCGCTGGATCTATCTGCTGCCCCGCAAGCGGTGCTGGCCCTGGCCGAGTCCTATATCGCGTTGGGCCAGGACAGCGGCACGACCCTCAAGCTGGTGAACCTGGCCGAGGGTCTGGGCATGTCCAGCCGCATGACGAATGACTTCGTGGCCGCGGCCGCAGCCAGCGGCGCCGATGTTCCGGTCGCGCTGGAGCCGCCAGCCACCGACACCCCGGTTCCGACCGACACTCCGGAACCAACGGCTACGTCCACGGACACGCCGGCTCCTACCGACACGCCCACCGAAGTCCCAGAACCCAGCGATACGCCGACGGAAACTCCTGTCCCGCAGCCAGTAGTCGTTGTCGACTCGCAAATGAACGTGCGCGGCGGTCCCGGCACCAGTTATCCGATCCTGGATCAAGTGCAGGCCGGCGACGAACTAGTGGTCTCAGCGCGCAGCCAGGACGGTGAGTGGTGGCAGGTCATCTTGGCCAACGGCAGTGAAGGCTGGTTGGCAGCGTCGCTGGTGACGCCCAGCGGACCGACCGGCGATGTGCAGGTTGCGCAAAACGTCGCGCCGCCGCCTACCGCGCGGCCCACAAACACAGCCGCAGCGCCACCGCCGGCAGCCGCTCCAACCGATACGCCTCGCCCCCAATCGTCAACACCATACGTGCTAACTGAGTTCCGCCTCAGACCAGTTGGCCAGGACGCCCAGCGCTGCACCGGCGGCGACCACAACATCTTCGTCAAGGTCGTCGACGCCGGAGGCAATCCGATCGACGGCGTGCGTGTTCGAGAAATCTACACTGGTCAGATCCATGTTACCGGAGACCAGGGGAAGGGACCAGGCAGAGTGGAGTACGACATCTACCGCGGCGGCGGCGGCGTGGTAGAGATTATCGATGAGGCCGGCAATCCGCTCAGCCCGCAAACGCCCGGCATGAGCGCCGATTGGCCCGCATTCGACCTGATACTTGGCGGTGGTTACTGCAACTGCAAGCCTCATCCCGATGCGGACAGTTGCCGGGCGGACCTTGAGAGCAAACAATATCTGTTTGCCGTTGGCCACTACGTCTACGAAGTAACGTTCCAGCGCTCATAACACATCCATCTGCGCCGGACAACAGGCCAACCACCTGACAAGCTCGTTCCGCTATCGTCCGTTTGCGATACCAAATGCTTGTCTCTAACCCTTGAAGAAAAGGAGATGCGCCCCCGTGACATCTCAGTTTACTAACCGAGTGCCGCTATTCGCTGGCCTCGGGCCGCCACAGCTTTCAGCCATCGAAGAACGCTTCACCACCGTCCAGTTTGGCGCAGGTGAGACGATCTTCAAGGCTGGCGAGCCGGCGACCCGGATGTTTGTCATCGACAGCGGCTACGTGCGCCTTGTGACCGACCGAGGCGTGGCCCTGGCAACTCTTGGGCCGGGCAGCACCCTGGGTGACCAGGATATGCTTGCCGAACAGGCCTACGCGTCCGGCGCGCAGGCCATGGGCGCGGTCACTGCCCAGTCACTCTCAGGCCGGGACCTGGAGCAACTGGTGCAGCGCGACCCGAACCTGGGACTGGCGCTTAGCCGCTCAGCCGGCATGCCCGTGGCCGCCTTGCGCAACTACGTCCTCAGCCGGCTGCAATCTGTTCCTGGCTGGCGGCGAGCAAGCCGCGCCGCGCTGCTGGACGCCGAGCAACGCCTGACCGTCACTGACGCGGCCGCCGGCCAGCGCCTCTACTCCGCCGGTGATCCGCCCAGCGCGCTCTACATTCTGGAGCGCGGGCAGATGCGCCTCAGCGACCCTAGCGGCGCGTTCGGAGACATCAGCGTTGGCGCTGGAGCTGTCTTCGGCGACATGGAGCTGTTGACCGGCAAGCCGGCGACCCGCACTGCCGAATCGATGGCGGACGCCACGCTCTGGACGCTTAGCGCCCAGGCGTTTGCCGATCTGACCACGGAATACCCGGAGCTACGCTCTGCGTTGAGCCAGGAGCTCAGGGCGCCTCTTTCCCTCGAAGACCAAAAGACTGCCATCGAGCGCCTGCGCCAGTTGCCAACCTTCAACCGCTGGCCGGACGAGGTGATGCAACAACTGGCAGCCGCTCTGCTCCTGCAACATGTGCCTGCCGGCGAGCTGGTCTACCGCAAGGGCGACCCTGGCAACGGCATGTATCTGATCGAGCGCGGCCAGATCGAGCTGCACAGCGACGGCGAGATGCTGGCTCGCCTGACCGCCGGCAACGACTTCGGCGAGATGGCACTGGTTTCAGGTCGCCCGCGCACCGCCAACGCGCTGGCCGCCACCGACAGCAACCTCTGGGTGCTTTATCGCAACGACTTCGAACGCCTGCTGACCCGATACCCGTCCGTCCAGGCCGCGGTGACCGAAACGGTGGCCCAGCGGCTGGCTTCAGCCGACGAGGCGTTCTTCGACAGGCATCTGCGCCAGATCACACTGCTGTCGGGCCTCTCCCGCAGCCAGATCGAGGCCGTTCGCCGTCGGTTGCAGGCTGCCCGCTACCGCGCTGGCGAGGTGCTGTTCTACAGCGGCGACGAGCCAGCCGGCCTGTTCCTGGTCGAGCGCGGCCAGGTCAGTGTCGACGTGCCGACCGGTACAGGAGACACCACCGAGGTTATCTTCAGCGACGGTGATATCTTCGGCGAAGGCGCCCTGCTGCTGGATGGCTCGCGAACCTCAACTGCCCGCGCCATCACTGATTTGGATGTCTGGCTGCTGCGCCGCGAGGACTTCGAAGACCTCATGTTGCAGTATCCCAGCCTGGCGCTTAACCTGAGCCGGGTGTTGGAGAACCGCCTGCGGTCCAACAATCTGACCCCAGTGGCCGCCCCGGCGACACGCAGCAAAGCAACAACTGCGGCAGTTGCCACAGCAGCGGTTGCCACAACTGCTGCCAAGCCCGCGGCCCGGCCCGCCCAACCTGCGCCGCCGCCAGCAGCCTCTCCCCCAAAGACCGATGGCCTGGGCAGCCGTATCCGCGGCGGCATCGACTGGTTCCAGGAGGCCAGCACGATGACCAAGATACTGGTCGTGGTGCTGCTGCTGATGCTGGTATATATCTGCGGCTTTGCGTTGCCCTACATGGCCCTGGTGCGGCCGGTTTCGGCGGCGGAAGCGGAGGTTCGTGAGATCCAGATGTCGGCAGCGATGCCGGCCTTTGGCGGCGTTGAACTGCCGCCCACCCCGACGCCAGAACTGGGTGTGCTGGCCGTTGCCATGTTGGGAGGAGATCTGGCGCCGACGCCGACCTTCACGCCGTGGCCCACCGAAACGCCGATCCCGACTGACACCCCGACGGTGACGCCCACGCCGACCTTCACGGCAACGCCGACCGATACGCCGTTGCCGACGGCTACACCCACCTTCACGCCGGAGCCGACCAACACACCGGAGCCTGTGCGACAGGCAGCCCCTGTGGCAGAAGAAGCCCAGCCGGAGCCTGAGGTGCGAGCCGCAGCGGTCGAGGCGCCCCAACCATCCGTGGAATGGCGTCTGGTCTCTGCACGACGCCTGACACCGTGCGAGAATCGCGGCAAGCACAACATCTTCGTGACAGTGCTGGATGCTGCCGGCAACCCATACGACGGCGCGCTGGTGGTTCAGTCCAACCGCGGTGACTATGGGAACATCCTTGACCGGATGCCAAGCGGCACCAAGGGGCCGGGGATGGCGGAGTTCATCATGTGGAAGATCGCCGAATACTCGGTGTTCATTGCTAACCCCGATGGAACACCGGCAAGCACCGAGTTTGCCGAACCGGTGCACTCCAACTTCACCGATGAAGTAGAGTGCAGCGACGGCGGCGGCGGCAACACCCTCTTCCACAACTCCTTCGAGGTAATCTTCCAGCGAACGAGTTGACAAACTGAGACAACCTTCAAGGGCGAGAGCAAGCCATGCTCTCGCCTTTTTTGTCGCCAAGGACGCGTTGCTTCGCTTTGTTCATGTCGCCGCATATGCTATAATCGCCATGGTGATACTACTTCGCACTCTGCGTCTGGAAAGCACTCTTCGCATGTCCGTATGCCGGTTGGCGGTCAACCTATTGCCCCTGAAGCTCCTCGCCGTTTCACTGATCGCTGTGCTTGCGTTGGCAGCCTGCAATCGAAGCACCACACCGGAGGCGACACCATCCCCGCTGCCAGTGCCCGCTACGTCTGAGGTAGCCACCGCCATTCAGCCAACCGCTACGCCGACCAAAGCGCCGACGGCAACCCCCGCACCCTCTCCTTCGCCCACCTTTGATCTGATGACGTTTCTGGCGACCAACGCGGCCCCGGAAGGCGTCTCGCCGTTCACCGGGCTGCCGGTGGCCGACGCAACGGTGTTGGACAGGATGCCTGCCGCGGTCAAGATATCGAACTCCCCACTTGCTCGCCCGCAGTCAGGACTGAGCGAGGCTGATGTGGTCATCGAGCATTTGGCTGAGGGCGGGATCACCCGATTTACCGCTATCTATCACAGCCAGGACGCCGAACGCATCGGGTCGGTGCGCAGCGCGCGCCTGATCGACCTTGAGATACCGGTGTTGTTCGACGCCTTCCTGGTCTATTCCGGCGCCAGCGGCGATGTTGAGCGCATGATCGAAAACTCCGACTTTGCGCCCTTTACCCTCTCGGACGAGCGCAAGGATCCCGGCTTCTACCGGTTGGACGTTCCGGGGCACGCCTACGAGCATACCCTGTTCACCGACAGCGAGATCCTAACACGCGTGGCCGAGCAGGAGAACTGGACGGGACCGCCGCGTTCCATGGGCTGGGCCTGGAGCGACTCGCCGCCCGACGACGCGCAGCCGGCCGTGGCCATTGAGATTCCGTACAGCAGCGAGTACTCTGATGTACAGTACGACTACGATTCCGAGGCAGGCGTTTACCGCAGATCAATTCTGGGCGAGCCGCACATAGACGACCTCACAGGCGAGCAACTGGCGACGCCAAACGTCGTGGTTCTGTACGTCAACCACGTGCCGACGCTGATTGTCGAGGATTTGCTGGGATCGAAATCGGTGCAGATTCAGCTTTGGGAGCAGGGCCGCATGCAGCTCTTCCGAGACGGCACGGTCCAGGAAGGAACCTGGACGCGACCGCGGCGCGAGGATCCGCTGGTTTTCCTCGACGAAGATGCTAACGCTCTGGAACTGAAACCAGGCCCTGTTTGGATAGAGATCGTTCCCCTGGACATGGAAGTCACGGTGGGGGAGTAGCCCAGCAAACTGTACCCCGGCTTGCGGAAATGGAGCGGCCTTCTGGGGTACAGTGAGCTAGCCGCGGGCTACTTCCTGCGGCACTGGTGACAAGATGACAGCAAGCAACGCAGAACCAACACTACTGTTGGCCCAGGAAAACACAGCCGCGCATTTACAGTACGACTTGCAGCACGAGGTGCGCGACGTATTCGAGGTACACAGCGCGGCTACCAGCGGCAGCAAGACACCGGCCTTCGAGTTTCATGGCCGCCTACTGGTCGCGCCCGACGTTGCCTTAACCACCCTCGAAGAACGCTTCCGTCCCTTCGGTTATACTCCCTTCCTGCATCGCAAAAACGAGACGGATCTGCTCAGTGCGATTCCCGGCATTGCTGAAGCCGGTCGCCAACGGGTCTGGATCAACGTTGTGCTGGCTATCGCGACCCTGTTCACCACCATGCTGGCCGGCGCACAGTTGGCCGGCGCCAACGTCCTGCGCCATCCGGTCAGCATCCTGGAGGGGCTGCCCTTCGCCTTGACACTGATGGTGATCCTCGGCTCCCACGAGCTGGGGCACTATTTCATGGGCAGGTGGCACAAGGTGCGCGTCACCCTGCCATACTTCATCCCCGTGCCGGCCTTCCTCGGCACCTTCGGCGCGTTCATCCAGATGCGCAGCCCAATCCGCAACCGCGCCCAACTGTTCGATGTTGGGTTCGCCGGACCGATCGTGGGCTTTGTGGTCGCGCTGCCGCTGCTGATCATCGGCCTGCTGCTGCCGCCTGTGGGCAGCCCCTACCTGCGAGTCGGCGACTCCCTGTTGACGGGCTTCCTCTCCGAGTTGCTGCGGCCAGAGTTCGTCGGGCGCGGCTATGGGCTGAACCCGGTTGCGCTGGCGGCCTACTTCGGCATCCTGTTGACCGGCGTTAATTTACTGCCGGCCGGCCAGTTGGACGGAGGCCACATCGCCTACGCGATCTTTGGGCGAGCAGCCCGGCCGCTGGGTTTCGCGGTCATCGTTGGACTGCTGGTGATGGGCACACTCTTCTGGCGCGGCTGGTACCTCTGGGCCGGATTGATCTTCCTCACCGGCCTGCGCCATCCGTCGCCCCTGGACGAGATTACTCCGGTGGACACCGCCCGGCGCATCATCGGCATCGGCGCCTTCGTCCTGCTCCTCCTGACATTTATTCCCGTTCCCAACTGACGGCGATGGTCTGCGTGTTCATTACACAACACGCATTGGTTGCTCCCTCTCCTCCCGGCTTTCCCGTACTTGTCTACACCAGATCTTGCTGCAAGGCGACAGCCACCGCCTCGGCGCGATTAGAGACCTCCAACTTGGAGAGGATGTTGCTGACGTGCGCCTTTGCTGTGGAACGGCTCACGATCAGGCTGGCGGCGATCTCAGGGTTCGACTTCCCCTGAACCATCAGCGCCAACACCTCCAGCTCGCGCGCGGTCAGATCGAAACCGACCGCTGGATACTCCTGCTTTGGCTGAATTAGCGCCTGGACAGCCTCCGGCGCGAGAGTGGACCGGCCAGCATGAGCCGCGCGGATGGCTGCGGTGAGATCATCGACACTGACATTTTTGAGCAGATAGCTGATCGCGCCGGCCGCCAGCGCCTCCTGCACAAGGGTCTTCTCCTCGAAGCTGGTCAGCGCGACTACCTGAATGGCAGGCCAGCGGCTGCGAATCGCGCGCGTAGCCGCCGCGCCGTCCATCACCGGCATCATCAGGTCCATCAACACCACGTCGGGGTGCATCGTCTCACACATGGCGATAGCTTCCTGCCCGTTGCGGCCCTCTCCGACCATCTGCAGATCAGGGGCGACCATCAGAAAGGCTGCCAGGCCGCGACGCACCATGTCGTGGTCATCGATGACCAGCACGCGGATCGGTTCACTTTGCTGCATCTTGGGACTCCTCTGGTGATCCTGGCGCGGCGGCTTGCCAGACCACGGTGATCGTGGTGCCTTGCCCCGCATCGCTATCCAGTGTCAGGGCCGCACTGATCGCCGAAGTACGCTCGCAGATGATGCCCAGCCCCAGGCGGTCTGGGGGAACTGCGTTCACATCGAACCCGATCCCATCGTCGTGGATGACCAGCCAGGCCGTGCTGTTCCGTCCACTGTCATCAACATCCCTGCAACGCAGTTCGACCAAAGCGTGCTCTGCGCGGGCATGCTTCACGACGTTGTTCAGTGCTTCTTGGGCAATGCGGTAGAGCGCGATGCGAACATCGTCGGGGAGCTCGCAGGCCGGATCGACGGTTACCTGCACAGCCATGCCCGTGCGGCCCGCCACAGCTTCGGCCAGTTGCCGCAGCAGGTCGCCGAGATCGGCCTCTGCCAGCACGTTGGGCCGTAGCTCCAGCAGCAGGGTGCGCATCTCAGCCAGCGCGCCGCGGCTCAGTTGGCGCAATTCCTGCAGCAGCTCGCGGCCGCGCGCCTGGTCCATCTCCCAGGTGGCCGGCAGTACCTCGGCCAGCAGGCTGGCCGAAAAGAGGGTCTGGGTCACGGCATCGTGCAGATCGCGCGCCAGCCTGCTGCGTTCCTCCAGCACCGCGGCCTGCTGAGCCTGCTCGTAGAGCTGCGTGTTCTCGATGGCCGCGCCGGTCTGGTGGGCCAGCGATTGGAGCACCTGCAGGTCGGTCTCGTCGAACGCGTCTACCCTGCGGCTCTGTACGTCGAGCACGCCGATCACCCGCCCCTTGACCAGGATCGGCACCACGATCTCGGACAGCGCCGCGGTGCCTTCCATCCTGACGTAGCGGTCGTCCAGGCGCACGTCAGACACCACAATTGCCTGGCCGGTTTGCGCGACCCAGCCGGTAAGCCCCTGGCGACCGATTTTCAAACGGGATGGCTTGAACTTGAAGTCCATCGACTCCCACAGGTTACCCGCGCCGACGCGATAGACGACCTCGTCTCCTTCCACCAACCCAATGCCAACGTGGTAGTAGTCGAAAGTGTCGCGGACCAGATGCGCCACGCGCGTCAGGATCTCGTCCACCGGCATAATGGTGGTGATCTCGCCGCTGACCTCGCCGATGACGCGAAACTGGTCGGCCCGCCGCTGCTCGGCTGCGTAGAGCTGGGCGTTGCGGATTGCCGTGGCTGCCTGGTCGGCAAACGACTGCAGCAGATCGAGGTCCCCTTGGTCGAAGCCTGATTGGCCGTTGCGCTTGTTGACAACGACGAGACTGCCGATCACGCGGCCAGACACCTCCAGTGGCGCCAGCGCAGCGTTGCGCACCTGCCGCTGATCCACCCATGCCTTGGCCGAACGGTGGACGCGCGGGTCTGCGCCCAGACTGTTGGAGACGTCCGCCTGTTTGTTCAGCGTTACCCAGCCGGAAAGGCTCTCACCCAACGGAGACCGCTCGCCGATTGCGAAGGTCATAGAACCGCATCCGGCCACCACCTCGTCCTCGTATGCTTCCCAGCGAACGAGGTTCAGCAGCCCCCCTTCCCCGGAAAGCAGTGAGGTCGCCTGTTGGATGATCAGCCGCAGCAGGCTTTCCTGATCCAGCGTGCTGGCGACGGCGCGTGTCGTCTCCTGCAAAGCTGTGAGCTGCGCAACTCGCCGCCGCGTGTCGTCGACCAGCCGTTGATTGTTGGCCGCGCAGTCAGCGACCTCCCGCTCCAGCTCTTGAATGCGGGCAGCCAGCGCCTCAGCCGACCCAGATTGCCAGCTCATGGTTGGTCTAAACTCCCTTAAACAAGCCCGGCCATCCCGTTGGATCTGGATGGCCAAAACATCTCTTCGTTCAGTATATCACAGGACCGGCAGCGAAACAACGCATAGTTTCGACATCGCCATGTGACAGGGGTGAACGAAGCAATCTACATCCAGATTGGTGATCCGGTTCTGGCCCAGAATAACGGAGCGGCGGGCCGCCATTGGCCCGCCGCTCCGTTATTCTCTTCGTCCGGTGGTGCCTGACGGTCAACCCGGTCTACTTCCCTCGCCGGCGAATGATGTCGATGTAAACCGCCAGTACCACGATGACACCGGTGATGACCATCTGCCATTCCTGGGGGACGCTCAGGATGCGCAGGCCGTTGGTCAGGGTGCTGATGATCAGCGCGCCGATGACCGTGCCGAGGATGGTGCCCTCGCCGCCACTGAGGGAGGTGCCGCCGATAACCACCGCGGCGATGGCTTCCAGCTCGTAGCCGATGCCCAGCGCCGGCTGGGCCGAGTTCAGGCGTGAGGCGATCATGACACCGGCCAGGCCGCTGAAGGCGCCGCCCAGCGCATACACAGCCGTCAACCAGTTGGCGACGTTGACGCCGGAGAGCCGCGTCGCCTCCTCGTTGCTGCCGATGGCGACCGCATAGCGCCCCAGTACCGTTTTGCCCAGGATGAAAGCTGCCACCAGCGCTGCGCCAAATAAAATGAACACCGCGTTGGGAACCGACAGTCCGGGGATCAGCGCGCCGACCACCGATCCCATCATGATCTCCCGAAAGACGGGCGTGTCGTTGAAGTAGATCGGTTTGACGTCAGAGATCACCAGAGACAGCCCGCGGGCGATCATCATCATGCCCAGCGTGGCGATAAAGGGCGGAATCTTCATGCGGGCTATCATCAACCCGCTGATCAGCCCGGCCGTGGTTCCGGTCAACAGGCCGACGATGATGCCAACAGGGATTGGCAGACCGCGGTTGGTGACAGCCACGCCGGTCATGACGGCCGACAGGGTCATGACAGTGCCGACCGAAAGGTCGATGCCGGCGGTGATGATGACGAAGGTCACGCCCAAGGCCAAAACACCGTTGACCGCTGTTGCCACCAGGATGCTGCTGACGTTGTCCGGGGTGCGGAAGAAGGGCGATGCAAGAGAAAAGAAGATGAAGATAATGATCAGGGCTGAGAAGGCCAACAACTTCTGGGCTGCATCGGCCCGAAGAAAGGAGCGTTTGGAAGTCGCCGCGGTCTCGCCAGTTTGTGTTGCCATGGTTAGCCTACTCCATTCTGTTCGATGCCCTGGTCGTTGGTTGGCTCGCCGTTGGCGCTCACCAGGACTCGCCGCTGGGTTGCATATCGCATAATCTCTTCCTGCGTCGCGTCTGCCGAGGAAAGCTCGCCCGTAATGCGCCCCTCGCACATGACGACGATCCGGTGGCTCATGCGCAAGATCTCAGGCAGTTCCGACGAGATCATGATGATCGACTTGCCTTGCTGTGCCAAATCGTTGAGCAGGTGGTAGATCTCGCTCTTGGCGCCCACGTCGATGCCGCGCGTCGGCTCGTCGAAGATCAGGATCTCCGTGTCGGCGGTCAACCATTTACCGATGACCACCTTTTGCTGGTTGCCGCCGGAGAGGTTGCGCACTCGCTGCTCAACGCTGGGAGTCTTGATCTGCAAAGTATCGACGTAATGTGTGGCAGTGTCCCGAATCGCGGTTTGATTGACGGTACCCAGCCTGCCCAGGAACTTGCTGAACCCTGCCAGCGCGATGTTTTCCTCGACGTCCATGCCCAGCGCCAGACCGTATCGCTTGCGGTCCTCGGAGAGATAGCCGATGCCGTGGGCCACTGCATCCTTGGGCGACTTGATCTGCACAAGCTCCCCGTTGACGAAAAACTCACCGGAGTCCACCGGATCTGCACCGAAAACCGCCCGCGCAACCTCGGTACGTCCGGCGCCCATCAGCCCGGCAAACCCCAGGATCTCGCCTTTCTTGAGTTGGAAACTGACATCACGGATGACATCGCCCCGGTTCAGGTTCCTGACCTCCAGCGCAATATCCTGGCTGGGTTTTTCCGGAATCTCCGGCGCAGCCTCGAAGATCGTCCGGCCCACCATCATCGAAATGATCTGGTCGATAGAGCACGTTTGGGCATCGACCGTGTCGATGGTGCGACCATCGCGCATGACAGTGATGCGGTCAGAGATCTGCTTGAGCTCCTCCAGGCGATGGGAGATATAGACGATGCCCACACCCTTGTTGCGCAGCTCCCGGATGATGCGAAAAAGCTCGTCGATCTCTGCTTCGGTCAACGCGGCCGTCGGCTCGTCCATGATCAGCACTTGCGAGTTGAAGGAGAGCGCCTTGGCGATCTCCACCATCTGCTGCTTGGCAACCGTCAGGTCAGCGGCCTTGGTGCGCGGGTCCAGGTTGAGCCGCATGGATGCGAACAGTTCCTTTGTCTGGGCGTTGAGCTTGTTCTCATCCAGCATGAATCGGACAACCCCGCGCGGCTCGCGGCCGATGTAGACATTTTGCGCCAGGGTCAGGTGGTTCATCAGGTTGATCTCCTGATGGATCATGCTGATACCCAGGTCTTGAGCCGCGCGCGGCGATGGAATCTCGACCTCGTTGTCCTTCAAAATAATTTGTCCGGCATCCATGCGATAGATCCCGGACAGTATTTTCATAAGGGTCGATTTTCCGGCGCCGTTCTCTCCCACCAGCGCGTGTACTTCGCCGGTCCGGAGGTCGAACCTCGCCTCGTCCAGCGCACGCACGCCAGGAAATGACTTGTCGATTCCCTGCATTTTGACCAGGTAGTCGCTCATGGAGAGTCCTTCATGAAGAAGTTGTGATAACCGCTCACCCGTCACTCCCGCGAAGGCGGAGTCCACTCTTCACGGGCGTTAGTACGGACTGACGCAAATTGGTCAGCAAGGCCGTCGCCTGTGTTCCGGCCGGTCTCCTGACCGGCTCCGGGTTCGACGGATGCAATGACTGGCCCCGAAGCGGGTCAGGAGACCGGTCGGAAACGCCGGACAAATTAGGCGGAATTGTACAAGACTCCCGCCTTTGCGGGAGTGACGCAACAGGCAAAGGCTGTGCCGGCGCCACTTGTGGAAAAATGCAGGGGCGGGCGAGGAAATCCCGCCCCTGCGTTGCCAAAGTGGCGCCGGCCTGCACAGGCCACCCCACGCGGTCTATTCGTAGAGCAGTGGTTTGATCTCGTCAGAGTCGATGTTGGTGGCGTCGTACCAGAAGAATCCGGTGTCGATCACCTTGTCCAGCGTCTCGCCGTTGATGGCCTTGACGGCAGCTTCAACACACTTGTAGCCGATTCCAACCGGGTTCTGTGTGATCGCGCCAGCCTCGACGCCGCCCTTGATCGCGTCGATCTGCTGCTTGCCGGAGTCGTAGCCGATGACCACGATCTCGCCTTCCTTGCCCAGCTCGTTCACCGCGTTGAGAACGCCGATGATGGAGCCTTCGTTGGCGCCGAAGTAGCCTTTCAGGTCAGGGTTGGCCTGAATGACAGCCTTGGCCAGGTCGGTGGACTTGAGCTGGTCGCCGCCGCCGTAGTCCAGGTTCACGATCTCGATATCGGGGTACTTGGCTTCGATCTCATTCACGAAGCCGTCACGGCGGTCGATGCCGGTGCGGCTGGTCTGGTCATGGACCAACACCGCCACCTTGCCGGATTCACCGATCAGCTCGGCCATCTTGTCGGCAGCCAGGGCAGCCGCTGCGATGTTATCCGTCGCGGCGGTGGCCAACGGGATATCGCTGTCAACACCGGAGTCGAAGCCGATGACCGGAATACCCTTGGTCTGGGCTTCTTCCAGCAACGGGATCATGGCCTGGCTGTCAACGGCAGCGAAGCAGATCGCGGCGGGGTTCTTGGCGATGGCGGCCTGAAGCATTTCGTACTGCTTATCGACCATGGCCTCCGATTCCGGGCCTTCGAAGGTGATATCGACATTGAAGTCAGCAGCGGCCTGCTCGGAGCCAGACTTGACCGCCTGCCAGAACTGGTGCTGGAAGCCTTTGGAGATGACCGGGATGTAAGGCTTGGCAGCCTCGTCGCCACTAGCAGCCTCATCGCCGCTGGCTGCCGGTGCAGTGGTAGCGCTGGACGAGGAGGTGTCAGTGGTGGCTGCCGGTGCGGCGCAGCCGGCAACCATGGCAAACACAACCAATGCAGCCATCAGCACGAACAGAAGTTTGTGGATCTTCATTGAATCCTCCGATTCTGAGAAGTGGAAATTGATGCTCCCCGAGGGAGCTACGACACAAGGCGGTAGAGTTGGCACATGGTGAGCGGTGTTTCGCAAGCGCAGGAGATGGGCAAGGCGCCAGGCGCCTGATGAGTGATTGCGAGGACGAATTGCGCTTGTTTTATCGATACCATGTTATCGATTGTCCGGCATAAGATACACCAGTTTGCACTGCTTGTCAAGACGTGGCGCACGGCTTCAGAACCACTTCGCGTGCGCCTCTTTGTCTCACCCGCCTGACCTGCCGGCCGGTTGGTGAGGCGAATGTCGTTGCAGGTCTGGCGGAATCGCCAGAGAGGTGTTTTGATGGTAAACTGCGCCGCGGTTACCTGCTGTGCAACACCGTTTGGAGTGACTATTTGCATGATACGAGTTCATCCCTCGGCTGATGTTTCTCCCTTGGCCACCATCGGCGAGGGCACACAGATCTGGCACCAGGCCCAGGTTCGGGAACGAGCCCGGATCGGCCGGGACTGCATCCTGGGAAAAGATGTCTATGTGGACAGCGACGTCGTTGTCGGCGACCGTTGCAAGCTACAGAACGGCGCGCTGCTCTACCACGGCGTCGAGCTGGCCAGCGGCGTGTTCGTCGGCCCGGGCGCAATCCTGACCAACGACCTGCTGCCGCGGGCGATCACACCGGACGGCGCGCTCAAGAGCGACGCCGATTGGCAGGTCGGGCACATCACGGTCGGCTACGGCGCATCGCTGGGTGCCGGCTGCGTGGTCCTGCCGGATGTCACCATCGGGCGTTTAGCCATGGTCGGCGCGGGCGCAGTTGTAACGCGCAGCGTTCCCGACCACGGCCTGGTGCGCGGCAACCCGGCCCGGCTGGCCGGCTACGTCTGCGCCTGTGGCCAGCACCTGATCGAGAACAGCCAGCATCGCGGCAGCTTTCGCTGTTCTACCTGCGGCCGCGAGTATCAGATTACACAGGAAGGAGACCGGGCGTGACGCAACCAGTCCGAATCGGCGTAATCGGCGTCGGCAACATGGGCCAACACCACGCGCGTATCTACGCTTCCAGCCCCGGCAGCATCCTGATTGGCGTTGCCGACACCAACCAGACGCGGGCCGAGGAGATCGCCGGCCGCTACAATGTGGCCGCGTTCACCAACTACCTCGACCTGCTGGATCAGGTCGAGGCAGTCAGCATCGCCGCACCTACCACCCTCCACCACCGCATTGGACTGGACTGCCTGTCCCAGGGCATCCACCTGTTGATGGAAAAGCCGCTGGCCGCGTCTGCCGCCGAGGCCACCGAACTGGCCGCCGCGGCTGAGAAATCGGGGATGGTCTTGCAGGTCGGCCACGTCGAGCGGTTCAACCCAACCTTTGTTGAGCTGGCCAACGTGCTGGCTGACCACACCATCCTGGCCGTCGAAGCCCGCCGCCTCAGCCCGTTCGCCACCCGCGCGGCGGATGTCAGCGTGGTTTATGACCTGATGGTTCACGATCTCGACCTGATCCTGACACTGGTCCACGAGCCGCTGGCCGCCATCCAGGCCACGGGCAGCCGCATCCGATCGGCCCAGCCTGACCATGCTATGGCGCTGCTGACCTTTGCCAACGGACAGGTGGCCAGCGTGTCGGCCAGCAAGGTGACGCAACACAAGGTACGCCAGATGGCAGTCACCTGCGCCGAGGCATTCGTAGTCGCCGATTTCCTGACACGCACGGTGATGATCCACCGCCAGTCGGCTGCCGACTACTTCGCCCAGCACGGCGAGGTGCTCTACCGGCAGGAGGGCCTGATCGAGCAGGTCTACGTGCCGCAGATCGAGCCGCTGCACGCCGAACTGCACCACTTCCTGGCCTGCATCCGCGACGGACGGCCACCGCTGGTAGGCGCAGACGACGCCATGCGCGTCATGGCGGTAGCAGACGCCATCGAGGTCAAGATTCTGAACGGCGCGGGCGGAAGCGGTAAACAGTAAACAGTGATCAGCGATCGGTGGCAATCGGGCGGCCGGCGCTGAACGATAGCCTAATGGGAGGTCCCGCCGGCTTCGATTACTGATTACTCCTGTACGCCCGTCATTCCCGCGAAGGCGGGAATCCACGTCTTCACGGGCACGAGACTCCCGCCTCCGCGGGAGTGACGATCTGGTGAAGCCCATCCTGTCATTCCCGCGAAGGCGAGAATCCACGCTTCACTAACACGAGACTCCCGCCTCCGCGGGAGTGACAGGACACAGTTACTTACTCCTTACCGATCACCGATTTCGATACACTTTTCCATGATCCCGCTCAAACTCTCGCTGCACAACTTCCTTTGCTACAAGGACCCGGATCCGCTGGACTTCAACGGGCTGCATCTGGCCTGTCTGTCGGGCAGCAACGGACACGGCAAGTCGGCGCTGCTGGACGCCATGACCTGGGCGCTGTGGGGAAAGGCGCGCGCCAACTCGGCCGATGACCTCGTGCATCTGGGCGAGACCGACATGTGGGTCGATTTTGAGTTTGGCCTCGGTCCCAACCGCTATCGGGTCGTGCGCAGCCGCTCGCGCAAGGGCCGCGGCCGCAGCGATCTACAGCTTCAGATATACGCGCCGGCCGGCGACGATTCGTGGCATCCCATCACCGAACCGACCTTGCGGGCCACCGAGGCGCGCATCGTACAGTTGTTGCGCATGGACTACGAAACCTTCGTCAACTCGGCCTATCTGGTGCAGGGCAAGGCCGACGAGTTCACCGTCAAGCCGCCCAACCAGCGCAAGCAGATACTGGCCGACATCCTGGGGCTGGCGCTGTACGATGACCTCGAAAGCCGGGCCAAGGAACATGCCCGCGAGCAGCGCCAGAGCGCCGGCCGCACCGAAGCGCTGATCGGAGAGATCGATGTCGAACTGGCCAACGAGCCGGCCTATCAGCGTGAACTGGAGCAGGCACAGCAGGCGATGATCG
>JACKBK010000018.1 GCA_020634555.1 Caldilineae bacterium
CACCACTTCAGGATGTGAAAGGAGCATCCGGCATGATACACCTATACAACGCCGCTACCGATGAATACATCGGGGTTATCACCGAGAAGCAGTTTGAGTTCATCCAGGCCGACCTGGAAGAAGAGTCCATCGAAGACCAGGACTACTACATCAACCAGGCGACGGTGGACTGGATGGAATCGCAGGGCGCGGATCACGAACTGGTCGCGCTGCTGCGGGATGCCCTGGGCGAACTGGACGATATGGACATCCGCTGGGAAATCGAGTAAACAACCAATAGCTACTCCTGCGCCATGATCTCGTCGGCGACCTGCAAAAGCGTTTCGGCCCGCTCCGCCGGCACACCTTTGACCTCGAAGTAGCGTGCCAGCAACTCTTGCGGCGACAGCGTCTCCACCGACACGCCGCCCAATCGCTGGCGCTCGGGACGCTCGATGTCCTTGTTCACCCCGGCCACGAAATAGGCGGACTGCAACGCCCGCATGATCTCTCGCTCCTGCAACAGCGTTTCCTGATCCTCCCGCAGGCGCAGCACCATCCGCACCACCGCTCCGTCCAACTGGTGTCTCTCGATGGCCTCCAGCACCATCGATGTGGGATCACCTTCTTCCTCGCGCACATCGACCTTGATTGTAATGAACGGACGCGCCGGGAACTTGTAGGCCGACACAAACTGCCAGTCTGTTTTGCCGCGCGTCACGGTCGCCAGCACCCACCCTTTGTCCTCGCGTTCCTCGCCGAAGTCGATGCGCTCGATGCTGCCGCTGTAGATCACCGGCGGATGATCGTCGCGGTTGAGGCTCTGGTGCTTGTGGATGTGGCCCAGCGCCACGTAGTCCCAGGCGGGACTGGCCAGCACGCTGCGCGGCACGGCCACATCGCGGCCGATCATGATGTTGCGCTCCGATCCCTGGCTGGCCTCCTGGACGCTGAAATGGCCGGTCAGCACGGCGGGGATGTCGGGCTGCTGACGCGCCTCTGCAGCCATGGCCTGGATGTTGTCGACCAACGCGGCTCGCAGCAAGTCATCGATTTCGGCGATGGACTTGCCGCGGTTGTCCGCTTCGGCCAGCAGGCGACTTTTAAGCGGATAGGGCGCAGTGGCGACCTGCAGGGGCTGGCCGCGCCGGCAAGTGATCTGCCACACCTTCTCGCGGTCGCCTACGATCACATTGGGCACGTCCAGGGTGCTGAAAATGCTGATGCTGGTAGCGCGCTGGGCAACGGCGGGCAGGTCGTGGTTGCCCACCAGCATGACCACCGGGATATCAGCGTCAGCCAGCCGTTTCATGCGCCGGGCGAACTCGCGCTGGTAAGTGGGATTCGGATCGCGCGTCTTGTAGGCGTCGCCGGCGAAGATGACGACATCCACCTCGTTGTCCAGCGCAAAGCTCACCGCGTCGCTCAGCCGGCGCAGGAAATCCATCACGCGGCCGTTGATGCCGGTCTGAGGATCAAGACGGCCATAGTTCTCCATGCCGATGTGGATATCGGCGATGTGTAGCAATCGGATAGGTGGATACGTCACGGTTCGGATAATATCACCAACTTCTGTTCCGGCAAAGCCGTGTTTTTGGACTGCATCGCTTCGCGCGGCTTAGCCGCCAACAAGCAGGATGGGGAGCAAGAGACTGTGCAACTTGACCTCTCGCGAGATCTCTCCAAATCTTTGTTTGATCAGTCAACAAAACCAGTCACGCGAGTTTGCCGGCGTCGTGAACGATTACGCCGTCGAAAATGGTCATCACCGGTCGCGTCCCTGCGATCTCTGCCGGTGGAACGGCGAAAATGTCGCGGTCCAGCACCACCAGATCGGCCAGCTTGCCGGGCGTGATGCTGCCGAGGCGGTCCGACAAGCCCGTGGCGTAAGCCGGTCCGGCTGTGTAGCCAGCGACGGCTTCGGCAACGGTCAGACGCTGTTCAGGATGCCAGCCGCCGGCCGGATGGTCGTTGAGCCGCTGGCGGGTCACAGCAGCGTGGAGACCCTCGAACGGATTGGGGCTGGCGACCGGACAGTCTGAACCCAGCGCCAGCACCGCGCCACCCTCAAGGAGCGTGCGGAAAGCATAGGTCCAGCGGGCGCGTTCCTCGCCGATGGCCCGCTCCACCAGACCGATGTCGTCCTCCATGTGGATCGGCTGCACCGACGCCACCAGGTCCAGCTCACCCAGCCGGCGCAGGTCCTCGGGATGGCTGTGTTGCACGTGTTCGATGCGGTGCGGCGCGCTTGGCTGCGTCGCCGCGGATGCCCGCGCGCGCGGCAAGACCTCGCTGAACACGTCCAGCAGCTCGCGGATGGCCCGATCTCCGATGGCGTGGATGGCGACCGAGATGCCAGCTTCATGGGCACGCTCCACCTTGTCCGCGATCACGTCCATAGGCACAACCGGCAACCCGGCGCCGCCATCACGGTATGGATCCAGCATCCAGGCAGTGCGCGCGCCCAGCGACCCATCGGCGAAGAGCTTGATACCGCCCATACGCAGCCGGTCATCGCCGAATCCGGTACGCAGACCGAGATCGATGGCGCCATCCAGCGCGTCGCCGGCGATGTGGCTCCAGACGCGCAGGTTCAACTCGCCGCGCGCCCACAGCCGCTGCCACGTAGCCCACGCCGTCTGGCCCTCCGTGATGCCGGTGGAGCGAAAGTCGTGGACGCCGGTCAGACCTAAACGGTGCATCTCGGCAATCGCGTCACGCATAGCCGCGTCCACTTCGGCCTCCGTCGAGCGGGGGATGACAGCATCGACCCGCTTCATAGCCTCGTCGCGCAGGACACCGGTTGGCTGGCCGGCTGCGTCGCGGTCGATGACGCCGGCCGGAGGATCGGGCGTCGCGGCGTCGATGCCCGCCAGCCGCAACACCGCCGAGTTGGCCACAGCCAGGTGCAGGTCGCTGCGCAGCAAGTAAACCGGCACATCCGCGGCAACTGCGTCCAGGTCGTGGCGGGTCGGGAAGCGTTGTTCGGGCCAGTTAGTCTCGTTCCAGCCCTGGCCACGGACCCATTGGGCGGGTTGAGTGTCTTCCGCGGCAGCCGCCACCGCGTCGACTACGGCCGCCAACGACGGCAGGCCGGCCAACCGCAGACGCGTCCGGCTCATGGCCCAGCCGCGGAAGTGAAAGTGCGCGTCGGTGAGACCTGGCAGCACGCGATGGCCGTCAAGGTCGATGACCAGGGAGCGGCTTGTGCGCAGCGAGCGGATGTCGTCGTCGCTGCCGACCGCCAGAAACCGGCCATCGCGAATTGCGACTGCGGTTGCGGCAGGCATAGCCAGGTCCTGGCTCCAAATCTGACCGTTGAGGAGGATGAGATCGGGCATGAGTTTCTCTATTTCAGGGGGAAGTGGCAAGACAGCCACGATTATAGGTCAACGCACAAGGCAGGTCAAACGTCGCTGGCGTGATGCGATTGGCACTCTCTTGCGTGAAACAGCTCGGCGGTGAACCACGCGAAAGAAGCTCGACTTTGCGGAAAAAGTCGAGCTTCGGGGAGGAATGCAATGCGTGATGAACGCTTCGGAAGGGCTACCGGAACAGCTCGCGGGCGATGATCACTCGCTGGATCTGCGATGTTCCTTCGTAGATCTGGTAGATCTTGGCGTCGCGCATCAGCTTTTCGACGGGATACTCGGCGCTGTAGCCGTAGCCGCCAAAGACCTGTACGGCGTCGGTGGTGGCTTTCATGGCCACATCGGCAGCAAATGCCTTGGCAAAAGCCGCTTCTTTGACGTTGTTCTCGCCGCGATCCACCAGCCAGGCCGACTTGTAGACCAGCAGGCGAGCCGCCTCGACGTTCATCGCCATTTCTGCCACCATGAAACTGACGCCCTGGTTGCTGGAGATTGGCTTGCCGAAGGCATAGCGCTCGTTGCCATAGCGAACAGCCTCGTCCAGTGCCCGCTGAGCAACACCCACCGCGGCGGCTGAAACAGTAGGACGGCTGCGGTCAAAAACCTTCATAGCGATGATGAACCCTTGTCCCTCCTCGCCCAACCGGTTCTCAACCGGCACCTCTACATCCTGCAAGAACACCTCACCTGTCCAGGCTGCGTGCTGGCCCAGTTTGTGAATGGGCTTGCCGGTGCTAACACCGGGCCAGTCCTTCTCCACCACAAAAACCGACATGCCGCGGTGGCGCGCGGTGGGATCGGTTTTAGCAAAGATCACGAAGTAATCAGCCACCGGTGCGTTGGTGATCCAGGTCTTGCTGCCGTTGAGAATGTAGGCGCCATTCTTGCGGATGGCGGTAGTCTTAATGCCTGCCACGTCAGATCCGGCAGCAGGCTCAGTCAGGCCATACGCGGCCATCTTGCCCTTGTCCATCAGCCATTCGCCGAGATACTTCTGTTTCTGAGCCTCGTTGCCAGCCAGAATTATCGGCCAGCTTGCCAGGCTATTGAGCATCATCGCGGTCTGGATGCCGGAGCAGCCCCAGGCCAACTCCTCGTTGACAATACACTCGCCCAGCACATCCAGGCCAGGGCCGCCATACTCTTCGGGAATATTGACGTTCATCAGGCCGAGCTGCAAGCCCTGGCGAATGATCGGCCAGGGATACTCGCCGCTGGTGTCGTAGTGCTCGGCGACCGGCTTGATCTCCTTCTCGGCAAACTGGTGAGCCAGATCGCGCACCATGCGCTGTTCGTCGTTGAACTGGAAGTCTAGCATCGTTGGTTCTCCTCTTTTGGCTGCCAGAAATAAGCTATGACGCGGTGTGTCAATTGGCCCAATTGTAACACTAGTGAGCCGTGAGCACAAGTGGAACGCTGAACCGTGAGTACTGCGCAGGCCACACATGAGAGCTGCTCACCTTGCCACTCACTGTCTACGTTCACATGATAGCAAGGACAGGGTAACTATTCAGCCTCAGACTTCGGAAGTCGCCGGTTCTATGTAACACCCAGCCCAACGCGGTTAGGGACGCTTCCTCCTTGCTTCGGCGACTTCCGAAGTCTATCGCTCCGTGTTGCCTGAATAGTTACGGGACAGGAATGTATTGCGCTTGACCTACATCTGTGGTATGCTGCGCGCCGCCTGCAATTGCGAACAAAACAACAGCTTCTACTTGTTCCGAAGCGAAAAGGAGCGCCAATACTACATGACATCTGCTACTTCCGACTCACCGGCGCCGGCGCGCGAGTTTGAACTGGGCATCTACTCCTTTGCCGAGCTAACACCTGACCCGGTCACTGGCGAAAAGATCAGCCCGGCCCAACGCCTGCGTAATCTGCTGGAGACCATCGAGCTGGCTGACCAAGTCGGACTCGACGTCTTTGGCCTGGGCGAGCACCACCGGCCCGAATTCGTCTCGTCCGCGCCGGCGGTAATCCTGGCAGCTGCAGCGGAGCGGACCAGGCGCATTCGCCTCAGCAGCGCGGTCACGGTGCTTAGCTCCGATGACCCGGTGCGCGTCTTCCAGAACTTCGCTACCCTGGACTTGCTGTCCAACGGTCGGGCAGAGATCATGGCTGGTCGAGGCTCGTTCATCGAGTCCTTCCCGCTCTTCGGTTACGATCTGCGCGACTACGACACCTTGTTCAGTGAGAAGCTGGATCTGTTGCTCAAGCTGCGCGAGTCGGAGTTTGCAAGCTGGTCTGGCAAACATCGCCCACCTCTGCGCGAGCTTGGTGTCTACCCGCGACCGTTGCAGCAACCGATCCCGATCTGGATCGCTGTCGGGGGCACGCCGGAGTCCGTGGTGCGGGCAGCGTCACTGGGGCTGCCAATGGCGCTGGCCATCATCGGCGGGATGCCGGAGCGCTTTGTACCCATGGCCACCCTCTATCGCGACGCGGCGCGGCGTGCGGGTCACGATCCGGCGCAACTCGACCTGAGTATCAACTCCCATGGCTTCATCGCCGACGACTCGCGACAAGCCGCCGACGACTATTTCCCATCCTACGCGGTGGTGATGAACAAGATCGGCCGCGAGCGCGGCTGGCCGCCGATCACCCGCCAGCAGTTCGAGATGTCCCGCACCCTGCGAGGCGCGGATTTTGTTGGCAGCCCCCAGGAGATCATCGACAAGATACTCTTCCAGCACGAGTTGTTCGGCCATCAGCGGCTATTGCTGCAACTGGGGGTTGGCACCATTGCGCACCACAAGGTCATGCGCGCCATTGAACTGCTGGGCACAGAGGTCGCGCCAGCAGTGCGCAAGGAGATCCGGCGGCGCAGTTGAGCACGCGTGTAATGGGCGCTGACGCGAAACGATCCGGGGTGTCCCGGATCGTTTCGCGTCTATGTCAGGGCAATTTTGGCGCCGGGTATCAACGCGGCGTTGATCAGCACCACGGTGTCGGCGCGCCTGGCGAGCTACCGCACTGTCGCATTCTCACTGCGTGGCGGTTCCGTTGGTAGCCGGAGCGCCCAGCGCCAGGTTGATCTGCTCCAGGCTGTCGCCAGGTGTGCTGTCGGCGGCGCAAGCCATCTCCCAGGCAAGGCGGTCCATACTGGAGCGCAGCAACTGTGTGTCAACGCTCGTCAAATGATGTTTCTCACCGTGCCAGAACAGATCCCGGATCACTTCGGCCAACTCAACCGGCCGGGTAACCTTGATCCGTTCACGCACAGTGGCTTGCCGGCGCTTGTAGTCATCCGGCAACGAATTTGGCTCGCTGCGCAGCGTCTGCAGGACGTTTCCTAAGCGGTCACTAGACATAACTGAGCGAAGCCCCAGCCGATCCGCGCGCCGCACAGGGACACGCACGGTCAGGTTCTGCTCGTAGATGTCGATGACGTAGTAACGTCGAAAGCCGGCGATGGCAGCGTCAATCTGCTCAACGGCCGTAATCAGACCCGGTCCATGGGCAGGATGAACAACCCTGTCATAGACTGCGAATTCACCGTTGGAGCTGTCGTTCATAGTTACTCCTTGTGCAAGTTTGGGATGCGTCAAGCTATTACTTCTGGCTCACCTTCGACCCAGTCGATCACGACTGCTGGTTCCTGTGCTACGGTCTCCATGCCTTCGCCTTCGTCGCTGGCGCCGTCATCCTGCGGCACATCGCGCATGCTGAGGGCGATGCGCTGGCGGCCGGCATCGATGCCCACGACGCGCACCTGCACTGTGTCTCCCGGCGCGACGACTTCTGATGGGTGGCTCACCGAGTGATCAGAGAGACGGCTGATGTGAATTAACCCCACCAGCCCCTGCTCAATACGGGCAAAGGCGCCAAACGGAGCGACGTTGACAATAGTTGCCGACACGACCTGTCCGGCAAAGAGGCGGGAATAGATATCATCCCACGGCGACGGCAGAAGCTGCTTGATGCTCAGACCGATGCGTTCCCGCTCACGATCGAGCTTGATAACACGCACCCGCACTTCTTCACCAACCTGCAGGGCATCCTTGGGGTCGTTCACCATCTCGTGGCTGATCTCACTGATATGCACCAGCCCATCGGCGCCGCCAATGTCCACAAAGGCGCCGAAGCCAGCCAACGACGATATCTTGCCGCTGACCACATCCCCTACCGACAGGTTCGCCAGCAGCTCTTCACGGCGTTTGCGCCGATAGACCCGCTCGGCCTTGCGCTGGGACAGGACAAGCCGGCGCTTGGACTGGGAAACCTCCAGGAGCTTGAGGCGCAACACCTTGCCAGGCATGGCACGCAGCCAGTCAGACTTGTCCTGGTCAGACATGCCGCGCCTGTAATCGACCAAATGCGAGGCTGGCACGAAACCGGTCAACTGGTTAAAGGCGACCGTGACGCCGCCCGAGTTGTAGCCGCTGACCTGCAGTTCCAGCACCTCGTCTGCCTCCAGAAGGCGCTCGGCTTCCTGCCAGTCATCCAGTTCCTTACCCTTCGACAGCGAAAGAACCAGTTCGCCGGATGAGTTTTGCGCGCTCAATACAAACACCGGCACTTCATCGCCAACTGCCAAAGCAGCCAGTATCTCGTCATCCAGCCTGCCCAGATCACGGGCCGAGACAAATCCATCTCGTTTGGCGCCGATGTCGACCAGCACTGCCTCAGGCCGCACCTCCAGGATCGTTCCCATGATCAAATCGCCTTGCTTTGGGCGCTTGTAGTCGTAATCCTCCTGCCACACCTCGCTCCAGTGTTGTCCTGGTTCGATCCCCGAAGTCAGATCAGCCTGATCGGCTGTGCTTTCTGTCATTCCACACTCCTTTTGTTGTGTTGATAGTCGAGTAATTTGGTAGACATAACCAAATTCATTAACAAACGCCGAACCCGGAGTTCACGAGACTCCGCAACGCTGCATACCAATATACCCCCTGATATGTTGGAAGCCTGGCGCTGTTCAGGTTTTATGGCAGAGGGATTATACCCCAGGTGAGCGCTTTCGTCAAAAGCCTCCAGACCTCCCCGCACCCTTGGGTTGAGCTGTGGTCAGACGTCCAACGGCTCTTTAAAATCGAAGATACCGGCGCGCACGGGCCAGCGCCGTCCACAGTGTGTACAGTCCATCGACACACCGCCATCGGTCAACGAACCGCGGCATTCGGGACACTGAAAAAGGCTGGCTGGCAGAGCGGATGGCGCAGACCCGGGAACGCGGCAGCGCACGAAAACACTGGGGGTGAGCTTCCAGCGCGCGCCGATTCCCTGCACCGCGCCGTCAGCGGCTGCCAGGTAGCGAGCCGGAACCAGTTGCTTGAGAACTGCGATGCGGAAGTGCGACACAGCCAGTTCCTGCTCGATGGTGAGGCCCGCTGACCGGAACCGAGCGGTCATCCAGTCGGGGTGAAAGTCGAAGTTGAGGGGGACAAACTCATAGGGGTTCGAGTCGAAAGGACTCCACTGCTGGCGGCGCAAAGCGTAGCGCGCGATAGACTTGAGGTGGCGCTTGCTGGCGTACTCGGCCACCAGCGCGCCGCCCGGAGCGACCGTGCGACCGATCTCCGCCAGCGCGGCCGCGACGTCAGCCAGATGGTGCATCACGCGCACAATGACACCGGTGTCGACAACACCGTCCACCAGCGGCAGCTTGTACAAATTAGCCGCCACAAAGACGAAGCGTTGGTCATGCCCCAAGCGCGCTTGAGCTTGCGCCAGCAGCGAGCGCGAGTAATCCAACAGGATCACCTGATCGTAGCCGCCGTAGAGGTCGGCCAAACGGCCAAAGGCCGCACCGAACTCGACCAGCCGCCGGCCGGCCGGCGGAACCAGCTTGCGCAGCGCTATGCGCTCGGCCCGATCCTCGTAATCGCGCTCGCCACTGCCCCAGAACCGCTCCTGGTAGTCAGACCCCTCGTAATCCATAACCTCGGGAGGCGCGCCACCAGTGGTGTTTGCGGTGCCCTGAGAAACGTTTTTTGTATCGCTTTGCGTATTCATTGTTTCACGTGAAACACGGTTATGACAAACATGCGTGGATTCTACAGGCAGTCGTGTGTCGTGTGCATGGCCTGCCGCGCCAGCGATTATAGCACGGCTGGCGCGCTCGCACCAAGCGCCAAGCCGGATCGGGAAGGGTAACCCGCCGGATGGATGCCGCGCAAATCACCTTGTCATGGAACAGCGCTTCAGGTAGAATACCCGCAGCAGTATTTGCCCGCGGATGGGTAGCTCAAAGGAAACGCTGATATCTTCCTTTCTCGGCTCATCCGCGTCCTCCCCTATCTGCGAATCAGTGCTGCCCGCAGATGACCATTAGAACGTCAACCAGAACAGGATCGCCTCCCATGCACTCTGTCGAAGACATTCAGTCGTTTGCCAGGCAGGTTACGGAGAACGTCGAGCGGGTGATCGTCAGCAAGAGCCAGGTCGTCGAGCTGCTGCTCGTGGCCTTGCTGTGCGATGGCCACGTTCTGCTGGAGGATGTGCCCGGCGTTGGCAAGACCATGCTGGCACGCTCGCTGGCAGTCAGCCTGGGCGTGACTTTCAAACGTGTCCAGTGTACGCCGGACCTGCTGCCCAACGACATTACCGGCGTGTCGGTCTTCAACCAGCAGACGCGCCAGTTCGAGTTCATGCCGGGGCCTGCCTTTGCGCACATTCTGCTGGCCGATGAGATCAACCGGGCGACGCCCCGAACCCAGTCGGCGCTTCTGGAAGCCATGGGTGAGCGCCAGGTCACGGTAGACGGCGTGACGCGCGCACTGCCGCGGCCGTTCATGGTGATGGCAACCCAGAACCCGATCGAGTACGAAGGTACCTTTCCACTGCCGGAGGCACAGTTGGACCGCTTTCTGCTCAAAGTAAGCCTGGGCTACCTGACCGTTGAAGAGGAAAAAAACCTACTGCTGCACCTTCGCCGCCAGCACCCTATCGACACGCTACAGCCGGTGATCGACGGCGCGACAGTAGCAGACTTGAGCGAGGCCGTCTGGGAGGTACATGTCGACGACACGATCCGCGACTACATCGTGCGCCTGGTCGATGCCACGCGGCAGCATCCCGATCTGCTGCTGGGCGCCAGCCCGCGCGGCTCACTGGCCCTATATCGCAGCAGCCAGGCGTTGGCGGCGCTGCGGGGCCGCTCCTTTGTCCTGCCCGACGACGTCAAGCTGCTGGCGCCGCTGGCATTGGCGCACCGCTGTATTGTTCAGCCCGAAAGCGCGCTGCGCGGGCGCACCGCACAAGCCATCGTCAACGACCTGCTAGACCAGGTGGCGCTGGATATCGGCGAACTGTCCTGAACCGTGCGTGATTTCTCGTATCTGCTGATTGCTCTCCTGGCGCTGGCCCTGCTGCTACGCCTGGACTTCGTGTTCTACATTGTATATGTCGTTGGCGGCATCTGGCTGCTGGCGCGCTGGTCGACGCCGCGCAGCCTGGCAGCACTGCGAGTACGCCGCCAGTTCACCGACCATGCGTTTCTGGAGGAACGGATCGCCGTGTCGTTGGAACTCAGCAATTCCTCCTGGTTTCCCATCCCCTGGCTGCGTCTGACCGAAACGTTGCCGCTGGCGCTGGCGCCGTCGGAGCAGTTCAATCGGGTCTACACGCTGCGACCGCGCGAGCGGGTGGTGATCGACTACGAACTATACTGCACACGGCGCGGCTACTATCCGCTCGGTCCGCTGCACCTGAGTGTCGGCGACCTGTTTGGTTTTAGCGACGCGGCCGGGCGGGAAGATGCCCAACAGTATCTGACCGTCTATCCGCGCATCATCCCGCTGGTGCGTCTGGATCTTCCCTCCCCCCTGCCGCACGGCACACTGAGCGCGTCACGTCGCCTCTTCGAGGATCCGGCGCGGCTGCGCGGCGTTCGGAAGTATCAGGACGGCGACAACTTGCGCCGTATCCACTGGAAGGCCAGCGCACATGCCGACACGTTGCTCGTGAAACAGTTTTCTCCCTCGATCTCGCTGGAAAGCATGGTATTGCTCAATCTCAACGGGCGTGACTACCACCGCCAGCGCATCTACAGCGCCAGCGAATGGGCCATCGTAGTCGCAGCGTCGGTGGCGACCTATCTCGAAAGCATGCGCCAGGCGGTTGGACTGGCAACCAACGGCAGCGATCCGCTGAGCAGCACAGAAACAAGCGCGCCGGGAGGCACAACGCATCCCGCCGCGATCCCGCCCCGCCCCGGCCGCCAACATCTGATGAAGGCATTGGAGACCCTGGCGCGTGTCGAGGTAGCCGACCACGACGAATCGTTCGTCCATTGGGCGCAGAGCAGCGCCGTTTCTCTTGCGTGGGGAACAACCGTTCTAGTTATCACGCCCCTGGCCGACGAGACCGTCTGCCAGGGGTTCCACCGGTTGACGCGAGCCGGAATGAACGTCGTCCTGCTGGTGACAGAACCATACGTCAACTTCGGTCTCGTGCGCGAGCGGGCGCGCCGCCTGGGCTTGCGGGCCTACCAGATGGCATCGGAGGAGGATCTGACCCGCCTGCAAGCGGTCTCGTCCCGCCCCGTCGGAGTAGCAGCCTGATGTCTGGTGACCTGGACCGCGCGCCGGCAACCGTTGAGGACCTGCGCGATTCAGCCTGGCAGAGTGAGATCGGCCGCCCGCTGCTGATCGCCATCCAGATGACCAGCCTGGTTGCCGGTCCGCTGGCCGTTGCCATCGCGATCACCGAGGATCCGCGGCTGCGTTTCGTGGCAGCGTTGGCGTTCCTGGCAGCATTGGCCGGAGTTTACAGCCACCAGTGGTTGTCGATGCCCTCACAGCGAGTGACCCGCAAGACCGCCTTCATGCTGGCCGAGCTGGTCGTGCTGGCACTGGTGCTGCGGGTGGCGACCTGGGCGCTGACCGGTGACTGGCCAACGGTCGAGACTTTGCGCGACTGGCTGCTGGACCCGTTTTCATTTCTGGACGGCTTCTACTTGATCGCGTTTCTGCTTTCGGCGCTGGCCTGGCAGCGGGCCGGAATCGTGGCCGAGCTGTTCTACCAACTGGCGCTGACGCCCGGCGAGCTGCGTTGGGTGGAGGAACAGCGACTCGGCTCCTGGTGGCGCGGCAGCCGCTCGACTGACCGCTCTCAGATATCGCGCCAGGAGATGGTCGATGGCTACATCACCCAATGGCTGATCGGCGGCTTCCTCCTGATCCTGTGTGCCGGCGCCACACGGGTCAGTATCGACAAGGACGCGGGCCTGCATCTCTTCAGCACCGGAGTCCCTGACCAGGTCATCGTGGCCACGGTCGTTTATTTCCTCACCGGGCTGCTGATGATCAGCCAGGCGCGGCTGGCGCAGATGCGCGCGCTCTGGTACTTCGACGGCGTTGAAGCGCCGCCGGGCCTGGTAAGCCGCTGGAACCGGCTAAGCCTTCTGGTCATCGTCGGTGTCGGCCTCGCTGCGTCATTGCTGCCGCTGGGATCTACCTGGCAGTTGGGATCGATCGTCAATCTGGTCGTCACAGTCGTCATGCAGATCGCGATCGGGATCGTCAGCCTGCTGGTTGCACTGTTCTCGTTGGTGCTGCTGTTGTTTGGAAAGCCGGTGGAGGAATTGCCGCAGCTTCCGATGACCCCCGCACAGGCGCCGCCACCGCCGCCGCCGGTGCCAACCCTTGATCTGCCAGCCTGGTTGGGCGGCGCAGGAGTCTGGCTGGCGGTGATCGTGATGCTGATCCTGGTGCTGCGGTTCTTCATTGGCCCGGAGGGACTGGCGGTTACCAAGAATCGGCTACGCGCGCTGGCGCGACGGATATTCGCGCTGTTTGGCCGCTGGTGGGCTGGCGCAAAAGCAGCCGCGACCAGCCTGTCGGTGGTTGTACCACGACGGCGCGCTGCGGAAGACACAAAAGGTGGTGGGCTGCGGCTTCCCTGGCGTTTTGTGCGTCTCAACGCGCTGTCGCCGCGGGACCGCGTGCGCTACTTCTACCTCAGCACAGTCCATCGCGCGGCGAAGCAGGGCGCTGTTCGCCAGCCCAGCCAGACGCCTGTCGAGTTCCTGCACGATCTTGAGTCTACCTGGCCTGAGGCGGAGATGGACACATCGGCCCTGACGGAAGCATTCCTGGCCGCTCGCTACGACCGGGTTGAGATCACCCCGGACGACGCACAGGAAACCAAGACCGTCTGGGAGCGCGTCAAACGCGCTTTGAAGCAGCAACACGCGCCGCCAGACGAGTCAAAGGAGGATTCATAGAACTGGTGTAACTGCTCACCCATCACTCCCGCGAAGCTCCCAATGCCATCACAGACAGCAGGCGCCGTGGTAAGAGACTTCTTCACTGTCCTTCTGAATGGATCAAACACGCGATCCGCACAAGGCCGAACCGATAATGAAGAATCTCTTCGTGGTCGTTTCTTGGCAAGCGGGAATCCAAGTCTGCGAGGAGTGGATTCCCGCCTTCGCGGGAATGACGCCACTCTGTCGGCTGAGTGGTTACGAACCAAATCCCGTATCATTATGTCTACTAAGCATCATGTGGCGCAAGCGCCAAGGAGGTAACTTATGGACTATGGAGCGTTGATTGGACGGGCCTGGCAGATCACATGGCGCTACAAGGTGCTGTGGATCTTCGGCATTCTGCTGGCGCTGACGGTCAGCGGCGGCGGAACTGTGGGCAGCGGTGGCGGGAACAGCGGCGGGTCGTCAGCGGCTATGGGATCGGCTGCGTTCGCTCCGATACTTGCCACCTTTCTGGTGCTCTGCTGCTGCGCGCTGCTGTTCTTCATCGTCGTGGCGGTCATCGTGCAATATGTGGCGCGCACCGCGCTCTATCGCGGCGTGGACCAGATCGAGGAAGCGGGCGTTGGGCCGACCTGGCGCGAGGGCTTTCGGCTCGGGTGGAGCAACCGCGCCTTTCGTATGTTCTTGCTGGACCTGATCATCGGCGTCGTGTTTGCCTTCGCGGCCATGCTGCTGATCGGGCTGGGCGCTCTGCCGCTGTTGCTGCTGATCTTCGACAACGAGGCCGCGCGGATCATCGGAGTGGTGGCGACCGTCGGTCTGGAAATGATGGTCTTCTTCGGCTTGATGGTGGCGGGCGTCCTCATCAGCATCGGCGGCCAGTTCTGGCGGCGCGAGATCGCACTGGCAAACCGTGACATCGGCGCGGCGCTGAGTAGCGGCGTGGCGTTAGCCCGCAACAGCGCCGGCAACGTCGGCGTCATGTGGGTGATTCTGACCGCGATCGGCCTTGGGTTCGGCCTGGTGACGGCGATGGTGTTCTTCGCGCTGGGAATCATGGCCTTCGGCGCGGGCGGTGGACTGGGATACGCGGTCTATGCGTTGACCGACTCGCCAGCGTTGGCGTTCCTGGTCGGCCTGCCGATCTTCCTGCTGATCACCGTAATACCGATGGCCATCGTGCGAGGCATCTACCTCGTCTTCGACTCCAGCGCCTGGACGTTGGTCTACCGCGAGGTCGCCGAAAGCGCGATGACGGATCTCGTGCCCGCCGCGTGACGGCCATGCCAACTTCTGCTGTGAACCTGACCGGGGCCCAGAGGGCCGTCGGCGCTGCGCCCTTCGACCGCACCATCTTCCTCGATGGGCCGGCCGGCGCGGGCAAGACCACCGCGGGCGTGCAGCGGCTGCTGAACCTGGTGCAAAGCGGCATCGCGGCCAGCTCGATCCTGGTGATGACGCCGGTGCGGCCGCTGGCCAGGCCGTACAGCGAGGCGTTGCGGCGCACCCGGCTGCGGCCGGGCAGCATCCCGGCGCTGGTCACCGCAGGCGGCCTGGCGCGGCGCAGTGTCGAGCTGTTCTGGCCGCTGGTCAGCCGAGAGGCCGGTTTCGCCCAGCCTGACAACCCGCCGGTCTTCCTGACACTGGAGACCGCGCAGTATCACATGGCGAGGATCGTCCGCCCGCTGCTGGAGGACGGCTACTTCGAGTCGGTGGCCATCGATCGCAACCGCATCTACAGCCAGATCATCGACAACCTCAACAAGGCTGCCGTGGTTGGCTTTCCATACACGGAGATCGGCGCTCGCTTGCACGGGGCATGGATGGGCGACGAGAGCCAGTTGCGTGTCTACCGCGACGCGCAGGAGTCCGCCAGCCGCTTCCGCGAGTATTGCCTGGACCACAACCTGCTGGACTTCTCGTTGCAGGTCGAGGTCTTCCGGCGCTATCTCTGGCCGTTGGCCGAGTGCCGCGAGTATCTGCAAGGCACGTACCGGCACCTGATCGTTGACAACCTGGAGGAGGACACACCCTTTACCCACGACCTGCTGCGCGACTGGCTGCCGCAGGTCGACTCGGCGCTGCTGATCTACGACCGAGAGGCGGGGTATCGCCAGTTTCTGGGCGCCGACCCGGATAGTGGCGCCGCGCTTAAGGTTCTCTGCACGGACTACGTAACCTTAAATGAGAGCTTCGTAGCGTCTCCAGCACTGCAAGTATTGGGAGCACACTTGGCGACCGCGCTCCGCCAGCCAGCGCCACCCGCACCGCCTGCCGAGCCTGCGGCCGTGCGCCAGACACTGCTGTTCGAGGAGAACATGCGCTTCTATCCACAGATGCTGGACTGGGTAGCCGCGCAGATCGTTGATCTGGTAGATGGCGGCGTCCTGCCGGGCGAGATCGTGGTGCTGGCGCCGTTCCTGTCCGACGCGCTGCGCTTCTCGCTGACCAACCGGCTGGCGCAGGCTGGCATCGCAGCCCGGTCGCACCGCCCATCGCGCGCGCTGCGGGATGAACCGGCGGCCCGCAGCCTGTTGACGCTGACCTCGCTGGCCCATCCCGACTGGCAGCGCCCACCGGCGCCGTTTGACGTGTCGTACGCGCTGATGCAGGCCATCGACGGGCTGGATCCGGTGCGCGCTCAACTGCTGACCAAGATCGTCTACCGCACCAAGGAGGGTTCACCCGGTTTCTCCTCCTTCGAGCAGATCAACCCCGACATGCACGAGCGCATCAGCTACGTGCTGGGCGGCCGGTTTGACACGCTGCGGGTCTGGCTGGCCGATCTACAACAGCGCCGTTCGCCCGCGACGCTGGACCACTTTCTCAGCCGGCTGTTCGGCGAGGTGCTTTCTCAGGCCGGTTTTGGCTTCCACGACAATTTCGACGCGTCGCAGGCCGCGGCCAATCTGGTGGAGTCGGTGCAGAAGTTCCGGCAGGCGGTGGCGGAAGGGGACGGGGAAGAGGGAAGGGAAGGAAAAGAGAGCGGTGATTTGGGGCGCGAGTATCTGGATATGGTAGAGGACGGCGTGATCGCGGCGCAGTATGTGCGGGGTTGGCAGGAGGTGGATCGCAACGCGGTGCTGCTGGCGCCTGCCCACACCTTCCTGATGATGAACCGGCCGGTGGACTACCAGTTCTGGCTGGATATCGGCAGCCGCGGCTGGTACGAGCGCCTCTATCAACCGTTGACGCACCCATATGTGCTGAGCCGTCACTGGCAGCCCGCCCGGCAGTGGGATCACGACGACGAGGACGCCGCCAACCAGGAGCGACTCTACAAGCTGGCGGTCGGGTTGCTGCGCCGATGTCGCAAACAGGTTTTCTTGGGCTTGAGCGAGCTGGGCGAGCAGGGCTACGAACAGCGCGGCCCGCTGCTCTGGGCGTTCAACCACGTGCTGCGGCAGTTGGCAGTGTCGGAGAAAAGACAATAATGACCTCGGTCAACTTTTACATGAACACACTTCGCTGCTGTTCGCCGCCGCGCAAACTGTGGAGTAGGCATCCTCAGATGCCGGGTCACGACGCCGCGCACAGCCCGGCATCTGCCCACTCCGGAGTGCTTCGCAAAGGATGCTTACTCAGCGACGCGAGGTGTCTTGATTGCCAGAAAATCAATTCTTGACACCACACTTCTGACCGAAGTCATGATTTCAGTGAAAACAAATTCTTGATCGGCTGCAACTGCCGAACCCTGGTTTCACGACTAACCTTAAATGCTTTTTGGGGCCTTCTTCTCATAGTCGTTGAGAGAATGTCGCCCGCAATGGATTTTTGACGAAACGCTTATGCCACCAGAGTCCTTCATTCCTCGTCCCAAACAAGCCGAAGTGCTGGCCTACACCGGCGGCAAGATGGGCGTTTCGGCGGTGCCGGGCAGCGGCAAGACCGAAACGTTGTCCCGGCTGGCCGCGCAGCTCATCGCGGGCGGCAGCCTTGCCGGCCATCAGGAAGTGCTGGTGGTGACCCTGGTCAACTCGGCTGTGGACAACTTCTACCGGCGGGTCAGCAACCTGGTGAAGACGCGCGGGCTGCTGCCCCACGCGGGCTATCGGGTGCGCACGCTGCACGGCCTTTCCCACGACATTGTGCGCGAGCGGCCGGCGCTGGTCGGCCTATCGGACAAGTTCGAGATCGTGGACGAGCGCAGCGCGGACGAAATACTGGGCGAGGCGGCCGCGGCCTGGCTGCGCGGCCATCCGTATACGCTGGAACGCTTCCTCGACCCGGCGCTGGAGTCCAGCAAGCTGGACTGGGTGCGGCGCGACCCACTGCTGGACCAGGTCAAGGAGATCGCGCTGGCGTTCACCCGCATGGCCAAAGATCGCCAGTTGGCGCCGGAGCAGGTGCGTGACAAGTTGGATGGGCTGGTCAACCCGCTGCCGCTGGCCGAGATGGGCTGGGCGATTTACGCCGACTACCAGCGCGCGCTGGCTTACCGCGGCGCGGTGGACTTCGACGACCTGATCCGGCTGGCGCTGCTGGCGTTGCAGAGCGACGACAAAATGCTGGCCCGGCTGGGCGACCGCTGGCCCTTCGTTTTGGAGGATGAAGCTCAGGACAGCAGCCGCCTGCAGGAACAGATTCTGCGCCTGCTCACCGGCCCCGATGGCAACTGGGTGCGGGTCGGCGATCCCAACCAGGCGATCTACGAGACGTTTACCACCGCCAGCCCGGACTATCTGCGCGATTTTCTCGACGAAGAGGGTGTTGCCCGGCGGGAACTGCCCAACTCCGGCCGCTCCACCGAGAGCATCATCTGTCTGGCGAACCACCTGGTGACCTGGACGATGGACGAGCATCCGGTTCATGCGGTGCGTGATGCGCTGTCGCCGCCACCCATCCTGCCCGCGCCACCCGGCGACACGCAGCCCAATCCGCCCGACGACCCGGCGGCCATCTACTTGATGGGCAACAAGTTCAGCCCCGACGGCGAGTTGCGGGCCGTGGTCGAGTCGCTGGTGCGCTGGCTGCCGGAACACCCGGAAAGCACGGTGGCAGTGCTGACGCCGCGCAACAAGCGCGGCTTCGATGTGGTCGATGCTCTGCGGCAGCGCGATGTTGAGACGGTGGACAGCCTGCTGCGCAGCTCTACGTCGACCCGCAAGGCTGCCGGCGCACTGGCCAACGTGCTGCACCACCTGGCCGACCCGACCGCGCCGCAGCGGCTCGCCAGGGTCTTTCAGGTTTGGCGCCGCGCCGACCAGGAGGACCCGGAGGCGTGGCAGCATGTCTTGAAGCTCAGCAAGCTGTTGGCCGGTTGCCGTCAGGTGGAGGAATACGTCTGGCCGAGGGCAGGTCAGGACTGGCTGGCCGAGGCTGATCTCTCCGACGAGGACACGGCGTTGCTGGCGATGTTCCGCGGCGCCATCCAACGCTGGCAGGGAGCGATCGTGCTGCCGGTGGATCAACTGCTGCTGACGCTGGGCCAGGACCTCTTCACCGAGGCCAGCGACCTGGCGCTGACCCACAAGCTGGCGGTGACGCTGCGCCAGGCAGCCGAGCAGCATCCGCAGTGGCGCCTGCCGGAGTTGGCCGGCGAGCTGGCGGTCATCGCCCGCAACGAGCGCCGCTTCCTTGGGTTCAGCGACGAGGACAGCGGTTTTGATCCCAGCGCGTACAAGGGCAAGGTGGTGGTGGCGACGATGCACAAGGCGAAGGGGCTGGAGTGGGACCGGGTCTACCTGATGTCGGCCAACAGCTATGATTTCCCCTCCGGCCAACCCTACGACCAGTACATCGCCGAGAAATGGTTCGTGCGCGATGAATTGAATCTGGGCGCGGAGGCGCTGGCACAACTGGAGGCACTGTTGGATAATCAACTCATTTACCGCGAGGGCGATGCTACGGCGCAGGCGCGCCTGGATTACGTTCGCGAGCGGCTGCGACTGCTGTACGTCGGCATCACCCGGGCGAAGCAGGAACTTGTGGTGACGTGGAATTCTGGGCGTTCAGCAACCAGCAGGCCGGAGGCTGTTCAGGCGCTGCCCCTTGTTGCGTTGCAAAGCTATTGGGAACTGGGCGGCTGCCGGCAGGACGAGCCAGCGTACGCCGCTGAACCTGTCAAATTCAGGAGTGTTTGATGCCTCTCCCCAGCGATTTTCAGTTCAGCCAGGGCAGTTTGCAGGATTTCGTCGACTGCAAGCGCCGCTTCCAGCTTCGCTACCTGCTCGAGATCGCCTGGCCGGCTGTGCCGGCCGAGCCATACCTTGAGAACGAGCAGCATCTGCGGCTGGGCGCGCTGTTTCACCTGATGGCGCAGCAGCACGTGCTGGGCGTGGACGAGGGGCGCTTGACAGCCATGGCGCAGGAGGAGCCGCTGGCCGGCTGGTGGCAGAACTTCCTGCAAGACCGGCCGGCGACGGCGGGCGCGCAGTACCCGGAGACGGTGCTGTCGATGCCTTTCGGCCAGGCAGCCGAACGCCGGTTGCTGGCGAAGATGGACCTGGTGGTAGTGGACAATGGCAGGGCGACGATCTATGACTGGAAGACGTCGCGTCGCCGCCCGCCGCGCGCCTGGCTGGCGGAACGCATGCAGACGCGCGTCTATCCATATCTAATGATTCAGGCGGGAGCGGAGCTGAACGGCGGCCAGCCGTTCGCGCCCGAACAGGTCGAGATGGTCTATTGGTTCGCCGGTTTCCCCAACCGGCCGGAGCGTTTCAGCTACACGGCGGATCAGTTTGCAGAGGACGGCGCGTCGCTGGCTGGGCTGCTGGATCAGGCGGCGACGTTGAGCCTGAGCGATGCGCCCTTCCCGCTGACGCCTGACGAGAGCAAATGCCGGTTCTGCGTCTATCGCTCGCTGTGCAACCGCGGTGTTGTTGCCGGCGATCTGAACGAGCTGGATTTCGACGACCCCGAACCGGCAGTTGAGTTCGATCTCGACTTTGAGCAGGTGGCAGAGGTTGAGTATTGAGCAAACCGCCGCGGATCCACCGTGAATGAATTCACGGCCTGACACAGAGAAGCATGCTGAAGCAAGCTGCCGAATTCGGATCTCCGCAGCCTGCTTTGAGCAAGCTTTTCCGCTATCAGACGCCGGATTCATCCGGCGGGATGCCAGCCGCCAGCCGCCGTGAATGAATTCACGGTCTGACACGGAGAAGCATGCTGAAGCAAGCTGCCGGATATCGGACCGCCGCAGCCTGCTTTGAGCAGGCTTTCCGCTATCAGACGCCGGATTCATCCGGCGGAGCTCTGCAAGAAAGGTATTCCGCTCATGCCATTTTGGCGCTCCTATTACCACATCGTCTGGGCAACCAAGAATCGCGAAGCCTTGATCCAGCCAGAACTCGAGCCGCGCCTCTTCGCATACATTGTCCGCAAGGCGGCAGAGCTGGACGCTTACATCTACGCGTTAAATGGATGGTTCGATCATGTACACCTTGTCACCAGCATCCCTCCAAAGATAGCAGTCTCGCATTTCGTGAAGGATATCAAAGGCTCCAGTTCCCACGACTTGAATCTACAGGGACTTGAATACAGATTCGCATGGCAGCGTGGATATGGCGTGTTGACCCTCGGCCAAACCCAGCTCGCCAGAGCAATAGCCTATGTCAACGAGCAGAAACAACATCATCGCGCCGAGACCGCGATCCCATGGCTAGAGCATTGCTCTGAGATCAACGAAGGCCCGGAGGACCACGGACTCACACGTTCCCACGTACCGGCGCTCAAGGAAGAGGCGCCGGTGTATAACATACTTGGCGATCCCGCGTTCTGATCCCGCGCCATGACCTCCTGGCAAGCCCTCCCTTCCATCACCGTTCCCGACGCGTTGTGCAACGCCGTTGGCGGCCACCCATTGGTGGCGGAACTGCTGGTGCAGCGCGGCATCCGGTCGCCTGACACCGCGCTGGCTTTTCTGGACCCTGATCGCTATGCCGCGGCGTCTCCGCACGAACTGCCGGATATGGATCGGGGCGTCGAGCGGTTGCAGCGGGCGATGCGCAACGGCCAGCGGATCGGCGTTTGGGGCGATTTCGACGTGGACGGGCAGACCTCCACGACCTTGCTGGTATCCACGCTCCAGTCACTGGGCGCGGACGTCACATTTCACATCCCGGTGCGCGACCTTGAGGGGCATGGCGTCACGGTTCCTGCCCTGCAACGTTTCCTCGATCAGGGTGTCGAGCTGGTGCTGACATGCGACACCGGCGTGGCGGCCCACGAGGCTGTGGCTTACGCAGCTGCCCGCGGCGTCGACTTTGTCATTACCGACCACCACGACCTGCCGGCGATGTTGCCGGATGCGGTCGCCATCATCAACCCGAAGCGGCTGGTGGGCGGTCACGCATTGGCAAACCTGCCCGGTGTAGGCGTAGCCTACAAGCTGGCCGAAGCTCTATTCACTGCTTTCGGGCGCGCCGGCGAGGAGACACAACACCTTGACCTGGCAGCGCTGGGAATCATCGCCGACGTCGCCTTGCTGTCCGGTGACACACGGGCGCTGGCGCAGCGTGGCATCGCTGCGCTGCGCCAGCCGCAACGATTGGGCTTGCAGGTCATGATGGAATTGGCCGGGGTTAATCCCACCTGGCTGACTGAGGAGCACATCGGATTCGAGCTGGCGCCGCGGCTCAATGCGCTGGGCCGGCTGGACGATGCTAACCCGGCGGTCGAGTTTCTGACGACCGACGACCTTGGGCGGGCGAGAATCCTGGCTACACAGCTTGAGGGACTAAACGAGCGGCGCAAGCTGCTAACCGACCAGGTGTTTCGCGGCGTGCTGGCGCAACTGGAACGCGAGCCGGCGCTGCTGGAGTACGCCGCGCTGGTGCTGGCACATCCGCAGTGGCCGGCGGGCATCATCGGCATCGTTGCCAGCCGCCTGGTCGAACGCTACCGGCGGCCTGTGGTGCTTTTCAGCGCGCCGCCTGGCGAAGTTGCGCGCGGGTCAGCCCGCTCTGTCGATGGCTGTGACATCAGTGCAGCTATCGCGGCCCAGGCCGATTTGCTGTTCAGCTACGGCGGGCACCCGATGGCTGCCGGGCTTTCCCTGCCCGCAGAGCGCATCCCGGAGTTCCGTCGCCGGCTTTCACGGACTGTCGATGAGATGCTCGGTCGGGCAGCGGAGGCAGAGCCGCTGGCGGTGGATGCCGAACTGCCGCTGGAAGACATGAGCCTGGCGCTGGCGCTGGAGATCGAACGACTGGCGCCCTTCGGAGCGGGCAACCCTGCGCCTGTGCTGGTCAGCCGGAATCACTCGCTATCCAGCAGCCGGACCGTTGGAAGGTACAGCGATCATCGTATCCTCGATCTTGAAGATGAAGCGGGCAACGTGCAGCGCGTGTTCTGGTGGCAGGGAGCAGGCTGGCCGCTGCCGCAAGGCCGTTTCGATCTGGCCTACCGTGTGCGCGCCAGCACCTACCGTGGCCAGCGCGCCGTTCAGTTTGAGTGGGTGGATGCACAGCCGGTGGTGGAGGGCGCCGCCGAGCTCAGCGCTCCCACCTTGCAGGTCCTCGATTGGCGGGCCGCGGCCGATCCACAGGCCAGCCTGTCTGAGTTGCGGCACACAGGCGACGTGATTGTCTGGGCCGAGGCCAGCCAACGCCGCCAGGTCAGCGGAGCGGACCGAACACAACTGGAAAGCGCCATGACGCTGGTCGTCTGGACTGCGCCGGCCAGCCGCACCGATCTGTTGACGGCGCTGGAGCGGGTGCAGCCGCGGCAGGTCGTTTTGGTCGGCGTCGATCCGCAACTGGACGGGATGGAAGCGTTTCTGGCGCGGCTGGCCGGCTTGATCAAGCCGGTGTTGGCCAGCGACGGAGCGGTTTCGCTGGGTTTCCTGGCCGCAGCCATGGCTCAGCGCGAGGTGACGGTGCGCGCCGGGCTGCGCTGGCTGACTGAGCGGGGCCACCTTCGGATTCTCGAGGAGAGCGGTGATCGCCTTCAGCTTGCCCGCGGGGACGGCGTGACGTCCGGTGGCCTGGCCGCGGCCGCGGCTGATCTGCAAGCCCTGCTGAACGAGACAGCAGCCTATCGCCGTTTCTTTGCCCGCGCGGAACCGGCCTCGATCCTACCAGGAGTTAAAGCCCATGGACGTTGAGATGGAAGTGATGGAGATCGTACACCGCAACCTGCAAGCGATCTGGGATGCTGACCCGGACGCCTACAGTGAGACGTGCGCGCCCGACGTTTCCTTCTTCGAGTGGTATGTCACCACGCAGCGCATCGACGGCATCGATTTTCACCTGCGCGAGATCCTGGTGCATGCCGGGGCGCTAGGCGGCAGCAGCGGCGCCCGCACGGAGCATGAAATCCTCCAGCCGCGGGTGCAGGTGTTCGGCGACACAGCAGTTGTCACCTACACGCTGCTGGTGCGATCCGTTCGCGATGGCGCCGTCAGCCGTACGCAGCAGAACGAGACGCGCGTCCTGCACCGCTTCGACGACGGCTGGAAACTGGTGCATTGCCACAAATCTCCCTGCTGGCGCGCACCCCACGACCCACCTGTGAGGTAAACGATGGACACTACGTTCCACCCCGGACTTGCCGGCTCGGCTTCCGTTCAGGTTACTTCGGCCAACACGGCCCAGGCGCTGGGCAGCGGGCTGGTGCCGGTGTTCGCCACACCCGCGCTGGTGGCCCTGCTGGAACAGGCGGCCGTCAACGCACTGACCGGCTCGTTGCTACCCGGCAGTACATCAGTCGGCACGCACATCGATGTGCGCCACATGGCCGCCACACCGGTGGGGATGATGGTTACCGCCACCGCGACGTTGGTGGAGGCAGACGGGCGGCGGCTGTGTTTCGAGGTTGCCGCGCGTGACGACGCGGAACCCATCGCCGAGGGCATCCACGAGCGAGTCGTCGTGGACGAGCAGCGCTTCATGGATCGGGTTGAGGGAAAGCGCGCCGGGTAAGCCCAGGACAGCACTGCTTCTTACTTGCCCGACCACGCGGGATGGGAATAACTTGCGTCGTCGGTGGTCAGGCGGCGCACGTTTTGGCCGTCAGCGCTCATGATGTACAAACTCTGGGTCCCATCGCGGTCGGACGAAAAGACGATTTCCTTGCCATCGGGCGACCACGCCGGCTCGCCGTCGTTGGAGTCCGCCTGGCTAAGATGCGTCGCTTGGCCGCTCTTGACATCCAGTAGCCAGATGTTGGCCACTCCGGTCTCCAGGTCTTGATTCATGAACACAATCTGGCGCCCATCTGGTGACCAGGCGGGAGTCCATTGCCGGCCATCCACCGAGGCAGTAACGTTGGTTGCGGGCGCGTCCTCAACAGGCTCCTGCAACATGATGCGGATCTCGTCGGTTATTTCCTGCGATGCCAACTGCTTGCCGTCAGGCGACCACGAAGGATAGAGTGACTGGTCCTCGTAGTTGCCTGTAACACGTCTCATGTTGCTGCCGTCTGCATTCATCACCCAGATCTCGAAACCGGCCTCGACCAGTTGCCGTCCTCCCTCCATTGGCACTTCGTAACTGCGCGTAGATGCGAACGCGATCTGTTGGCCGTCGGGCGACCAGGCCGGCATCAGGCTGGCATAGGTCGCATCGGTGAGTGGCCGTTGATCGCTGCCATCCGCGTTCATCAGCATGATTACCGGCGAGCCCAGCCGTTCAGACGCAAAAGCTATCTGCGTCCCGTCAGGCGACCAGGCCGGCGTGCCATCCCAACCGGGGTCGTCGGTCAGGCGGGTCAACCCTGTCCCGTCGGGGTTCATGATGTACACATCGCTGTTGTCGCTTTCTTCGCGCTCGAATGCCAGCCGGCCCGCGGGCTGTGTGTTTCCAATACCGCTGCAACCGGCAAGAAACAAGGTTACTGCCAGGCCGGCAAGCGCCAATCGTCGTATCATGTCACACCTTTTCTGCCGGATTCCGTCTGTCCCGGCATGTTGTTCTAGCGTAACTGCTCAACCTATAGTGTGCCGTCATTCCCGCGGAGTTCCCAGTGCCATCACAGACGGCATGCGCCGTGGCAAGAAACTTCTTCGTTGTCATCCTGAGCGAGTGGAGCACGCGACTTCCTATACGGCGAATCGCCAGCGAAGGATCTCTCCGGGAAGTTTCTAGGCAGGCGGGAATCCAGGTCTGTGAGGAGTGGATTCCCGCCTCCGCGGGAATGACGGGTGAGTAGTTGCGTTTTAGCAACGGGGATTATACGCCAGCAAGCGCGTTTGCAGAAACCTACCGCGGACCCACCGGTTCAGCTTGCAGACCATCGTCATTCCCGCGGAGTTCCCAATGCCCTCACAGACGGCATGCGCCGCGGCAAGAAACTTCTTCACTGTCTTTCTGAATGGGTCAAGCACGCGATCCACACGAGGCCGAACCGCTAATGAAGAATCTCTCCGTGGCCGTTTCGAGGCAGGCGAGAATCCAATTCTGCGAGGAGTGGATTCCCGCCTCCGCGGGAATGACGAGTGAGTAGTTACCTCTAGCAAGGCTTTGTCCGGCGCGTTGGCTATGCTATAATTCCGAACAATGACGAGAGACAACGAACTACTGATCGACGAAACGACAATCAACGTGCAGGCAGGCGACGGTGGCAACGGCATCGTCGCCTTTCGCCGCGAGAAATTCTCACCGCGCGGCGGGCCGTATGGCGGCAACGGCGGCAACGGCGGCAACGTCATCCTGCGCGTCGACAGGGGCCTCAACACGTTGCTGCCCTTTAAGTACAAGATTCATTTCAAGGCCGGCCGAGGCGGGCATGGCGGCAGCAAGAACAAACAGGGCCGCACCGGTGAGGATGTGATCGTCCCTGTCCCGATGGGAACGCTGGTCTACCTGCGCGACACAGAAGAGTTGGTTGCCGATTTGGTTGCCGACGGCCAGGAGGCCATCGTCGCCCGCGGCGGACGGGGCGGACGCGGCAACGCGGCCTTCAAGAGCTCCATCAACCAGGCGCCGCGCCTGGCCGAGCGCGGCGAGCCGGGCGAAGAGCGCTGGCTGCGGCTGGAGTTGAAGCTGATCGCGGATGTCGGCATCGTCGGCGTGCCTAACGCAGGCAAATCGACGCTGCTGTCGGTGGTCAGCCGCGCCAAGCCGAAGATCGCCGACTACCCGTTCACAACCCTGGCGCCCAACCTGGGTGTGGTGGTCGTCGATCACAAGGACTTCGTCATGGCCGACATCCCCGGCCTGATCGAGGGCGCACACACCGGCAGCGGGCTGGGGCACCGCTTTCTACGCCACATCGAGCGTACCCGAATGGTGATTCACCTGTTGAACGGGCTCAGCCCTGACCCGCTGGGCGACTTCGAGGCCATCAACAGCGAGCTGGAACTTTTCAACCCGGCGCTGGCCGACAAGCCGCAAATCGTCGTCTTCAACAAAATGGATCTGCCCGACGCACAGGTGCGGTGGCCGGAAGTTCGCGGCGCGTTGATTGCCCTGGGTGTGCAGGAGCCGTTGGCGATCTCGGCCATCACCGGCGAGAACGTCCAGGCCTTGCTACACCGGGTGATTGGCGCCCTGGATGAGCTGCCGAAACCGACTCCGGTTGCCGCGCAGCCGGTTGTCTTCCGCCCGGAGATGGACGAGGACTATTTCGACATCGAGCAGGTGGGCGACCATTGGCGCGTCACCGGCGTCCGCATCGAGCGCGCCGCAGCCATGACCAATTGGGACTACTACGAAGCTGAGATGCGCTTCCAACGAATCCTGGAAGCGATGGGCATCAGCCAGGCGCTGGAGGATGCCGGCGTGGAAGACGGCGAAGTCGTGGTCATCGGCAATACTGAGCTGGTCTGGGGCGAGCAGTAACCATGCAGTCGCGGCGATCCCTCTGGCTGCGCTGGGTCGGCGCCAATTCACTGGGGGAACTGCTGGGGCTGGGTGCGACCTTTGCCCTCGATATCCTGATCATCAGCCGCATTCAGAGCGGCGGCGCGGCGGCCGCTCTGCTGGGCATCGTGCTGATCGCCGCCACCGGCGCTGTGGAAGGCACGGTAGTCGGCCTGTTTCAGTGGACGGCGCTGCGCGGTTCGTTTCCAGGCATCGCACGCCGCGCCTGGGTAGGCGCCACGATCATTGGCGCAGTGGTGGCCTGGTTTCTGGGTAGCCTGCCCAGCACGTTGATGGACATGGGCGGGCAGGATGCGGCCGCGGCCGGCCAGGAACCCGCGACCGCTGTCGTGCTGCTGCTGGCAGCAGCCATGGGGGTCGTGCTGGGCGCGGTACTCAGCTTTCCGCAGTGGCTGGTGTTGCGGCGCCATACGGCCGGCGCGTGGCTGTGGATACCGGCCAACTGCCTGGCCTGGGCCGCGGGCATGCCGGTGATCTTCGCCTCCGTCGACCGGGCCTATGCAGCCTATGAGTCCGGCTCGCTAGCCGGCACGCTGCTCATCTTCGCCGTTGCGCTGCTGCTGGCAGGCGCAGTCGTCGGCGCGATCCACGGGCTGGCGCTGGTGAGGCTGGCCGTTAACGATTGACAAGACGTACGTAACCCCGTACAATGCGCTCGGCGAATCGAAATAGCTGACCGGGAGAGCACGATGACTGCAATTACAGCAACCAAGGCGCGATCATCCCTGTACCAACTTCTGGACAGCGTTGCCGAGTCTCATGAACCGGTATTAATCACTGGCAGGCGAAGCAATGCCGTATTGGTCTCGGAAGACGACTGGCGAGCGATCAATGAAACTCTCTATCTGCTCAGCATTCCAGGGATGCGCGAGTCAATTATCGAGGGGATGAACACGCCGTTTGATGAATGTAATGGCGAGGTTGAGTGGTGACGTGGCGCCTCGTGTTCACGAAGCAAGCAAAGAAAGACGCCAAGAAGCTGTCGGCATCAGGACTACGGTCGAAAGCGGAAGAACTGCTTGCGATCTTAGCCACAGATCCTTTTCAAAATCCACCCCCTTTTGAGAAACTGGTAGGCGATCTGGCAGGTGCTTACACACGCCGGATCAACATTCAACATCGCTTGGTTTACCAGGTCGATGAGGATGCGCGCGAAGTTAAAGCAATCCGCATGTGGACACACTACGAATGGCAGTATCCCTGTTGTTGAGGAGATGATATCGGATGACTAACACAACACACATTGCTCCTGATGCTCTGGAAGATCTACGCAAACAGATCGAAGGTTCCGTTTTCGCCCCGGGCGACTCCGGCTACGACAAAGCCCGCATGACCTGGAACCTGGCGGTACAACAGTTTCCGGCCGCGGTGGTGATGGCAACCAGCGACGCGGATGTCGTCGCGGCGGTGCGCTTCGCCGGCCAGCAAGGATTGAAGGTTGGCGTCCAGGCCACGGGCCACGGCGTGATCCGCCCGGCCGACGGCAGCCTGCTGATCAACACCGCGCAGATGGCCGGCGTGGAAGTCGATGCCGCGACGCAGACGGCGCGGTTCGAGGCCGGCGCGCCGTGGGGCGCAGTGCTGGAAAAGGCGCAGGCTCATGGCCTGGCGCCGCTGCTGGGATCGTCGCCGAGCGTTGGTGCGGTGGCCTACTCGTTAGGTGGTGGGTTGGGCTGGCTGGCGAGAAAATACGGCCTGTCCGCGGACAGTGTTACCTCTTTCGATGTCGTGACGGCTAACGGACGCACCCTGCACGTCAGCGCCGACGAGAACACCGACCTGTTCTGGGGCATGCGCGGCGGCGGTGGCGGGTTTGCCATCGTTACCTCCATGGAGATCAAGCTGTACCCCGTGGCTGAGGTCTTCGGCGGCAACCTGGTCTACCCGGCCGCGCTGGCAGGCGAGATCCTGCGCCGCTACCGAGACTGGATCGCGACGCTGCCGCTGGAGTTCAGCACGTCGGTGGCGCTGATGAACCTGCCGCCGCTGCCCATGGTGCCCGAGTTTCTGCGCGGCAAGTCGGTAGCCATGGTGCGCGGCTGCTACTGCGGCCCGGTCGGGGAAGGCCAGGCATTGTTGCAGCCGTGGCTGGACTGGCAGGCGCCCATCGCCAACCTCTTCCATCCCATGACCTTCAGCAGCGTGGCCGAGGTCAGCAACGATCCGCACGACCCGGTACCGGGCGCGACCACCGGCGCATGGCTGAGCGAGTTGAGCGACACGGCCATCGATGCGCTGGTTCGCTATGGGGTTTCTATCAACGGCTCGTCGCCGTTTGTCCTGACCGAGGTGCGGCACGTAGGCGGTGCGATGGCATCAGTGGATCACAACAGCAACGCCTTTCCGCACCGCGAGGAGTCGCTGCTGCTCGACGTGACCGGTATGGCGCCTACGCCGGAGGCCCACGCTTTCGTTGTCAACTACGCCCGCGAGTTCAAGAGCGCATTGGAGCCGGCCATCAGCGGTCTGTATGCAAACTTCACGGAGCGGGACGAAGCGCGCCACGCGGTTGCCCACAGCTTTCCCCCGGAAACCTTGCAGCGGCTGGCGGCGCTGAAGGCAAAGTACGACCCCGACAACCTGTTCGACTACAGCTATCAGCTCGGAGACGGCGCAGACGCATCATGATCTACGACTTCGACCAGGAGATTAACCCGCACGGCACGAACTCCGTCAAGTGGGAGTGTGTGCCGAGTGATAACGGCCTCGTGCCGTGGGACAAGACCGATCCAGCGCTGGGCAATGACCGCGTGCTGCCGATGTGGGTGGCGGACATGGACTTCTGCAGCCCGCAGCCGGTGATCGACGCGCTGGTGGAGCGGGCGCGGCACGGCATCTTCGGCTATGCGGTACCGACGGAGAGGTACTATCAGGCCGTCGTGGACTGGATGGCGCGGCGCCACGGCTGGCAGGTCGAGCCGGATTGGATATGCACAACGCCCGGTGTGGTGCCGGCCCTCTACGTACTGGTGCGGACCTTCGTGGCACCCGGCCAGAAGGTGCTGGTCCAGCCGCCGGTATATCACCCGTTCTACCGGGCGATCACCGACAACGGCGGCGAGATCGTGCGCAATCCGTTGATCCTTGAAGACGGCCGGTACCGCATGGATTTTGATGATCTGGCCGGCAAGCTGGCCGATCCCAACCTGAAGCTGGCGATCCTGTGCAACCCGCACAACCCCATCGGGCGGGTGTGGCCGGCTGACGACCTGCGGCGCTTTGGCGAGCTGTGCGCCGAGCACGACGTGCTGGTGATAGCTGACGAAATCCACGGCGACCTGATCCTGCCCGGCGAGAGGTTCGTGCCCTTTGCCAGCCTGGGCCAGGACTTCGCCCGCAACAGCATCACCTGCACCGCGCCCAGCAAGACGTTCAACCTGGCCGGTCTGCATACGTCCAACATCATCGTGCCCGACGACGAACTGCGGAATCGCTTCCGCCAGGCGCTGAACGCCAGTGGCCTGCCGTGGCTGAACCCGTTCGGCATCACGGCGCTGGAGGCGGCGTATGCAAAAGGCGAGGACTGGTTGGCGCAGGTGCTGACTTATCTCAACGGCAACCTGGATACGCTGGATTCCTATCTGCGCGAGCGCCTGCCGGCCGTGAGGCTGATCCGGCCGCAAGGCACCTACCTGGCCTGGCTGGACTGCCGCGGTCTGGGCCTTTCCGAGGAGCGGTTAAAACAGCTGATGCTGGACGAGGCCCGGTTGCTGGTTGAAGAGGGCAGCATCTTCGGTCCGGAAGGCGAGGGCTTTCTGCGGGTGAACATCGCCTGCCGTCGGACAACTCTGGTGGAAGCACTGGACCGGATCGCAACAGCTTTGGCAGCCCGCGCTTCGGCGCCTGCGTGAGTGCATTAGCCTCACAAGAAAGTGTCCCCCATGCGACTTGGCATTCTTGGCGGTACCTTCGACCCAATCCACATCGGCCACCTGATTCTGGCAGAGGAGGCCTGGTATCAGCTTGGCCTGCAGAAAGTTCTGCTGGTGCCGGCCGGTGATCCGCCGCACAAGCGCGGACGGCGGCTGTCTCCCGTTGAGCATCGGGTGCGCATGATCGAGCTTGCCATCGCCGATAACCCACACCTGGAGTTGTCGCGGATCGACGTCGATCGACCCGGCCCTCACTACACCATCGAAATGGTGCGCCAGCATCTGGAGCAATACGGCTACGGCACCGACCTCTACTTCCTGATGGGGCTCGACTCGCTGGCCGATCTGCCGAACTGGCACAAGCCGCAGGAGTTGGTGGAGCTGTGCAACCTGGTCGCGCTGAGCCGGCCCGACTCGGGGTTCGACTGGGACACGCTGGAGGAGAAGCTGCCGGGCGTGCGCTGGCGTGTGATCTTCCTGCCAATGCCGGAGCTTCAGATCTCCAGCACAATCCTCCAGCAGCGAGTGCGGCAAGGCCGGCCGCTGCGCTACCAGGTGGTGCCGCAGGTTGAGACCTATATTTGCGAGCAAGGGCTGTACCAGCAAGGATGGGAAGACGATCAACTGAAGCGTGAAACGTAAAACGTGAGAGATGGCCTGGCGGGAAATATCACGGTTCACGGTTCACGACCGACTATCACACGAAACCCTGAAGAGTCAAAACCTACAGGAATAGCGAGGTTTACCTGAATGTCTCCGGAGACAACGCTCTATACCGGCGTTGGCGATGACGGCTACACCGGTGTTCTGGGCCGCGAGCGCGTAGCGAAATACGACCTTCAACCGGTTGCATACGGCACGTTGGATGAGCTGTCAGCCGCGCTGGGGCTGGCGCGCACTGGAAGTAAACACCCGCGCAGCAACGACATCATCGTCGAGATACAGCGCGATCTGTACCGGGCGATGGCAGACATGGCTACGACACCCGAAGCAGCGGAACGGACAGGCGCCTGGTTGCCGGCCGACCGCGTCGCCTGGGTGGAGGAGATCATCGCCGAGGTTGGCGGTCAGGTCGAGATACCGCCGGCCTTCATCGTCAGCGGTGACAGCTACGGCGGCGCGCTGCTGGATGTGGCGCGCACGGTATGCCGGCGCGCCGAGCGCCATGTGGCCAGGCTGCACCACCAAGGAATGCTGTCCAACATCGAGGCGCTGCGCTACCTGAACCGGCTGTCATCGCTGTTGTTTGCGTTGTCACGGTTGGAAGACAAAGCTGCCGGTGTGGAGCAGTTCACATTAGCAAGATTGGAGAGAGGTTCATGAGTCCGGTATTGGGATCCCACGTGTCCGCCGCGGGCGGCGTCAGCAAAGCGTTCGAACGCGCTCAGTCCATCGGCTGCCAAACCATGCAGATATTTACCCGCAACCAGAACCGCTGGGCAAGCAAGCCACTGGATCCATCCGAGATCAAGAAGTGGCACGCCGCGGCGGAAGAAACCGGCATCACGCCGACCATCTCACACGCATCCTATCTGATCAACCTTGGCTCACCCGACGATGCCCTGTGGGAAAAATCTATCGACGCGCTGGTTGACGAGCTGCAGCGAGCCGAGGCGCTGGGACTGCTGGGGGTGGTGTTGCATCCCGGCGCGCATATGCAAGAGGGTGAGGATGCGGGCATCGCCCGCGTGGCCGCTGGTCTGGATCGCGCCCATCTGGCCACCGACGGCTTCAAAACGCTGACGCTGCTGGAGATCACCGCCGGGCAAGGGACAACCCTGGGCTACAAGTTCGAACACCTGGCAGCCATGCGCGCCCAGGCGGCCAACCCGGAACGATTGGCGGTTTGTTTCGACACCTGCCATGCTTTCGCTGCCGGTTACGACTTCCGCGAGCCGGCCGGTTATGCGGCGATGATGGATGAGTTCGACGGCACCATCGGGCTGGATCTACTCGCCTGCTTCCATTTCAACGACAGCAAAGGTGGGTTGGGTAGCCGCAAGGACCGCCACGAACACATCGGCCAGGGAGCAATCGGCGTCAGTGGCTTTGCGCACATTCTCAACGACCCGCGCTTCGCCGCCATTCCAATGATTCTGGAGACCCCCAAGAGCAAGGACATGCACGAGGACGTGGAGAACTTCCAGGTCTTGCGCAGCCTGCTTGAGGATTGACCGCATCTGTTGATGCCAACACTCGTCGTCGAGTATGAGTTTCATCGAATTGTAATCCCTGCCAGATAATCCATGTGCTATGCTGAAATTGGCGTGCGTTCTGGAAATTTGACAGCGAAGCGGGTTGAAAGCGGTCAACCTGTCCCGGAACTCAAATAATGGGTCCGCGGACCCGCTGATACAATGCGCATCGTCTACGTTCTCCTTTCCCCCACATTCGGCATGCACCAGTACACAGCCGACCTGGTGAACCGGTTAGCCGAGCAGGGACATGACGCAGCGCTGGTGACAACAACAACCTTGGCGCGCGATCGCTACAGCCCCGCTGTTCGAGTTGTCACCCCGATCACCACGCATAGTACCGGCTTTAGGGTTGAAGGGCTGCGCGTCTGGCAACTTCGGCGAGTAACGCAGGCAATCGATGCTCTGAAGCCCGAGGTTGTCCACATCACCGGTGTACATGCGTGGAACGTCCCTCTGGTGCGTTGGCTGCGAAGGAAGGGTATCCCCACAGTGCATACCCTACACGACCTGGATCCACATGCCGGTGTGCGCTTTAGTTCGCTGATCCGGCATTGGAATCGCCTGATTATTCGTTCTGTGGATCACCTGCTGGTCCATGGCAAGGTCTATGCACAACGATTGCTGGCGTCGGGATGCGATTCCAGCCGCGTTACCAGTGTGCCGTTGTTGCATCTTTTTCTCAGTTATGATGGATTTGCCAGCCTGGTCAACCGTGAAGTAAACTACAACGCGTGGGGCCTCTTTTTTGGCCGTTTTGAGAGTTACAAGGGCGTATCACAACTCATCGCAGCAGAGGACATGCTGGTCAAGTCTGATGCCGGCGTGAATCTTGTGCTTGCTGGAAAAGGGGTCCTGAACGCTGATGTTGCAGCCATCCCGACGGTGGAGGTTCGCAACCATCTCATCGGCGACGACGAAGCCGTGGCTCTCTTCCAGGATTGTGGAGTTTTAATCTTGCCTTATCTTGACGCGTCTCAGTCTGCACTGGTTGCAGCAGCCTACTTCTTTGCAAAGCCGGTCATCGTGACTGACGTCGGCGCTTTGGCCGAGTACGTTCAGCAAGGAGTAACAGGCTGGGTCGTTCCCGCCGGAGACTCCCGCGCGTTGGCCGACGCGTGGCGTGATGCACTGGCTGATACAGAGCGACTGCGACACATGGGTGAGTTAGGAAGAGCGTGGTACAACACTCAGCGGCAGCAGGAAGAGGCAGCGTTGATCGCTATGTACCTTGGGATGAGAAAAAAAGAGGATTTAGCATGAAGCTGGAGACAACGGTTGTGAAACAACGCAACCAAACCCAGCGACGGCGGATAAGCTTGCCGCGGCTGAGAATCCGCACATCAGAGCGCAAGATATTCCTTTTCTTGGTGGACATTCTGATCGTCAACCTGTCGTTGGCCATATCCTGGTTGCTGGCCGCCGACAGCGGCTTCACAGTCGAGACGATCACTGCCCCGTACAAGTGGTACCTCACGCTGACACTCGTCTGGTGCATCAGCGCCTTCATTTTCGACGTCTACAACCTGGCGCGGTCAGCCAGCACCACCAACATCGTCCGCAACATCGCACTGGCCGGGGTGACTGCCGTGCTGGTCTACACGCTGATCCCCGTCCTCACACCGCCGCTTCAGAATCGAAGGCTGTTGTTCGTGTTCAGCGCGTTGGTAGTCGGCGGGCTGATTGCCTGGCGGATCGTCTATGCCCAATTGTTTGTGCAGCCACATTTTCGCCAGCGGGCCTTGGTAATCGGCGCCGGCTGGGCCGGGCGCACCCTCGTCGAGATGTTGAGCAGCGTCACCCACGACGCCAACCCATTCCGGGGTACCGGCTACGATCTGGTCGGGTTCATCGACGACAATCAGAAGCTGACGGGAACCACTGTTGCTGGTATACCGGTGTTGGGAGGGCGCAATGTGCTGGCACCTATGGCCAACGCGCTGCACATCGACGAAGTGATTCTCGCTATCACACAGCGCCATGCCATCGCCGACGACCTGTTCGACGAGATGTTGCGCTGTCGCGAGCTGGGCATCCAGGTGACGACCATGTCCAGTGTGTACGAGAAACTGACCGGTCGGGTGCCGGTGCAACATGTGGGACGCGATCTGTATCTGGCGCTTCCGTCGGGCGATCGTGCATCGGAACGAATTTACTTGGGCATGAAGCGGCTGATTGATCTGGCTATTGCGGCGCTGGGACTGGTGGTCTTGGCGATTGTAGCCGCGGGAGTTTGGGTCGGCAACCGCCTCCGCTCCCCAGGCCCGTTGCTCTATCGCCAGGAGCGAGTCGGGAAAGGAGGCCGGTGCTATCAGGTCTACAAGTTTCGTTCCATGATTCCAGATGCGGAGGCGACCACCGGCGCGATCTGGGCAACGGCTGACGACAACCGCATCACTCCTGTAGGACGCTTCCTGCGCAAGACACGCCTGGACGAGTTGCCACAGTTGATCAACGTACTCAAGGGTGAGATGAGCCTGATCGGGCCACGCCCCGAGCGTCCGGAGTTCGTGGACCACCTGGCTGACACCATTCCGTTCTACCGTGCTCGGCATGCTGTGCGCCCCGGCATTACCGGCTGGGCGCAGGTTTGCTACCGCTATGGAAGTTCACCGGACGACGCCCGGATCAAGCTGGAGTACGACCTGTACTACGTCAATCGCATGAGTCCGCTGCTCGACATTCGCATCATCCTAAGAACCGTTCAGGTCATGCTTGAACTCAAGGGACAGTAATTTGTATGAGTAATATCGACATCCGCAGACCAATTCATCATCCCTCCACTGCATCACGAGTCTTCGGCAGCGACGCGGTGGTCATTAGCCCAACCGAGAACATGGTGCGTATGTTGAACCCCGTCGGCTCGCGCATCTGGCAACTGACCGATGGCAGCAACACCATCGAAGATATTGCGGTCACATTGACCCAGGAGTTCGAGGTAGACCTCCCACACGCGCGGCAAAGTGTTGCCGGCTTTGTCGAAGACCTGGTGGATAGAAATCTACTGGACTGGTCGGAGTCTTGAGCCTGAGTATTGCACTTTGACAACTGAACAGCTTACAATCTCTCCACTTCCGTCGGTTCGTCGCTTTGAAGCAGTGCTGGAGTGGCTGGCCAATCGCCCACCAATCGTGTGGCGGCTGCTGGCGTTTGGCCTTGTGGCCGCGATGACCGTCCTGGCGATCCGTCAGGCCAGCATCAGTATCGACGGCGTTCGCTACTTCTGGCTCGACGACGACCAGATGATCTCGATGCGCTATGCGCGCAATCTGGCTGAGGGACACGGGTTAGTCTGGAACCCCGGTGAGCGCGTTGAGGGCTACAGCAACTTCCTGTGGACGCTGGTTATGGCGGGTGTGCATTTGTTGCCGCTGCCGGACGCCACCACCTCGTTGGCCGTCAAGCTGATCAACCTGGGGCTGGCGTTCGCCGTGTTGCTGCTGGCTGAGCAGTTGCTACGGCGCTTCCTGCCCAAACCTGGTCTGGCGCTGCCGGCTGTGCTGCTGACCCTGGCCTTGTGCGGTGACCTGTTGTACTGGTCAGCCAACGGTTTTGAGACAACACTGCTGACGGTCATCTTTCTGGCTGTTGTGGTTCGCTTGCTGGACGAGGAGCAGACCGGCCAGCCGCGGCTGTTAACCTACCTGTTGATGGGGCTGCTGCCGCTGGTGCGCAGCGATGCCCTGCACATCTGGCTTGGGACAGCGATTCTGGCCTTCGGGATCAGTGGGAATCGGAAGAAGACTGTGGTCTTTCTGGCTGTATCCCTTGTCTTGCCGGTACTGCAGGTGGTGGGGCGGCGATGGTACTACGGCGACTGGCTGCCGAACACGTATTATCTGAAGGTGTACGGCATCGAAGGGCTACCGCGCATCGGCATCGGTTACGTGCGTTTTTTCGTTCATAACTATGCAGTCGCCCTGTTGTTAGCGGTTTTGGGAGCTTTTCTGGCAGCGCAGCGACGTTGGTGGCTGTTGTTGGCCGGCGTCGGCATCAGCATGGGCTACAGCGTCATGATCGGTGGCGACATCTTTGAGTTCTCGCGTTTTCTGGCCCATGAGGTTCCAGTGATTCTGGTGCTGGCGGCAGTGGCCGCAGTGCAGTTTGGAGCACGTTGGAACTTGATCGGTTCGTTTCTCGTCCTGGCAGCGTTATCGATCGCTACACTGGCTGGCGCCGGCGTGGTCTATCCTGACAAGCTGTACTCCAGAAACGGCGGCCTGGAGTACTCAACTGTCGCCGGAGTTCTGATCGATCGTTATTCGGCCCCGGAGTCCAGTGTTGCAGTAATTGCGGCAGGCGGTATACCGTATTTCAGCCATCGCTACAGCATTGACCTGCTGGGAAAATCGGATCCTGTTATTGCTCACCGCGCCCCAGTCTGTTGCAACGATGTAATCGGACACAACAAATTTGATGTGGACTACAGTTTGAGCAAGAAACCGGACATGTTTGTGCCCTTGCTGCCCGATGAGTTGAATCAGTTCGACTGGTGGCTTGATTACCAGGAGCGCGAGTTCGGTGTGTCGTATAACTCAACAATCGTCAGGAATCCGATATTTCGCAAGGAGTACCTGTCTAACCCAGTTCAGATCGACTTTTTGCTAGAGAAAATGCCCATCTACGTTCGTAGCTCGTCAAGCGAGATGGAGACACTTTCACTGTGGCAAGCGCCACAGGTTTCCCGCTAAGACAGCACCTGAACGTGTTCGCTGGTATTGTCTAGCCTTGATCTCTACCGCTATTTGCTGGCAAAATAACCGGAGCATCGGAAGTCTGTCTTGAGAAGGCAACGCCCGGCTATTGACACTTTCTCTTGCACATGCTAGAATTGCCCCGCGCAATGGAGTATGTTTCTTGAAAACACGATGGACTGGAGTGGCTTGAAACAACGTGTATAAGCAAACGAGGCAAACCGTTGAGGTGGCTTTCGCAGGGTGCGAGCTTCCTGGCCCATCAGACGATCCTTATGAAGCCCTGCTGTTTCGCCTTAAGCAAGAGTTTGTTCCGCTGACCGTTCTGTGGGAGTTAACACACAAATGCAACCTAGATTGCATCATGTGCTACAATGTCCCACTAGGCCAGTCTGAGTTGACCACGGTTGAATGTTTTAACGTTCTGGAGCAACTTGCGTCTGCAGGCACTCTATACCTGACATTTACTGGTGGTGAGATTCTATCGAGGCGAGATTTTTTTCAGATTGCCCAGCATGCGCGATCTCTTGGATTTGCCGTCAGCCTCAAAACCAATGGCACGTTGATTACGCCCGAAAAGGCCGATCAAATCGCCGCTCTCGCACCATTGCGGGTTGACATCAGTTTACTTGGCGCGACTGAAAAGACCTTCGATGCCATTGCCGGCAGCAAGGACACATTGCGACGAGTGTTGCGTGGTGTGAGGTTGTTGCAGGAACGCAACGTACGTGTAAAGCTTCTGTCGTTGCTGATGGACTTGAACATGCCCGAGCGCGAGCAGATGATCGACCTGGTGATGGAACTGGGCGTAGACTACGAGCAAGCGTTCAAGATATCCACGGCTGACGATGGCACAGACAAAGCAGGTGATCATCAACTCTCCCGTGAACAGATGACAGAGGTTCTTGCGGTGGACCACACGCCATTCAGGCCACGGACCGTGAATGCGACCTCGCGTACTTGTTCGGTAAGTCTGAGTTCATGTCTGGTGGATCCGTACGGCAACTTGTTGCCTTGCATCGAGTTGCGTATCCCTGCGGGCAATCTGCGAAATAAGCCGTTCTCCGAGCTATGGTCTAACGGCGGGATTTTCCGTCAACTGCGAAATCAGCATGTCATGAAGAACCTGCCCGATTGCTGGATATGTCCAATCAACCGCTATTGCGAAGGGCGCTGTTCTGGATTGGCTCTTAAGGAACACGGAGACCTTTATGGCGGCCATCTGTTGGCGTGCCAGCAGGCACAGGCCCGTTTTGCATCGATCTTTCCCAATGAACGGGTCCCAGTAACGCCGCTTCAAACACGCCTGCACGGCTCAACAGTCAAGCGACCCGGATCACCACAAGTCGGCCAACCGATTCCGCTGTTAGAAGGGGTCAACGTTCACCCAACCTTCTTTATGGAAACGAACGGGTCAGTATAGCACTCAAAAGTCAAAGGAGCATACCATGAAGACTTTCGATTATTCGACCAACAACCATTCCGTTCAGCGCGCTCCTCAGCCGTGGCAAGAGCCAGCCATCGCCTTCGAACGTTCGCTGATGGCGGAAGCCCAGGATGGCATCGGTCCTCGCAATGCACCTTCCGGTATCTTGGGGCCGCTTGCCACATCCGGGAGTACTACCACCTCCACTTGTCTTTAGTACAGTTTGGCTGCGCCTGATCCAGACCTACCTGAACAGTGCTAGGTGGTTCTACCAGGTCTGGATCAGATAGCGTAGCTCTCTTTAGATTCGCTGAAATCGGCTGATGCCAGACCAAGCCGTGTCGCTCCTTCAACGACATGGCTTTTTTGTATGGCTGCAAAGGTTTATAGGATTGTAACAAATCGTCCCCAGGCGCTATGGTATAATTATCGTAACAGCTCAGCCCTCACTGCTGCGTCCCTCCCGCCTCCGCGGGAGTCTAGTGCCCGCGAAGCCTTGATTCCTGCTTCCGCGGGAATGACGGGTGAGCAGTTGCTAGTTAACGAATAACAACGGCAAACACTGAATAGTCTAAGGCTCGATTAAGGAATACATCATGCGATCACAATTCTGGAAGTCCCTCTTTCTAATTGCCGTAGTGGCAACGTTGGCAGGAATTCCCCCTGCAACCGATGCTCAGGTAAGCCAACAGGTTACGAAGCGCCGCATTCAAACTCCACTGTATGATCTTTCGTCTACCGGGCTTTCAGTTCCCGACAGTGCCACGAACAATGTACCCGGTGCACCGCAGTTGCCTGTCAAAGGCTTTACTGTTCAAGTGCCCATGGCAGAAAGCTGGGCTGTGACATTTGAGTCGACAGGAAGCCAGATCTTGCCGGACTCCGTGGTTATCCCCTCAGTTCCAGTGCCCGACCTGAATTTGAATACACCAGCAAACTGGTCAAGTGACCTGGACAGTTTGCCATCAGCCGTTCCTGTCGTTGATCAACCTGATGCGTCGATCTATGCTGTCAACGCATTCTATCCCGAATCACCGGTCGTTGTGGGTGAGGCGCAGATTCAAAATGGTCAAAAGGTGTTACCGGTTCGCGTCTTCCCTTTCCAGTACAATCCGATTACACACCAGGTCCGTTATCATCCCGACATAGAGGTCACTGTCACGGTATCAGGAGCAGGAGTCCCGGAAACAACCGCCACCGTTGCGGAGGATTATAGTGGTCAGGCTGTGCCGGAGACCGCAGGAAGGGTTCTGCGTATTCACACTGAACAGCGTGGCTTTTACCATCTTACCTATGATGATTTGTTGGCTGCTGGGGTTACAGTGGGGCCGGGCGGGAGGAACCCAAACAACTTCGCGATGGTGTACAAAGGCGATCCGATCGACATCCAGTTGACCGGAGCTGATGACAACAGCTTCGACCAGGGTGATTTGGTAGTTTTTTACGCTGTGCCGTATGACCTGGGTCGATACCAGGACTACAACGTCTACTATTTCCTCGAGGACGGAGCTGCGTATGCGTCACAAATCGCCTCCCGGCCTGTCACCGCGAGCTTCACACCGACCACTGCTTCAGCTATCACGCAGACATTGCATGTGGAACAGAACCTGGACTATCGCTCAACCTATGAACGCCCTAAGCGTGACGATCATTTCTTTGATACTGCGGTTTTTGCCAACGTGTCTACTCCAGTGGTCACGCGTACCTACGCATTAACGCTTGATGATCCATTGGCGGTTTCCGGCGACGCTAAGCTTTCTGCGGTGATACACGGCGGCGACGATAGCAACGTCACCTTCAACCCGGACCAGTCGATGCGCCTGCGATTCAACAACCAGGACATCGGTATGTATCAATGGGACGGCAGTGTGGACTATACTGTTGATGAGATTGTGCCGGCCGCCTCGCTCCAGACAAACTCCTCTGTCGACTTGACTGTTGCCCTCAACCAGCTCCCCGGTATCACAAGCTATTGGGTATCTCCCGATTGGGTCGAGTTGACCTATCCGGCCCTGGCCGACGCAGAGAACGACCGTATGTTCATCGAGGGTGTTGTCGCCGGCGGCGGCAACATCGTCACGACTGGCTTCTCGACCAGCAGCGTATCAGTTTATGACGTGCGCGACCCGATCGCTCCCAAACTCCTGAGCGGGGTCGGCGCTCAACTTGACGGGTCTTCCTATTCGATCTACTGGACAGAGACCGAAGCGCAACCAGCTTACTTTCTCACCACAGAAACCGCCATACTCGCGCCGATCGCTATCGAAGTTGACCAACCATCAGGCTGGCGTTCACCCACAAACGACTTCGATTACATCGCCATTATTGGAACTGAGCGCAATGCGACCGGCACGACATCGCTAGGCGCAGAGCTAGGCAATGCCGTTCAACCGCTGCTGGACCATCGCAGCGCCGAGGGGCTTCTGGTGGCCAAGGTAAACCTGCAGGATGTCTACGACGAGTTCAGTAACGGGTTCGTCGATCCGGATGCAATCCGCGCTTTTCTCACCTATGCATACAACAATTGGCAGCGACAACCACGTTACGTTCTCCTTGTAGGGGATGGACATTATGCATTCCGTAACGAAGTTTCAACTGCTTTGCACAACACTTTACCCCCCTATCTAGTGCATGTTGACCCTTGGATCGGTGAGGTTCCGGCTGACTCTCGCTTCGTGAGTGTGGATGGAGAGGACGACTATCTACCGGAGATGGCTATCGGCCGCATTCCGGCCAACAGCGCGGCAGACGTGACCGCTGTTGTCAACAAGACACTGGCATATGAAGACGCCGTGGCAACACCGGACGGCGACTGGAACCTGCGTTCCGTCTACGTCGCTGACAACTATTCGGATCCTGCCGGAGACTTTCATGCCTTGAGCGACAACGTGCGTCTCAACTGGCTGCCTTCTTTGTACACCGGCCAACAGGTCTACTACCGTATGGACCCGGACCACGATACCGGCCCTGAAATGCGCACAGCTATCAAGAATGCGTTCAACCAGGGAGCCGTATTTTTACAGTGGTTCGGTCATGGTTCCACAGTTCGCTGGGGATCAGTCAGCATGTACAACATTCTGGACCCAGCCAATTTAACTCCAACCGGACAAACACCCCTTACCATGCACAATGCCTGCTGGACCGGTTACTTCGCGGTTTTGTCTAACAACTACCAGGCCCTCGGAGAGACATTGGTGAGCGTTCCCAATAAAGGTTCCGTCGCCGACTACTCCCCCAGCGGGCTGCATATCGGCGCGGCGCTTCTGACGCTGGACCAAGGCATGCACAAGGCTATGTTCAAGGACCGGATCCCGCGAGCCGGCGACGTCGTCAAGGCCAGCAAGGACTACTTCTTCGCCAACAGCCTCGCCTACCACGACCTGATCGACTCGATGATCTTCTTCGGCGATCCGGCTCTGGAATTGCGTCTGCCTACTGCGGACTTCTCTGATTCCACCATGGAAGTTAGCGAGACGACGGCCGACCCTGGTGACACACTGAACTACACCGTCACGCTTACCAACACCAGCGTGTTTACAGCACCAAATGTCATCCTGACTGCTGATTATCCGCAGAATCTGGTGACAGTGGTCGACGCAGGCGGCGCAGTTGACAACGGCGACACGTTGACGTGGACTCTCTCAGACGTGCGGACTGCGGATGCCGATTCAGCGGTCAAGACGTTCTCATTGGCTGTCAACTCTGGCCTCGCGCCCGGACTGTACAACGTGACTGTTCCTGGGCAGATTACCAGCGACATCTCATCGCCTGCCGATCTTCAGGTCAACACCGAGGTAAACGCCGCGCCGCTCATGGTCAACTCGACATTGCTTGCCCAGCGCGCCTGGATTCCACCCGGCATGCCTGTCACCGTAACCGCAATGCTGCTGAACTACGGCACCGCTCCCTCTCTGGGGACCCAAGTCACGCTCACCTTGCCCTCTGAACTGGGTGAGCCAACGTGGATGGCTGCCTCAACAGGTTCGACTCCTGTCTACGACGCCGGCGCCCGCCAGGTCCTTTGGTCCGGTGATATACTAATAGGCGGCGACGAGACAGTATCATTCAGCAGCATTGTGTCTCCCACCCTGACGGCCTGCGGTACTTTCACGGTGACAGGAGAAGTGACCGACACCCTTGGCGTGCTGACACCGCTCGATGTGGCCGTCAACCTGGCTGTGCCTGACGTCAACTGTACCGGCAGCGTGAACGTGGTGGATGTCCAACTCGTCGCTGGCCGCTGGGGAGCGACTCTCGGCCAGCCCGAATACCTGTACGAGTATGACCTGAACGGCAACGACGCCATCGATGTCAACGACATCATCATCGCCGCCAATCACTGGGAGTGATATCCGCGACACTCACACAAAAAGCCCCGGCCGATCTGGCCGGGGCTTTTTTATACGTCGGTTGGATCAACAATCGCCGCGACTGGTCGTGGTGGACTTCGGAAGTCGCTGATTGCTCATCACGACCAGCCTACAACTGTTGAATGCCCTTCGGCTGTTGGCTCGGCGACTTCCGAAGTCCCGTTGGGTGGCTTTTCAAACAGTATCTCATCACGCCTCCAGGATCGCAGTAACGATCAGCGGCTTGCGGCCGGTGCGGTCGTAGAAGTAGCGCCCCAACGTCTCCCGGCTCACCTCGTCCAGACCGCGCTTGCTGACGCGGCTGGTCTGACGCAACGCTGCCACCAACCGTTCTTGGGCACCACGTAACAGCTCACCGGCTTCCTTCTCATAAACAAACCCGCGCGACACAATCTCCGGCTCGCCGGCCAGCTCGCGGGTCGCGAAGTTCCAGGCAAATGCAACGCTGACGAAGCCATAGCTCGCCAGAATTTCCCGGTCACGCAGCACAGCAGGTCCAACGTCGCCGATGCCGCTGCCGGCCACAAAGACATAGCCGCCCGGCAGCCGTTCGCCGACCACCGCGCCCGCCTCATCGAACTCCAGCACGACACCGTTCTCGATAAGCAGGATATACTCTTCGGGAATGCCCAGCCCGCGTGCCAGGCGTGCATGTGCGTGGAGGTGGCGCAGCTCTCCGTGGATGGGTACGAAATACTCTGGCTTGGTCAGCGCCAGCAGCAGTTTCATCTCTTCCTGGCTGGCGTGCCCGCTGACGTGAACGTCGGCCAGTGGCGGATAAATCACGTCTGCGCCGCGGCGAATCAGCCGGTTGATCATCGCAGAAACAACTTCTTCGTTGCCGGGGATCGGCGTTGAACTGAGGATAACCGTGTCACCCGCTACCACGTCTATATCGCGGTGCCGACCGGTTGCCATGCGCGCAAGTGCTGCCTCCGGCTGCCCCTGAGCCCCGGTTGTGATGATCACCTGTTTGTCCGGAGCGATTCCCTTGATCTTGTCGAAGTTCACCAGCGTGCCGCGCGGCACATCGAGATAGCCCAGCTTGCGGGCCGTCTCGACGTTCTTGCGCATGCTGTAGCCCGCCAGCGCTACCTTGCGGCGATGTTGATGTGCGATGTTGAGAATGAGTTGCACTCGGCCCAGCGACGACGAGAAACTGGAAACAATGACTCGTCCCGGCGCATCGCGGAAGATGGCGTCGAACGCGCCGGCGATGCTGGACTCAGGTGGTGTCCAGCCAGGCCGCTCGGCGCCGGTGGAGTCGGCCAGCAGCACCATGACGCCCTCGCTGCCCAGCTCCGCCAGCCGGCCGAAGTCAGGTCCATAGCCTTGTACGGGAGTATAGTCGAACTTGAAGTCGCCGGTGTGCAGCGCCAACCCAACCGGGGTGCGGATCGCCACCGCCATGCCGTCGGGGATGGAATGCGTCACCGCGATAAATTCGGCTTCAAACGGGCCGATGGCTACCTGTTCACCCTCGCTCACAGTGACCCGTTCGCAAACCTTTTGTAAACCGGCTTCCTTGAGTTTGTGCTCGATCATGCCCTGCACCAGCCGCGAGGCGTAGATCGGGACCGACAGATTGAGATCCTTCAAGAGGAAGGGCAAGCCACCTATGTGGTCTTCGTGACCATGGGTGATCACCAAACCGATGATACGGTCAACCTTGTCGCGCAGATAACTCCAGTCGGGCAGTACCAGGTCCACACCCAGCATGTCGTTGTCCGGGAACATCACGCCGCAATCGACGATCAATATCTGATCGTCGTATTCAAACAGGGTCATGTTCTTCCCGATCTCGCCAAGCCCGCCAAGGGGGATTATTCTTAAACTTGTTGTCATTTTGTTTTTCCTTCTCTCAACCGACCAAATCGCTCTCGGCCAGCTTCAACTTTACAAAAATCAATGGCGCCACACCAATAGCCGTCAGACCAACCAGGGCATAGCGCGCCATGCGGACGGACTGTTCCAGCATCCATGGCTCCAGGTCAGGCACGAAGCGGCCGCCGACATAGACCAACCCCACCAGTGCGATGCCAACAATGTAACGCAGCACGCGCCGGCCCAGGGAACCTTCGACTCGGAAACCCACCCAGCGCGCCTCGATGATCGATCCAAATCCTGCCCCCATCAAGATACCGCCAACCACAGCGCCAAACGAATTCGGATACTGGCCGGCCCGATCCGGCGGCAGCAGCAGCACCAACACTACCGGTCCCAACACACTCAACGCCAGCTTGCCTGCAACTGACAGACCGGCCCAGCGCGCAGCCAGCCGCTCCTCGTAGCGCAACCATAAGATCAGTATCAATCCGCCCAGCAGCCAGCCGGCCAGCACATCCTGGGGAAAATGAGCGCCCAGGTAGAGGCGCGAAACGCTGATCAACAGCGCCATAATCACGGCAAGTATGGTGAACCAGCCGCGCCGCACCTGGACGGCGAGATAGCCCCACAGCACGACGCCGGTGGTCTGGGCGTGGTTGCTGGGCAGCCCGTAGGTCGGTTCCTCGACCAGTTGCCGCACCCGGGCCGGATCGGGCCGTGGCAGTTTGAGCAGCGACTTGACAAATTCGTTGGCCCAGGATGACAGCATCATCAGCACCAGCAGCCGGATCCCCCAGCGCCGGTTGATGCACCAATAGACCAGCGTCAGCATCACCATGTACGCTTCCGCGTTGCCTAACCAGGTGACAGCCAGGAAGAACGCGTCCAACAGCCCACCGCTGAACGCCTGAATCCAAAGAATGACGTCCGTACCCCAGGTCTGCAGGCCGAGGAACTGTTCCATTTACACCGCCATCCGGCGCACCACCGCCAGCAGCAACTCCGTGCCAGCAGCCATATCGGCAACCGCGATGTGCTCGTTGGGAGTGTGGACATCCTCCATGCCGGTGCTGATGACCACGCAGGCAATGCCGGTCGCGTTGTAGATGTTGCCATCGGTACCGCCGCCGCTGCTGCGTAGCATGACTTCATAGCCCAGCTCGCGGGCCGAGGTAGCTGTCGCCTGCACAATGGGCGTCTGCTCCGGCAGCCGGTAGGCATCGTAGGCCCGGGTCACGTCGCAGTCGACGCGGGTGTTGTGCCTGGCCGCAGCTCCGTTGAACGCGTCGAGGATCGATGCCGTCAGCATTTCCAGCTTCTTTGCGTCGCGGCTGCGCGCCTCACCAACCACCCGCACCCGGTCGGGCACAATGTTGCGCGCCGTCCCGCCCTCGATAATGCCGATATTCGACGTGGTTTCGAAGTCGATGCGCCCCAGTGGCATGGCAGCGATGGCCTCAGAGGCGACGCGGATGGCGTTGATGCCGCGCTCCGGCTCGGAACCGGCGTGCGAACTGACGCCGTGAACCGTGAATACCAGACTGTCCTGGCCGGGCGCCGCGACCACAAGATGGCCGGTCGGGCCGCCGGCGTCCAGAATCACACCATGGCGGGCGCGCAGCTTGCCGGTGTCCATGTTGCGCGCACCATACAGCCCCAGTTCCTCGCCAACGCTGATGACGACCTCCAGCGGCGGATGTGCCAGGTCATGCTCGCGCAGCGTTTGCAGCACCTCCAGAATCGCTGCGACACCCGACTTGTCATCGCCGCCGAGAATCGTGTCGCCCGCGCTGTAGATCACGCCATCGCGAATCACCGGTTCGATGCCAATGTCAGTGCCGACGGTGTCCATGTGCGCGCTGAGCAACAACCAGTCGTCGCCAACGCTGTTAGTTCGACCAACGAGGTTGCCGATCTCGTCGAATTCGGTCTCCAGGCCCAACGCTTGTAGGCGCCCGGCCAGATGGCGGCCGATCGCGGCTTCCTGCCCACTAGGACTGTCGATGCGTACCAGTTCCAGAAATGTATTGACAAGGCGATCTTGGTTGATCACGAAATTACCTCAGAAGAATATAGTTGAGAAGGGGGAGGACCGGGCGCGGGTACTCTACAACAGCGGGATTATAACACAGGAACGGTTTGCGGCCAACGAAAACTCGTGTCCGCTTCCGGTCCCGGTGGTAAAAAAACGCCCCTGCCATCTCGTGCTGACAGGGGCGCTCGAATTTAGAAGCGTCGTCTGCTGCTGGCTTACGACTCCGGTGTCTTGCGCCCAGAGAACCAGATCACCAGCACGATGAGGGCGACAACCAACAACAACAGCAGTAGAATTAGCAGCCAGTTTGTGCCGCCACTGTCAGTTGCCTCTGAAGGCGCGGGCGTTGCAGTTGCTTGCGCTGGCTGCGCCGCCTGCAGGCTGATGATGTAGGCAGAGATATCGTCAATCTCGGCGTCACTCAGCGGGCCGCCGTTGGCCTGACTCCAGGCCGGCATAGCTGTGCCACTGATGCCGGTGGCGACAGTAGCACGCACAAACTGCTGCGGATTGATGCTGGCGAAAGCTTTATTAAGATTTGCGCCAACCCGTCCCTGCCCCTGGTCGCCATGGCACATAGCACAGTTCTCGACAAACAGCACATGGCCAGTGCTGGGATCACCGCTCACACCCGGCACCGTTGGTACCGGCGTCACCGGCAGCGGAGTCGCCGTTGGCGCCATAGGGCTGCGTCCGCCGCTGAGGCTCACCACAAAAGCCGACACGTCGGCGATCTCCTGGTCGGTCAGCGGTCCGCCATGCGCCTGGCTCCACGGTGGCATGGCCGTACCTGCAATACCCTGCTCTACGACCGACTGCACAAAGGCGTTGGGATCCAGCGCCGGGAAGTCGGACGACAGGTTCAGACCAAGCCGCCCCTGCCCTTCCGCCCCGTGACAGACCGCGCAGTTGGCGTCGTAGATCTGCGAGCCGCGCGTGATGTCACCCTCCTGAGCCGCGGCAGCGGCAGTGAACAGGATCAACAGCAGGGCAGTCAGTAGAACAACGATGGATATGCGTGCTACGTGGCGATGCGGGTGGTACGCTGGCATATCGCCTCCTTTGGGTAAACAACGAGGGCTGACAAAGCAACTGGCCGGGCGGCGGGTGGCCAGCCCGGCCAGTCATGAGGGTCAGAATAGGCGTGTGCGTCAAGAAGTTCGACTTTTCGGAAAAAGTCGAACTTCTGCACGGTCTATTGCAACGTCAGCAGGTATTGGATCAACCCGTTCAACTCAGCCTCGGAAAGGGTGCTGCCGAACGTCTGCGGCATCAGGTTCGGCGAACATGGACCAGTTGGACACTCAGGCACGATAAAGGCGTTGGGATCCACGATAGACTGATGGATGTATTCCTCAGCCGACAGTCCGGCGACCTCCGTTCCGGCGCGAGTCGCGATGCCACCCAGGTTCGGGCCGATGATTCCTGCGCCACCTGGCTCGCCGTGACAGCCTGCGCAACCGTTGGCCGCGTAGACCGCCATGCCGATCTCGACCGGATCAGCGTTGGGATCGATGACAACTTCTTCGGTAGGAGTAGCTTCGCCGCCGCCTACCGCCGTGGCCTCCCAGTTCAGGATGAAATCAGCCAGATCGCGTACCTGGTCGGGCCGCAACGGACCGCCATATTCCTCACCCCAGGTCGGCATAACCGCTGAGTAGTTGCCGCTGCCCACCGGCCTGCCGGACGCAATGGTCAGTTCAATGTAGCTTTGCAGCGTACCGGCGTAACCGACTTCCTGCAAGCGGCCATCGAAGAAATTCGCGCTGTTCAGCGCCGGCGCCACGCCGGGAATGCCCTGTCCCTGCACACCGTGACAGCCAATGCAGTTGGTCTCGAAGAGCTTGGCGCCGTTCTCAATCGAACGTCCTGCAAAATTAGCCTCGCGTTCAGAAAGGCGATTAAGCTCGCGGAAGCCAACAATGGAGGTTGCCAGAGCGATGCCGAGAACGGCCAGGATGCCAATTGTGATCTTCAATAAGGTGTTGTTTCTCATGGCCGCTACTCGCCGTATCCGGCTTCTTCATGAATGAAGAAGGTCTTTTCAAAGGTCTGTTCGTCGACGCCTTCAGGCTGCCAGAAGATTCTCATGGTGATCTTCTTCAAGCCGTCTTGCCATTCTTCGATGATCATCTTGCCGTAACCATTGGGCAGCCCTTCGTCGAGCCCCTTTTCGTAGGCTTTCACGTCTTCTTGGACGATATGCTGGGCCATTTCCTCCATCAGCCCTTGCATGACCGGGTTGGCGACGCTGTCCGGATCGCCCGGCACATCAACGCGCGTGTCCCATTCGCCAAGCTGCAGCTCAGCCCAGGGGGTTTCCCGCACGGGACCGGCCTCCTCTTCTGGCAGCATCAACTGCACGACCTCCTCGGCGGGCGGCGATGCAACCTTGAAGAACGGCGTTCCCATCCAGGTCAGGATCACGAACACAGCGAGTGCTAGCATCCACGCCGACAAGGCGAAACGCCGATCCTTGGCGCGGCGGCTGGGATTGAAGTCGATGTATGGCATGATGAACAGGAAGCCAAACACAATGGTGGGCACGACCACCCCCATGATCGTCGGATCGCCCAGCTTGAGCAGGCCCTGGATCCACAGGAAATACCACGGCGCCTTGGTGTGCAACGGCGTCTTGTTTGGATTGGCGTGGTGTTCCAGCGGCGCACCTGGATATACGTTCAGCACAATCAGCGCCAGCAGGATGAAGGTGATCAGCGCCAGCAACAACATCTCGTCGGTAAACACATCGGGCAGATAGTAGCGGCGCCTGTCAGCCGGCACACGCTTGGCTGTGTCCTGCCCAATCTCTTCCTCCGACGAGGGTAGGGAAATACCAACCCGCACCACCTTGTAGTAGTGGATGAAGAACACGAAGATCACCAGCAACGGCACGAAGAGCACATGCAACAGGTAAAAACGCAGCAAACCGGCCGGCCCGATAGCCGGCGCACCCAACAGGATAAGCTGCGTTGTCTTGCCGAGGACAGGCGGCGGCGCTTTGTCGATCATGCTGCCGCCGATGGTCACCGCCCAATAGGCCAACTGGTCCCACGGCAACAGATAGCCGCTGAAGCTGAGGAACAGGGTCGCCAGCAGAAGAACCACGCCCGTCAACCAGGTAAACTGGCGCGGCTTCTTGTACGATCCTGTTAAGAACGTACGCACCATGTGTAAGAAGACGACGATCACCATTCCTTCCGCGGTCAGGCGGTGGACGTCGCGAATAAGTTCGCCGAAGGGCACGTTGGTGAGGATGTTCAGCATGTCGCCGTATGCCCGCTGAGGCGTCGGCGCATAGTAGATCATCAGAAAAATACCGGTCACCAGCTCGATGAAGAAGAAATACGTGCTCAATAACCCCAGCCGGAAGGTATGCGTCAGCTTGGTTACAGACTGGTGGTAGTAGCTCGGCTTGATGTGAAACCAGAACGACTCCGAGTGAACCGTCAATCGGGGGTTGGGACGCCGCGGGTCATCGCCCCGGGCCAACCCGCGCAGGTCGTTCCAGTTCAGCCCGGTGGTGAGCTTGGTTATCAGAACATCCAACTGTCTGAGCAGCCAGGAGATGACGCCCTCTGTGCGTATTTCCCGGGCAACGTTGTTGATAACACCCATTCGATCCTGCTCCTTGCCAGTTGTCTAGTGCGGTTGGCCCTTGAGGATTTGGCCAGTATCGACAATGACTTCCGCGTTGGGATATTGGGCAGCCGGCAGCGGCTCGCCGCCCTCGGTTATATCGGCGACCTTCTGCCCGTTTTCTTCCAGAACAGCATAGAACTGATCCAACGATCGCGGGGCCGGTCCTTCGATGTATTTGCCTGTCTTCTGGAACTTGGAACCGTGGCACGGGCACTCGAAGCGGAAGGTCTGGTCTTTCCACTCGTACAGGCAGCCCAGGTGCGTGCAGACGCGATAGAGCGCCCGGAAGCCGTCCGCATCGTTGCTTGTCCAGAACTTGCCGTCCAGATTCGAAATCGGTGGGCCGTCTACCGGTGGCAGGCTGGAGAAGGTTCCCAGGTTGAACAAGCCGCCGAATTCGCCTTCCTTGAATCGCGGTACGGTGAACAAAAAGCCAGCGATGCCCGCCTCCACCAACACCACGCCCAAGGCCGCGCCCCATGCGTAGTTCAGGAACTCGCGGCGGCTGACAGCCTCGCTTTCAGGTTTGGCTGCTTTCTTTGCCGCTTTCTTCTCTTCTTTCTGCTGGCGGCCAGATTTGAGGTACTCGCCGCTGTCACTTTGGAAGGTTTGGCCGGCAGCGGCGTCCTGCTGGCGCTGCTGCTCCTTGGTCTCTTGAAACTTTTGTTGTTCGGGGCTTAGCTCGTCGCCCGCTCCTGAAGACTTCTGGTTTGCCATAGGCTATCAGTTTCCTTACGTGCTACTGGGATCGCCATGATCCACATAGTCAATTTGCAACCAGGGGATTACGGACGCACCAGGTAACGTGGATACAACTACGGGAAGGTTATACTGTAATGGGGGCAGAAAACACAGGCGTGATTATAGCATGTGGGTATACCCTTGTCAAAAAGTTCACATTTCTCCCGACGAATCTGGTGGCCGGCGTCGCTGCTTGGTTTGAGCCCGCCGCCGTTTGGCATCCAGGCGTCGCTGGCGGGCGGCTGCGCCGGGACGGGTCGGTTTGCGCCGCTTGCGCGGTTTCAGCGCTGCGGCCAGCAGCCGCCGGAAGCGCTCAGTCACGTCGGCACGGTTCTCAGCCTGGCTGCGGCCTGCTTGCGAGGTCAGATGCAACACGCCGTCGCTGTCCAGCCGGCTGGCCAGACGTGACAGAGCCAGGGCGCGCTGCTCGTCGCCCAAACTGGGCGAGTTGGTGAGATCAAACAGCAGCTCCACCTTTGTCTCTGTCCGCTGGACATGCTGGCCGCCAGGCCCGCCGCCGCGCGCAAAGCGAAAGCTCAGCTCGCTAAGCGGAATGGCAACCTGCTCGTTGATGATCAGCGTATCTTCAGTCACAAGGTTTCACAACTTCCCGGAGGTTCTTGCTGCTTTGGCCGGTCTCCAGCCCCAGCCAGCGCTCGCAGTCTCTCTGCTCAAGGTGTCGCTGTGCTGGGCGCAGTTCCGGTCAGTGGTTCGGTAGCCGTTAGCGGCAGGGTCGATGTGACTGTCCCTGTAACTGTCGGCGGTGGAATGATGACCGGTGGCGGGTCCAGGCGTTCGATGCGCAGCGAGCGCGTTAACTCATTGTAGCCCGCGCACGTTGGCTCCGAATACTGCAAGTTTCGGTTGCGAAAAAGCGACACCTCGTACAGCGCGCCGCTGTGCGACAGCAGGTCGTCCTCGCCGGGATACAGGGTAATCGTCTCGTTGCGCCAGCGTACCTCCAGCGGCAAAACCTGCCGGCTGGCAACGCAGGGATTGCTGGAAACGGGAACAGCAGGACACTCACCGTCAACGTTGGTTAACTCGATGTCCAGTGGATCGTCGCGCAGGTCGGTGTCGGTCAGTCCCAGAAACAACAATCCTGCATCGTCGAAGATCTGCAGGCCGTAGCTGCGCGCATCTGGCAACGTCTGGGCGGCCGGAGTCGCCGTATCCGCTGGCACTGGCGACAGCGAGCCAGAGGAAATGTCTGCCCACGCCACCAGCCGATACGACTGGTCCACGGCCAGCGGCGGCGGGTCTCCCTGATAGTCCAGCGTCAACGTGATGCCCTCGGCGGCCTCGGCCAGGATGAAGCGCCGATGCGGCGCGCGCGCCGGGTCGTCGTCCTGCCCCACCACGCGTGCCTGAAATTCGATCACCTGTCCGGCGCGGTAGGCCGTGGTCAGGTCGGTCTCCGGTGGATCCAGCGGCAGCAGCAGCCAGGTCTGCGGCGCGCCGTCTCCGCGGCACTGCGCCGGCAGGTCGATCTGCGCCTCTGGCGCGGTATCGGGCACGCCAGGCTCCGGCGCGATCTGCGGCGCGCTGCAACCAGCCAGGGCGACTATCAGACCGATCAGCAAAGCAAAGCGTAATCTGTTCATGGTGGAGAGGAACTGTCTGACGGCATGCTTGCCACGAATTACACGAATTGTTCGAATCCCTGACGACTGCTTCGTGGAATTCGTCCAATTCGTGGCATCTCTGGTCTAGCCTTCCAGCGCCGCCAGCCGCTCCTCGATCTGCGTCTGCTTGGCCTGCCACTCGGCCAACTGCTGGCGCGCGCCGGCGATCACGTTCTCAGGAGCGTTGTTGACGAAGCCGGGATTGGCCAGGCGCGCGGCGGTGCTGGTCGCCATCTTCTGCGCGTTGGCCAGCTCCTTTCGCAGCCGCGCCAGCTCCACGTCGATGTCCACCAGATCCGCCAGCGGCAGCGCGACCGTGACGCCGCCGGCCACGGAAGACGCCGCCTTGGCCGGTATCTCCAGGCTCTCGGCTACGCTGGTGTGTTCCAGGTCCAGCCCGGCCAGCCCGGCGATCACCGGCAGCTCGCGCTGCACCAACTCGGCGTGCTTGCCGGCGCTGAACAGCGCGCCGATGCGCCGTCCCGGCGACACGTTGTATTCAGCACGCGCGTTGCGTATCGCCCGCACGATCTCCTGGATGCGCTCAAAGTCGGCCTCGATACGCTTGGTCCGCTTGCCAGTCTGTGGCCACGATGCGATGATCAACGCCTCCGGCCAATCGCCATCGCCAGACGGAACACCGGTGGCCAACGCACCCGCCCGCAACTGCTGCCAGATGTCCTCGGTCACGAACGGGATGAAGGGATGCAGCAGGCGCAGCGTCTGGTCCAGCACGCGCACCAGCAGGTGCGCCGTCTGCCAGGCCGTGTCGCCGCCGGCATCGAACTGGCTCTTGGCGATCTCGATGTACCAGTCGGCCACCTCGCCCCAGAGAAACTCATACGCCTGCCGGCCCGCCTCGCCGTACTGGTACGAGTCGAACAGCCGCGTCACCTCGGCGATCGTGTGGTTAAGCCGGCTCTCGATCCAGCGATCGGCGAGCGTCGGAGTCTCAGAGATCAGAGAGTCAGAGGTCAGAAGGTCAGAAGTCAGAGACTCAGAGACTGCCTGTCCTTCTGCTCCTCTGTCCCTCTGCTCCTCTGCCATCCTGCCCAAATTCGCCAGCGTGAAGCGGGTCGCGTTCCATATCTTGTTGGCGAAGTTGCGGTTGGCGCGCACCCGGTCGATGCTCAGGTTCATGTCGTTGCCGGGCGTCGAGCCGGTCAGCAGAGTGAAGCGCAGCGCGTCGGCGCCGAACTCGTCCATCACCTCGATGGGATCGATGACGTTGTTGAACGTCTTGGACATCTTGCGTCCCTGCTCATCTCTGACAAGGCCGTGCAGATAGACGGTGTGGAAGGGGATGTCGTTGGTGTAGAGCAGCCCCTGCATGATCATCCTCGCCACCCAGAAGAACAGGATGTCATAGCCGGTCTCCAGCACATCGGTGGGATAGTAGCGGCGCAGGTCGTCGGTGTCGTCGGGCCAGCCCAGCGTGCTGAACGGCCACAGTCCCGAGCTGAACCATGTGTCGAGCACATCGGGATCCTGCTCCAGCGCCGCCGGCTTGCCGTAGTGTTTGGTCGCCTGTTCCTGTGCTTCCTCTTCGCTGCGGGCCACAAACACCGTTCCGTCCGGCCCGTACCAGGCAGGGATGCGGTGTCCCCACCAAAGCTGGCGGCTGATGCACCACGGACGCAGGTTCTCCAACCAGTGGTAATACACCTTGGTGAAGCGCTCAGGCACGATCTGGATGGCGCCGCTGCGCATGGCTGCCAGCCCCAGCGCGGCCATGCCGTCGGTGTTGACGAACCACTGCTTGCTGATCAGCGGCTCGATGATCTCGCCGCCGCGCTGGGCGCGCGGCACGGTCAGTGCATACGGCTCTTCTTTGATCACCAGCCCGGCGGCGCGCATGTCTTCCCACAGCTTGCGGCGCGCCTCGAAACGCTCCATCCCGGCGTACGGCCCGGCCTCGGCGTTGAGCGTGGCGTCCTTGTTCATCACGTTGATGATCGCCAGTCCGTGGCGCTGGCCGATCTCGAAGTCGTTGGGATCGTGGCCGGGGGTGATCTTCAGCGCGCCGGTGCCGAAGTCGGTGGACACATAGGTGTCGTGGATCACCGGGATGGTGCGGTTGAGCATCGGCACCAGACAGGTGCTGCCGATCAGGTGGCGGTAGCGATCGTCGTCGGGATGCACGGCCACGGCGGTGTCGCCCAGGATCGTCTCAGGGCGAGTGGTAGCCACGGGGATATAGCCCTTGCCCGGCCCTTCGTCCAGGCTATGGCCGGCCAGCGGGTATTTGAAGTAGTAGAGCGTTCCCTGCTCTTCGCTGTACTCCACCTCCACGTCGCTGACGGCAGTCTGCAGCCCGGGCGACCAGTTGACGATGTACTCGCTCTGGTAGATGAGACCCATCCGGTGCAGGCGCACGAACGCCTCGGCCACCGCTCGGCTCAGCCCCTCGTCCAGGGTGAAGCGCTCGCGGTCCCAGTCGCAGCTCGCGCCCAGCCGGCGGATCTGGCCGGTGATGCCGCTGTGCTTCTCGTCCTTCCATGCCCAGCAGGCCTCCAGAAAGCGCTCGCGACCGAGTTCCTCGCGGCTGGTGCCCTCGTTGCGCAGCTTGCGCTCGACCTGAAGCTGGGTCGCGATGCCGGCGTGATCGGTGCCGGGCACCCACAGCGCTGCCTTGCCCTGCATCCGCGCGTAGCGGATCATCAGGTCCTCCAGAGCGACGAAGAGCGCGTGTCCCTGGTGCAGGACGCCGGTCACGTTGGGCGGCGGGATGGAGATCACGAACGGTTTGGCGTCCGGGCCGGCAACCTCCGGCTTGAACCAGCCGTTCTGCTCCCACCAGTCATACAGCCGCCCCTCCGCGGCATCGAAGTCGTAGGTTTTGGGCATGTCAAATGGGTTGTTGGTCATGATGAGTCCTTGAATCGATTATTTCGGGCTGTTACCAACCAGCCGCACTTCCCAGTCACACGACAACTCGCGCACGTTGCTCAAGCCGGCTGCCTCCATCAGTTCTATCACCTCCGCGCGCCGCCACATGCGGTAGCGCAGCGGATACACCTCCGTCTGCCAGCCGTCGGCGCTTTCCTGCGAGAAGAAGACCTCGAACGTCACCAGCGGATCGTCGTAGCTCCACAGGTCCCACAACACCGTACGCAGGCCGGGAGCAGGCGCGTCCTTGTGTTCGTGACGGAATCGGAAACGCGGCCGCTCGGTGGCAATGGCATCCCAGTCGCGCTGGCCGACGATGACCAGCCCGCCGGGCCGCGTCTGGTCCACCATCTGGCGCAACGCGGCCTGCATATCGGTCTCGGTCAACAGATGTGGCAACGAGTTGCCCAGCGACACCACGGCGTCGAACGGGCCGGCGAACGGGACGCGGTCCAGAAAACGCACGTCGGCGCGGTGCCACATCACGGACACACCAAACTCCGCTGCCCCACGCTGCGCCACGGCCAGGTTCTCGTCGCTGAGATCGCTGGCCGCCACATCATAGCCGTTCAGCGCCAGGGCAATAGCCTGAGTGCCGATGCCGCAGGTGCAGTCCAGCACGTTGCGAACGCCGAACGGGCGCAGAATCCCGTCCAGCCAGGCGCCCTCCTGTTTCATGTAGGCGTGCCAGTCGCGGTAGAACAGCCGGTGCCGGTTGGCCACCGCGTCGTAGAAGGTCTCGCTGTTGGTTGCTAAAGCCACGATTGCCTGCCTTGTCGATCCCTAAAGTTTCTTTGCCACGATCACCAGCCGGCTGTTGAACGGCTCGAATGGGTTTTCGTCCAGCGGCGTGGCCAGATTGCCGTAATAGGCTATCGGTTCCAGCCCGGCTGCTTGCAGCATCGCCGTCAGTTCGGTAGCGGTGTACAGGTGAACCCGGAAGTACAAACTCTGCCGCTCGCCCCGATCATCGCTCCACAGCCAAAACTCGGTGTTGGTTCCACCGATCGCGTCGAACTCGCGGCTGACGCAGACCAATAGATCGTCCACCTCGAACCAGTCGGTGGGACGGTAGTTGTGTACCACTGCATCGCGCTGCGCGAGGTCGATGACGAAAACACCGCCCGGCCGCAGCACCCGCGCCACCTCAGCCAGCACCTGCTGGTTATCGTCCGGTTCGTCGAAGTAGCCAAAGGCCGAGAACATGTTGAGCACCGCGTCGAACTTGCTGGACCAGTCCGCCGGCAGAGTACGCATGTCGCCTTCCTGCCATGTGACATCGAGGCCGGCCCGCGCGGCCGCGGTTTGAGCCTGATCCAGCAAGAACACCGACAGGTCGGAGCCGGTCACGCGATGACCGGCCTGTGCCAGCGGCAGTGCAATACGCCCGTAGCCACACGCCAGGTCAAGCACACTGGCTGCATCGCCGCAGTGCTGCTCCAGCAGGACCAGCAGCGCCTCGACTTCCTGGTCGGTGCGCAGCGGCGGCCGCGCCTCGGCGAACATGCGCAGGTATTTCTCATCAAACAGGTCTTGCCACCAGTGGGTCATGGGTCTTCCTTGCGGTGATCGGTGTTCAGTGACCAGTGATCAGTTATCAGTAGCCAGCCAGCAGATGGTCGACATCTCTGCACCATTCACCGTTCACCATTAACTATTAACCATTAACCAATTAAAAACCCCTTCCATCACAAGGACGAAAGGGGAGTTCGCGGTACCACCTTGTTTGGCAGCCGGCGCCAGCCAACTGCCCACTCATGCGCTGTAACGGGCGTTCCCGGGATGGCCTGCCCGGTATTCGGTAATCCGTATTCGGTGATCGGAGGTCTTTTTCCGATTACTGTTTACCGATCACCGTTCACCGATTGAGCCACCCGACTCCCCGGCGACCTTCGGCGGTGCTCACGTCCGGGCAGGCTTTCAGTCGCTGACCTGCCCTCCCTGGTGACGGCGTGCCGCCTACTCCTCCGGTTCACAGTCGTTGCTGGTTTTCGATTGCCTCGATTATAGCCTGAACAACGTTGGCTGTCAACCCGTAAATGCTCGGCAAAGCCGCATGCCAAGAAGAACTCGTCGCGATTTTTCTATGGAAGCGACCTGTGAGAAAATTGGGGAGATCACAGGCTGTTTGTATCACCCTGCCAGCGCCGATGAGATCACCGAGTTCAATCGCCGCGTCAAGACGCTCGAAGACAGAATGCGCAGCTCCGGCGAGCTTTGAAAATTGCGAGCAGCCAGGCGCACAAAGTGTACCAGGGCAGACGACCATCGGATGTCTTGGCTGAACAACGAAACTGGTCAGGTAAGGGTGAAGCTGTCACCCCCGTTCTCTCTCTAGTCTTACCTACAACGCTTCCATGGTTTTCCTGACTGCCTTCTCAAAAGTTCTCCCTGTCTTCCTGCTGATCCTGCTGGGCGTGCTGCTGCGGCGCATCCGGTTGGTGCGGCCGGAGTCCATCGCCGACATCAAGAAACTGGTGGTCAACGTCACACTGCCGGCTGCGTTGTTTTTGGCGTTCACGCAGGTGACCATCGAGTTGCACTACCTGCTGATCGTCGTCACGGTCTTCGTCGCCTGCTGGCTGGTGCTGTTGCTGGGACGCCGGCTGCACGGCGTGCTTCACATCGACTCGCCGTTCATGCCGCCGCTGTTAACCGGCTTCGAGGCCGGGATGATGGGCTACGCTATCTACGGCGCGGTCTACGGCACCGATAACATCTGGCGCTTCGGCATCATCGATCTCGGCCAGGTGCTGTTCGTCTTCTTCGTGCTGGTGCCCGGCCTGAAGCGCCTGTCCACCGGAGCGACCTCGTTCCGCGAGACATTGCTGGGCTTCCTCAAGACGCCGGTGATCCTGGCCATCCTGGCCGGCCTGCTTGCCGGCCAAATCGGCCTAAACGATCTGCTTGCCGAGTCGTCCATCGGCGAAAGCGTCCTCGAAACCCTGCGGCTGATCGGCAGCATGACCACGCCACTGGTGGCCATCGCCATCGGCTACGAGCTGCAACTGCGGGCCGGCGAGATCGGCCGGCCGCTACGTACCATCGCCGTACGCCTGTTGATCTGGGTTCCGGCCGGTGTGGCCTTCAGCCTGCTGGTGGTCGGGCGCCTGCTGAACCTGGACCCGGCGTTCCAGGCTGCCGTGCTGACCATGGCTATCCTGCCGCCGCCTTTTGTCATCCCCCTGTTCATGCCCAACGCCGAGGAAGCGGACGTCAACTTCGTGGTCAACGCGCTGACCCTCGCGATCCTGGTGACGCTGGTTGCCTACCCGCTGATCCCCGCCCTGTTCCCACCGGCGGTTGGATAACCGCTTTTATACATAACGCGCCATCAATTCGCTATTTTTCGCAATATGACTATAATAATCCCTCGTTGCGCCCGACGACGGAGCGCGACACAAAGCAAAACCTGTAGATATTCGGGCTGAGAGTGCGACTTGGCTCACAGGAGTCAAGGAGTACTCCCATATGAAATTCGAACAACTATCCCTGGACGCGCGCGTCCTGGCCGGCGTCAAAGCGGCCGGCTATACCTCCCCCACCCCCATTCAGGAACAAGCGATACCGGTCGTCATGCAGGGACGTGACGTTCTCGGGCTGGCACAGACCGGCACCGGCAAGACAGCCGCGTTCATGCTGCCCATCCTGCACCGCCTGGCGACCCAGCGCGGTCCGCGCGGTGTGCGCGCGCTGATCCTGGCGCCAACCCGCGAGCTGGCGGAGCAGATCCACCAGGCCACTGCCGACTATGGCCGGCAGACACGGCTGCGAAGCGTCACCATCTACGGCGGCGTCAACCCAAGGCCGCAAATTGAAGCGCTGCGGCGCGGCGTCGAGATCGTCGTCGCCTGCCCCGGACGTCTGCTGGACCACATCAGCGCCGGCGCTATCGATCTCTCCAAGGTCGAGGTACTGGTACTGGACGAGGCCGATCGTATGTGCGACATGGGCTTCCTGCCCGACGTTCGGCGTATCCTGAAGCACGTGCCGGCCCGCCGCCAGACGCTCTTCTTCTCGGCCACCATGCCCGACGAGATCCGCACCCTGGCCAACGACATTCTGAAGAACCCGGTAACGGTGCAGATCGGCATGATCGCCCCGGCCAAGACGGTCTCGCACGCGCTGTATCCGGTGTCCGACAAGCGCAAGAAGGACCTGCTGCTGGCCATGCTGGAAAGCACCGCCACCGCCCGCGTGCTGGTTTTTACCCGCACCAAGTGGCGAGCGCGCAACCTGGCGCGGGACCTGGAGAAGCGCGGCTATCGCGCCTCGGCGCTGCAGGGCAACATGACGCAGAACCGCCGCCAACAGGCTATCGACGGCTTCCGCGATGGCAAGTACGACATCCTGGTGGCCACCGACATCGCCGCGCGCGGCATCGACGTGTCAGAGATCTCGCACGTGATCAACTTCGACATGCCGGACACCGTGGACGCCTACACCCACCGCATCGGCCGCACGGGTCGCGCCCACCAGTCGGGCGAAGCGTTCACCTTTGTCTCCCAGAACGACGAGGCCATGGTGCGCAGCCTGGAGCGTCTACTGGGCGATCCCATCGAACGCCGCCACCTGCCAGGCTTTGACTATGGTGTAGCTGTCGCTGACAGCCGGCCACAGCCGGAGCAGCATAGCCGGCAGCCCCAACGCCCGCCCTCCCATAGCTCGACCACCCGCCAAAAGCCGGCCAACACATCCCGCCCGCGCCGCAGACAACCGCGCCGCCGCTACACGACGCAGGGCTAACGCGCAGAAGTCCGGCTTCCCGGAAGAAGCCGGACTTCTCAAACTGAACGCCCCGCCGATCTGGCGGGGCGTTGTGATTCGGGAGGCGACTCAGAAGCGGAAGTGGACGAAAATGCGGCCGTGGTTGCGGTCGTCCTTCTCGAGACGATGATACTGTGCCTTGATGTGCGGCTGGTTGAGGAAACGCAACACGTGCTTCTTCAACTGCCCGCTGCCCTTGCCGGGAATGATCTCCACCAGCGTGATGCGTTTATCCACCGCTTCTTCGATGACGCGGTTCAGCTCCGCGTCAATGGTCGCGCCGCGGTTGTAGATGTCGTGCAGGTCGAGTTTCAGCTTTGCCATAGAGTTCTTGAAAATGAGAGATTTCTGATGTGGAGAGCCTTCCTAATTCTCAGCCGCAAGCTTTATCCACGATTGATTGACCACGTTAACCAGACGTCGATCCGCTGTCCAGAGATCGCAGCCTCGCAGTTCTGCCGCCGCCAGATAGAAGCTGTCGTACGCTGCAGCTCGCCCCAACCGCCTGGTCCAGTCGAACGCCCGACGCGATTGATCTTCATCAGGCTCAATCAATTGCACGCCCATTCGATACACAATCGACAAGCCTGAGCGCGCTTCATCCTCACGCAGGCTACCAAAATGAACCGCCTTGGCAAATATGGACGTCACTTCATAAAGCCACAACGCGGGCGCGCAGAGCCGCAAATCCTCTTGGCTCCACCGGCGAAAGAGTTGCTGAATATAGCCCCGTTGCGGATTTGGAACCAGTAGATTGAAGGCAACTCCAGAATCAATCACCACGTAAGTAGTCATGCTGCGCCTCCTGGTCAGCCTTTTCCGCAGCAAGGATTGCCTCAGTATCCACCTGCGCGCCGTGCAACCGATCGGCAATTCGGGCCACCAACCGATTGCTTTCTACCAACCACGCTTCTTGTTTGCTTTGGTTTCTAACGGCTGCGTCCTGTACCAGGTACTCATAATCTTCGATGCTCACAATCGCAGCCTTTGGCTTTCCGCGCGACGTTAGCACAACACGCTCACCACCATATGCCACCCTATTGATGAGATGAGAAATATCTCGTTTCACCTCACCTATGCTCACATGTAGTTCGTCCATGGTGCCATCCTTATTGCAATTTCCTGATAGACATCATTTTACACAACTTGCATTACCCTGTCAATCAAATGGATGCATCGGATTATGATGTGTATCATTGGCCCGTAATACTTCTTGTGCTAGGATTCGACCAACAACCAGCGACAAGGAGGTCGCCAATGACTGTCCCACCCTCGACCAGTCACGTTTCTCGTTTCACGTTTCACCCCTCGCCTGGCCAGACTCCCGGCGAGACAGGGTCCCCCCTCGACGCGTTCTTCAACCCGGCCGGCGTCGCGGTCATCGGCGCATCGGCCAATCCCAACAAACTCAGCCACGGCGTCCTGCGCAACCTGATCAGCTTTGGCTACCGCGGCGCTGTCTACCCGGTCAACCCGGGACGCAAGGAAATCCTGGGCCTGCCCTGTTACCCGACCATCACCGCTGTCCCCGATCCGCTGGACCTGGCGGTAATCGTCGTGCCGGCGCCGGTCTGTCCGGCTGCGCTGCACGAATGCGGCGTGCGCGGCATCAAGTCTGCCATCGTCATCTCCGGCGGCTTTCGCGAGACGGGACCGGACGGCCTGGCGCTGGAACAGGAGCTGCTGGACATCGCCCGCCAGCACAACATGCGCCTCATCGGCCCCAACTGTGTCGGCACGCTGGACGCCTACAGCGGCCTGGACACCAGCTTCATCCGCACCATGCCCGAACCGGGCGACATCGCCTTCATCAGCCAGTCGGGGGCGATCTGCGGCGGGATTCTGGAGTGGACGGCCGGTAAGGGAGTGGGATTCAGCCGTTTTGCGACGCTGGGCAACGCGGCCGATGTCACCGAGACCGACCTGATCGAGGCGCTGGCCGATGACCCGCGCACCAAGGTTATCGTCGCATACATCGAGGCCATCAAGGACGGGCCGCGCTTCATCGACGTAGCCAGCCGCGTGACGCCCCACAAGCCGATCCTCGTCATCAAGGCCGGCGCCACCGAAGCCGGCACGCGCGCCGTCTCGTCGCACACCGGCAGCCTGGCCGGCGCGATGGCCGCCTACGACGCAGCGTTCAGGCAGAGCGGCGTGATCCGTGTCGACGATGTGGAGGATCTGTTCAACTTCGCGCTGGCATTGGCTTACGGTCCCTTGCCGCGCGGCCACCGGGTCGCGATCGTCACTAACGCCGGCGGGCCGGCCAGCCTGGCCGCCGATGCGCTGGAAGAAGCCGGTCTGACCATGCCATCTCCTTCCGTTGAAACGCGCGACTACCTGGCCGCCCACACTTGCTCGGAAGCCCAGCTTGGCAATCCTATCGACATGCTGGGCGGCGCTGACGCGGCGGACTACGAGATGGCCGTGCGCGCGCTGCTGGCGGACCCCGCCTACGATGCGGTGTTGCCGATCCTGGTACCGCAGGCGCTGGTCAGCCCGGCGGCCGTTGCGGAAGCCATCGGCCGCGCGTCGGCAGACTTCCCCGATAAGCCGGTGGTGACGTGCTTCATGGGCGACGAAGCAGTGCGCGAGCCGATGATCGCGCTGCACCGCCACCGCATCGCGCTGTACCAATTTCCGAAGCAGGCGGCGCGGGCGTTGGGCGTGATGTGGCGATATGCGGAAGGAAGAGAGGGAAAGGAAGGAAATAAGGGAAAAGGGGAAAGAAGGAATGCGGTGGCATCGAGCGAAAACCGCCGTCCAGCGATCGACGTCCCGGAGGGCAGAACACACCTGGGCGAGGCGGAGGCGCGGCCGCTGCTGGCAGCTTATGACATACCGCAGCCGCGGGCCGAGTTAGCGCGGTCACCTGACGAAGCAGCGCGGCTGGCAGCCGGTCTGGGGTTCCCCGTGGTACTGAAGATCGTTTCGCCCGACGCCTTCCACAAGTCGGAGGTGGGGGGCATCGCCCTGAATCTGGGCAGCGAGGACAAGGTACGCGACGCGTATGTCGCCATGCTGGAACGGGTTCGTGAACACCGCCCCAATGCCCGCATCGACGGCGTTCTGGTAACGCAGATGGCCCCGCCCGGCCATGAGTTGATCGTCGGGATGCGCCGTGACCCGCAGTTCGGCCCGCTGCTGATGTTCGGACTGGGCGGAATCTACGTCGAACTTCTCAAGGATGTCGCCTTCCGCGTCGCGCCGTTCGACCGGGCTGAAACGCTGGCGATGATCGGCGAGACCCACGCCGGCAAACTGCTACAAGGGCTGCGCGGCCAGCCACCGGCCGATATCGACGCGGTGGCCGAGGTCATCGAACGCGTTGCCAGGCTCGCGCTGGACTATCCGCGGATCCAGGAGATCGACATCAACCCGCTGATCGTGTACGCGGCCGGGCACGGCGCGCTGGCGGTGGACGTACGCATGGTGATCGATCAACTGAACGGTGCGTTGGGCGCGTGACGCGGCGCGCCTGGGAGTGCCGCTCCCAGGCACGCTTAACCCCGATCGTTTGCTTCGGAAACTGCCCCGCCTCTCAACCGTCGTGCGGCGCGGTCAACTCCACCTGGATGTTGTCTGGGTCACGGAACGCCAGCACGTAGATACCGAACGGCTGAAGATTCTTGATCTCCCCGTGCTCCACGTCACGTTGGTCAAACAACGCCGCGGCCGCGTGCAAATCCTGCACGCTGGCAACACCGAGGCTGACATGATCCAGCCCAATACGGTTCTCATCGAAGACGTCGCCAGAAATCGCCTGGGCGGGATCCGGCGGTGGTGTTAGTACCAGCATCACTGATCCGTTGCTAAGAATCGCTCTGTCGCCAAAGTCGGTGATGTGCGAGAAGTTCAGTAGCCCGGAGTAAAACGCCTGCGAACGGCGCACATCACTGACGGTCAGCGTAAGATGGTGGATTGTCGAGGTGTTGATTTGATTGCTCATAGCTGCCTCCTTGATAAACGTCTGTGTGGCTCAGTGTCTGCACCTGTTAAACGCATTCGTCGTCTTTATTGCGACACGCGCTGCCAGATTCGCACCCCTTTTGCGGGTATGAGGCGAGAGACAGTATAATCCAGGCGATGAATGACACAGATTTGCGTCGGGCGGGCAGCCTGACACCAGATACCATCAAATTCGCGTTGCACAAGCCGCTGCCCGGTCTACAGGCAATGGTACGCATGGCGCCGATTCCGCGCCCGCTGGAGCCGCCGACGCCCGACCACCAGCCGCGCGAGGGCGGCGTATTGGTGTTGCTTTACCCCTGCGGGCCGGCCGGCGAGCTGCATCTGGTGCTGACCCGCCGCAGCGACACGCTGGGCAACCATCGCGGCCAGATCAGCTTTCCTGGCGGCAGCGTCGATCCCGGCGACGAGTCGACCAGCCAAACAGCGCTGCGCGAGGCGTGCGAGGAGATCGGCGTCTGCGACGGCGCAGCGGACTTGCAATTGCTGGGCGACCTGACGCCGCTCTACATCCCGCCCAGCGACTTCCGCATCTACCCCCATGTTGCTTACCTGCCACACCGGCCGCACTTTGTTCCGCAACCGGACGAAGTCGCCGAGTTGCTGGAGGTGCCGGTGAGCTGGTTCCTTGACGACTCCAACATCGCTGC
>JACKBK010000019.1 GCA_020634555.1 Caldilineae bacterium
CCAGGTAATGTGAAACGTAGTGTTCGGACTGGCCAGCAGGCTGCGATCCGCCGAACGCGAGCATGCACAGCCCCGCCTCGATGAGAGCGTCGATCAGATCGCGGATACCCTCAGGCTCGGCCGCGCCCACCGCATCCACCTGCGCCATGCAGCGGTCGCGGGCCGCCTCCATCCTTTGCGCCACCAGCTTGCTGTAGGGACCATCCCACAGCAGCGCGCTCAGCTTCCAATCGGCCACCGAAGTATATTTCGCCACCACATCGCCGAAACCAGCGGCAATCATCGGCTGCGGCGCACCACAGAGCGTATCGAGGTCGGCGAAAACCGCTACCGGCGCCTGTCCGTAAACGGTCGTCTTCAGCCCGCGAATGATCAACGACGAGCCGGTGGAGGTATACGCGTCCACCGAGGGCGCGGTGGGCAGCGAGATGAAGTCGTTGCCGGTGCGGTGGCTGGCGAAACGCGTGAGGTCGGTGATGGTGCCGGAGCCGACGGCGAGATAAAGTCGCTGCTCGCGGCCAGCCGCCAGCAACACCTCGACGATGGCTTGCTCGTCGGGCGTGACTTCGTCGCCTGCCAGCAGGATAACTTTTGCGTCGATACCGGCCGCTTCCAGCGCCTGGGCAGTGCGCTCGCCCAGAACACGCCAGGTGTTGCGGTCAGCCACCAGGTTGACGCGCTCGATGTGGTGGCCGTGCAGATAGTCGATCAGCGCCGGGACGGCGTCAGGGGCAATGACAACGGGAAGTTCGGTCATGGCGTAAGTTCTTTCGAGGTGAGATTCAAAGATCTGGCTGCTTGCAGCGCAAGGTCGGTGACGTGCCAGTCATGGCCACATGATAGCGGCACATGAAAGTTCGGGCAAAACTCGCTCCCCAAATGCTTGACTTTCCTTATTCGTCGCTGTATAATGAAAGCATTCGTAAGTAAACGAAAGTTTGCCATGTCCACCAACCCATCAGCCCAGGAACGACGAAATGACATCCACGACCGCGTCCAGCGAGACGGCCGCGCCTCAGTGGCTGAGCTGAGCCAGGCGTTCGATGTATCCGAGGTGACCATCCGGGGCGACCTGCAGGCGCTGGCCGACCAGGGCTTGGTGGTGCGCACCCACGGCGGCGCGATCCCTGTCAACCGCCTGTCGCGCGACCTGTCGCTGGCGCTGCGCCGCCAGGAACAGGTGCTTGCCAAGGACCACATCGGCGAAGCTGGCGCGGCGCAGATCCAGGATGGCGATGCTGTCTTCCTCGACACCAGCAGCACAGCGCTGGCCATCGCCCGCCATCTGACCGATCACCGCTTCGTCACCGTTATCACCAACAGCATCGCGATCGTCCAGGAGTTGACCGACTACGCCAACCTGGAGGTAGTCGTGCCAGGCGGTCGGCTGCGCCGCGACACCTTTTCCCTGGTCGGCACGGACGGGCTGGATATTCTGAACCAGTACAACATTCAAAAGGGCTTCTTTGGTGCGCATGGAATAACGCTGGACGAAGGCCTGACCGATGTCAGCGCCGACGAAGCCGATGTCAAACGGGAACTGGCGGCGATGTGCCGGCAGGTCTTCGCGGTGCTGGACGCGACCAAATGGGGGCGGGTTGGTCTCGCCTCCTTTGCATCGGTAAACCAGATCGACACCATCATCACCGACTGCGACGCGCCGGCTGACCTGCTCAAAGAGATACGAGCTGCCGGCGTCACCGTCCTTCAAGTCTGATCGAGCTAAATCACGCCAATCCTTTTGTGAGGTAACCCTATGGCCGTACCGGCAATCATGCCCAAGCTGGGCAACACTGTTGAAAGCTGCGTCCTGATCGAATGGAAGAAAGCCGTCGGCGACGCCGTAGCCGAGGGCGATGTCCTGTGTGACGCCGAAACCGACAAGGCAGTGGTCGAAGTAACCAGCCCTGCCGACGGCGTCCTGTTGGCGCAGTTCCACGCCGCGGGCGATCTCGTCCCGGTGTTGGAGACCATCGCCGCCATCGGCCAGCCGGGCGAGGATGTCAGCGCGCTGCGACCCGGCCAGACTGTTGAGGAAGCGGCGCCCGATGCGGCCAGTGAGCCGGCTGCCGTGGATACGACGCCCGCTGCACCTGCCGTCACCAACGGCGCGGCCAGCACGGGCCGCATCGCCATTTCGCCGCGAGCCAGAAACCTGGCCCAGCGTGAGGGGTTGGACTTCAGCCAGGTGACCGGCAGCGGTCCAGAAGGACGCATCATCGAGCGCGACATCCAGGCCGCGCTGGCTGCCCGCCCGAAGCTCAGCCCGGTGGCACAGGCCAAGCTGGCCCAGGGTGGCTACGTTGCACCGGAAAAGGGCAGCGGGCCGCGCGGACGGGTGATGACGCGCGATTTGCAGCCGTTGGGAGAGGAAAAAGGGGAAAGCACGGAAAGGAAGGAAACGAGGGAAATTGTTGCAGACGAAGTTGAGGTGGTGAAGGTGACCGGTGTGCGCAAGGTGATTGCCGAGCGGATGCTTGCTTCCCTGCAAACCACGGCGCAGTTGACCCTCAACGCGTCGGCCGATGCCCGTGCGCTGCAAGCCCTGCGCGCTCGTTTCAAGGCCAGCGGCGAGTCCTTTGGCCTGCAAGCCGTGACCATCAACGACCTGGTGTTGCTGGCCGTCGCCCGCACGCTGCCCCAGCATCCCATCCTGAACGCGCATTTCCAGGGCGATACGGTGTCCCGCTACCGCCACGTGCAACTGGGCATGGCTGTAGACACGCCGCATGGCCTGATGGTTCCCGTGATCCGCAACGCCGACGAGCTCAGCCTGCGCCAGATCTCCACTGAAGCAAAGCGTCTGGCAGCTGCCTGCCAGGAGCGCCGCGTCGCCCCCGACGAGCTGACCGGCGGCACGTTTACCATGACCAACCTGGGCGGGCTGGGCATCGAGTCCTTCACGCCGGTGCTGAACCCGCCTGAGGTCGCGATCTTGGGCGTTAACAACATCAACCTGAAGCCGGTGCAGGACGGCGACGATGTGGCTTTCGTGCCACACATCGGGTTGTCGCTGACCATCAACCACCAGGTCGTGGACGGTGCGCCGGGCGCCCGTTTCCTGCAGGACCTGGCGAAGAACCTGGCCAACATCGACCTGCTGCTGGCCGTCTAGCCTGACAGGAAACGACGGAAACCAGGGAAACCAGGGAAAGACTGAGCACCGACCCTTCCAACGACACTGTCAACAACACGCGTTCCATATCAAGCTACGCAATACGCAACACGCATAACGAGACCATCATGACCAAGCAAATCACCATCGACCCCGCCCAGATGCGGGCGCAAGGGGTGCTGCGAGCGCCCGAGATTCCAATCAACTGCTACCAGCCTGACCCGGTAGCTGAGGCAAAACGCTACGGCCGCGAGAACCTGGTGCGCATGTATCGCGACATGTTCGCGATCCGCCAGTTCGAGACCATGCTGGACCGTATCAAGAAAGAAGGCTCCTACGAGGGCATCGAGTACAACCACCGCGGCCCGGCGCACCTCTCCATCGGCCAGGAAGCCGCCGCGGTCGGCCAGGCCTACAACCTGACGCCCGACGACTTCATCTTTGGCTCGCACCGCAGCCACGGCGAGATCCTGGCGAAGAGCTTTTCAGCTATCGCCAAGCTAAGCGACGCTGAGCTGACCGGGATCATGGAGACCTACCTGGACGGCGCGGTGTTGCGGGTGGTGGAAACGTTCTCCCACGGCAGCGTCAAGGAAATGGCGTTCGACTTTGCGTTGTACGGCACGCTGGCCGAGATCCTTGCCCGGGCCTCCGGTTTTAACAAAGGCATGGGCGGCTCGATGCACGCCTTCTTCCCGCCCTTCGGCGTCATGCCCAACAATGCGATCGTCGGCGGCTCGGCCGACATTGCGGTCGGCTCGGCGCTGTTCAAGCGCATCAACGCGCGGCCCGGCATCGTCATCGCCAACATCGGCGACGCCTCCATGGGCTGCGGCCCCGTCTGGGAAGCGATGATGTTCGCCGCGATGGACCAGTACCGCACCCTTTGGCCGGAGGAGGTTGGCGGCGCGCCGCCGATCCTGTTCAACTTCATGAACAACTTCTACGGCATGGGCGGCCAGCCCTTTGGCGAGACCATGGGCTTTGGCCAGTACGGCGTGACGCGGGTCGGTCTGGCGGTCAATCCCGAAGCGATGCACGCCGAGCGGGTGGACGGCTACAATCCACTGGCCGTAGCCGACGCCGTGGAGCGCAAACGCAAGATCCTGGAAGAAGGCCGCGGGCCGGTGCTGCTGGATACTATCACCTATCGTTTTTCCGGCCACTCGCCCTCCGACGCCTCTGCCTACCGCACCAAGGAAGAGATGGACCTCTGGCAGCAACAGGACTCGCTGTCGGCTTATCGGACCTACCTAGAGCGCAACGAACACGCCGGCGCTGCCGAGCTGGACGCACTGGAATCCCAAATCCTCGAACGATTGCTGCCGGTGGTCAAGGCGGCCGTCTCGCTGGAAACGTCGCCGCGCATCAACGGAAACGGCGAGCTGATCGGTGAGGTCATGTTCTCCAACCAGACCAGGGACCGCATGGCCGACGGCAAGCCCGCCGTGCTGCTGCCCAAAGAGGAAACCCGCCTGAAGAACACCTCCGCCAAGTATCGCTTCGGGCTGGACGACACCGGCAAGCCGCTGCCCAAGATCCGCTGTGTGACCTACGCCGAGGCTATCTTCGAAGCGATGCTCCACCGTTTCTACGAGGATCCAACCATGGCGGCCTGGGGCGAGGAAAACCGCGACTGGGGCGGAGCGTTCGGCGCCTACCGCGGCCTGACAGAAGCTCTGCCCTACCAGCGCCTCTTCAACTCGCCGATCTCCGAGGGCGCGATCGCAGGCACAGCCGTCGGCTACGCGCTGTCAGGCGGCCGGGTCGTGGCCGAGCTGATGTACTGCGACTTCATGGGCCGCGCCGGCGATGAGATTTTCAACCAGATGTCCAAGTGGCAAGCGATGTCAGCCGGCGTTCTGCAGATGCCGCTGGTGCTGCGGGTGTCCGTTGGATCGAAGTACGGCGCCCAGCACTCACAGGACTGGACCTCGATCGTAGCCCACATCCCCGGCCTCAAGGTGATGTTCCCCGCCACAGCCTACGATGCCAAGGGAATGCTGAACCTGGCGCTGCGCGGCACCGATCCCGTGGTGTTCTTCGAAAGTCAGCGGCTGTACTCCGAGCCGGAGACGCTGGTGGCGGGCGGTGTGCCGGTGGACTACTACGAGGTGCCCATGGGCGAACCGGCGCTGCGACGCACCGGCCGCGATCTGACCATTGTCACCATCGGCGCGACTTTGTACCGAGCGCTGGAGGCTGCTGACATCCTGCAAGAGAAGTACGGCCTTTCAGCCGAGGTCATCGACGCCCGCTTCCTCAACCCACTAAACTACGCCCCCATCGTCGCATCGCTGAAAAAGACCGGCAAGGCAGTGCTGGCCTCCGACGCCTCGGAACGCGGTTCGTTCATGCACACCATGGCATCCAACCTCAGCCAACTTGCTTTCGACTATCTGGATGCACCGGTGGCCATCGTCGGCGCCCGTAACTGGATCACCCCGGCGGCTGAACTGGAGGATGCCTTCTTCCCGCAAACGTCGTGGATTCTCGACACGATCCACGAGCGCGTCCTGCCGCTGCCCGGCTATCAGGCCAGCGGCGACCACGGGGTCCAGACTATCATGCAGCGCAATCTACGCGGCATCTAAACTCAGCGTACAGAGTGGCGTCATTCCCGCGAAGGCGGGAATCCAGGTCTGCGAGGAGTGGATTCCCGCCTTCGCGGGAATGACGGTGACCAGTTACAAAACCGGGTGTTTTAGAATCGCCAGCACAATGGATTCAGTACATCCAAACACCTGATTTCTGGCAAACACCACGTTAGTTGCTCTCTCAACAAAAGGCGCCCCCGGAACATCGGGGGCGCCTTTTGTTGAGAGAGCAACGGACAATCGATGCTGCGCACCGTCGGCCCAGTTTGGCTGCGAGCGTTTCGAATACCCGACTCCGGCATTCGCCGTCGCACCAAGTTGCGCATTCTTGCTCAGTTTTGCATTTTAATGCACAACTTGACCAATAACTCATTGACACATGCCCATAAATGTGCTACTATGAGCATGTTCGTTTTACTGTCCTCCTCGCCCTCTGACAACCACGCAATCAGTTTTTTGTCCATGTACTCTGCGCAAAGACGCCAGGAAATCCTCAAGCTCGTCCAGCAGAACGGCCTGGTATCGGTCGATGACTTGGCCGCTCGCTTTGCGGTCAGCCCATCCACGATCCGGCGCGATCTGAACGAACTGGACCGGTTGGGCATCGTTCAGCGAACCTACGGCGGCGCACTGGCGCCATCCAGCGGCTCCTCGGAGGCGCCCTTCAGCGTACGCGTGGCGTCCCACCATGAAGAAAAATCCCGCATCGGCCTCGCGGCGGCCCGGCTGGTCCGGCCCGGCGAGACGATCTTCATCGACGGCGGCACCACCACCGAGTATATGCTCAGCCACCTGCCCGGTATTCTGGAAAGTGGCAATGGCTCACCCCACAGCGATTATAGAGATGCCGGCATCACCGTTGTCACCTACGGGCTGAATATTGTGCAACGGCTGGTTGACCACGAAGGGATCACCCTGGTGCTGATCGGCGGTGTGTTGCACACACCCACCCTCACCTTCGGCGGCGTCTTCGCCAAGGACAGCTTCGAAGGCTACAACATGCGCTTCGACAAGGCGTTCATGGCCGCCACGGGCGTCTCGGCCGAGGCCGGTATCACCAACGCCGGCTTCGAAGAGATCCCGATCAAGCGTCGGGCGATGCGCAGCGCCCGCGAGTCGATCATGCTGGCCGACTCGTCCAAGATCGGCGTCATTGCCCCCGGCGTCGTCGCTCCCATTGAACAGCTCCAACGATTGGTAACCACTATCGAAGCGCCGGATGACGAGATCGCGAATCTGCGCCGGCAGAATGTCGTGGTTGACCAGGTGTGACCCGCAAGACGGTGATTTCTACCGCTATGGCTCCGCGGCTCTGGTTTATCTATGACCTGCAAGTGGCTCGGTCATAGACAGGCCAGAGCGGGCGGATGCCGAACACAGCGACCCGGTTTCTTGAGACGATTCCCCCGAGGGCGTTGCAGCCCTCGACAGCCGGCAGGAAGGCCGGCGAGCACTGGAAAGGACGTATCGCGTGACACAATCGCCCCCTCGTTCGCCTCGCGATGGCCCGATATTTGAATTGAGAGGCGTCTCCAAGTCGTTTCCAGGCGTTCAGGCGCTTTCAGACGTCAGCTTTTTCCTCAACCCCGGCGAGGTGCATGCGCTGATCGGTGAAAACGGCGCCGGCAAGTCAACCCTGATCAAGATCATGACCGGCATCTATGCGCCGGACCAGGGCGAGATTCTGCTGGACGGCCAGCCAGTGCAGATTCGCAACTCCATGGAAGCGCAAACTCTGGGCATCGCCGCCATCTACCAGGAGCCAATGGTCTTCCCCGACCTCAACGTAGCCGAAAACATCTTCATCAGCCACGCGGATCGCGGTCCGGTGGTGCGCTGGGGCAGGATGTACAAGGATGCCCGCGAGATCCTGGATCGGCTGGACGTCAAGCTGGACGTGCGCCAGCCGGCCCGCGGCCTGACGCTGGCAGCACAGCAGGCGGTCGAAATCGCCAAGGCTATCTCGCTGGATGTGCGCGTGCTGATCATGGACGAGCCAACCGCCTCGCTCTCGGCGCATGAGGTGGCGCAACTGTTCAGGATCGTCAACAACCTGCGCAATCAGGGCGTCGCCATCCTATTCATCGGCCACCGGCTGGAGGAGGTCTTCCAGATCGCCGACCGCGTTACCGTGCTGCGCGACGGCCGCTGGATATCGTCAGCGCCGCGGGCGGATGTGACCACGGAGCAGGTGATCCGCGAGATGGTAGGCCGCCAGATCGACGATTTCTTTGCCAAGACCGAGACCAACCGCGGCGAGCTGCTGGCGTCCGTGCGGGGCCTGACGCGTGACGGGGTCTTCTCTGACATGAACTTCGATGTCTACAAAGGTGAGGTGCTGGGCTTCGCGGGACTGGTGGGCGCCCGGCGCACGGATGTGGGACTGGCCCTTTTCGGCATCAACCCGGCCACCTCTGGCGAGATCGTCTACGAAGACAAAAGTGTCAACATCCAGTCACCGGAGCAGGCCATGCGGCTGGGCATCGCCTACGTCACCGAGGACCGCCGCCAATTGGGGCTGGTGCTGCCGATGTCGGTAGTTGTCAACGTCACCCTGCCGACCCTGCCACGCTACCTCAACCGGCTGGGGCTGGTCAAACGGAGCCAGGAAGCAGCCACCGCGAGAACTTACCAGGAAAAGCTCTCGATCCGTACGCCTTCGCTGAACGGCGAAGTCGGCAAGCTGTCCGGTGGAAACCAACAGAAGGTGGTCCTCAGCAAATGGCTCAACATGGAGCCTAAGCTGCTGATCCTCGACGAGCCGACGCGCGGCATCGACGTGCGCACCAAGGCCGAGGTCCACCACATCATCAACGATCTGGCCGCGCAAGGGCTGGCGATCATCCTCATCTCGTCTGACCTTCCCGAAGTGCTGGCGATGAGTGATCGGGTGATCGTGATGCGCGAGGGCAGACAGATGGGCATTTTCCCGCGCGATGAGGCCACACAGGAGACAATCATGACCACGGCGATGGGTCAGGTCGGCACAGCTAACGGCGCCGGCCTCAACGGGCAACCGGCAACAGAGGGCGGCAGCGCGGACAGCGAGGTGCCACTATGAGCTTCCTGATGCGGCGCTTCCGGCCCGAGCAACTGCGGGTTCTGGTTCTGGTCGGGGTGCTGGTTGCCATTCTTATCTTCTTCCAAACTCAAGTCGAAGGGTTCGTCAGCCCGCGGACGGTCAACCGCCTGCAGACCAGCATCGCCATCATCACTGTGGTGGCGGTTGCCGAGACGCTGGTGATCCTGACGCGCAACATCGATCTTTCCGTGGGATCCATCGTCGGTTTCGCAGCCTATTTCGTCGGCACGCAACTCTCCCGCAACAACGACATGTCTCCCCTGCTGATCGTGCTGATGGCGATCAGCGTCGGCGGCGTGCTGGGAGCCATCAACGGCGTCCTGGTCAGCTACGGACGCGTGCCATCGATCATTGTCACGCTGGGTACACTGGCAATCTACCGTACGGTGCTTGTGGAATTCTCCAACGCCCAGACTGTGCTGACCAGCAGGCTGCCCGAATGGCTGCAAACGCTGCCGAGCATCAATCTGGCCAGCGTGGGATCGTTCGATGTCAGGCTCATCTTTGCCATGGCACTGGCGGTGGTAATCATCTTCCAACTGGCGCTGACCTATCTTCCGTACGGCAGACGGCTCTACGCAGTGGGATCCAACCCGGACGCAGCCAGAATAGCCGGCTTTCCGTCGCAACGCATCGTGTTCTTTGCGTTTGTCCTGTGCGGTGCGCTCTCCGGGCTGGCAGGCTTCATGTTCCTGGGCCAGTACGGCAACGTCACCGTGGTCGCCGGCCAGGGCATGGAGCTACAGGCTATCGCAGCCGCGGTCGTGGGCGGCGTCAGTATCCTGGGCGGCACCGGCTCAGCCTTTGGCGCCTTGCTGGGCGCGGCGCTGATTGGGCTGCTGGAGCAGGGGCTGCGCCGGATGCCGCAGATCGACGAGTTCTGGCGCTATGCTTTGCTGGGGTTCCTCATCCTGATCGCGGTGGCGGTGGACACGGTCGTCATGAACCGGCTTCGGGCGATCTGGGCTCGCAACGAGCTGCAAATGGCCGCCGGCAGCGATCAAGCTACGGAACAGGAGAAACCTGCCCATGTCGCTTAGCCAGCCTGCCGCTCCGGCCACCGATTCACCAGGTTTCCTCGACAAAGCCTGGCAGCGCCTCAAATCATGGGAAGGCATGCTGCTGGCAGTGCTGCTGATCGTCGTCGTCTTCAACGCCGTCAACACGCCGTCCTACCTGACCTTCGGCAACTGGGTCAACTTGTTCCAGCTCTACATCGAAAAGATCATCATCGCGTTGATCATGACCTTCATCATCATCAACGGCGAGATCGACCTATCGGTTGCTTCGATCATGGCCCTATCGGCGGCGTTGATGGCCTTTCTGCACGAAAAAGAAGTTGCCTTTCCCCTCGCGGTACTGATCGGATTGCTGGCCGGGCTGGTCTGCGGTCTGTTCAACGGGTTCTGGATCGCCTTTGTCGGACTGCCCTCCCTGGTAGTCACACTGGCTACCCTGATCGCCTACCGCGGCCTAGCTCTGGTATTGGTGCAGGATCGCTCTATCGGCAACTTCCCTGTGTGGTTCAGCAACCTAGGCCAAAAGCCGTTGGTTGGCGGACTCCCGTTTGCATTGATCCTGTTCATTGCCGGGGTTGCGCTGGCCATCGTGATCCTGCAGTACTCAGGCTTTGGCCGCAGCGTCTACGTCATCGGGAACAACAAGGATGTCGCGCGCTACTCCGGCGTCAACGTACGGGGCGTGAAGATGTGGCTGTTCATCGCCTCAGGCTTCATCGCCGGGCTGGCCGGCATCCTTTACGCTGCGCACCTGGGCGCAATGCGGGGCAGCACGGCCGACGGCTTCGAACTTGACATCATCACCATGGTGTTGCTGGGCGGCGTAAGCATCTTTGGCGGCACTGGCAGCCTTTGGGGCGTCTTATTGTCGATCCTGATCATTCTCAATCTGCGCAACGGCATGGGGCTGGCCAACATTTCAGGCGAGATTCAGAAGGGCTTTGTGGGCGTGTTGCTCATCTTGTCGGTGCTGGCGCCCAACATCTTCGGCAGAGTCCAGGAATCCTACAACCGTCGGCGGCGGCTCAGCGCGGCCGAAACAGCCGAAGCTTGACACAATGTGCCTACTTTTGGCGTGTGACAAGGAGGTGTGGCGCAAGAATACAACATACCCAAGAACTCTCGTTAGCGACGATCCGGCGTCTCCGGATGGAATACACAATTTGAACGTCCAAGGAGGACAACCATGAAGAAGACACGAACTGGGCTGATCCTGTTGCTGATTGCAACAATGATGCTGGCCGCCTGCGCGCCGGCAGCCACACCGGCACCGGAAGCGGCACCTACACAAGCGCCGGCGGAACAGCCGACCACTGCCTCAGAACCCGCCGCTACCGAAGCAGCGGCTCCTGAAGAAGCCCCGAGCGAGGCGATGTCGGAGACAATGGAACCCGTGACCTTCGAGCCGGGCATGGCAGCCAAGCTGGTGCTGCTGCCGAAGTTCCTGGGCATCCTGGTGTTCGACCAGGCCAACCAGGGCGCTGAGGAAGCTGCCGCCGAGTTGGGCAACACCGAGCCGCTGGAGTTCCTGGGACCAACTCCCGAGAACAGCGTCGCCGGACAGATCGAGATCGTCACCAACGCCACCACCCAGGGCGTCGACGGCATCATGCTCTCCAACAACGCCGGCGACCAGATCGTGCCGGCTGCCCAGGCTGCCGAAGAAGCCGGCATCAGCCTGGTCACCTGGGACTCGCCCATCCCCAACGCTGAGGGCGAGCAGGTCTTTGTCGCTCAGGTTGACTTCGACGAGACCGGCGTCGTCATGGCCGACATGGCCCTCGACATCCTCGGCGCCGACGGCGGCCAGTTCGCCGTCCTCTCCGCTTCCCCCGATGCTGCCAACCAGAACGCCTGGATCGCAGCCATGCAGGAAGCCCTCAAGGATCCCAAGTACGCCACCCTCGAACTGGTAGACATCGTCTACGGCAACGACCAGTCCGAGGACAGCTACAACCAGGCGTTGGCGCTGGTTGACAAGTATCCCGACATGAAGCTGATCATGGCACCCACCACCGTCGGCATCGCCGCCGCTGCCAAGGCCATGCAGGACGAGGGTCTCTGCGACACCGTCAAGGTCTCTGGCCTTGGCCTGCCCGCCGAGATGGTCTCCTACACCCTCAACGGCTGCGCTCCCGAGTTCGCCCTCTGGAGCTTCACCGACCTCGGCTACCTCTCCTACTACCTGACCTACGGCCTGGCCACCGGCCAGATCGAGGCTAAGGAAGGCGTGCAGTTCGAGGCTGGCCGCATGGGCACCTACACCATCGAGAAGGACCCAACCCGCGACGCCGGGCTGCGTGTCCTGATGGGGCCGTTCACCATCTATGACTCCAGCAATGTCGAGGAAGCCGCCGGCCCGCAGATGGACGAGTCGACCGTCGGCACTGATGTGGTCGTCGCGGAACCGGGCATGGCTGCCAAGCTGGTGCTGCTGCCGAAGTTCCTGGGCATCCTGGTGTTCGACCAGGCCAACCAGGGCGCTGAGGAAGCTGCCGCCGAGTTGGGCAACACCGAGCCGCTGGAGTTCCTGGGACCAACTCCCGAGAACAGCGTCGCCGGACAGATCGAGATCGTCACCAACGCCACCACCCAGGGCGTCGACGGCATCATGCTCTCCAACAACGCCGGCGACCAGATCGTGCCGGCTGCCCAGGCTGCCGAAGAAGCCGGCATCAGCCTGGTCACCTGGGACTCGCCCATCCCCAACGCTGAGGGCGAGCAGGTCTTTGTCGCTCAGGTTGACTTCGACGAGACCGGCGTCGTCATGGCCGACATGGCCCTCGACATCCTCGGCGCCGACGGCGGCCAGTTCGCCGTCCTCTCCGCTTCCCCCGATGCTGCCAACCAGAACGCCTGGATCGCAGCCATGCAGGAAGCCCTCAAGGATCCCAAGTACGCCACCCTCGAACTGGTAGACATCGTCTACGGCAACGACCAGTCCGAGGACAGCTACAACCAGGCGTTGGCGCTGGTTGACAAGTATCCCGACATGAAGCTGATCATGGCACCCACCACCGTCGGCATCGCCGCCGCTGCCAAGGCCATGCAGGACGAGGGTCTCTGCGACACCGTCAAGGTCTCTGGCCTTGGCCTGCCCGCCGAGATGGTCTCCTACACCCTCAACGGCTGCGCTCCCGAGTTCGCCCTCTGGAGCTTCACCGACCTCGGCTACCTCTCCTACTACGTCACCTACCTGCTGGCTACCGATCAGATGCAAGCCCAGGAAGGCGTGCAGTTCGAAGCTGGCCGCATGGGCACCTACACCATCGAGAAGGACCCAACCCGCGACGCCGGGCTGCGCATCCTGATGGGGCCGTTCACGGTCTACACGGCCGACAACGTGGAAGCCGCCGCTCAGTGATCACGGATCGCTGAAAGCCAGAGAGCACGCGTGCGCAGGTGACAGCTACTTTCGGAAAGTGACTGTCACCTGCCAGCAGCTATCGACACGATCGGAACGGCCGCACTTCGGCAAGCCGAATGCGGCCGTTCCTCCGACCACCACCCAATGACTGAATCGATCATCGACGTCAGCCGCTGTTTTTTCTTCGAGGTGCTCAAGCCAATTCTGGAGAGCAACTTTCCCGCGGCCACAGCCCAGACCACCTTCGGCGTGTTCGGCTACGGCTCGGAGGTACTGCGGCTGGACGACGAGCACTCGGCCGATCACCACTGGGGCATCCGTGTCAACGCGCTAATGCCGGAGCAGATGTTCGCGCAGCAAAGCGCCGACATTCTGCGGGTGGTCGAGAAAGAGACGCCCGCGACCTATCGCGGCCACAACCTGCGCGATGGTTACTCTGCCGGTAAGGGTCTTTCGCTGACCAGCCTGGAGGGCTATCTGCTGCGTACCGTAGGGTTGACCCGCGTCCCACAAACCTTCCAGGAGTGGCTGAACGTTCCCGAGGAGGATATTACCCACGTCGTCAACGGCGAGATATGGCAGGACGACGCCGGCCAGTTCTCGGCCGTTCGCGCCGCATTTCTTGCGTACTACCCCGAGCCGGTGCGTCTGCGCAGAATCGCCCACTGGTGCCGCTATTTCTCAGGGATGGGCACATACGCGCTCAAGCGCGCCCTGCTGCGTTACAACGAGTGGTACGCTGCGGTCACCTTTGCCCGCGCCATCCGCCTGGGTGTCCAACTGGCCTTTCTTCTCGACAAACAATACTGCCCTTATGACAAGTGGACCATGGCGTTTTTTAGCCAGTTGCCCCGCCTGTACTACCCGCTGGCACCCATCGTCAACGAGGCGGTCAGCCTGGCAACTCCGTGGGCGCGCAAGCTGGACCTGCTGAACCAGATGGCAGACATCCTGGACCAAACGATGGTGGCGGATGGCATTGTCCCACCGCACCCGGTCTTCAAGTCGTCGCCCAGCTCCGGCTATCGACTGCTGGAACACAACTACGCCGAAATCCTGCGAACGCTACCCGAGGAGATTCGCACAATCGTCCCTGTCTGGGACCAGATCTATCTGGAGCGGTTCCACAGCGGTTACGTGGCATCGCTTGAAATGAACACATGGGATGGCTTGCTGAACTTGGAGCCGGTGGATTAATAGTCCAGGTGACAGTCACTTGCCGAAAGTGACTGTCACCTGGACGCCGCCACAGGACTGCCGACCTGATCGTCATTCCCGCGAAAGCGGGAATCCAGGACTGCGAAGAGTAGATTCCCGCTATCGCGGGAATCACAGAGAGAACATCTACGAAACATTCATGAACTCAAAAGAACGTGTACTGGCGACACTGAAGCGCCAACCGGTCGACCGTACACCAATCGACTGCTGGCTGTACCAGAAGCAATTCGTAGAGAAGCTCACCGCCGCCTACGGCCCGCGCGAGAAGTTTCTCGACGAGTTCAACGTCGATATCTTCGTCGGCTTTACACCGTGGCCTAACCAGACCGGCCGTTTGCTGGACGTGAGCGAGCTACCTGAGTTCGATCCCGGCGACCCGCGCGACTCGCGATGGCTGAACCACACCGATTGGGACTACGATTTTGCTGGCTTGAACGTAGCGCAGGCCATCGAACAGCAAGGCGACAGGCGCTGGATCATCGCCCATCTTTGGGGCATCGTCGAGGGAACCAGCCGCATCATCGGCATCGAGAACTGCTGGACCAGCCTGGTGGAGTTTCCCAAGATCATGACCGGGTGGTTCGACCGCTACGCCGATTGGCTCTGCGCGCTGGTTGATAGCTGCGTTGACGCTGGCGTGGACATGATCACACTCTCCGACGACTGGGGCAGTAACCGCAGCATGCTGTTTTCGCCGCGCATGTGGCGACGGATGATCGGCCCTTACGCCAGCCGTGTCGTGCGCCACGCCCACGAGCGGGGCATCTACGTCAACTTGCACAGCGACGGCTACATCATGGACGTCATGGATGATCTGGTCGACATCGGCTATGACATGATGCATCCGGTGCAGGAAAGTGCGGGCATGGATCCACTGACTGTCAAGCAGCAGTACGGTGACAAGCTGGTTATCTACGGCTCACTGGATGTGGTCGATGGCTTGCTGGCATATCAAGGCGATGTGCTGGAAGACTACATCACCCAGCGTTTTGCGATCTATGCGCCTGGCGGTGGCTTCATCTTTAACACCGGCCATTTCGTCCAGCCCGACATTCCACCGCAACGGCTGCTGCACGCTTACACTGTTGTCAACCAGCTGGCGCGGCAGTACGGGACGATGGAAGAAGAAAACAAGGAAAGGCAGACACAATGAAACGGGTTGGCTTCTTGCTGAAGGTCAAAGAAGACAAGATCGAAGAATACAAGAAACATCATGAGGCCGTGTGGCCGGAGATGCTGGCAGCGCTACGGCGCACCGGCTGGCACAACTATTCGCTCTTCATGCGGCCTGACGGCCTGCTCTTTGGTTACTTCGAGACGCCCGAGAGCTTCCAGTCCGCGCTGGACGGCATGGCTGAGGAAGAGATCAATGCCCGCTGGCAGACGTTCATGGCGCCTTACTTTGAGGATCTGGGCGGTGCAGCTGCCGACGAGAGCATGGTCGAGCTGGAGGAAGTATTTCATCTGGAGTGAGAAGCGGAATAACAAAGTGAGAAGGTGAGAAGGTGACAACGCGACAGGCACCAGCACTTCCCTGTTCTTTCCCTCATTTCCTTCGTTTCCTTTCTCTCCCTTCTTTCTGCTCAGAGGAGTAACCTATGAATTCACGACAACGAGTACTCACTGCCCTGAAGCGCACTGGCGTGCCCGATCGGGTGCCGGTCCAGTTCGACCTGTGCCGGCAGTTGACCGACGCATTTGGTGCAAAATTCGATATCCCGATTCACTACACGACCTCCTACTTCGAGGATGTGACCTACCGCATCTCGGCCAACGAACTACGCACGGCTATGGGCAGCGACTGCGTCGTCGTCGGTGCGGGTCTGCCGCGCGGCTACCAACATCCGGTAACCGACGCCGGCTACATCGTCAACGAGTTCGGGATGACCATGCGCCAGGGGCCTCTCTACATGGAGGTTGTGGAGACGCCTCTCCGTGGCGTCAACAGCGCCGAGCAGGTTCGGAACCATCCATTCCCCGACCCGCTCGCACCTGGCCGCTTCGATGACGCCGAGAAATACATCCGGGAGTATCGCGACGACTACTTCATCATCGGCGACCTGGAGCTGACCATGTTCGAGATGTCCTGGCACCTGGTTGGCCTGGAGAAGTTTCTTATGGACATGGCCACCGGCGAGGAATATGTCGGCGTACTGCTGGACCGCGTCAAGGAGTTCAGCACTGGCATCGGCAAGCGGCTGGTGGAATTGGGCGTCGATGGCATCTGGTTCGGCGACGACTTCGGCGCCCAAAACGGCATGATGATCTCGCCTCGCATGTGGCGCAACGTGTTCAAACCGCGCTATGCCGAGCTGTTTCAGGAGTTCAAGGCTACCAACCCGGATCTGCTGATCATGTACCACAGCGACGGTGCGGTCGCGCCGATCCTCGAAGACCTGATCGAGATTGGCCTGGATGTTTTCAACCCCGTGCAGCCCAACGTGCCCGGCCACGATCCTCAGGAACTCAAGGACAAGTTCGGCGACCGGCTTTCCTTCTGGGGAGCCATCGACCAGCAGCAGTTGCTGCCCAACGGCACCACGGCGGAGATCGAAGCTGACGTCGCGGAGAAGATCCGCGTGCTGGGTGCAGGCGGCGGTTACATGTGCTCGCCGGCGCACATCATCCAGTCGGACGTTTCGCCGGAGAACGTTGAGGCATTCATCGCGGCCGCCAAGAAGCACGGCGTTTACTAATCCCAAAATCCAAGGAATTGCCATGACTCTAACAGAGGGCAGCATCCAGGCTGCATATGAATTGGCCCGAGAGCGCTACGCCGCTTTGGGCGTAGACACCGAAAAGGCGCTTTCCGCGCTGAGCCAGATTGCCATTTCCCTGCACTGCTGGCAGGGAGATGATGTGGGTGGCTTCGAGAGTTCCGCCGGCGAGCTTGGCGGCGGCCTGGCTACCACCGGCAACTATCCCGGCAAGGCGCGCACAGCCGACGAACTGCGCAGCGACCTGGACGTCGCCTACAGCCTGATCCCCGGCAACCACCGGCTCAACTTGCACGCCATCTACGCCGAAACGGGTGGCCGGTCCGTGGAGCGCACCGATCTGCAACCGGAGCATTTTGCAGCCTGGGTGGACTGGGCCAGAGCCAACAGCCATGGCCTGGACTTCAATCCAACCTGCTTCTCCCATCCCATGGCTGCCGACGGCTTCACGCTGGCCAGCTACGACGAGTCCGTGCGCCGCTTCTGGATCGACCATTGCATCGCCAGCCGGCGCATCGGCGAGAGCTTCGGCCGCGCGTTGGGGACGCCGTGCGTAACCAACGTCTGGATACCGGACGGCCTCAAGGACACACCGGTGGACCGCAAGACGCCGCGCGAGCTGCTGGCCCAGTCGCTGGACACCGTGTTTGCCGACAAGATCGACCCGCGCTTCAACCTGGATGCGGTCGAAGGCAAGCTCTTCGGGCTTGGCTCGGAGGCCTACGTGGTGGGATCGCACGAGTTCTACCTGGGCTATGCTCTCACGCGCGGCGTGCTGCTGACCCTGGACAGCGGCCACTTCCACCCCACAGAAACCATCGCTGACAAGATCTCCGCAGTAATGACATACTTGCCCGAGCTGCTGCTGCACGTCAGCCGCGGCGTCCGCTGGGACAGCGACCATGTGGTGCTCCTCAACGACGACCTGCAGGCTATTATGCAGGAGTTGGTGCGCGGCGACTTTCTCGGGCGCACCCACATCGGCCTCGACTACTTCGATGCCAGCATCAACCGTGTAGCCGCCTGGGTAATCGGGACGCGCAACGCCTTGCGTGCGCTGCTGCTGGCCCTGCTGGAGCCTATCAACCACCTGCGGTCGTTGGAAGTCGCAGGCGACTACACGTCTCGTTTGGCGCTGTTGGAGGAACTCAAGGGCCTGCCGTTCGGTGCTGTCTGGGACTACCATTGCCTACGCGAAGGTGTACCTGTTGGCACAGCTTTCCTGGATGATGTCAGAACCTATGAAACAGAGACCCTAATGAAACGAGGGTAAATAGCCATGAACCCGTTCTGGCCGGCCTGACCGAGCCAGAGCGAAACGTCCTGATTAGCCGGCCGACGTAAGCCAGCCCGGTATTGGAGCAACCATGCAAACCGACGAAATTCTCTCTCAACTGGTGGCCATGTCGCGCGAACTGGCCAATCCGGCGAATGATTATGTAATCCTGGCCGAGGGCAACACCTCAGCCCGCATCGACGACAACAGTTTTTGGGTCAAGGCCAGCGGCGCCGGGATGCGCGGCATCGGTCCGGAGGGCTTCGTGCAGGTCTCGTTTCAACAGGTGCAGTCGATGCTGGACGGCCCTGATCTGAGCGACGACGAGACCCGCCAGGCGCTGCAAGCTGCCAAGGTCGATCCTGCCGTCGCCTCCCATCCGTCGGTCGAGACGGTGCTACACGCGCTGTGTCTGGCGTTGCCCGGCGTCAACTTCATCGGCCACACCCACCCGACAGCCATCAACGCGATTACGTGCTCGATGGCGTTTCAGGAAGCCGTCAGCGGCCGACTGTTCCCCGATGAGATCGTCCTCTGCGGGCCGGCCTCAGTGGCTGTACCGTACACGGACCCGGGTCTGCCGCTGGCGCGCACCGTGAAGCAGCGAATCGACTCCTTCATCGACACCCACGGCGAGGTGCCCAAGACGGTCTACATGCAGAACCACGGGTTCATCGCCCTGGGCGACTCGCCGCGACAGGTGGAGAACATCACGGCCATGGCAGTCAAAGCCGCGCGCGTGTTAATCGGCGCCTATTGCCTGGGTGGACCGCACTTCATGTCCCAGCAAGCCATCGACCGCATCCACACCCGCCCGGACGAACACTATCGCCAGCGCCTTCTGGCGGGTAGCAGATAGGGGACGGCATCTGTAGGATAGGGCCTTGTGCCCGTTCAGGAGTCCCCGGAACGCCCACAAGGGGCTATCCTACAACCGGGACGAGGATCGCCGCACCTGTAGGATAGGGCCTTGTGCCCGTCATAGAATTTCCCGGAACGCCCACAAGGGGCTATCCTACAGCGATTAGGTGGATTGCCAAACCCTGGATCGAGAAAACGATATGCAAAATGACCTGACAGTAGCGCAGCTTGAAGCGCAACTGAACAACTTTGATGCAGCCGTGCGCGCCGCGGCGCTGGCAGAACTGCTCGCGCTGGCAGAGCGCGGCGAGATCGACCTGCCGCCGCAGCGCGACGTCGCCAACATGCACTGCCATACCTTCTTCTCGTACAACGCCTACGGTTACTCGCCCAGCGGGCTGGCCTGGTTGGCGCGCAAAAACGGCTATAAGCTGATCGGCATCGTCGATTTCGACGTGCTGGATGCAGTGGACGAGTTCCTGGCAGCCTGCGATCTGGTGGGCGTGCGCGGCAGCGCGGGCATCGAGACCCGTATCTTCGTCCCTGAGTTCGCGACGCGAGAGATCAACTCGCCGGGCGAGCCGGGCATCGACTACCACATGGGCATCGGCTTCACAGCCAGCGCCGCTCCGCCGGAGGTCGTCGGCATCCTGGACGATATGCGCGAGCGTGCCCGCCAGCGCAACCTGGACATCATCGAGCGGGTCAATGCCTATCTTGCCCCGGTGACCCTGGACTACGAACGCGACGTGCTGCCGCTGACGCCTGCCGGCACCGCTACCGAACGACACATCGTCCTGGCCTACGTGCAGGCAGCGGCGCGCGAAACGGCGGACCCGGCCGCGTTCTGGGCCGGCAAGCTGGGCATGGAGCCGGCTGCGGTCAGCGCACTGCTGGACCAACCGGCCACCTTCCAGAACCTGGTGCGCGCCAAGCTGATGAAGCGCGGCGGTGTCGGCTACGTGCAGCCCGGCAGCGATTCCTACCCGCGCGTCGAGGCGTTCCACGAGCTGATCGTCGCCTGCGGCGCGCTGCCCTGCGCGGCCTGGCTGGACGGAACCTCCGCCGGCGAGCAGGCCATGGAGGAGCTGCTGGCGCTGATGATCGAGAAAGGCGCGGTGGCGCTCAACATCATCCCCGACCGCAACTGGAACGTGGCGGACCCCGAACTTAAGCGACGCAAGCTACAAAACCTGTACGACGTGGTGGCGCTGGCGCAGTCGCTGGACCTGCCGCTGAACGTCGGCACGGAGATGAACAGTTTCGGCAACAAGCTGGTGGACGACTTCGACGCGCCCGAGCTGGCGCCGGTGCGCCAGGCATTTCTTGACGGCGCCTATTTCATCTACGGCCACACGGCCATGCAGCGCGCCGCCGGGCTGGGCTACCAGAGCCGCTGGGCGCAGAAGCGCCTGCCGACCCGCCGGGCGCGCAACGATTTCTACACGCAGGTTGGCAGGCTGGCGCTGCCCGGACCGGCCGGTCTGGCCGCGCTGAGCGCGATCAACAATGACACAACGCCAGAGGATGTTCTGGCGCAGTTTAGAAACAACTAACACTACAACGAGACTTCGGAAGTCTCTGGCAACGACTCGCTGTCGTCTTGCTCATCGCCGGAGACTTCCGAAGTCTGTCGGCTACACCGTCGAAACCTCGTTGTAGTACAAAAACCGCGGATTTGCCAGCGTACCCATCCGCGGCTCAATCCTCCAGGAGATTCCAATGACCGACAAACTTGCTGAGTTCCGAATGGCAGACGCGCCGCTGCCGGAGCGCAACCGTCTCTGGCCGCTGTACGGAGCCGGCTTCGAAAACCTCGGGCTGGACGGCAAGCCTATCGACGTGCCGTTCCCGACCTACGGCCCGGACGAGCTTCTGGTTCGCCACGACGCCTGTGGGCTGTGCTTCTCCGACATCAAGGTGATCAAGCTGGGCGAGGAGCATCCGCGCATCTACCGCGACATGAAGGCTAACCCCATCACGCTGGGCCATGAGATCGCGATGACTGTGGTCGGCGTAGGCGAGAACCTGCGCGACCAGTACAACGTGGGCGACCGCTTCACCATTCAGGCGGACGTGTTTGTGGACGGCACCGGCTACGCCTACGGCTACGAGATCCAGGGCGGCCTGTCGCGGTATAACGTCATCGACCAGCGCGTTCTCAACGGCGACGACGGCAACTACCTGATTCCGGTGCAGCCAGATACCGGCTACGTGGAGAGCGCGCTGACCGAGCCGTGGGCCTGCGTCACCGCTGCCTACGGCCTGACCTACCGCACCAGCCTCAAACCGGGCGGGACAACCTGGATCATCGGGCCAGGCGACGGCGACGACTACACAATCAGCGACGGCTTCGACAGCCAGTATCATCCCGGCCGCCTGCTGTTGAGCGACGTCCCGGAGCGCTTCGCGGCCTGGCTCAAGGAACAGGCTGCCGCGCTGGGCATTGAGGTCTTCGACGCGGTGGATGTCGCCGCGCCGCCGGTGGAGCAGGTGGACGACATCGTTCTGCTCAGCCCGGACCCCGAACTGATCGAGACCGTCAGCCCGCACCTGTCGCTGTTCGGCGTCGTGGCGCTGCTGGCCGACGGCCCGCTGAGCCGCAAGGTAAACGTGGACATCGGCCGCGTGCACTACAACCGCTGGGTGTACGTGGGCACGCGCAGCCACGACGTGGCGCGCGCCTATGCCGACGTGCCGGTGCGCTCGTCGCTGATGCCGGGCGGGCGGGCGCTGTTCGTAGGCGCGGGCGGCCCCATGGGACGGATGCATGCCCAACGGGCCATCGAGGTGGCCGGTGCGCCGTCGGTCATGGTTTGCAGCGACGTCAGCGACCTGCGTCTCAACGACCTGCGCGAGTCCTACGCCGACGAGGCCGCGGCCAAGGGCATCGAGTTCATCTGCCTCAACCCGATGGAAAAGGAAAGCTATGACGCTGGCATGGCGAGATTCGAGGAGGGCGGTTTCGACGACATCATCGTGCTGGCCCCGGTGCCAGTAGTGATCGCCGACGCGGCCCGCTGGCTGGCGCCGCGCGGTGTGATGAACGTCTTTGCCGGCGTGGCGCGCGGCACGACAACCCAGCTGGACCTCGGCGACACATACCTGAAGGATGCGCGCGTCATCGGCCACTCGGCCTCAACCATCGACGACCTGCGGCTGATGCTGCACCAGGCCGAGTCGGGTGAGCTGTCGCCCAACCGCTCGCTGGCCGCTGTGGGTTCGCTGGACGCGGCGTGTGACGGACTGGCCGCCGTGCGCGACACGGTGTTCCCCGGCAAGGTGGTCATCTTCCCGAACATCAAGGATCTGCCGCTGACCTCGCTGCAGGACCTGAAGACCAAGCTGCCGACGGTCTATGCGCTGCTGAAAGACGAGCGCGAGTGGACTGTCGAGGCAGAAGCGGAGTTCCTGCGGCTGATGCTGCCATAGGCGGTGATCGGTGATCAGTAATCGGTAAACAGTACGAACCGATCACCGATTACCGTTTACCGATAACCGAAAACAATGGAGAGGCAATAATGACACGAATACTGGAAGACAAGATCGCGCTGGTCAGCGGCGGCGCGCAGGGGCTGGGTGAGGCGATTTGCCACCGGCTGGCGGCTGAGGGCGCGCACGTTATCGTCGCCGACCTGAACATCGAGGGCGCGCAGCAGGTAGCTGTAGATATCGTTGCCAACACAGACCGGCGCTCGATGGCCGTCAAGGTCAACATCACCCATGAGGCTGACGTCGAGGCGGCCGTGCAACTGGCGCTGGACGAGTTCGGCCGGCTGGACATCGCCGTTTCCAACGCCGGCATCCTGATCGCCGAGGCCGTGGACGAGTTCCCGGCTGAGAAGTGGCGCGCGGTCATCGACGTCAACCTGATTGGCTACTTCCTGCTGTCCAAGCACGCGGCTAAGGTGATGAAAGAACAGCGCAGCGGCGCGATCATCCAGATCAACTCCAAGTCGGGCAAGAAAGGCAGCTTCAAGAACTCGGCCTACGCGGCCAGCAAGTTCGGCGGTATCGGCCTGACCCAGAGCATCGCGCTGGAGCTGGCCGAGTACGGTGTGCGCGCCAACGCGATCTGCCCCGGCAACCTGCTGGACTCGCCGCTGTGGGTCAACAGCCTCTACTCGCAGTACGCCAAGAAATGGGGCATCACCGAGGAGGAGGTGCGCCAGCGCTACGTGGACCAGGTGCCCATGAAGCGCGGCTGCACCTACGACGACGTGACCAACGCGCTGGTGTTCCTGGCGTCGGACCAGTCCAGCTACATGACCGGCCAGGCGATCAACGTCACCGGCGGGCAGCAGATGGACTGACGGAAGGGAAAACAAGGAAACGAGGGAAACAAGGTGGCAAGGATGACTGGGTGACCGGGTTCTGTCGTAGGATAGGTTCTTGTGGCCGTTCCGGGTACGCCGCGGTAACAACGCGTGGGTTGGCTTTCGAATGAGGAGCGAGGTATGACTGATCGGCTGGCTGAGTATCGACTTGCACAAGGGCCGTTGCCCGACGACTACTGGCTGTGGCCGCTGTATGGCAAAGGGTTCGAGAACCTGGGACTGGACGGCAGGCCGATCCGCGTGCCGCTGCAGGAGCCGGGACCGGACCAGTTGCTGGTGCGCCACGACGCCTGCGGCATCTGCTTCTCCGACGTCAAGGTGATCCGGGCCGGCGGCGGGCACCCGCGGCTGTTCGGCCGCGACCTGAAAACGGAGCCGGTGGTGCTGGGCCACGAGGTCGCGCTGACCGTAGTCGGCGTCGGCGAGAACCTGCGCGCGCAGTACGCGGTCGGCCAGCGTTTCGTGGTCCAGGCCGAAATCTACTATCAAGGACACAACCTGGCCTATGGCTACATGCTGCAGGGCGGTCAGTCGCAGTACAGCCTGATAGGTGACGAGGTGCTGCGCGGCGACCACGGCTGTTACTTGCTGCCGGCGCCGCCCGACTCCGGCTACTCGCAGGCCGCGCTGACCGAGCCATGGGCCTGCGTCGAAGCCGCCTACCGTATCCACTACCGCCAGTCGATCAAGCCCGGCGGCATCGCCTGGATCGTCGGCACCTTCGCCACCGGCAACCATCCCTACACCATCAGCCGCGGCTTCGACCGTCGGAGCCACCCTGACACCATCATCCTCACCGACGTGCCACCCGCCTTTGCTGGATGGCTGCGAACGCGCGCCGCCGATCTGGGTATCGACGTGATCACCATGGATGGGCTGGAGGCGTGCGACTTCCGCGACGCTCTGGCGGACCTGGTGCCGTGCTGTGGCCCCGACACCGGCACCGGCGAGGGTGTGGACGACCTGATCGTCCTCGGCCCTGCCGACGGCGACCTGCTGGCCAACGCCTTCTGCACGCTGGCCCGCGGCGGCATGTTGAACATCGTCAGCGACCTTCCCTTGCCTGAACGCGCCGCCATCGACACCGGCTGGCTGCACTACGACCACATGACGATCATCGGCACCACCGGCTTCGACGTCGCCGCCAGCTACGGACCCATCCGCTCCAAGCTGGCCTATGGCGGCCGCTGCTGGATGATGGGCGCGGCCGGACCCATGGGCCACATGCACGTCCAGCGGGCCATCGAGGTCGGCCCGCGGCCGGCGTTGATCGTCGCCACCAACCGCAGTTCATCGCGCATTGACCTGCTGGGCGAGCGCTATGCCGCCACAGCGCGCGACCGCGGCACCGAGCTGGTCTGCCTGACCGAGGAAACGCTGGGTGCGGAAGGCTTCCGCGCGCGTCTGGTTGAACTGACCGACAGCGAGGGGTTCGACGACATCGTCATCCTGGCTCCCAGCATCAAGGCCATCGAAGAAGCGGCCGCCATGCTGGCGCCCGGCGGGATCATCAACGTCTTCGCTGGGCTGACCCGCGGCACCGAGGCCATGTTGGACCTCAACCCGGTGATCGACGGCCGCCAGATCCGCTTCATCGGCAGCAGCGGCTCCAGCATCGCCGACATGCGCTCGATGCTGGTGATGGTGGAGCAGGGCGTCCTGTCCACCAACCGCTCGGTGGCGGCCATCTCCGGGCTGGACGGTGTCTATGACGGCATCTACGCGGTCAGCCAGGGCACGTTCCCCGGCAAGATCGTGGTCTATCCGCACATCGTCGGCCTGGGCCTGACCCCGCTGCCCGCGCTCAAGGAACGCCTGCCCGATGTCTACGCCAGGCTGGGCGAGGGCGAGGTGTGGACGGTCGAAGCGGAAGAAGAACTCCTGCGGTCGCTGTTGTAGCCTTCCGGTTCTGTGCTCACAGATGAACGCAGATTTCACGGATCAGAAAGAGAAGGATCGATCCGTGTTCATCGGTGCAATCCGCGAGCGATTCTGACAAAACGGAGCAATGAACCGCCTCCCACCGCGTTGTAGCCCCGCGTTCATCCGTGCAATCCGCGAGCAATTCTGACACCAACAACACCATGACACCTACTTCTGTTGTATTTGGCGCTGGCAACGTGGGGCGGGGATTCCTCGGCCAGCTTTTATCCGAGTCCGGCTACGAGGTTGTCTTTGCCGACGTGGACGCGGAGTTGATCGCGGCAATGGCCGCGCGCGGCCGTTACACCATCCGACTGGTAGACAACGACCTGCACGAAGAAGTAATCGTAGCGCCAGTGCGCGGGCTGTTGGCCACCGACACCGAGGCGGTCGCTGAAGCTGTCGCGGCCGCCAACATCGCCGCCACAGCGGTCGGCGTGCGAGCGCTGCCTTTTGTCGCGCCGGTGGTGGCCGCGGGGATCGCGCGCCGGGCGGCGGCCGGCAACGACTCGCCGCTGAACATCATCATCTGCGAAAACCTCAAGGACGCGGCAGCCACCTTCCGCGGCATGGTCCTCGACCACCTGCCCGCCGGCCTGCATGGCTTCATGGATACCCACATCGGCTTCGTGGACACGGTGATCGGGCGCATGGTGCCGCCGCTGTCACCGGAGCAACGGGCGGTCGATCCGACGCTGATCATCGTCGAGCCGTACAAGGAACTGCCGGTGGACCGCGTGGCATGGATCGGCCCGGTGCCGCCCATAGTCGGCCTGGAAGCGTGCGATAACTTTCCCGCCTACACAGCGCGCAAGCTCTACATCCACAACTGCGGCCACGCGGTGCTGGCCTACATGGGCTATCGGCGCGGCCACGAGTTTGGCTGGCAAGCGCTGGAGGACCCCACGATCCGCCCGCTGTTCGAGGACGCGCTGGCCGAGTCGAAGGCTGGCATCGTCGCGGCCCACGGTGTGGACCCTGCCTGGCTGGACGCCCACATCGCCGACCTGACGCGCCGCTTCGCCAACCGCGCCCTGGGCGACACGGTGCTGCGGCTGGGGCGTGATCCGCTGCGCAAGCTGGGCGCGACGGACCGGCTGGTGGGTGCGGCGCGGCTGGTGGAACGAGCCGCCTTGCAGCCCGAAGCCCTGTCCTGGGCCATCGCGGCCGCGCTGGGCTTTGACGACGCGCGCGATCCACTGGCGCTGGCGCTGCAGGAACGGCTGGCGACGGACGGAATCGACGCGACGCTGCAAGCGATCAGTGGTATCGCGCCGCAGGAGTCACTGGCAGAGTTGGTGCGCATCCGCTACCGGCTGCTGCGGGAGAACGACTGGCCGCCGCCGCTGATGACGTGGGAACCGGGGTCCTTTGCGCGTGGCACCATCGTCGAGCGCAAGCCGCAACTCATCGCCCAGGTCATCGCCGACAACGACTACCCGGCGGACGTGCTGGCCGCGCTGGAACGCTTCCGCGACGAGATCGCGACGCGCCCCATGCAGCCGCTGACCGAGGACGCGCCGGACCGGGACGACTGGAACCGCGCGCTGGCAAGCCTCGACGGGGCGAGCTGGCAAGCCACGCGCTGGTACTTCGCCGAGACCTTCTTCTACCGCAAGCTGCTGGAGGCGACCGGTTACTTCCAGCCGGGACCGCTGCACCATCTCGATCCGTTCGCTCCCCAGAAACGCCAGCAGGAGACGACCGGACTGGTGCAACTGGCCGCCGGCTGGGGTCAGCTGGCCAGCCTGCCGGCCGGCGAGCGTTTCGAGGCGCTGCTGCACTCCAGCCTGTGGGGCAACCGCGCCGACCTTAGCAATTTGACTATCACCCAACAAGCCCAGTCAGGGCTGGCGACGCGCGGCGAACGGCACCTGCTGCTGATCGACGACACCGCGCCGGTCCACGACCTGCTGGCGAAGGGCGTCACGCGCGTCGATTTTATCTGCGACAACGTGGGATTGGACTCGACCTTCGATCTGGTGCTGGCCGACTTTTTGCTAAGCCAGGGCTGGGCGAAACAGGTGGTGTTCCACCTCAAGGACCGGCCGTTCTTCGTCTCCGACGCGATGGTCGAAGACTTCGAGGCGGTCATCGGGCAGATGGCACGCCACACTGACGAGAACCTGCGCGCGCTGGCCGGCAGGCTACACGACGCGCAAGCGGCCGGCGCGCTGCTGCTGCACAGCGACCCGTTCTGGGCCAGCTTCCGCATGTTCTACGAACTGCCTGAGAATCTGGCAGCCGATCTGGCTGCGCCCGATCTGGTAGTGGCAAAAGGGGACGTGAACTACCGCCGGCTGCTGGGCGATAAACACTGGCCTCACGCGACGCGCCTCGAAGAGGTCACGGCCTACTTTCCCACTCCCTTCGTCACCCTGCGCACGCTGAAAGGTGAGATCATGGTCGGTCTGGCGCCGGGCCAGGCGGCCCGGCTACGTTCCGAGGATCCCGACTGGCTGATCGACGGCAAGCGCGGGGTGCTTCAGTTAGTGAAACAGACAGAGTAGCGCTTTCAATCCGAGTAGATGTCGAACAAGGTCGCGCCCTTGCTGGGTAGAGTGTAGAAAAAACGCCTTAACGATTCTATCTACGGTCACTCCGCGCCCAACCAACCTGTATACACCGCCTGCTGCTCGGCAGTCACTCCCTCGACCGGGGTGATGTCCAGGCGGTTGTACGGACGCTGCCCCAGGGTGATCTCCACCGCGCGCAGCTCGTCACGGCGGAAGTAGGTGACGGTGACACGCTCGCCGATCTCCCGGTCGCCCAGCCGGTCGCCGATGGTCCCCTTGCCAACCCGGAAGCCATCGACGGCGATGATCTCGTCACCCGGTGAAATATCGGCGTGGTAGGCCGGGCCATCGGAGAACACCGTTTGCACCAACGTGCGGCCAGCTTCCTCCTTGACCCGCACGCCCAGGCCCGCCGCCCGCTCGCCGTATTCGTCCCCCTTGTACCCATAGGTCATGTCCAGGCCTGCTTTCGCCAGATAGGCCTCGAACGGCAGTTCAGCCACGCCGCGCACGAAATCATCGAAGAAGGCTTGCAGGCTGCCGCCGGCCACCTCCTCGCAGACCAACTGAAACGCCTCGTCGGAGATGCCCCGGTCGTGCAGGGTGAAGTCCTGGTACGTGCGCACCAGCACGTCGTCCAGTGAACGCTTGTTCCCGGTGCGCTCGCGGATCTCCAGATCCAGCAGCAGCGCGATCAGACTGCCTTTGAGGTAATACGAGACGGTCGTGTTCTGGGTGTTCTCGTCGGGCCGGTAAAACTTGATCCAGGCGTCGAAACTGGCCGACTCGGCGCTCTGGAAGTGGCGGCCCGGCGTTTGCAACAACCGCAGGATGCGCTCGCCCAGGATCGCCAGCATCCGCTCGGCGCTGATCAGGCCAGCCCGCCGCAACAGCACCAGCTCGTAATATGTGGTGAACCCCTCCATCACCCACAGCAGACGGGTGTAGGTCTCCCAGCGATATTCGAAGTCCTGAAAGCTGGCCGGCAGAATGCGCTTGACGTTCCAGGTGTGGAAGAACTCGTGAGCCAGCAGTGCAATGGAGCGCTCATAGTCGGCCGGCTTGCGAAAACTCCAGCGACTGACGGCGTTCGTCGAGGAGTTGCGATGCTCCAGCCCGCCGCCGCGCCGCTCGGTCAGATGCAGGATAAACAGGTAGTTATCGTAGGGCAGCCCGCCGAAGATGTCGCGCGCCGCCTGGACGATGGCCTGGGTGTCGGCCTGCAACCGTTCGGGGGCCTCGTTGCCATGTCCCCAGACAGCGATGCGGTGGGGAACACCGTCCACCTCGAAGCGCAGCAGCCGGTGGTTGCTGACCTCCACCGGGCAGTCGATCAAGTGGTCATAGTCGTCAGCGCGGAAGTGATGGCGCAAGGCGCCGGCGGTTTCCGGGCGCGGCCCGGCGCTGCTGCCGTTGCCACTACTGTAATCGGCCGGCGCGGCCGGCAGCCCGGTGGCCACCTTCCAGTCGGGATAGGCCGGTGCGACGCACAGATCCACCGGATGGCTGCGCTGGCCGTCCAGGTAGACAAACAGGTTCGCCCCGTTGAAATATCCATGGCTGGTGTCCAAATGGCTGGTGCGCACGGTCAGCTCGTTGGCGTACACCTTGTAACGCAGCGTCAACTCGCCCGCACCGCCCGTTACTCGCCAGGTATTCTTGTTGAGCTTGTTCCAGGACAGCGGCGCGCCGGCCGCGTCACAGGCCTGAAACTCCTGCACATGGCGAGCGAACTCGCGGATCAGGTAGGAGCCTGGCGTCCACGACGGCATGACGAAATCATGGTGCGGCTGGGGAATGCCCGACACGGCCACCTCGACGTGGAAGAGGTGCGTCTCAGGCTGCGGCATCGAAACGGAATAACGAATGGTACTCATGGTTCCTCACGGTGCAAGGATAAGGACCAGCGCCAGCCCGGCCATGCCCACCAGACTGAACTCCAGCAGCACGCGCCGCGTGAGCTGGCCAAGCATGGTTTGCCAGGCAACACCGATCAATAGATAGAAAAGCAACAACAGCAGCAGCCCTGCGCTGAGCGCGCTGAGCGCGCTGAGCAGCAGCGCCCAGGCAACCTGCGCCACTACCAGCCCGATAACTGCCGCGTACATAAGGATTTCGCTGGTTTTGCCCAACGTGCCGCGCAGCAGCTCCAGCGCCAGCAGCGCAGCAACCCCGCCCAGGATCAACGCCCGGCCAATCTCCGACCACGCGCTGGGAATCAGCAGGAAGAGCATCAGCGCGATGGCGTAGCAGACCAGGTTGAGGAAGGCCCGTGCGCGCCGGTAGCCAGGACTTTCATAGTCGAGACTGAAGTAAAGCGCGGCCAGGACGAAGGCCAGCAGCAGCGCGCCAAGCAGCAGGCCAGCCGCCCAGTATGGCTCCGAAGGGGCACGCGGCAGCAACACCAGCGCGATCATAGCCACAGCAACAGGCAGCGCCCAGAAGCGGATCGACAGGCGCATCTTGCCCTGTAGCGCCAGCGGGTGTGCCCGCACCACCGCCTCAGCGCCGGAGCCGGCCAGCAGCGCCACCAACAGCGGCGCCAGCACGCTGGCCGGCAAGGGAAGCTGGAAGGTTCGCCCTGCCAGAACGACGCTGTCGCCTTGGCCAGGCAGGCTGACCAGCGCGATGGCTGCCATAGTGATCATCACACCCCAGACGGCGATGCTGATACGGTCGCGGAAATCACGTTCCATAAGTGGAGATTCTACCGGCGGGCGCTGCTGTTGTCAAAGCACGGCGGGGAAGTGACCGGTAAACGGTGAACGGTAAGCGGACAACAGTTCTATTGACAATCGCCATGGACGCCGCTCGTTCACCGCCCGCCGTTTAGAACTACAACGAGACTTCGGCCTACGCCACCGATTGAAACACCTGCACGTGCGTGCGGCGCAAGTGTCGGTGTCTGGCACCCAAAGTATGCTGAAGCATACTCGAACCACCACTTCGGCAACATGTTTCAACATGTTTTTTCTATCAGACGATGATTTCAATCATCGTTCAGGTGCCGCAGTATCGAAGTCTCGTTGTAGTGTTAGAAGCTGTTTGAAAAGACTTCGGAAGCCGCCGATTTCCGGCAACGACTGGCCTCCGCTGAAATATCCTCCGTCTGGCAACCCGGCGACTTCCGAAGTCAGCGCAGACAACTTTTCAAACAGTCTCTTACTGATCACTCGCCGTAGAACGTCGGGCCGTAGAGGAGAAGGGTCATCAGGGCGTCTACGGCGAAGAACAACAGGGCGGCCTTGAGCAGCTCGGGCCGCTTGTTGCGCCTGATGTAGATCAACATCGACACCAGCGCGATGCCGGCGATGGCCACGGAGACGATCCAGGCCCAGGCAATTGCAAAGGACTCGGGCACCACGTTCATAAACGGTGGACGGTCCAGCAACCCGCCCATGATGATCAGTTTGGTGGTCAGATAAAGCACCAAGGCTACCACCAGGGCGAACTGCGCGCCGAGGTTGCCGCGCAGCGAGCCGTCGTGGCCCGTGATGTAGTAGATCCCCATCACCACGATGATCGGCAGCGCGGCGATGATACTTAACGGCAACAGCGTCAGCCCGGATGCCATCCCCCAGGCCAGATCAACGGTGTCGTTGAACGTGTCGTTGCCCGTTCGCTGATCCAGCGCCGCCACGACTCCCGGACGGGTGGATGCGTAGTAGACTGAGTATTCGCCGGGACTCTCCAGGTCGATCCAGGCGGCGTGCAACTGGCCATCCGGCGAAACCGCGCCGGTGGGATGGAGCGAGAACTGCCGTGTCAGCGCCGGCTGCTGGTAAGCTGCCAACTGGCCGTTTTCTACCACCAGCAACCCCAATTGAGAGCGCGGATTGACGCGGAAGTCGTAGGTCATGTTGGCCAGCACGGCCACGCCACTGCCCGACCATGGCAGCGTCTGGGGCATCTCGATGAAACCTGTCCAGACATCGCCCTCAGCCGGAACCGCGACATGGTCTGCCGGCGCAAAGCGGTCGATCTGCTGATAGCGCGGCTTGGCCTCGTCGGGCACATGGATCGTCTGAATCACCTGCAAGTCCGGATCATCTGCCGGGAATGTGACATTGGACAGTTCGGCTGAGCCGGCGGCCAGTCCGGTCCGGTGCTCGACCGACCAGAAAATAGCAACATCGGATCCGTCCACTGCCAAAACAGGCGCCGACTCTAGGTCGGTCGACGATATTCTTGGATCGGCCACACGCACCGGATCGTTGCTGACCTCGGCGCCGGGCGCCAGCGAGGTGTAGTAGATGTCCTGGCGTGAGGCCCCAACGGGCAACATCCATGCCAGATGCAGCGTGCCGTCAGCGCCAAACTGGGCTGAGGGCCGGTGACCGTCAGGTCCGATCAACTGCGGGAACCCAACCAGCGTACCGTCGGGATCGAGGCGGCCATGATACACGCCAACGCCCGGCCCCTCTATCACGTCCCAAACCAAGTGCATATCCCCATTAGGCGCCTGCCGGGCCACCACATCGCCGACCTTCTGATCATCCCCCGACAGCCGCTGCGGCTCACTCAACACCTGCCCGTCGCGGCTCAGCGGGAGGTGATACACGCCGTCCAACTGCCCCGATTCAACGCGGGTCACCAGGAAAAGGTGCAGATCGTCGCCGGCCAGCAACTGGGGAGACTGAGGAAAAATGGTGGTGAGCGCCAGAATCGTGTCGGTGATCACCAACCCGTCCGGACCGAGCCGAACATAGTCCAGACGCGTGGCATCCTCGGTCTTCACCGGCCAGGTCAGATAGGCGCCCTCGTTGTCAGCGGCCAGCGCGACCGGCTGGCGGATCGACGTCGTGCCGATCCGGTTTCCGCGGCTCCAGTCCTCCGAGACCTTGAAGCTACGCTCGCGCGCACCCGCGCACCCGGCCAGGATCACCGACAACAGGATCAGTATCAGCCCGCTCGACAAACGTCGAGAATTCATGTATTGCTCCTCAGAGGCTTGTGCCGCACACCATGGTATACGGCAGGTTTGGGGTGCATCCTATTTGTCGTGGAGAGTGAAACGTGATGTCATCTTGTCGGGGCGACCTCACGTGTTTCGGTTCGTGTTTCAGGCTGTAGCAGATGTCATCCACACGAAAACCCGTCAAAACGCCGTACCTAAAGATCATCAGGCGTCGTCGGCAGAACAAACGGCGGCGGCGCAGCAGTCAGGCCAAGGCGTCGCTCAATCGCCCAGCGCACCACCGGATGATCGCGCCACGGATGTTCGGTCACTCCAAAGCACATCGACCGCTCGTGTCCCTTGCCACACACCACTACCACATCGCCGGGGCGTGCAAGGTTCACTGCCTGCAGCACAGCCGCGCTGCGGTCGGGAATGCGGAGGAAATCACGCCCCTCCACACCCCCAGCCCGCTGTGCACCCTCGGCCATCTGCGCCAGAATCGTGCCAAGCGACTCGGTGCGCGGGTCCTCGGCCGTCAGCACCGTCAGATCGGCCAATCGCACAGACGTTTCGGCCATCAGGTAGCGCTTTTGCTCGTCGCGCAGTCCGGCGCTGCCGAAAACGGCGATCACCCTGCCGCTGGTCATCTGCCGCACTGCCTCCAGCGCCCGCTGCAGGGAAATAGGCGTATGCGCAAAATCGACAATCGCGATGAAGTCCTGGCCGCAGTCGATGCGCTCCATACGACCGTCGACACCCGGCGTGGTCGTCACGGCGGCGACGATGCGCTTCAGCGGCAACCCAACAGCCAGCCCCGCACCGATAGCCGCCAGGCAGTTGTAAACGTTGAACGGCCCGGCCAGCGGCAGATCCACCGTCGTCGCGCCGGCCGGCGTCTGCACGGCAAACGTGGTGCGGTCGGGTAGATAGGCGATCTGGCTGGCGTGCAAGTCGGCCGACGAAGTCTCGACGCCGTAGCTCAACAGCAGGTCGGAAGGAATCGCGCGCAGCGGATCGAAGGACCCGTCGTCCGCGTTGAGAACCGCCACCTTGGGCTGCGAGCTGCCATCGGGACGCAGCTTACGGGTCGAGCCGGCCAGGCTGCGAAAGAGGGTCGCCTTGGCGTCGAGATAGGCGTCCCAACTACCGTGGTAGTCCAGATGCTCGTGGGTGACGTTGGTGACGACCGCCACATCAAAATCCACCGCAGCGACCCGCCCCTGGTGCAGACCGTGGGAGGTCGTCTCCAGCACCGCGATCTCGCAGCCCGCGTCGCGCATCTGCGCCAGGTAGCGCTGTATGTCGGGCGCGTCGGGTGTGGTGACGTGCAACCCGGTATCGAGGTCGGCATCACCGATCTTGGCGCCGATGGTGCTGATCATGCCCGCGTGCAGGCCAACCGAGCGCAGGATGTGAGTGATCAGGTTGGTTGTCGTCGTCTTGCCGTCGGTGCCGGTGACGCCGATGAGCCGCATGGCGCGCGTGGGAAAGCCGTACAGCGCCGCAGCCAGTGTCGCCAGCGCCAGCCGGGAGTCGGCCACGCGGACATACGGCGCCGGCCAATCGACAGCCTGCGCAGCCAGATCCTCCGTGCCGACAACCGCCGCCGCGCCGCGCGCCAGCGCATCAGGAACAAAGCGATGTCCGTCGGTCGTGCCGCCGCGGATCGCGACGAAGACTGTTCCCGGCTGCACCTGCCGCGAGTCTGCGGTGACGGCGGAGATGGACGTGTCGGGAATCACCCCGGTCGCCTGGAAATCAGTCAAGGAGCGAAGCAGGAAAGGGAGGGTTGCGGTCATACGGCTTGTGAACCGGCAGAAAATGCTCGCGGCTGCCCCATTATAAGACGCAGCGGGATGCGGGACAAACTTGGCTGGCTGGGCTGACAAGGTATCGGTCTTAAACTCCGGTGGCAACTTGCCAATCAAGATTGCGTTCATACCGCTTGACAATATTACCGCGTCTCGGTAACATTTCCACATGATCAAGTCCTTCAAATCAAAAGAGACTGAGAAGGTGTTCCAGCGCAGGTATTCCTCCAGGCTTCCGGGAAATATTCAGATAACTGGCTACCGAAGATTGGCCATATTGCATTCTGCCAAAGACCTGAAGGACTTGATGCTCCCACCGTCCAATCGATTGGAGAAGTTGCATGGTGGCCGGCAAGGCCAGCACAGTATTCGGATCGACGATCAATGGCGGATTTGCTTTGTGTGGCAAGATGGCGATGCCTATGAGGTCGAGATTGTGGATTACCATTAGGTGAGGAAAGATCATGAAAGAAACACGAATTCCACCGGTTCATCCGGGCGAAGTTTTGCTAGAGGATTTCCTGAAACCGCTCGGAATCAGCCAGTATCGACTGGCGAAAGAGATGAAGGTTTACCCGCGCAAGATCAATGAGATTGTGCACGGGAGCCGTGGTATTACCGCTGATACGGCATTGCGCCTCAGTCGTTATTTCGGAACATCCGCCGAGCTCTGGATGAATCTGCAAACACTCTATGATCTGGAAAGGGCGCGAGATGAGATAGAGGAGCAATTGGAAAGAGAGGTTGTGCCATTGGTACGAGATAACCTTCACATCGCTCCAGTGTAACTCCCGATCTCTGACGGATTGTTCATTTTCGAGGATGGCTGATTGCAAGATTCGGAGATTCATGTGCTTTCGATTTCAACCACGAACCGCTGGGAACACACCTTTCCCGATGCAACAATTGGCGTGCTGGAGCTTTCCGGCATCGATAACACGCGTCCGGTTCCCGCGCTAGACGGGCAAAAACGGGCCATCGAAGCCGCGTTGCGGGCGCGCTATCAAGGTTACACACGGCAGGATTTCCTGGCGCTCCCGGCAATGGCGGCCTATGCCAGGTACTACAAACAGTTCAACAAGACCTTCCACGTCCTGCAACAGGTCGAGTCAATTGCCCTGAAAGGCAAGCGGCTGCCCAATGTTTCACCGTTGGTCGACGCCAACTTCACCGCCGAGGTAGATACGCTGATTCTCACCGCCGGCCACGACGTGGCGAAACTGGCAGGCGCCATCACCATCGACGTTTCACGCGAAGGCGACCAGATGGTATTGATGAACGGGAAACCGAAGACCATCCTCCCCGACGACATGGTCATGAAAGACGACGGCGGGATCTGCTGCACCATCATCTACGGACAGGACAACCGCTCGCCGATCTCGCCCGCGACATCGCACGTCCTGTACGTGGCCTACGCGCCGACCGGTGTTACGCGGAGTGCTGTGGAGACTCACTTCAAGAAGATCGAAGCAAACATTCGCCTGTTCTCGGAGACGGCTGTGGTGGAACAGTGCACGATGTTGTGTGCAAACGCAGATGTAGGATAGCCCCTTGTGGGCGTTCCGGGCAACGGGCACAAGGCCCTATCCTACAGCCACCAACACAAATGTCACTGTAGGATAGCCCCTTGTGGGCGTTCCGGGCAACGGACACAAGGCCCTATCCTACAGGTGGTACAAAAGAAACGGAGAAACCTGAATGAGCTGGCAAACTTTGGAAGACCAGGACCCCGATCTGGCTGCGTTTGGCGTCGAGCGGCTGAACGGCAAGGTGGCTTATCTGGCAACCACTCGCAAGAATGGTGCGCCGCGCGTCCATCCCATGACGCCGATCATCGGTGACGGCTATCTGTTCGTCTTCATGGAACCGACCTCACCCAAGGGCCACGACCTGCAGCGCGATAGCCGTTACGCCATCCACTGCGGCGTGACCGACAACAGCGGCGCAAGCGGCGAGTTCTCCATCTCCGGCCGGGCGCGCCTGGTCGATGACCCGGAGCTGCGGGCGCTGGCAGCCAGACTATCCAGCTACACGCCGGCGGACCGCTATGTCCTGTTCGAGTTCGACGTCGAGCGCGCCGCATCGACGGTCTACACCAATGACGGGGCCGTTCGCCGCACATGGAAGCTGGCAGACGGCTCAGCGTAAGCTTCCCAACCGAAGCAGTCCTGCAAAGAAAAGGGGTGTGGGATGGAAATGACCTGGAAAACCAGCGTGTGGCGTCAGTTTGGGGCTGCCATTGACATGCTTGACAATGCCCTGCGCGCCTGTCCTGACGACCTCTGGCAGGCGCGTCTCTACAACGAACGCTCGGCGCAACCCGAGTTCGCCGAGTTCTGGTATGTTGCCTATCATGCCCTCTTCTGGCTTGATTTCTACCTGTCCGATTCCGCGGAAGGATTCGCGCCACCTGCTCCATTCACGCTATCGGAGCTGGAGGCGGGATTGCTGCCTGAGCGCGTGTATACGAAAGCCGAACTGCAAGACTATCTGACCTATGGTCGCAACCGATGCCGCGCCAGGCTGGATACGCTGACAGATGCGCTGACGCCTCAGCGTGTCAGGCCGGAGTGGTCCGACATGAGCGTCGCGGAGTTGCTGCTCTACAACATGCGGCACGTCCAGGAACATGCGGCACAACTGAGCCTGTTTCTTGGACAACGAGTGGGTTCAGCGCAAAGCTGGGTAGCGAAGGCACAGAACAAGGACAACGGCGCTTAAAGACTTAGCCGCCGCTGGCTCGGTCAAAAAGCCATCGAGTGACAATGAAACGTTTGACGCCAGAACAGACTGCCACGTTGAAAGAGTGGTTTCTTCCGGAACGGCCAGGACCGTTGATTGGCTTGCACGTGATCCATTCTGGCTATGGTGCGTGCTTTGTGGACCGCTGGCCAGCGCCCCAGGCAGTGCTGGCGGAGATTGCTGGCAATTATGCCCTCTTGGGCGCAGCACAAGCCCTCACCGCAGCAGATATACAACCCCACATCCAGGGTTTTGTGGAAACGTCTGATGATTTCGTGCCCTTGCTCAGAACCGCCTTTCCCGACGTCAAGACGTGGCAGCGGGTCATCTTTGAGCTGCCAGGTGCGCCCCGCCAGATGCCAGCGGACGGCTACTCCGTTCGTCGTCTGGGACCGCCCGACGCGCATCACCTGTCGGGGCTGGGTCGCGAGTCGGCCTGGATCAGCACGATGTGGGGCGGGCCGGACAGTCTGGCGTCGAGCGGCTTCGCATGGGGCGCATTTGTGGCCGGTCAACTGGCCTCAGTCGCCTGCACCGCCTTTCTCGGTGACACATACGAGGACATCGGCGTTGTCACCGAGCCAGGATTTCGCGGATTGGGGTTGAGTCCGGCATGCGCGATGGCGCTGTGCAACGATATTCGCGCCAGAGGGCATCGGCCAAGTTGGAGCACATCGCCGGACAACCTGGCAAGTATGTGGGTCGCAGAGAAACTTGGGTTTGTGGTTCAACGGTATGATCGACTCTATGTGGTGGGTGTTCCCATCCCGGAACCGGCTGGGACGTTAGCAACTTGAGGATCGACAGGATGCCTTCACCATCCTGACGGTGCGGTTCACATATCGAGCAAATCGAATTCGGATATTCGGAGCAGGTTACTGGCGAAAAGGCAGGCGCATCTATGACGAACAGAATCAACTATAGCGATGGCCCGATGGAAGAAGTAAGAGTGGTTGAGGACTTCGGATCGCGACGAATACAATCCCCGGCCCGACCTGTCACATCCCGGCCTTTTCGTTGACTCCTGCATGTACCATTGCTATAATCACCTCATGAACATCCAAGAAATTGAAGTTGCTATTATGAAATTGCCGGTTCCAGACATGCTCAAGCTGGCAACGTGGCTGGCCGACTATCAACAGCATGTCTGGGATCGTGAGATCGAAGACGACCTGGAAACTGGACGTCTTGATTCCCTGCTGGCTGAAGTTGAGGCGGAGTACAAGGCAGGACAAGCTCGGCCTTTATGATCTATCTCGTTTTGCCTCGTTTCTGACGACATTATCAACAACTCCCGCCAGAAGTGCAGCGCCTGGCTGATAAGAACTACGCTTTACTGAAGATCAATCCCTTTCATCCGTCTCTACATTTCAAGAAGCTTGGACAGCGGAACCAGCCCTGGTCAGTGCGCGTCGGAGAGAACTATCGCGCGTTGGCTTTAAGTAAGCCAGAGGGCGTAGTGTGGTTCTGGATCGGGAAGCACGATGAGTACGAGCGCCTGATTCGCCAAAGCTAAAGCAATACCATTTTGAAACCAAGGGGGTACCAGATAGGCATTGGGCGTAGCTAACGGCCTACAAACTCTCGGTTTCTATCTGGAGTTCCTTTAGAACCTGATGCTTCAAGATCATTAAGAGTGATATTTATCGTGCAAGCATCCAGTTAATCAATTGCCGCCGAACAGAGCTTACAACCAACGCAAAGCTCGGCTGTTGTGGACGTTCGCCAGCCAAGTATACGTCGAGACACAGGTCGAGCTTTAATGGCAGCATGATTATGCACTCGGCCACTCTGTCACGAATCAAAAAGGGCGCCGCGCGGCGCCCTTTTTGATTCGTGACGGTTTAGTGTCGCTACAGCGATGCCAAAAACTGCGCCGACTCAGTCGCCCAGGTGATCAGGGCGCTGGGGAGAAGGCCCAGGAGGATGACGGCGACCCCGGTCACGGCCAGAGCAACGCTGATGGCGCGAGAGACGCCGATCTTCTCGTCGTCGTCGGCCGGCATCAGGAACATGTAGCGGACGATGTTCAGGTAGTAGCCTGCGCCGATGGCCGCCCCGATCAGGCCGACCAGCGCCAGCGGGTAGAACTGGATCTGGATCGCCGCGCCGAAGACGAAGTACTTGCCCCAGAAGCCCAGCGTCGGCGGGATGCCGGTCAGCGACAGCAGGAAGATCAACAGCAACGACGCCAGCCACGGCGAGCGGTAGATCAGCCCGGCGTAGTCCTTGACCTCCACCTTGCCCGTCCGGTTCTCGATGGCGATCACCACCGCGAACGCGCCCAGGTTGGTGAAGATGTAGCCGAACAGGTAGATCAGCACGCCGTTGATGCCGTTGAACTGGAAGTCGGAGAAGGGCAGGATCTGGAACCCGACCTGCGGCACACACACCAGCCCCATCAGGATGTAGCCGGCCTGGGCGATGGAGGAGTAGGCCAGCAGCCGCTTGATGTTGCTCTGCCGCAGCGCCACCAGGTTGCCGAACAGGATGGTGATCATGCTGATGCCGGCCAGCACCGTCAGCCAGTCCACCGACAGCGACGGCAATGCCACGATCAGCGTGCGGATCATCAGCGCAAAGCCGGCCGCCTTGGACGCCGTGGAGAGAAAGCCGGTGATCGGCGTCGGCGCGCCCTCGTAAGTGTCGGGCGCCCACTGGTGGAAGGGCACCAGGCTGGTCTTGAAGCCGAAGCCGACGATCAGCAGCACGATCGCGGTAAAGCCCAGCGCGCGTGCGCCCTCGATCGCACCCTGGCCGCTGACGATCTGAGCGATGCCGTTCAGGCTGGTCGAGCCGGTCGCGCCGTAGATCAGCGAGATGCCGTACAGCATGACCGATGACGCCACCGCGCCGTAGAGGAAATACTTGAGAGCGCCCTCGCTGGAACGCGGGTTGCCGCGCAGGTAGCTGACCAGGATGTAGGACGTGATCGACAGGAACTCCATCGCCAGCCAGACCATCAACAGATCGTTGGCGCCGACGGCCAGCACGATGGCCAGCGCCACGGCCAGCAAGAAGGCATAGTACTCGCCGCGGTTCTTGCCGTACTGCTTCATGTAGTCGTAGGAATAAAGCACCACCAGCGACATGCCCAGCAGCACCGCCACCATCAGGAAGGTAGCGAAGCCATCGACGGCCAGCATCGCGGTGACAGGCTCCGGCGGGATGCCGCGCAGCGAGAACGCCGCCAGCGCAGCCAGCAGCATGCCCGCTATCGACACACCGGCCAGCACCGTGTCGTTGACGCGCCGCATCGTGATCAGGTCGATAATGATCACAACCAGACCGGTCAAGAGCAGGATGATTTCCGGAAGCAATAATCGGAGGGTATCGACAGTCAACCTAGCCTCCTCTCGCCGTTGCCATTGCAAGGGCGATCAAGAACGGGCGTCATAATCACCCGACAATGCGAACGAATTCGGTGGCAAACTGGTTGAAGAAGTTCAACAACAGGTTCGGGAACACACCCAGCAGCACGATCAGGATCACCAGCGGCCACATCACCACCTTCTCGAAGCGGGCCATGTCGGTCGGCTCGTGGCTCTCCTCGCCGTTGTTCATATCAGTCCAGTGGGCGACCTTGGTGGAGTCGTACTCGCCCAGGAACACCGACTGAATGATGCGGTAGAGGATGTAGCCGGCGGTGGCAACGATGCCGATGACGCCGATGGCCGCCCAAACCGTCACCAGGTCAAAGGCGCCCCGGAAGGTGAAGAACTCGGCCCAGAAACCGGCCAGACCGGGCAGGCCCAGCGACGCAAAGGCGACCAGCATCATGATGCCGTAGAAGTAGGGCAGCTTGGCGCTGAGGCCGCCGAACTGGCCCATGTCGCGCGTGTGCGCCCGCTCGTAGATCACGCCGACCAGGAAGAAGAGACCGCCTGTGATCAGACCGTGGTTGAACATCTGCAAGGTCGCGCCGTTGATCGCCATCGCCATGCTGTTGGCGACGTTCTGGTCCTGCACGCGGCTGATGCCAAAGGCTGCCGCGCCAAGACCCAGCATCACGTAGCCCATGTGGCTCACCGATGAGTAAGCAATCAGCCGTTTCAGGTCGGTCTGCGAGATACAGATAAACGCGCCGTAGACGATGCCGATCACGCCCATACCGACAATGACCAGCGCCCAATGGTTGAACGCCGTCGGGAAGGTCGGCAGCACAATGCGAATGATACCGTAAGCGCCCAGCTTCAGCAGCACGCCGGCCAGGATCACCGATCCAGCGGTGGGCGCAGCCGTGTGAGCGTCAGGCAACCAGGTGTGGAACGGAAACGCCGGCACCTTGATCATAAAGGCCAGCATAAAGGCCCAGAAGGCCAGGCTGGCGACCGTCAGATTGCCGGCCCACGGCTGGGCAGCCGCGGCATCCAGGATGTTAAAGGTGCCGGTCTCGAAGTAGATGCCCAGAATCGCCAGCAACATCGCCACCGAGCCTACCAGAGTGTAGATAAAGAACTTGATGGCGGCGTAGCGTGGGCGGTCCTTGGGCTGGCCCCAGATGCCGATGAGGAAGTACATGGGCACCAGACCGATTTCCCAGAAAATGTAGAACAGCACGTAGTCCAGGGAAACGAAGACACCCAACATGCCCATCTCCAGCAGCAGGAAGAGGAAGAAGAACTCCTTGACCCGCTTCTTGATGGTGTGTCGGGAGTAGTACAACCCCAGGGTCGTCAGCAACGTCGTCAGGAACACCAACGGCACACTCAACCCGTCGGCGCCCATGGCGTAGGACGCGTTGAGGGATGGGATGGTGTACAGCGTCACCTGATACTGCATGCCGCCGCCCGCAGGAATGTAGCGGGTGTAGTAGTCCACCAACAAGAAGATGGACAACACCAGCGGAATCAGGCTGATGACAATTGCTGCCAGCTTGATGCCGTCCTCCCGGTCCCGCGGGATAAACAACAGGACGATTGCGCCCAGCAGCGGGATTAGGGTAATAAGCGGTAGGATCCAAGATTCCATGAAACTTCTCCTCGTGTCAGAAGTTCAGCCCGTTTGAAGTTCAACTTTTTCCGCAAAGTCGAACTTCTGAAGCTTCAAGCGCCGGTAGAAGTTCAACTTTTCTGAAAAAGTCGAACCTCCCAGACGTGTTACCCGGGGATGCCGATGCCGATGACCTGGACAAAGAACAGGGCGAGCAGCAACAGTACCGTCAGGAGAGCAACCAAGAGATAACTCTGCGCCTGGCCGGTCTGGACCAGCCGCAGAACGCCGCCGGCCCAGCTTGCCAGCGAGCCAACACCGTTGACAATGCCATCGATCACCGACTGGTCGAAGCGGGCAAAGATATCTGCCACCCAGCGGCCAAAGCGGCCCACCGCGTTGACCACGCCGTCGATGATCGTCCGGTCGAACCAGGCTGTGGCTCTCGAAAGCCAGAGCGAGAACCGGACAAAGGTGGCGTCGTACAACTCATCGAAATAGAACTTGCGCTGTGCCGCAGTATAGACGCCGCCCAACCGCAGCCGCTGAAAACCAACCTCCAGCGGATCGAGCTGGTCGTGGGTCTGCCAGCCTTTGCCGCCCCGGCCGTAGACCAGATAGCTCAGGCCCAAGCCGCCAAACACCGCCAGAATGGAGATCAGCACCGGCGCCGGATCGAACGGAATCGTTTCGGCGTGGATCTCCAACATCTCGGCGAACTCGCCCAGCATATGGTGAAGCGGGTTGTTCAGAATCGGCCCGATGATCGGGAACTCCTCGCTGACGCCTGCATAGCCCAGCAGCAGGGCAAACGCCGCCAGGATCAGCAGCGGCACAACCATACTCTTGCTGCTCTCGCTGGCGCTTTCCGCCGACTCGGTGCGCGGCTTGCCCAGAAAAGTCATGCTGATCTGCCGCCATGTGTAGAAGGCCGTCAGGAACGCGCCCAGCGCCAATCCGATGAACACAATCAAGGCAATGGTCGAGTTAGCATCGCCGTGCAGGAAGCTGTACCACGCCTCCGACAGGATCTCGTCCTTGCTCCAGAAACCGGCGGTGATGAGCGGGAAGCCGGCCAGCGACAGTCCACCGATCAGGAACGCAACAAAGGTGCCGCGCATCCGGTGGCGCAAGCCGCCCATGTAGCGCATATCGTTGGGATCGAAACCGGCCACCTCGTGATGTCCGTGCTCGTGGGCGTGATGCTCGCCGTGCTCCATGCCGTGAATTACCGAACCGGAGCCGAGGAAGAGCAGCGCCTTGAAGAACGCGTGGGTGATCAAGTGAAAGACCGCGGCCACGTAGGCGCCGATGCCCAGCGCTGCGAACATGTAGCCAAGCTGCGAGATCGTGGAAAATGCCAGCACCCGTTTGATGTCGGTCTGGGTGACGGCGATGATGGCAGCAAAGAGAGCCGTGAACGCACCGATGATGCCGATGAAGTTCAGCGCCGGTGTGCTGCCGGCAATCATCAGCGGATACATGCGAATGATCAGGTAAACGCCGGCCGAGACCATGGTGGCGGCGTGGATCAGCGCGCTGACCGGGGTTGGACCTTCCATCGCATCCGGCAACCAGACGTGCAGCGGGAACTGCGCCGACTTGCCGATAGCTCCCCAGAAGATCAGGATGGCGGTCAGCGTGGCGATCGAGACGCCCAGGACTGTCAACGTCTGCAATCCCTCCAGCACTTCCGGTGTAAACAGGGCGCTGAACGTAAGGCCCGCCTGCCCGTCAGTCAGGAACGCGGCCGCGGCATAAAGAATCATCATGCCGATAAACATGATCGCGTCGCCGATGCGGGTCGTGATGAACGCCTTGAAGCCCGCCTTCTTGGGTGTGATGCGGTCAGGATCGTCGTACTTGCGGGCGAACCAGAAGCTGATCAGCAGGTACGAGCAGAGCCCCATGATCTCCCAGAAGATGAAGAGCAGCACCATGCTGTCGGCCAATACCAGCCCCAACATACCTGTGGCGAAGAGCGAAACGTAGGCAAAAAAGCGGCTGGCCATGGGATCAACGTTCTCCGGGCCGGCGGGCCAGCCTTTGCCCTTGCCATGCCCGCCGTGCTCCTCATCGTCGTGGCCACCGTTTCCCCCTTCCCCGTGGGACTGCTTGCGCCCCAGAGTGGGGAGGGCCGGCTTGCCGATGCCCATGTAGCCCCAGGAGTAGATGAAGATCATCAGACAGACAAAGGGCACCATGAACAGCATGATAGCCGTCAGCGAGTCGACTGTGAAGCCAACACTCAGGGCCGTCGTCCCGGTCGGGATGCTGATCAGCGGCAGAACGATAGGCTGATCGTAGAAGTGCTCCGTGGTGATCGCAACGGCCGCAGTTCCCCACGAGATGACCCATGAAATCCCAATAGCAACGATGGCCGTCAGTGCACTCAACCGCGAGTTGCGGTTGAGCAGCAGCACGATCGCTACAAAGGCAAGAAATGGGAGGAGCGGGATCAGATAAATAAGGTTTTGCATTCAACCACCTCAAACATTGGTTGCAGCGCGGGAACGAGCGCTACAGAGGTGTTACTCAAGGGACGTTTCGTTCGACTTGCGTCGCGCCGTGCCATTCGCTGGCTTCATTCGCTATGATACCGTCGCCGCATCATGGCCGAGAAAATCAACAAACTTACCAACCAGCCCACCAGGAGCCCCAGAATCGCTGCTCCGAACAGTGCCAACTCACGCTGGGCGCCCAGCAGGCGGGCCACGAACACCAGTATCACTGCGCCCAACAATGCGCCCATGATCAGAAAGCGCTGCTCCCGGCGAGCGAGATTGGCCTCGGCCAAGCGGTCGGGAACATCCCGGTAGCCGGGCAGAGCCTTCTCGATCTCCAGCCAGTAGCGATAAGCACCTGAGTAACGGCCCTGGGCCATCGCTTCCTCGGCCATTTCGTAGAGCTGGTCGGCCTGCTCTTCAGGCGTACCTGTTAGCTGAGTCGGTTCGGCCATGGCGCGTTCATCGTGGAAAGCGCCGCGGGATGGGACGGAGGCGCTGGCTGATCGGACAGGATTAGCCTTTCAACAGATCGAGTTCTTCCAGGTTGACCGAATCGCGCGTGCGGTAGATGCCGATGATCAGCGCCAGCCCGACCGCGGCCTCCGCCGCCGCTACCGCCAGCACGAAAATCGAAAAGACCTGGCCGCTCACCTCTTCAGGCGTGATATAGCGGTTGAACGCGATCAGGTTGATGTTGATGGCGTTGAGGATCAGTTCAATGCCCATCAAGACGGCAACCGCGTTGCGCCGGGACAGTGCGCCGTAGAGACCGATACAAAACAGGGCCGCGGCGACGATCAAATACCAACTTAGTGGAACCATAGATTAGCGCTCCCTTGCAATCATGATCGCGCCCACCAGGGCTACCAGCAGCAACACCGACACAACCTCGAACGGAATGACGTAGGCGCTGACAAACGCGTTACCGATCATTGCGATCGTGTCGTCCGGCACGGGCAGCGCCTCAGTCGGCCAGCTAACCTGAAGCAGCACCAGCACCAGCAGCCCCAGCAACAGGATGGCAACCACGCCCGAAATACCAGACTGGAAGTTGCTCATCTTCATACGCCCCAGCATCATGCCGCGGGTCAACATGGTCGCAAACACGATCAGCGTTGCGATGGCGCCGATGTAGATCAATATCTGCGCGACGGCCAGGAACTCCGCCTCCAGCAGACCGTAAAGCGCTGCAACGCCAAAGAAGGAACCGACCAGCCACAGCGCCGAGTGAAACAAGTTGCGGCTCAGCACAACCATCAGGCCACAGCCCAAAGTCAGGACGCTAAGTAAGATGAAAACGACTTGTTGCGGTGTAATTGCCATAAGCACTCCTCACGCGCTGGTTACGCGGCTGCGTCCGCGCTAAACCTGCACTGTCGCGGCCGGTGTTGCCGTCTGCCGCCGCTGCACCCGTTTGCGCAACTGTGCTCCAATGATCCCCAACGTCGCCACCAGCGCGACGATGTTGGCGCCGCTGAGCAGCACGGCCCGAATGTTCTCGGAAACCGGCAGCTTCCAGATCACAGCAGCCAGCAGCACGGTCACCAGAGCTGCCGGCACCAGCACCTTCCAGCAGAAGCCCATCATCTGGTCGATGCGCAGCCGCGGGTAGGTAGCCCGCACCCACATGAGCGCGAACAAAACCAGCAGCGTCTTGATGCTGAAATAGACGATTCCCAGCACCGGGATCTGGTCAACAAACGGCCCCTGCCAGCCGCCCAAAAAGACGGTTGCGGCCAGCGCGCTCAGGATCAGACTGTTGACAAAGAACTGCAGGAAGAACCAGGCGAACTTCATGCCGCTGTATTCGATGTTAAAGCCGGCTACGATCTCGCTCTCAGCCTCCAGCAGGTCAAACGGCGCCCGCTCTCCCTCGGCCAACGCCGCGACAAAGAAGATAACAAACGCAAAGGGCATCAGCAGACCGTACCAGCCGGGGATAAAACCAAAATAGCGCACACCCTGCGCTTCAGCCAGCGAATTGGTGTTCATGGTGCCGGACAGCAGCACGACCGCCAGCAGCGTGAAGATCAGCGGTATTTCGTAGCTCAACAACTGCGCCACGACCCGGAAGCCGCCCAGCAGGGCATACTTGTTGTTGGAGCTCCAACCGGCCATCAACGCGCCCATCGCGGCCAGCCCGCTGAACGCCACAAAATAGAGCAGACCAACGTTCAAACCAACCGCGACGACACCCGCGCCAATGGGGATGATCGCCGCCACCATGATGATCTGCATCACCGACAGCGCCGGCGCAAGGTTGAAAGAAACCCGGTCCGCCCCGGCCGGTGTGACGTCCTCCTTGGTCAGCAGCTTGACGATGTCGGCCATGGTCTGCAAGAGGCCGTACGGACCGGCGCGGTTGGGACCGACACGGTCCTGCAACCGCGCGGCGATCTTGCGCTCTCCCCAGATCAGGAAAATCGCCGAGGTGAGGACCATAATCAGCAGCAGCAACACGCCGATGACGTCGCCGACCAGAGACGCCAGCTCCGCGCTCAGTCCCAGACTCAACAGCAGATTGTGAAACCAGGGTCCAAGCTGTGCAGGGTCTTTGATAATTTCCAGTAGCTGTCCCATCAATAATCACTCCAGATTTTGCCGCGGTCGAAAGACGCCTTTACTGCCACTCCAGCGCGTTGACGCGCCAGGCATAGATCAAACCTGCAAAGAGAATGCCCACGAAGAGCAACGCCTCAACAAGCGCATAAAAGGCAAGCTGGTTATAGGCCACCGCCCAAGGAAAGAGGAACACAGCTTCGACATCGAAAATGACGAAGATCAGGGCAAAGAGGTAATACTGCGCCTTGAACTGGGTCCACGTGTCGCCTACGGTTTCTACACCGCACTCGTATGTTGTTGTCTTCAGCTTGTTGGGCTTTTTGGGGCGCAACAACCAGGCCACACCGACGCCAACAAAGGGAAAGATAAAGGCGACGAGGGCCAGGATCAGGACAAACTGAAAGTTTTCTTGGATCATAAGCTGCCTCCGAGGGTTGCGTAGGCCGGTTCAAGGCGTTGGACGTGAGACCGGAAGCCTGTCAGGTGCGACTTATTGAGGAAACTGGCACAAGCGGGGCGATTATACCATCCTCGCGACAAAACGTACAAAGTCTCTCCGACGTTTGCGCTATTCAGGGGTGCCGGCGGGACTTTCAGGCGACTCTGCGCCATTGCAGCAGATCGTCCATTCATTCAAGGAGCTGGGACTGATGTGTAGATCTTGGCCAGCGCGACATGCTGTGAACCAATTGTGTGCATTGTAACACAACGCTGGCAGATGACAAAACTGGAAGGCAGATTACTGGTCTAAAACAACGTGTAGATAAACGGCGCAATCCCTGAGGCTTGTGCAAACACCAGCAGCAAACCAAAGGCCACCAACACGATGACCATGGGAATCAACCACCACAGCTTGCGCTCCCAGAGGAAGCCGAACAACTCGTTGACCACGCTCATGCGTGAACTGACTTTCTTCGATGTCTTCATACGTACTTTCTCCTGGCGTCGCAACCACGTTCAATCGTTGCTGCCGTGGTTGCGGCGTCCGGCCCGGCGCATCTGAGACGACCATGCGCTGTTCGCACAACCATGGATGAAAACGGGGCGGCTCGGTCGGCCCACTCCGGGGTGCTTCGCGAAGACCGGCCGCAGCAACGTCTATTTTCAAGTCAGGACGTGCGCTCCGCAGAGCGACGTAATTATACTGGATAACCCGCTCTTGTGCGTAATTCTCGGCTTAGCAAAGAACAGAAAGTTCATCTTGTTTCCGATCCGCGCCTTCATAGCCAACCGCAACTTTCCACCGTCTCACAGCACCACCACCTTGTAGATCTGTCCGCTGTAAAAATCGGCCACGTAGATATTGCCGTCTTCGTCGTCGCCGATACTGGCGAGGCGCAGACCCGTTACCAGCAACTCCTGGGTCTCCCAGGCCGCGCCGGCCCGCCGCATTCCCCAGATGCGTCCCGTGCAGTGGTCGCCATAGAAGAAGATGCCTTCCAGCGATGGATACGCGTCGCCGCGGTATACGTCGCCGCCGATGATCGCACAGTTGCCGTTGGAATGCGCATACTCAGCTACCGGCGGGACGTAGAGGCTGGGATCGCAGTTGACGGAGTCGGTACACAACGTGCCCTCCATCACGCGCCAGCCGTAGTTCTGGCCGCCTGCACTGCCGGCCTCTTGGAAGTCGATCTCCTCCCGCCGACTCTGGCCTACGTCGGTGATGTACAGGTCGCCAGTCTGGCGGTCGAAGGAGAACCGCCAGGGATTGCGAAGTCCGTAGGCCCAGATCTCAGGCGCGTGGCCAGGCATCCCGGCAAAAGGATTGCTGGGCGGTACGTTGTAGGTGAACCCGTGGCCATGGCTGACCACCGGCAGGTAAGCGACGGTGGACAGCGTGCCCGGCTCGGCTGGCGGCGGGTCCGCCGGCAACGTCTGGCGCACATCGATGCGCAGAACCTTGCCCAGCAGGTTGCCAAGATTCTGCGCATCGTTCTCCGGGTCGTAATCCAGATCGCCATCGCCGATCGCGATATAGAGGTAGCCGTCAGGTCCGAACGCCAGTTGCCCGCCGCTGTGAAGTGTCGCGGACTCCGGCACACGCAGCACCTCCTGTTGACTCGCGGCGCTGGCGTGGTCGGGGTCATCCGGCAGCACATGGTAACGCGCCACCACTACCTGGGATGTATCGCGTTCCAGATAATGAACATAAAAGCTGCCGTCAGCCACGTAGTCCGGCGAGAACGCCAACCCGAACAGCCGATAGCCCTGATCGCGGTCGTTGATGTTGACAAACTCGTGCGGCGTCGGGTCCCCGTCGCGCAGAATCCAGATGCGGCCATTGGTAGCAGCAACAAATAGGCGGCCGCTGCCATCGGGCGCATACGCAATGTCCGATGGTGTGTTGATGGCGTCGGTTACCAACGTCAGCCCGATCTGCGGCCAGTCAGCCGGGCTGGCAGCGGTGCTGTCAACACGGCTGCCGGGCAGCAGCCCTGAGAGAAGCGCGCTGGTCACTGCAATCAACGCCAGCATGCTCAGCCGGTGGGAATGAGGGGAAGTTCGATTCATGATAATGTCTCTCCAACTGTAACGATTCAGCCCTCACCGTCACTCCCGCGAAGGCGGGAGTCTAGTGCTTGTAAAGACTAGATTCCCGCCTCCGCGGGAATGACGGTGAGTAGTTGCCTCTAAACGAAAACAGGGGCTCCGCCGCGGAAAGCGCTTCAGCGCTTTCCCAAAGCAACGCCGAAACGCCTTCTACGAACTGGTGATAAAACGGGCAATCTCTCGTGCCGCCAGGCGATGGCCGGCCGGGTTCCAATGAACATCCTGGCTGAAATAGAGCGGACCTGTCTGCCGGGCCGCGCTGGCGAAGGCCGGCAACAGCGGCAGACAAGGAATCTCCAGCGAGCGGCAAACTTGCGCGACCCAGCGGTCGTTGCCCTCCAGCGCCATGCGCTCGGAGAGGTCTCCTTGCCAGTAAACCGCTTCCTTGGTCGGTGCCAGTACCACCACCAACCCGGCGCCGGCAGCATGGACGGCGTCCCGCGCCGCCTCCAGCGCGGCAGCGGTCAGCGCCATCCCCTCGCACACCCTTGGATCAGAGCGGTCGGCCCACGCAACTGGCCCGCTGATGTCCAGCAGCAGCGGCGCCGCGCCAATATTGATCCAGCGCGTCGGCCGCCGCCTCGGGTTGTAGACACCTTGCCGCAGCGCCCATTTCGCCAGTTCGTAGCTGACCAGATGGCGATGCAGCAGTCCTCGCAAGGAAACGCCCGGCATGGTCGGATCAGCGGTGTCTGGTTGCGTGCGTTCACGTTCCCAGGCCAGGAAATCCCCGCCACCGACTGCCTGCCAGGCAGCGAAGCTGGCCGCGTCCAGCAGGTCGTTGGCAAAAAACTGCCACACGACAAGTCGCGGCCGCAGCCGCAACCCCTCCTGGCGCAGCATAGCCAGCTCGTTGCCCGGCCCGAAGCCGCTGATGCCCAGATTAGCGACGGTGAGACCGCTCAACCAAGCCAGTTGCGCCGGCCAGGCTGCCTTCTCGTCCACGCCATAGCCAAACGTGAAGCTGTCGCCCAGCGCGACCACCTCCACAGAGCCGTCCTCGACCGGTGTACGCAGACCACGGCTGTTGGTCCTCAGGCGATAGCTGTAGTCGGGATGGCCGGCCAGCACCACGTCGAGGTTGGGCAGATGGCGAAACCCCAACCGGGGATCAGGCGCAGAGGTTGCGTGCCAATCATCAAAAAAGCCCGCCCATGATCCTGAGCGGCGGCCAGTCATGGCCTGGACCGGAAGCGGTAACATTCCCGGCTCCGCGCGCGCCAGCGATTCAGCCAACAGTGCGCTCAGCGCGGCTGTGGCGCCCAACCCGCTAACCAACGTTTGCCAGACCCTTGTTTCCCGCGCCATGAACGGCGGCCCCGCCTAGCCGGCTGTCGGCTTACGAACAATGAAGCGCTCCAACACCAGCATGTCGATGTCGCTGACGCTAAAGGTATGGAAGGCGTTGGCGGGTGTCGTCACGATGGGCTCGCCGCGCAGGTTGAAGGAGGTGTTCATCAACACCGGCGTGCCGGTCTTGCGGCCAAAGGCATCGATGATATCGTAGTAACGAGGGTTCCACTCGCGGCGCACCGTCTGCAAACGGCCGGTGCCCATGTGTGATACCGCCGGGATCTCCTGCTGGCGGTCTTCGTACACGTCGCTGACCATCAGCATGAAGCGCGGCGGATATTGGCCGTCGGCCCGTTGCAGATCGAAGTACTCCGCGGCCCTTTCCTCCGGCACCACCGGCGCAAAGGGACGGAACGGCTCACGGAACTTGATCTTGGTGTTGACGATCTCTTTCATCTCGGCGCTGCGCGGATCGGCCAGGATCGAGCGGTTGCCCAGCGCGCGCGGTCCCCACTCAAACCGACCCTGAAACAGGCCGATGACCTGGCCGGCGATCAGCGCGTCGCTGACCACATCCGCCAGGTCCGCCTCGCCCTCAATGAACTCGTATTCAAGGTTGTTCGTCCGCAGAAACTCTTCGCAGGCGCTTTCGCTGAAGCTTTGTCCGTAGTAGGCGTGCTCCATCACAAAACGGCGCGGCTGGCTCAGCAACACGTGGTAGGCATATAACGCCGCGCCCAGCGCGCCGCCGGCATCGCCCGCCGCCGGCTGGATGTAGACCCCGGTGAACGGTGTCTCGCGCATGATGCGCCCGTTGGCCACCGAGTTCAACCCGACGCCGCCCGCCATCACCAGCCGGTCCAGCCCGGTCTCCTCGTGCAGGTGATTGACCATCTTCAGCAACGTGTCCTCTGTGAAGCTCTGGATGGTGGCCGCGACGTCGGCGTAATACTGGTTGGTTTTTGCCTGTTCCTCGCGACCGGTCAGGTCATGGCCGGTGGTCTCGCAGAAGAACTCGGCATCGTGGGTGCGCGGCTTGCCCCACAGTTCGATGAAGCGATCGTTGAAGGTACGCTCGGGCGAGTAGTGGTAGCTGAAGTAATCCATGTTCAGCCGAAAGCTGCCGTCGGGGAAGGTCTGCACCAGCTTGTCCAGCCGGTCACGGTACAGGGGCCGGCCGTACGGCGCCATGCCCATCACCTTGTACTCACCCTCGTTGACCCGGAAACCCAGCCAGGCGGTGAAAGCCGAGTAGAGCAAGCCCAGCGAGTGGGGAAAACGCATCTCGCTGGTCAGGTCGATGCGGTTCATGCTGCCGTCGCGCCAGGATCCCTTGGCTCGTCCCAGCGAGGTGGTAGTCCACTCGCCGACGCCGTCGATGGTCAGCACGGCGGCTTCTTCGTAAGGGGAGCAGAAGAACGCGCTGGCGGCATGGCTCAGATGATGCTCCACGAACAGAACCTTGTCCGCCTCGACGCCGACCTTTTCCTGCAGGATGCTCTTGACCCACAGCTTCTCGTCGAACCAGGCTACCATGGCCTCGCGGAACACCTTCCACGAGCGCGGAAAGGTACCCAGCGTGGACATCAGGATACGCTCGAACTTGGGCAACGGCTTCTCGTAGAAGACGACATAGTCCAGGTCTTCGGCGGTGATGCCGCCCTGCTGCAGGCAGAACTGGACGGCCAACTCTGGGAAACGGTAGTCGTTCTTGTTGCGGCTGAAGCGCTCTTCCTGAACCGCTGCCACCAGGTCCCCATCGGCCAGCAAAACAGCAGCCGAGTCGTGATAGAAACAGGAAATACCGAGAATGTACAAAGGGGCGTCTCCGGGGAGTTGCCACGAATGACACGAATTAGACGAATTTCGGATTCTGAGTTAGCGAAATTCGTGCAACACCTGCACGTGCGTGCGGCGCAAGTGTTCGTGGCAATTCCCGAGTCTGGCTATTCACTACGATTGGCGCTGCGCGTCGGCCAGTTCCTTGTCGTGCGTCTCGCGCGGCAGCCAGGCCGTCTCGGCAGATCGATGCCGACGAATGTGCAACGGATCGGCCAGCAGCCGCACGGCCAGGCCAAACGGCAGGACGATGACAAAATAGAAGAAGGTCAGCAGAATGCGTGACTGGAACTTGCCGATCTTGCGGGCAAGCACCATCCAGCGGTTCCAAAGTTTGCGCAGCACGATGCACTCCCAAGAAGTTCAACTTCTTCGGAGAAGTTGAACTTTTGAAACGCCGCCGCCTCACGGTAAAAGTTCGACTTCACCGAAGAAGTCGAACTGTGGAGAATGGCGTCGTTTGTTCGATTGGGCGCATGATACTGTGAGCGGGATGATCTGTCAATTCCCATCCCACCTCCGTTTGACGTTCCGCGCCCCTTGCGGTAGACTGAACCGGCCTGTGCAGCGGTGAACATTTGCCGCCAGTTGGTGGTGTCACCGGCAACACAGTCAATTCGTTTCGGAGAGTATCGCGTGCGATCCATCGCTCGTTTCGGGCCGCTTCTGGCCCTTACATTTTTGCTCACAACCCTGGCCGGATGCAGCTTTCGCCCGCTGCTGTCCGATGTCAGCGTGCAGCCGGACGTCATCAGCCCCAACGCCGACGGCGACACCGACGCCACCAACATCCGCTACACCCTCGGCCAGACGGCCAACGTCTCGATTTATTTCGAGAACGAGCAGGGCGAGCGCTTCTACTTCCGCGACAGCCAGTTGCGTTCGCCGGGCGACTACGGCGTGGCCTGGGGCGGCGTCATCAACGACCCGGTGGAGATCGACGACGGGTTCGGTCCGCAGCAGGTGCTGAGCCACGTGCTGCCCGACGGCGTCTACACCTGGACCGTGAAGGCAACCGATCAGCGCGGCAAGGTCGAGACGCAGTCCGGCAGCATCACACTGCAAAACGGCGACACTGTGCTGCCTGAGCTGCAGAACTTCACCGTCGTGCCGCAGGAGTTCCGCCCCAACCAGGACGGCCTGCGCGACGACTGGGTGTCCATCTCCTACTACCTGCCCAAGGACGTGGACAACGCCCAGGTCTACCTCATCGACCCGGCCGAGCCGAACCTCAAGTACCCCATCGCCGAGAGCGAACGGGTCATCAAGCCGGGCGAGCTGGGCTACCACGAATACCGCTACGAAGGCGGGGTCGATCTGGGCGCCGAGCCGCCGCCCGACGGCACCTACATTATCTACGGCGACGCGCGCGATCTGGCCGGCAACCGGGTGGTGGTCTCGTCCACGCTGACCATCGAGGACGGCGGCAAGCCGCGCGCCGACATCCTGCAGGGCGAGATCGACTGGCAGGACGAGGTGAACCGCGTGGTCAGCGTTCCGCTAGGCGGGACGTTCTGTTTCACCGCGACGATCCAGAACGAGGGCACGGTCAGCATCCGCACCGCCGGGCCGTGGCCGGGCACCACCTACAAGTTCACTGAGAACAACAACACCCTGGCGCTGGAGCAGGACGATCCCAGCTTCCGCCAGCAGGCCGGTGTGTTCCGCTTCGGTGTCAACTATGACACCACCGGCATCGACTTCCCCTTCCGCTGGGCCATAGGCCGCCAGGAAGACCTGGAACGGCGGGTAATCGACGGCGAGGAGCAGTGGTACTTGTTGCCCGGTGACCGATCGCAGGTCAACGGCTGCATCGAGTTCGACGAGGAACCACCCACCGGCACCAACTTCTGGTGGGGCGGCCTGATCCACGAGTTCGTCGACGTGCCCAACAACTACGTCGATCGCATCAGCGTCGTCGTCGGCGCGCCGTGACCGGTGACCGGTAATCCGTGATCGGTAAACGGAAAACGGTGCAGCACCTCATCAGGTAGTTGCATCCAGTGGCAGCAATTCAACGATGTCCGATTACCGATTACCGTTCACCGATAACCAACTCCTTCTATGGACCTCGCTATCATCGTCGTCAGCTATAACACGCGTGAACTACTGCGCGCCTGTCTGGACAGCGTGCGAGCCAGCCTGGCCGCGTCACCGGCGTTGGACGCGGGCGTGTGGGTGGTGGACAACGCATCGGCCGATGGCAGCGCAGCCATGGTCCGCGAGATGTTCCCGAATGTTCGGCTGATCGCGCTAAATGAAAATTTAGGGTTTTCCGGGGGCAACAATTTCGCGCTGCGTGCGCTGGGCTTTCGGCCCGCGGGCCGCGAGCTGGGCCGCAGCGGTCACCTACCGCTGCCGGACGATCCGTGGCTGGCGCCGCACCAGCCGCCGCGCCATGTTTTACTGCTGAACTCCGACGCTGAGGTGCGCGGCGATGCGCTGGCGCGGTTGGTGGCGTTTCTGGATGAGACGCCGCGCGCCGGCGCCTGCGGGCCACAGCTTGTCTACCCCGACGGCTGCTTCCAGCACGGCGCGTTTCGGTTCCCCGGACTGGCCCAGACGGCGCTGGACCTGTTCCCGCCGCCCGGCCGGCTCAACACGGCGCTGATGGACTCGCGGCTCAACGGCCGTTACCCGCGCCGGCTGAACAACGCTGGCCAGGCATTCCCGGTGGATTTCGTCCTCGGCGCATCGCTGACAGTGCGCGGGTGGGCCATCGAACAGGCCGGTCTGCTGGACGAGAGCTATTTCATGTACTGCGAAGAGATGGACTGGCAGCAACGGCTGGCGCGGACGGGCTGGGAGGTCTACTGCGTTCCGGCCGCACAGGTGATGCATCATGGCGGCGCCAGCACCAGCCAGTTCCGCGCCGCGATGTTCACGGAGTTATGGCACAGCCGGCTGCGCTATTTTGCCCGCTACCATGGACCGCTCACTAACCGCTTGCTGCGAAAGCTGATCCGGGCCGGCATGGCTGCTGCGGCCCAACGCGCCCAAGTGGGCACGCTACTGGAAATCGACGAGCGACTGCGGGCGTATGAAGCCGTCGCCACCCTGACAGGAAACCGATGAGAGTCATCGCCGTCATCCTGACCAAGAACGAAGCGCGCCACATCGCTGACTGCATCGCCAGCGTCGCCTGGGCGGACGGGGTGCTGGTGTCCGATTCGTTCAGCGAGGACGAGACGGTCCCGCTGGCGCAGGCCGCCGGCGCGGCCGTGGAGCAGCGGACGTTCGAGGGCTGGGCAGTGCAGCGCAATGGGTCGCTGGATTCGGCGGCGCGGATGGGCGCGGACTGGGTGTTCTTCGTGGACGCCGATGAGCGCAGCACGCCGGAGTTAGCCGGGGAGATACGTGTGGTTACCGGGACGCGGCCGGAGGCCGGCTGGAGCGTGCCGCGCTACAACTTTATCGCCGGCAAGCAGGTGCGCCACGGCGGATTCTACCCGGACTACCAGATGCGGCTGTTGCGGGTCGGCAAGGCACGCTATGACCTGAGCCGGCCGGTACACGAGGTGGTGGAACTGGACGGCAGCGAGGGCTTCCTGCAGAACCACCTGATCCACTACAACTACGACACGTGGGCACAGTTCCACGCCAAGCAGCGCCGCTACGGGGCGATGGAAGCAGACATCCTGGCCCAGCGCGGCATCCGCCCCCGTCCGCACAACTTCGTCTTGCAGCCGCTGCGCGAGTTCCGCCGCCGCTACCTCACACTGGAGGGCTACCGCGATGGCTGGCACGGGTTGAAGCTGGCTTCCCTCCTGGCGTATTACTACGGGTTTTACCCTTACTGGGTATTGATGAAACGTTTCCGTTCCACCGAATGAGACCACCGAATGAATTCGGCGTCTGGCAACAGAAGCCTGCTCAAGCAGGCTGAATAGGGGTGACGCCGAGTTCGACGTAGGATGGTTTTCCAAACCGCCCCGCAGCTACGGGATCTATCGAAGGGTGAGGGAGAATACCTCGCCATTCCCGCGCAGGCGGGAATCCACTCTTCACAGTCCTGGGTTCCCGCCTGCGCGGGAACGACGGAGAGTACCCGCAATGCTGTCTTTCCCTCGTTTCCCTGCTTTCCCATCCTCCCCCAATTCCTTCCCTTAACGGGTGATCCCCAACCGCTTCAAGATGTTGTCGTACCCCTCGTCGATCAGCTTCTCCAAGCGATCGGCGCAGATCTCGTATTCGGCTTTTGGCCGCCGGTACGGGTCTTTGACATCGCCGTAGTCGCCGCTCATCTCGCTCAGCAGGAAGACCTTGGTCAGGTATTGCGGATAGCTGTAGAACAGGGTCCGTCGGTGCCCCTCCTCCATGACCAGCACCAGGTCCGCCTCGGCGATCTCGCGTTGGGTGACTGTGTGCGCAACATGGTCGGAAATATCGATGCCGCGCTCGGCCAACACCTCTACACCTGGCTCGCTGGCGCCGCTGCCGTCCACGCCGTAGACGCCGGCCGAGCTAACGCTTACCTCATCGGCCAGGCCGTCGGCGGCCAGCCGCTGGCGAAGCATTCCCCAAGCCATGGGGGACCGGCAGATGTTTCCTGTACAGACAATCAAGACACGTTTCACTGGCGATATCCTCCGCGTGAGACCCGCTCGTCCGCGCGAACGGGCCAGGGTGTTTGGCCCTGGCCCATGTAGTTCGGCATTCCCTTGTCAGCCGCGCTGCGAAAAGGTTGTCGATCTTGCTGACTCCGCTTGCAGCGCTGAGAATTTTCACTCAATTCGTTCAACACCTGCCCATGGATTCGGTGCATGTGTTTGTGGTAGCTTTAACGAACGGGGTCACGCCAGTTCTGGCTGCAACAGACCGTAGTTGTTGTCAGTGCGCCGATAGAGGACGTTGATGGCAGCCTCGCGGGCGTTGAAGAAGACAAAGAAGTCGTGGCCCAGCAGCTCCATCTGGTCAACCGCCTCATCCTCGCTCATCGGCGACATTGCGATCTGCTTGCGGCGCACGATATGGCCCTCTTCGAAGATCTCGTCTTCCTCGGACAACGGTGCTGTGGCGGCGCTGTAGGCCTCCATTTCCTCCACCTCGACGGCGTGAACCTGGGCCTTCTCCAGCTTGCGGCGCCGCTTGCCCTTGTAACGCTTGATCTGAACCTGCAATTTTTCGGCCGCCCCATCGACAGCCGAATAGATGTCACCGCTGCGGACCTCGGCACGCAACAGGCTACCGTTGCTGCGAACTGTCACCTGAACCACCTCGCGCTCGCTGGCTTTGCGGCTTTGCTCCTCGGCCAGTTCAACGCGCATTTCCTGAATGTCAGGCAGATAGCGGTCCATCTTGCCCAGTTTCTTCTCGACGTACCCCCTCAGTTGATCGTTTACCTCCAGGTTACGACCTTTGATCGTGAGTTGCATAAAGCTAGCTCCTTTCCAGCGGGAGATTTGGGATTGGGGTTGAGCGTTCGCCGGCGAAATCGGCGACCGCAGTGCGAGTGCAGATGACTAAACGCGTCCAAGTGGTAGTTGTCATTTTAGCCAGCCGACTGTCCTTTGTCAACCCGCTCGCGGCTCGGGCAGCAATTTTTAGACGCTGTTCGAGCTGTTTGAAAAGACTTCGGAAGCCACTGATTTCCTGCAACGACCTGCCTGCTACCGCTAAAACATCCTCAGTCTGGCAACCCGGCGACTTGCGAAGTCTGTGTGGGCGACTTTCAAATAGTCTCTACCTGATGGACGCAGGTGAACACAGAAAGGTTCTTAAGGTATCGCATGTCATGCCTCGTTGCGCGTTTTTCAGCGTCAATTCGGGTCTTTTTCTCCCACCGAACGCGCCACAGTCAGCGCCCAGACGCGACCAGCGCCGGCTGTGTTCAGCGCTTCTCCACAGGCCTCCAGCGTCGCGCCGGTAGTCGCGACATCGTCGATAAGCAACACGCTTGCACTGGCCAGATCAGGGCCGGTCCAGATAAACGCGCCGCTGACGTTGGCCTGCCGCTCGGCCAGACCCAGATGCACCTGCTGCTGCGTCTTCCGCTCGCGGCGCAGCACCTCCGGCTGTACCAGGGACAAGCTGGCCGCCCGGCAGAGGGTTTCAGCCAGCAGTTGCGATTGGTTGAAGCCCCGCTCGTTGAAACGATGCTTGTGCAGCGGCACCGCGACCACCAGATCAACCGACACAGGCCGGGCGCGCCAATACTCGGCCAACAGCTCGCCCAGCGGCTGGCTCAACTCCCTGCGCCCGTTGTACTTGAACTCGTGAATGACCCTGCTGATCGGCTCGTGATAAACAGCAGCGGCGCGGATCGCGGACACCTGAAACACGCCATCGCGGCAGGCCTGGCATCGACCGGTCCGCTCCGCCGGCTTGCCGCAGCGAATACAGATTGGCTGCGGCACCGGCTGAACCTGCTCGCGGCAAGCGGCGCAAAACAGGTCGCCCATGTTGCCGCACCCTGCGCAGCGCGCGGGAAATACCAGGTCGAGCAAGCGCCCGGAGAAGCGGCGGGCCGGACGGCTCTCCGCCGGAACTGCCGCCAGCGCGCTGAGGTCGCGATGTTGCGACGACACGTTTCCCTCCGTGGATGGTTAAAAGAGAACCTGATCTGCAGCCTGTCAACCGGGGAACCAGGCTTGCAGCAGATCGTTGACGAAGGTGCGGATCTCGTCGCCCATGATGAGAAGTATCGCCGATACAACAATGGCGATCAAGATCAAGATCAAGGCATATTCGACAAAGCTCTGGCCTGAGTCGTCTCTGAAAGACATGTTTACCTCTGATCGGACACCGGGGGCGGAGTCCGAGTATCATGCAAGGGTATCCATCCGCGACGCAGGGCTGCCACAGCGGCCTCAGTGCGGTCACCGACGCCCAGCTTACGCATGATGTTGGTCATATGGTTCTTGACGGTCCGCTGGCTGATGCCCAGGCTGGCAGCAATGACCTTGTTGCTGGCGCCCTGCACCAGATATTCCAGCACTTCCATCTCACGCTGCGAGAGAGGTGTCAAGGAGCTCGAGTCTTGGCTGTAGTGCTGGGTGTGTTCCTCGATCCAGATCTCCAGCCAGCGCTGCACCTGCCCGCGGGTCATAGTCTCGCCACCAACCACGTACCGACCGGTATTGACGATACGAATAGCGCCGATCAGCTCCTCCGGCGTTACGTCCTTGACGAAATAGGCCGCGGCGCCGGCGCGCAGTGCAAAGAACATCTGCTCTTCGTGGTCATAGGCCGTCAACACAATCACCGCGACGCCATCCAGCGTTTGGCTGATGATCTGAGTCGCCATCAGACCGTTCATCTCCGGCATGTTGACATCCATCAGCACCACATCCGGGATCAATTGCAACGCCATGTCAACCGCCGCCGCGCCGTCCTTCACCTCCGCAACCACAACCAGATCCGGTTCGATGGTCAGCACCCGACGCAGACCGTGCCCGAAAAGAGCGTGGTCCTCGGCGATCATAATGCGAATCGGCTGATCCATGATGGGTTCCTGGCGTAGCGTCGTCTGGCGATCGCTGGTCTGGTTCCTTGGGACGGCTTGCGCCGGATTGTAACACAGGTGGCAAGACTGTCCAATCATAGCCGGACGAACGCGGCGGATCATTCGGGCACTTTTCACCGATCACGGATCGCCGCGAACGCATGAGAACCAGCCGAGTCCCTCCTTGTGGCCACCACGCCTGCTTGAGATTGTGGGATCACCAACAAGGCGGATATAATGGCGGAGTCGTGACTGAATCCAATGGGAACCCGGCGCGGACCCGCCAACCGGAGGCACGTGATGAGCAATGTGAGTGACCTGTGGGCAGTGCAACAGACCGATCTGGCCGTGGAGGCCATTCGTCGCCGCCTGAAAGAGATAGAAGGGCAGCGCGGCGAAACAGCGGAGATCAAAACGGCGCGCGAGGCATACACCGCCGCCAACGCTGAGTTAGTTCACTGGCGCACCACCCGGCGCGATCTGGAGATCCAGGCTCGCGAGCTGTCTGGCAAAATCGACGCGGCAGAGAAGGATCTGATGAGCGGCCGCGTGCGCAACCCAAAGGAACTCGAAGGGATGCACGCCAACGTCGGGTCGCTGAAACGACGACTGAGCGCTGTCGAAGATCAGGTTCTCGAGGCCATGCTGCAAACAGAGCAGTGGCAGGCTGACACTGACTCCAGGAAGGCTGATCTGGAGGGGCTGGAAGCTGACTGGCAGGAGATGCAGACCGCCAATGCGGCCGAGGTTAACGCCAAGCTGGTTGAGTTGAAGCGCCTGGCGGCCAACATGAACCGGCAGTGGGCGATCCTGTCACCGGACGATCAACAACTCTACCGCGACCTGCGGGCGCGGAAAGCCGGGCGAGCACTGGCCGAAGAGCGCAACGGCACCTGCCAGGCCTGCGGAATCTCCCTGCCAACCGGCATCGTCCAGGCCGTACACAACGACGAGGTACGCTCTTTCTGCCCGTCGTGCGGCCGTCTGCTGCACGAGGCGTAGAAAACTCATAGCCAAGCCCAGAACGACACATTTCTTGGTCGCGCCAGTCAGTTTTGGTGGGCAGTTACTTGCTAACCAGAGACCGAAAGTACTTAACCAATCGTTTGACAAATAGCGCACGAAACAACTATAATAGAAGCCAATGTGCATATCGTCCGGTTGCAACACGGTTGTGGTTTTCAAGACAGCCCGCAGAGCAACCACCAGCCCGCAGTGACTGATCGTGCATACCAGTTTCCCCTTTCCGATCTCGGTTACAATGGGCCTGGCAATCCTGCCAGGTGTCACCACTCGCAGCCAAAGGAGGTGACGGCTCTTCCTCAATAGTCAGTTCTTCGGCGCGCTCGCGGCGCCATATCGATTCCTTAATCCCACCCCAACAGTTTGAGAAGGAGGACACGTTGAACTCTCAACACTCTCACCACCGGGTCAAGATAATGACCCTCGTCGTGATCGCCGCCATGCTGATCACTCCGCTTTCGGTGTTTGCTTCAACCGACGTCGCGCCGGACGGCCCGCAGCCCCTGAGGGGCCGTGCGCTGATCGACACGATCACGCCTTTGCAGTTTCCGAACAACACGCCGCCGCGCGATGAGCAGGTCGTTGCCCAGATAGCCGGCGTGCCTGTTGGCGCAACCGCGGCTGAATCCGATGCCATCATCGAGGACTGGCTGGCGCAGTTCAACGCCAAGAACGAGAAGAGTGGCCCCAACCCCATCGCCTACCAGCAGCGCATGCAGGAGATTGCACAAGCCGAAGCCATGGGCAAGAGCCCCAAGGCGGCCGGCCTCGGCGAGATCGGCGTTGCTGAAATGTTGATGGTTGCCTTCGAGTTCACCGGCACCGATGAGTTGGACGTTTGCGATACCGACGGCAACCCCATGGGCACCGTCACCGCCAGCGGCCCGCTGCACAACGAGATCCCCAATCCCGCCGGCACTGGAGACAACAACACACTCTGGACCGACAACTTCGACATCGCATGGTACGACAGCCTGATCTTCGGCGACGGTCCCGGCGTTGTGCGCACCGATCTCAACGACGGTGCAGGCGTGGACATGACCGGTGTCTCTGGCACCAACTGGTACGCCGAGCAGTCCGAAGGTCTGTATGACCTGCAGGGTGAGTTCTTCCAGCAGTGGGTACAGCTCGACCACTCCGAAGGCTACTACGGCTGGGAAGGTGGCGAGGCGAATCCGTACGGTGAGGGCGTATCCTGTGAACTGCCTTCCGGCAACACATCGGCCTTTGTGGGAGACACGATTGCCGCGCTCAACATGGATGACCCCAACTTCGACTGGTCCGTCTACGACACGGATGACAATGGAGTTGTCGACCACTTCATGGTCGTTCACGCCGGCGTCGGCAACGAGGCCGGCGGCGGCGCCCAGGGCGACATGGCCATCTGGTCACACTCGTTCGTTGCCACCTGCGACAACGACGGCAACGGCACCCTGGAGCTTGGCTGTCTCGCCTCTGACGGCGGCACACCCGATCC
>JACKBK010000002.1 GCA_020634555.1 Caldilineae bacterium
ACGCCGACAGTTTGGCCGTTGCGTTGGAACTGCACGATGTGGCCGCCGATGCGCGGTAGCACCACGCGCAAAAAATGTGAGGGAAAGACGGCCGGATTGTTCGGCGCGCCGAGCAGTGTGCGAATCGCCTCGATCTGGTCAGGCCAGTTTGGAGCGGCCGGCTGTAACAGCGTGGCGACGACAGGCGTGTCCACGAACGCGTCCCGGCTGGCTCAGGCGGCCGGTTGCCAGTCGTCCGGCATACGCACCGCCACCACTTCGCCCCTCGCCGTGATCACGCCGTCAACGGTCACAGTCACGGCCACGACTGCCTTGCGGCCAGTCAGATCGACGACCCGGCCGCGCAGTTCCAGCAGTGGACCAAGCGGGGTTGGCCGCAGATAATCGACCTTGAGCGAGGCAGTGACGAAGCGCGGCGCCTCGGCCCCGGGTGGCTGGTCGGCCAGCGCAGCCGCCGCGGCTGTTCCCATCGCATGGCAATCGACCAACGATGCGATCAGCCCGCCGTAAACAAAGCCGGGGATGGCGATGTGATAAGGACGGGGCTGAAAATGGCAGACGGCCTCGTCCCCGTCGCGGAAGCTACGGATGTGCAGCCCATCGGGGTTGAGCCGGCCACAACCATAGCAGTAACTGACGGCATCGGGATAGCGGTCTTGAATTGCTGAGGAGGTCATTGCTGGTCGGTGTCGCCTCGCCTTGGCCCCTGCTTCCACATTTCTTCGAGCGTCATCCTGCCATAGGCGACGTTGGTAATCTGGCCCCAATCGTAGCCCATGATGTGCAGGTCACGCACATCTTCGCCGACGCGCATGGACAGGTCGCCGATGGTACCGGGCGCAAACCCGGTCTCGGTGACCTCGCGCCCCAGGCTGTCCACCTGCCGCTCGAAAAGAAGCGCCATTGAGATAATGTCATCGTACTGGCCGTCCAGCTTGCGCGCCCGGCGGTGCAGGCCCTCAACCAGGAAACCCAGCTTCTCGTAGAGCTTGATGGCCGGGTCGTTGGAGGCATACACGTCCAGTTCCACACGTTCGAGGCCGATTGCCCGCGCTTTTTGCAAGGCAGCCCGCGCCAGCCGCTCACCGATCCCCTGGCCGCGGTAGTCCTTCAGCACGCCCATCCCCAGCTCGCCGCAGTGGCGGAACCCTTCCCGCTCCTTGCGGGCGATGTCGGACCAACCGACCACGCGGTCTTCGTCCATGGCCACGAAGTGCGGATTGCCAACCTGCATGTTCTTGCGGCTGAACGAGCGCGAGATCTCCGGATCGGCCGGCCTGGCCAACCCCAGCCAGCGCCGTTCCAGCGCCACCGAAGTGACACAGGCATTGTAGCCGTCGATAGTCGCTTCACTGATCGGCACAACTTCAATCGACACGTCTATACTCCGCGACAACCGGTGTTAGATCTCCGGCTGGGGCTGCGCTTCCAGCTTCGTCCCTACCGCCGCGCTGCTGCGATCGGCCAACCGTTCCAGGATAATGACGGCCAGAAAACCGGCCAGCGCAAGGGTAAGCACCGCCGCAACCTCAGGGGAAAGCCCGCCCGGCAGCACATTGAGCTCGCTGATGGCCACGGCCTCACCTTCCAGCAACGTCTCCGGAACCGCCTTCCACGGCCAGATCTTGCGCAGCGAGCCCAGCATCAGCCCCATCAATGCGGCAATGGTCAGGTCATGGGCGTGGCGCAGCAACCAACGCAATACACGGCTGAACGTCAGCAAACCGACGACAGCGCCGCCGGCCACCAGCGCCAGCGTTACCAAATCGCGAGTGACCACCGCTGCCAGGACGTACTCGTATTTTCCCAGCAACACCAGGATGAAGGCGCCTGAAATGCCAGGCAGAATCATGGCACAGCTTGCCAGCGCGCCGCTCAGCAGCAGGAAGAGCGGTGTGTTGGGCGTATGGGCCGGCACCATACCAACCAGCAGGAACATCAACACCGTGAACAGGGCCAGTGCGCCGACGGTGCTTGCCGTCCAGCGCCTGACGCGGCGGCGCACGACGAAGACCGACGCCAGCACCAGGCCAAAGAAGAAGCCCCAGACGTAGGTCGGATAGTGCTCCAGCGCGGTGGTCAGGAAATGAGCGATCGTCAGGATCGCCAGCATGATGCCCAGCGCCAACGCCAGCAGGAAGCGCCAAGGCAACTGTGCAAAGGCCGCCGAAACCTGGAGGCGCAGCAGGCGGCGGACGAACTGAGCGTTAATTGAAGCGATGGCGTCCAACAGTGTCTCGTAGATTCCGAGAATGAAGGCCATGGTACCGCCCGACACGCCGGGTACGACGTCGGCAGATCCCATGGCAAAACCGCGGGCCAGAATGCTCAGGAGTTCTTTCGGGGTGCGTGGGTTGCTGTAAGGGTCTTTGTTTTCCATGCTCGATTCTTGATACAGGTGATGTCAAATGGCCGAAGTCGGCGCAAGGGGCCATTCTAGCCGATGTCGGCGTCTGCGCCAAGTTGGGCAGGCCAGCCGTTTGGCAGCGCAAGGAGGTCAACTGGCAGCGGGGCGCTGAAGGTTTGCGCCGGGAACGCATCCGATGCGGGCAAGGTGATGCGCAGGGCGTGCAGCATGAGACGGGTCGATGGTTTTCTTTGGCCGCTATACAGCCGGTCGCCCAGGATCGGGGCATCCAGGTATGCCAGATGCACCCGGAGTTGGTGGGTACGTCCTGTCTGCGGCCAGAGTTGCACCCACTGGGCCGAATCCGTTTCTGCGATGATCTGGTAATGTGTGGACGCCGCCCTGCCGCCCCGTTCCACCGCGGCCATCATGTCGCGCCGGGCTGGGCTGCGGCCGATGGCGACGCTGATCACGCCGCTTGCCGCCAGGCGATTGGGCGCGCTGACCACCGCGACATATTCCTTCTCCACCGTACGCTGCTGAAAGGCGCGGTCGAGATAGCGATTGGCGGCCTGGCTACGCGTCAGCAGGACCACGCCTGATGTGTCGCGGTCGAGACGGTGAAAGAGTGTCACTTTGCCGAAACGTGTTTCAGCCAGCGACAGCAAGCTGACCGCGCCGGTGTAGCGGGTCGGTTCGGCCAGCAGGCCAGCCGGTTTATCGATGGCAATGATATCCCCGCGGTCAGCGATAATCCAGCGGTCGTCGAACGCGGCAAAGGGGCGCGGCTTGGCGCGCGGCGCGCTGAGCAGCTCAACCCGATCGCCGTTGCGAATCAGCCATGAAGCCAGCCGCACCTGGCGCTTGTTGACGCTGACGCGGCCGCCGGAGATCAAACTCTGGATAGATCGCCGGCCAGCCTCGGGGTACTGGTCGCGCAGAAAGCGATCCAGGCGCACCGGCTCGCTCAGATCGCGGGCGATGACCCGGACAGGAGACGGTCTATCGGTAGTGCGGGAACGACGGGGTTGGCTCATGAGTGTGGAATGTACTGAACATGATCTTTGCACCGGAGTCGAGGCTTTAGCCAGGTCTTCAACGCCCGGCTAAAGCCTCGACTCCAGGTTCTGGATCGTTCTACCGATCGAGGCGGACGACTGCCATGGTCAGGCGCGAGATACAGACCAGTCGCTCTTCCTCGTTGACGATGCGTATCTCCCAAACGTGGGTGGATTTGCCGAGGTGGATCGGCCGCGCCGTACCTGTTACCCAGCCGGAGCGCACCGAGCGTACGTGGTTGGCATTGACCTCCACACCGACCACGGTGAACTGGGCCGGGTCGATGCAGAGGAAGGAAGCCGCGCTGCCAAGAGTCTCCGCCAGCGCCACCGATGCGCCGCCGTGCAGCAAGCCGGCCGGCTGCACGGTACGGTGGTCCACGGGCATACGCGCTCGCAGGAAGTCGTCACCCAGCTCGATAAACTCGATTCCCAGGTGCTCGATCATCGTGTTGTTTGCCATGCCGCGCACAGCGGTCTTGTCGGGGGTGGAAAACCAGATTGCCAAGATCACATACCTCGTTAGTAGCGCCACAACGTCATTCCCGCGCAGGTGGGGATCACCTCGTGTGGGCGCTGGATTCATGACAGAAAACAGCTATCCTCGTTTGTTCGTCTGGTGGGAATAGGTGCTTTCGAAGATCTTGTCGGCGTTGCCAACCTCAAACCCGTCACGGCGATGCTGGCGCTGTATCTGATCAACCGGCAGGCCGGTGTATTGCGGCAACACGCGGCGTTCAGCGAACTCGACGTAGGAGCCGGAGATGTGGAATTGCTCCAGGCCGCCGTATCCATCGCTGAACCAGGCGTTTACCATCTCGGCCACGGTAGAGCTCTGGATCAGCAGGCCGTCCTGGCTGATCTTGATCTTGCCGCCTGCATCGTTGAGTTTGAAGCCGTGGGCTTCCAGAAACGCGTTGAACTGCGCCACGGTGTTGTAGCCCACGGGCAGATTGTGGACGCTGACGGTGAAATGGTTGAGGTAGTAGCGGTTGTAGATCACCCAGGCGGCGTATTCGCTTTCTGCCGCCAGCCGGCTGTAATCGTGCCAGGTGGGCGTGCGCCACAGTGGGCGGTGCAGAAACGCATCGACCGCGGCGCCGTCGTCCAGATCCAGCGCGTCCACCGGGTCGGATCTCACCTCGTCGGTGTAGGAGCGGATGATGCTGGCGGCTTCGGCGGACAGATCGTCTACCAGCAGTTGGCTGATGAAGATGCGCGGGTAGACGGGCAGCGGCGGCGAGTACCACCAGGCCGCCAGCTTTTTGCCGGGGAAGCGAAACGGGTCGCGCCGTTGATAGCCGCAGTGCAGGAAGACCTTCTCCAGCGATGCGACGCCGAGTTGCGCTACGCCCATGGTGCGGAAGGCGATGTGGTCGTTCTCGATGGCGTCGCCGGAAGAGATGACTCCGTCGGCCACCATCGCGTCGATGATAGCCTGTACGTCGGGCACGCGTTCCTTGTAGCGCCGCATCAGCCCGCCGAGGATGACGTCGAGGGTTGCCAGCCGGTTAGATGAAACGGCGGTCGGGTTGTTTTTGGTTTCAGGCATAGTTATTTCGCTTTACATATCACCGTCATTCCCGCGAAAGCGGGAATCCACTCTTCACCAGCACTAGACTCCCGCCTCCGCGGGAGTGACGCAACAGTGAGATCTGAGTAGTTACGATTCTCGGCTATAGCGCGAACTACGCGCGGCGCCACAGCAGACGGTTGGCGTCCAGCGCGATATCGACGCGGCCGGCCTGTCGCAGAGAGTTCAGGCAGGCATGGATCGTGGTGCGCGTCAGGTAGTAGATGGCCGGCTGCTGGATGGACAGCTCCATCGTGTCGGCCACTCGCTTCAACACCTGGCTGTCGTCAGCCGGCGCCGGCAGTGCATCGTACACTAGCTGGCGGATCATCTCGATTCGGCGGACGTTGTAGTCCAGCACCTCCTCCAACGAGTTGCGGTCGTACGCGTCGCCGTGGCCTTGGGCGAACAGGCTGTATGGCAGTGCCGGCAGGCTGCCCAGCGTTGCCAGCGTCTGATCAATATCCACATAGAAGGGGATGCCGTACTTGTCCAATACCTCAGGCGGGAAATATGCGTCGGCGGCAAAGCAGACGCGCTGGCCCGGCCATCCGACCATCACCTGGTTGTGGGCATGGCCGGGCGCCGGGATCACGTCGATCTCGAATCCGAACACCTCCTGATGGCCCGGCGGCAGCAAGCCGTCAAGCTGGCACGGCTGTGCCAGGATAAACTTGCCTTGCAACTCCCGCGTCGGTTGCGCTCCTGCAAAGAGATAGACCGGCTCCAGCGCGGGATTCTCGATCACAGCGGCCTCGAACGCCGGTGCGAGAACGGGAACGCCGGTACGCCGCTTGATCTCGCCCGCGCCGCCGAAGTGGTCCGCGTGGGCGTGGGTGATCAGAACGCCGGCCAGCGCGACGTTCAGTGCAGCGACGTGTTTAAGGATCCGCCGGGCCGCGTCGCGATCCAGCCCCGTGTCCACCAGCAGTGCCCGGCCGTCCTGCACAAGAAGGCCGGCGTTGGAGCCGGCCCTCAGGTGATATGCGCTATCGGTCAGTTGTACGAGGTTCACGGGGAACGCACCTTGAAGGCAAAGAAGGGTGGAAAGGATGGAAAGGATGGAAAGAAGGGAAATGAAGGGAAATGAAGGAAACAGTGCAAGGCCGGGACGCTTCTGCGCATCTCTCCTTTCCCTTGTTTCCTTCGTTTCCCTCTTTTCCGCTCTGCCTCAGTCCATGCCGAGGTAGGCCTTCATCACCTCGGGGTCGTCCAGCAGCTCCTGGCCGGTGCCGCTGAGGACGATGCTGCCGGTTTCCAGGACGTAGGCCCGATGGGCGATGGAAAGCGCCATCAGCGCGTTCTGCTCGACCAGCAGCACGGTGACCCCTTCGGCGTTGATCTCCTTGATGGTGTCGAAGATCAGGTCGACCAGGATCGGCGCCAGGCCCATGGACGGTTCATCCAGCAGCAGCAGCCGTGGGCTGGCCATCAAGGCCCGGCCCATGGCCAGCATCTGCTGCTCGCCGCCGGACAGGGTACCGGCAAGCTGTTTCCGCCGCTCCTTGAGACGCGGGAAAAGCTCGTAGACGTGCTCCAGATCGCGCTTGATACCTTCCTTGTCCTTGCGGGTGAACGCGCCCATCTCCAGGTTCTCGGCTACCGACAGCCGTCCGAAGACGCGCCGGCCCTCGGGAGACTGAGAAACGCCGCGCGTCACGATGCTGTGCGCCGGGAGCTCGTGGATCGGCTCGCCGTCCAGCGTGATGGTGCCCTGGCGCGGGTGCAGGATGCCGCTGATGGTATTGAGGATAGTTGTCTTGCCGGCGCCGTTTGCGCCGATCAGGGTCACGATCTCTCCCTTGTCCACCGTGACGGTGATGCCTTTGAGGGCGTGGATGGCACCGTAGAAGGTGTGGATGTCGTTGGCTTCAAGCAGGGCCATTTTCGGTTGCACCCCTTCCCAGATAGGCTTCAATCACATGCGGGTCGTTCTGCACCTCGCGCGGCGTGCCTTCGGCGATCTTTTCGCCGAAGTCCATCACCGTTACGAGATCCGAGATGCCCATCACCACCTGCATGTGGTGCTCGATGAGCAGGATCGTGATGCCCAGTTCGGCGCGCAGGCGTTTGATGAACTCCATCAAATCGGCGGTCTCGGCCGGGTTCATGCCCGCAGCCGGTTCGTCCAACAGCAGCAGGTCGGGACTGGTAGCCAGCGCGCGGCCGATCTCCAACCGCCGCTGGTCGCCGTATGGCAGGTTCTTGGACATCCAGTCGCCGCGGCCGGCGAGACCCACAAAGCCCAGCATCTTGCGCGCCTCCTCGACTGCCAGTTTTTCCTCCTCCCGCTGTTTCCTGGTGTGAAAAACCGCGCCGATCCAGCCGCTGGTCAGATGGGACTGAAACCCGACCATCACGTTCTCGATCACGGTCATGTTCTGGAACAGCCGGATGTTTTGGTAGGTGCGGGCGATGCCCTCGCGGGTGATCCGGTCGGGCTGCATGCCGTCCAGCGGTTCTCCCTTGAAGAGGACCGTGCCTTCGTCGTGGCGATAGAAGCCGGTCACGCAGTTGAAGAAGGTCGTCTTGCCGGCGCCGTTGGGGCCGATGATGCTGTGAATGCTGTTTTCTTCGATGTTGACATTCAGCTTGTTGACAGCCGTCAGACCGCCAAATCGTTTGGTCACATCGCGCGCGCTGAGTAATATTGCCATGAGTCTACTCCGCTACATCCGGTGACATTTCATGCAGTTCCAGCTTGCGTCTCGCCTCGGGCAGCAGACCTTCCGGCCGCCGGAGCATCATGAAGACCAGCACTGCGCCGTAAACCAACAAGCGGTACTCAGCGAACTCACGCAGCAGCTCCGGCAGTCCAACCAATGCGACCGCGCCGATGATGACGCCCGGAATGCTGCCCAACCCGCCGACGATGATGACCGCCAGCACGTTGATCGACACCAGCAGGTTGAAGCTGTGGGGATAGATCGATGTCAGCTTGGAGGCGAAGATCGCACCGGCCAGACCGGACAGCGCCGCGCCGGTGGCAAAGGCCAGCAGCTTGTTGCGCACCAGGTCGATGCCCATAGCCTGCGCCACATCCTCGTCCTCGCGGATGGCCATCCAGTTGCGTCCCAGCCGCGAGTATTTGAGCCTGGTGGCGATGAACGCCGCGATCACACAGCCGATGACCACGATGTAGTACAGCTTCTGCGGGTTGTCGAATGCCAGGCCGAACGTGGTGGGTTTGGGTATCTGCGTGATGCCGTTGGATCCGCCGATCAAGGGCTTGAGCCAGTCCGACAGGGCAACGAGGCGAATGATCTCACCGAAACCCAGGGTGACGATGGCCAGATAGTCGCCGCGCATGTTGAGTACCGGGATACCCAGGATCGCGCCCGCCAACATGGCCGTCAGCACGGCGAAAGGCAGCGCGACCCAAAAGCTGGTATGGATCGGAAACCAGGTGATCTCGGGCGACGTGAAAATCGCCATGACATAGGCGCCGATGGCAAAGAACGCCACATAGCCCAGGTCCAGCAGGCCGGCGTAGCCAACCACGATGTTCAGGCCCAGCCCCATCAACACGAAGATGCCGGTGATCACCAACACCTCGCTGGGGTACGAGCCGAGAAGCGGCAACGCCAGGACAAACAGCCCGGCCAGGACCCAGACACCCAGGCGCATCGTTCGCTGCTGGCCGGAGGGCAGTGCCTGCGAACGTGTGCGGATCGGCTTTTCAAAGCGGTCCCAGAGAAAGATTGCCACTGCTGAGATCACAAAAACGGCAATCGCGACCGGAAGTTGCAGGCCGCGGCCCGCAAACAGTGCGCTGTAAGTGACAGACAAGACGGGTACCGCAATCAACCCGACGCCGATGGACTTGCGCAGCGCCTTGGGCAGCAACACCAGCACGCCGAACAGGATGCCCATCAGGAGTCCGAAGCCCAGCAGGACAAAGATGCCCTGCGGCACACCCAGCCCAAAGGTGAGTAGGTCGTAGAGGACCGGCGTGGCGTGGATGAATACCCCGCGCAGGTCGATCTGTTCGCCCACCACGACAAGCAAGGCCAGCACGATGCTGATCATCAGGCCCGCGATGGCGGCGCACGCCAACGTACGATATACTGGCGCCTTCTCGCCGTGCTCAGGTGTAGCCTTCTGCGCTGCCTGCACCGCAAAGATGGCATAGACGGCCAGCAGGAACACCTGGCCCATGGAGAGAATACCGGTGATCACGTAGCGTCCCAGCGACGCTTCGACGATGCCTACAAGGCTCAAGAAAAGCGCCACCACGCCACCGATCAGGCCGGTGGTCACCGGGGTCATCCAACTAAACTTGGACGCTGATTTCATGGCACACCTTTACGCTTTCTTGGTGGCGAGGCGCTCGCCCAGAATGCCGGTCGGGCGGAAGATCAACACCAGTACCAGCAGGAAGAATGCCAGCGCATCCTTGAGCTGATACGGCGCCGGGATGCCCAGGCCGTCAAGAACCAGGTTGGGGAAGAGGGATTCGGCGATGCCCAGGAACAAGCCACCGACCATCGCACCGGCGATGTTACCGATGCCGCCCAGCACTGCCGCTGTGAACGCCTTCAGGCCCGGGAAGAACCCCATGAAAAAGTAGACCTGGCGAAACAGCAGCGCATAGAGCACGCCGGCCGCTCCGGCCAGCGCGCCGCCGACCAGGAACGTGATCATGATCGACCGGTCGACGTTGATGCCCATCAAGGCAGCGGCGTCCTTGTCCTCTGACACAGCCTGAATCGCCTTGCCCATCTTCGTGCGCTGGACGAAATACCACAGGGCGATCAGCATGACGACGGCGGCAACGATGACGATCAACTGGGTCTTAAGGATCTCAACCCCAAAGATGGACACGCGGCCCTTCAGCGCTTCCGGCTCAGGATAGCCCTTGATGCCGGAGCCGAACAGTCCGAGGAAGGCGTATTCAATGAAGAAGGACGCGCCGATGGCAGTGATCAGAGGGACGAGGCGCGGCGCGCGCCGTAGCGGACGATAGGCAATGCGCTCAAGCACCACAGCCATAGCTGCCGCGGTGAAAGCAGCCACCAGGGTGACGAAAATCAGCGACAGAACGAGGTTCTGTTCCAGGAATCCGGTCTGGTCGAAATAACTGGCCACGAAATAACCGATAAATGCTCCGGCCATAAAAATGTCGCCGTGGGCAAAGTTGATCATTCTCAGGATGCCGTACACCATGGTGTATCCGAGGGCGATCAGTGCGTAGATACTACCCTGCGAGATCCCGTAGACGATGAGGTCAGTCCAGTCAGCGCCGGTATACTTGCCGATCAGCAGTGTGCGAACCGTTCCGACAATCACCACGATGAGCAAAATGGCGCCGATGACCCACATTGCGATGGTTGTACCGGAGACACGCCTTCTGAGGTTTTTTAGCATGTAAACACTCCGTGTCGTGCGAAGCAAGAATCAAAGGGGAACAGACTGCTGCACGGTGGGGCTGTGCAGTGATATCAAGACAACTGGACGAAGCCGGCGCCGATGTGAAGGCTCTGGGGACAAGCCCTCACATCGGCTGCCGTTCATACAAAAGCATCCTGCGGCTTAAGCCGCAGGATGCTTGTCAAGGCCTTACGGCCAGATCTTCATGGGGTTGCTTGTGTCGGTGGCGCCGGGGTCCCAGGTCTCGGGATCGGCGTTCATGACTTCGTAGACGGCGATCTTGGGATCTGCGCAGTCGCCGGTTTCGGTGCAAGTCAAGTTACCCGTGATACCGGCGAAGTCCTTGGTGGAGATCATGGCGTCGCGCAGGGCCTGCTTGCCGATCACCAGGGATCCGTCGTCGCACTTCTGTGCCACTTCCTCGATGCCGTTGGCGATGATGTTGAAGGCATCGTAGGCGTGGGCGTGGAAGGCCGACAGCGGCTTGGTGTTGTACTTGGCCTCGTACTTCTCCAGCAGCGCGGGATACTCGGCGCCGAAGGCGGAGAAGTCTGGGCTGGAGTGGTTCATGCCCAGCGCGGCGTCGCCGGCCGCCTTGAGGAAGTCGGGCGAGAAGATGCCGTCAGCGCCTGCCAACTGCACGCCTTCCAGACCGGGGACTTCCTTGGCCTGCTTGGTGACCTGGCCGCCCGCGGCCACGAAGATCGGGTAGTAGAGGAAGTCAGGGCCGGCGGCTGCCACGCGGGTCAGCATCGGCTTCATGTCGGTGTCCTGAGGACCGACGGCTTCCTGCGCTACGATCTCGCCGCCCAGTTCCTTGAACTTGTCGGCGAACACCTGCTGCAACTGGTCAGCATAGAGACTGCCGTCGTGGACGGTAGCAGCCTTGCGATAGCCGGCGCCGTAGGCGTACTCAGCCATGGCTGCGCCCTGCACCAGGTCGTTGTGGGCCGTGCGCATGTAGCACCAGTAGTCGGCCGGGCGGTCCGCCGCGGTCAGGTCAGGCGCCGTGTTGGAGGCTGAGATCATGGGGACGCCTGCGTTGCACATCACAGGGATGGCCGCGCGGGCTGCGCTGGAGCAGCTCGTGCCGATAACGGCGGTCAGCTTGGAATCGGCCGACATCTTCTGGGCAGCGGTCTGGCCGCCTTCCGCGGAGCACAGGTCGTCCTCGCCAACCAGTTCGATGGCATGGTCGGCGATGGTGCCGCGGTCATCCGCGGCGATCTCGACGCCGTACTTGGAGTCAAGGCCGAGGGTGGCATCTGCGCCGGACACGACCATCATCCAGCCGACGCGCACGGGGTCATCGGCGCCGACGGTGACACAGCCGACGGGATCGGTGCATTCACACGAGGCAGCGGTATCGCCGCCGGTGCTGGCAGTGTCGCCACCAGTGCTGGCGGTATCGCCAGTTGTGGCCTCGGTTGCGGCGGTGTCACCACCGGTGGCAGGTGCTGGTGTCGCGGCCGGGCAGGCTGCCAGTACGAACGCAGCGATCATCAGCACCGCGATGACGAAAAATGCAGACTTCTTCATGGAACTTCTCCTCCTTAAAGAGAATTGTGAGATGGGTGGGTAGCCTGTCGCTCCCACCTTTCGAACGGACGAGACTTGCAGAAGGGACAAGACTGCGGTGTATCGTGTGTGAAGCGATCACCTCCTTGCCAAGATTTACCTCGCAACGCGATGGTGTCAACCAACAGAGGATGGGAAACCGAGCCAATCAGGCGCCTGGCACTTTGAGGAAGATGCCGAGACCAGGCATGCAGCGATGAAGATAACACCTGCCAGACGCTGGAAACGCCGGACGCCTCATGATTTACAGCTACGAAGACCCAGGATATCGAACTCTGAAAGCCTTTTCAGGACGAAGAAAGGCTGTTGCAACAGAAATGAACGGCGATGTGGAGACAGCTTTGGTTAAGTGGGGAGATTATAGACAACATCTTGTGTTTTGTCAAAAGCCCAAAAAACAACCAGATTTGCAACTGCTCACCCGCCATTCTGTAGGCTGAGTAGTTAGCCAGATTTTAGTAGAGGAACTCGTCGATATCATAGCGGGAGACTTGCGGCGGTTGACTGGAGTCATAGACCACCAAGCCGCTGCGGATTGCAGCAACCTGATCGCGGATATCGGCCGGCGTCAGGGCACCTACCCCAAACTGAACAGCGTCGCGGGCGTATTGCGAGCCTGGTTGTTCCTTGAACTCCGACACATAAATCAGGTCGCCGCCGGCCAACGGCATGGCGTTCAGCAGCGCCACCGTGTCGTGTACATGTGGGCCGGCATAGGCCATCCCGCCGACGCCGGCCATCACAATCACACTGACTGCCATTCCCGCGGCCTTCAGAGTCCGCACCGCGTCCAGCACATCGGCTGCGCTGCCCGGCTTGTTCAGCCAGCGCAGCAGTGGATCGTGCCCGCTCTCCATGCCGATGGTGACCCGCTGCAGGCCGCGCTCCCGCAGCTCCTGCCAGTCGGCCACCGATTTGCGCTCCACGTGAAAGGCGTCGATGAAGGCAAAGAGGGGCAAGAGCCAGGAGTCAGAGGGCAGAGAGGCAGAGCGCAAGTGGGGGAACGTTGGGTCTGGCAGAGCATCGGCAACGGGTGGTGATGGTCCTGTATTGGGTGCTGACGTCCCGGTTTCCCTCGTTTCCGTGATTTCCCTGAATTCCCCTTCCCGGAGCACGTCCAACAACGGCAGCAGCCGTTTCATAGGCACAACCAGCGCGTTGGCGTCGGCCAGGAAGATGGAGCGGCGCATGGCCAGTGCAGGGCCGAAGAAAGCCAACACGCCGGCCACGTGGCTGCGAAACTCGTCGGGCGACTTGATGCGAAAGGGGATGTCGCTGTAGAAGGTGCAGAAGGTGCAGGCGTTGTGCGAGCAGCCGTGGGTCGCCTGCAACACCAGCGCCAGGTATTGGTCGGGCGGCAGAATGCCCACTGGCGTGTAGATGCTCTCGAAGCGTTGGCGGTCTGCCTCCAGCCGCTTCCAGTCCCACCGGGTCACAGCGTCCAACGCTTGCTGCACCGCGAGCGGCGTCTGGCCAGCCTGCTCAGCTGCCTGGCTCGCCACACCGTATGCAAGATCGACCACTGAACGCGCTTCTTCGCCTGTCAGCCAGCGGCGTCGCCGGGTCGAACCGGCAGCGTCGCGCTCGCTCCACTTGCTCAACATGCGGTTGTCCAGGGTGCGCCGGTAGTTGCGCCCATCGACGAACGCGCCGTGGAGCCGTCCCGCCGGGTCGAAGGTAAACGAGGGGCTGTCGTTGTCCAGCAGCAGGTTGATGGCCTGCTCGCGCACCATGACATGCAGCGAACGGCCGTCAGCCGTCATCGTCTGCCAGCGAACCGGAAAGGCTGGTTCCAGGCTGCTCATGTCAGCTTCCGCCGGCTTTGCACCAGCACCTCGACCAGGATGACCAGCGCGGTGATGCCCAGGATCAACGTGGCGTCCAGCAGGCCGACCAGTTGCAGCCAGGCCGCCAACGCCAGCGCCAGCCCGATCAGCAGCGCCTGGCGGAAGGCGGCGCGGCGCGTGGGCGGACGGCCGCCGATGGGGACGCGCCGGTGCAGCCACGCCAACACCGGCGCCAGCAGTCCCGCCGCCGCAATGACCAACAGCAACAGGAACGTCGCCAGGTTCTGGCGCGTCGGCGGCGTATTCAGCACCATCGTCACCAACCCGTAGACCGCCGCCAGTCCGGCAATAAGAGACAACCCGTAGATCAGCGCGCCTTGCATACCCCGATTGTACCCAGCCTAGCGGGAAGGGCAAGGATAGGTGTACGCGGCCCCTGTCATTCTCGCCCTCTTTTGGGTTCACCTTACCTCGGTGGTATAATTGCCGCGCTCCCCAACATTTGGGCGACAGGCGACTCATGACAGTTCTCACAGGCAGCAACCTCAGCCGGCGATTTGGTCCGCTGGACGTGTTCCAGGGCGTCAACATCCGCGTCGAAAAGGGCGACCGCATCGGTCTGGTCGGCCCCAACGGCGAAGGCAAGACGACCCTGTTGCGCATCCTGGCGGGCCTTGACGCGCCCAGCGACGGCACGGTCACGCGGATGCGCGGCCTGACGGTGGGCTACCTGCCGCAGGACCCGCCGCCGGCCGGCCAGGCGACTCTGTGGGACGACGTGTCATCCCAGTTCGAGGGCCTGCGCCGCCGCGCCGAGGAGTTGCGTCTGCTGGAGGAGCAGATGGCCGACCCGGACACCTACGAGCAGGCGCTGGCCGAATACGGGCCGTTGCAGGCAACCTTCGAAGCAGCCGGCGGCTACGACTGGGAACTGCGCGTCCGCCAGGTGTTGACCGGGCTGGGTTTCCCGCCCGACGAGCACCACCTGCCGCTGGCGCACCTCAGCGGCGGCCAACGGACACGCGGCCTCTTGGCGCGGCTGTTGCTGCAAGAGCCTGATCTGCTGCTGATGGACGAGCCGACCAACCACCTGGACCTGCAAGCCACCGAGTGGCTGGAAAGCGTGCTGCTGCAATGGCGCGGCAGCATGGTGGTGGTGTCGCACGACCGCTATTTTCTGGACCGGGTGGCCACGCGCATCTGGGAGCTGGCCAACCAGCGGTTGGATGCCTATCGCGGCAACTACAGCCACTTCTCGCTGCAACGGACCATGCGCCGCGAGCGCCAGCTTGAGGAGTGGAAACGCCAGCAGCAGACCATCGCCAAGGAACAGGACTACATCCGCCGCAACATCGCCGGGCAGAACACACGCCAGGCGCAGGGCCGGCGCACCCGGCTGGAACGCATGATCGCCGAGGGCGGTCTGGTGGAGCGGCCTGACGAGCGCCAGTCCATCCGGCTGGACCTCGACCCGCGGCTGCGCAGCGGCAACCTGGTGCTGCGGACCAGTGACCTGGTGGTCGGCTATCGCGCCAGCAACGGCCATGAGCCGCGCCGCGAGGACGTTTCCGGCGGCTACGAGTATGTGGCGCGGCACGCCGGCCCGGCGCCCGACGACACCGTGCTCTTTCGCAGCGAGGACATCGAACTGCTGCGCGGCCAGCGGGCCGCGCTGATCGGTCCCAACGGCGCGGGCAAGAGCACCTTTCTCAAGACGATCCTCGGCCAGCTTCAGCCGCTGGGCGGGCGTCTGCGCATAGGAGCCAGCGTTCACATCGGCTATCTGGCCCAGGCCCACAACACCCTGGTGCCCGAGAAGACAGTCATCGACACGATCCTGGATGCCGCGCCGCGCATGGAGATCGGGCAGGCGCGCAGCTTCCTGGGGCGTTTCTTGTTCTCGGGCGACGATGCCTTCAAGACCATCAGCGTGCTGAGCGGCGGGCAACGCAGCCGCGTTGCGCTGGCCCTGTTGACCCTGCAAGGCGCCAACTTCCTGCTGCTGGACGAGCCAACCAACCACCTGGACATCGACTCGCAGGAGGTGCTGGAGGATATGCTCAAGGCTTTCGGCGGCACGGTCTTGCTTGTTACCCACGACCGCTATCTGGTGGACGCGATGGCGACGCAGGTCTGGATGCTGGATGTCGAGAGCGGCGGGCTGCGAGCCTACGAGGGCAACTACAGCGCCTATGTTGCTGCCAAGACGGCTGAAGATGCAGCGGCCAGCGAGAACCTTGACGACGAGGCTACGTTGAGCGACGCCCAGTTGCACCGCGAACGCTCACGCGAGGAACGCCGCCAGCGAAAAGTCATCGAGCAGCGCCAGGCCGAGGCCGACCGGATGGAGGCGCTTATCCACGCCATGGAAGAACGGCTGGAAGCGCTGGGCGAGCAGATCGCGACCGCCGGCCAGGCACAGGACCTGGAACGCGTCCGTTCACTGGGCAACGAATACCAGGCAGTCGACGAACGGCTGCACCAACTCATGGAAGAGTGGTCGGCGCTGCCGGCGGCGTGAAACGTGATGGATCGATTACGTTTCACGTTTCACGAATTACTTTTCTTGCCGCCAATCAGCTCACAAGGATTCCCATCATGGCACCGCACCTCGTTATCGGCCTGACGGGCAACATCGCGACCGGCAAGAGCGCGGTGGGGCAGATGCTGGCGGAGTTGGGCGCGGAGGTCATCGACGCCGACAAGGTCGCACACCAGGTCATGGAGCCGGGACAGCCGGCCTACGCAGCCATCGTGGCGGCGTTTGACGACGACATCGCGCCGGCGGGCGGCCCCATCGACCGGCGGCGGCTGGGTGAGATCGTTTTCGCGGATCCGGCGGCGCTGGCGCGGCTGGAGGCGCTTGTACACCCTGCCGTTGGCCGGCGTATCGCTGAATTAGTGGCCCGGTCGACCGCCGATGTGGTGGTCATCGAGGCCATCAAATTGCTGGAGGCAGGGTTGAGCGTGCGGCTGTGCGACGAGGTGTGGGTGGTTATTGCGCCGCGGGCTGCCCAGCTCAGCCGGCTGATGGAAAGCCGCGGCCTGAGCCGTGACGAGGCCGTCCTGCGCATCGATGCCCAACCGTCGCAGGAGTCCAAGAGCGCCCAGGCCGACGTGGTGATCGACAACGACGGCGACCTGGACGCGCTGCGCCGTACCGTGGAACAGACCTGGCGCGCGGCTATAGACTAACAAGCGTAAGCCCTTTCGATACGTATTTCGTCGTTGTGGCCGGTCTCCGACCGAGCCACCGGTGGCTCGGTCGGAGACCGGCCACAGCGACTAGGATCAGATCCGGCCAGGTACAAACGCACCTTACTGAAATGGATGAGGTGACACAATGAACTCTCTGCAAAACATGTATCATAGACATCCAAACCTGTCGATGTGGGCCGTGTTGTCCATCGGCATGGTGATCATCCTGCTGCTGGCAGCGCGCGATGTAGGCTTCACGCCGACGCAGTGGCTGGCCCTGGTGGTCGCGACCGTTGGTCTGGCCGGTCTATGCGCCTGGATCATCGGCTGGGAAGACTAGGAAAAGATGAAACTTGCTGACCCGTCCGTCATTCCCGCGTAGGCGGGAATCCACTTCTCGCAGACCTGGATTCCCGCCTACGCGGGAATGACGACAGTCTGTAGGCTGAGTAGTTACAAAAAGAGACGTTATGAGCAACAAGCGAGATTACTACGAAGTACTGGGCGTGCCGAAGGGCGCGAGCAACGATGAGATCAAGCGCGCCTACCGCCAGCTTGCCCGCCAATATCACCCCGATGTCAACAAGGACGCGGACGCCGAGTCGCGCTTCAAGGAGTTGAGCGAGGCCTACGAGGTGTTGAGCAATGCCGAGAAGCGGGCTGCCTATGACCGCTTTGGCCACGCCGGCACACAAGGTGGGTTCGGTGGTTTCGGCGGCGGCTTTGGCGACTTCAGCTCGATCTTCGAGGACCTGTTTGCCGGCATGGGCATGGGCGGCGGCCAAACGCGTCAGGCTCAGCGCGGCCCGCGCCGCGGCGCCGACCTACGCGTCAACCTGACGCTGACCTTCGAGGAAGCGGTGTTCGGCGTCGACAGGGATGTCGAGGTCACCCGTCTGGAGCAGTGTGCGCGCTGCGTCGGCAGCGGCGCGGAGCCTGGCACCAACCCGCTGCGCTGCCCGCAATGCAACGGCACCGGTGAGGTGCAACGCCGCCAGCAAAGCATCTTCGGCACCATTTTGACCTCATCGACCTGTTCACGCTGCAACGGCACCGGCGAAGTTGTGACCACCCCCTGCATCGACTGCCACGGCCGCAAGCAGGTCCAAAACACACGCACCCTGACCATCAACGTGCCCGCCGGGGTCGATGACGGCACGCAGATACGGCTGGCCGGCGAAGGCAACCAGGGCATGTCAGGCGGCCCACCCGGCAATCTGTACGTAGTGCTGACGGTTTTACAACACACGATCTTCCAGCGGCGCGACAACGACATCGTCATGGAGTTGCCCATCAACATCGCACAAGCTGCACTGGGCGCTGAGATCGAGGTGCCGACGCTGGACGGCAATGCTTTCGTTACAGTGCCGCCGGGAACGCAGAACGGCCGTGTGCTGCGCCTCAAGGGCAAAGGCGTGCCGCACCTGCGCAAGAACGACCGCCGCGGCGACCAATTGATTGGGATCAAGATCGTCGTGCCAACCCAGCTCACACCCAACCAGAAGAAGCTGCTGGAGGAACTGGGTGAATCGTTGGGCACGCCGAAGCTGGGCGCGGAGCGCGGCTTCTTCGACAAGATCGCCGACGCGTTGGGCGACGCGTTCAACGGATAATTCTCCTACTCATCCTCGTACTCGTACTCGTTCGGCTCTCCGAGAAAGAGGAGTACGAGTAGGAGGATGAGTAAGAGTAGGACAGGAAGGAGTACGAACCGGAGCACGCGAACATGAAATGGACTGAGATCAGCATTACGTGCGACGGCGAGGGTGCGGAGGCGGTGGCTGAGCTATTCAACCGCTTCAACAGCCGGCCAGGCGAGGCCGACACCGCTGCTGTGATCGAAGTGGGCGGCTACGACGCGGTGGGCGAACTGGTCACGCCGCTGGTGACTGTCCGTACCTACGTCGCCGCCAACGGCGACGACAGCTCGGCCACAGTGCGCCGGATCGAGGAAGGTCTCTGGTTTCTGAGCCGCATCTACACCCTGCCAGATCCGGTGATTCGCGAACTGGAAGAAGAGGATTGGGCCAACGCGTGGAAGGCCAACTACGCGCCGTTGCCGGTGGGCGAGCGGTTGATCATCGTACCGGCCTGGCTGGCTGACGGCCAGTCGCTGTCCAGCGCCAGTGGCCGCTTGCCGGTGATCCTCGATCCGGGCATGGCGTTTGGCACCGGTCTGCACCCCAGCACCCGGCTGTGCATGGCGGCGCTGGAGCGGGTTGTGCAGCCGGGCGACGCTGTCCTCGATGTGGGGTGCGGCTCAGGCGTGTTGTCCATCGCAGCCGGCCGGCTGGGTGCGACGTCGATTCTGGCCACCGACATCGACCCCATCGCGGTCGAGGCGACGGTGGAGAACTGCCGGCGTAACGGACTGGCGCATCTCGTCCAGGCGCGTGCCGGTTCGCTGCCCTCCCGCAATGAGCAGCCTGCCGGCTGGCCGGTCATCGTCGCCAACATCCTGGCCGAGGTGATCGTCCACCTGCTGGACGAGGGCATGGCGGACCTGCTGGCGGCCGACGGCGTGCTGATCATGAGCGGTATCATCGAGCCGCGGGCGGGTGATGTGCTGGCCGCGCTGGCGCGCCACGGGTTGCACCTGTTGCAACGAGACGACGAGGGCGATTGGGTAGCGCTGACGGCCGGTCGTAACCAAAGCCAGCGGCCGCGCATCCAACACTGAGAACGCTAGCTCGGCGCGTCGCACGTAAGAGCGTTGCAGCGGGCCGCGTCTCATGAGGAAACGTATTGCGTAATGTTTGATGGCTGTGACTGCTGATAGGCGGGACTTGTTTGTGAGCGGTGTCGGTTAGTCATTGCCGGGGCGCTTCCGGATCAAGCCACACAAGATGAAACACTGGCGCACAGAGCACAAGCCTTGACGAACTACGCAATTCGGAACACGAAATACGATACTACAAAACCAAACACAGATCGAGGCAACTCTTATGAGCGACAACAACGTTGAGAAAATGATTATCATCGGCAGCGGCCCGGCCGGTTTTACGGCAGCGCTGTACACCGCACGCGCCAATCTAAACCCGCTGGTGATCACCGGCAACGAGATCGGCGGTCAGGTGGCCATCACCTACGAGGTGGAGAACTACCCCGGCTTCCCCGAGGGTCTGACCGGCCCCGAGATGGTGGAGAAGTTCCAGAAGCAGGCCGAGAAGTTCGGCGCCCGTATCGAATACGACTACGTGAGCAGCGTGGACTTCACCCAGCATCCGTTCACCGTCAGCACCGCCAGCGGCAAGGAGTACCGCGCCGAGTCGGTCATCGTTTCCACCGGCGCCACCCCGCGCAAGCTGGGCGTCCCTGGCGAGAAGGAATACACCGGGTTCGGCGTCAGCTACTGCGGCACCTGTGACGGTTTCTTCTTCCGCGGCAAGGAAGTGTTGGTGGTTGGCGGCGGCGACAGCGCGCTGGAAGAGGGCATCTTTCTGACCAAGTTCGCCAACAAGGTCACCGTGATACACCGCCGCGACGAGCTGCGCGCCAGCAAGATCCTGCAGAACCGCGCATTCAACAACGAGAAGATGGACTTCAAGTGGAGCCATGTGGTCGAGCGCATCAACGCCTCGGGCAGCAACGGCAACGGTGCACCGCCCAAGGTTGTCTCGGCGACGTTGCGCAACCTGAAGACCAACGAGGTATACGATTACCCGACCGACGGTGTGTTCATCTTCATCGGCCACACACCCAACTCACAGTTGTTTGGCGGCCAGCTCGAAATCGACGAATCGGGCTACGTCGTCACCGACAAGCGCATGCACACCAGCGTCCATGGCGTGTTCGCCGGCGGCGAGATCCAGGACTCTGTGTTCCGCCAGGTCGTGACATCCGCCGGCCAGGGCGCGGCCGCGGCCATGGAAGCCGAGAAGTTTCTGGGTGAGCTGGAAGCGCAGAGCTACGAAGAAATCGCGGCCGAGCACGGTCACCCGGTGAAGGTGCTCGCATAACTTCACGCCCACAAATAAGAAGAACAGAAGCTCCAGGGTTGACCCTGGGGCTTTTTCTTTTCCCGCAAAGGTATTGACAAGGGCCAAAGCCGTTGGTATAATCTCAGCGTCCATTCTTTGAATTACACTTATTCGACAATCGCACCGTGTGCCGCAACGGCATAGGTGCTGCCCCAGAAACACTCAAACCTATCGAGCTGCAGCTAAGCAAGCGTCTGTCAATCAGTTGCTGCTTTGGCCGGTCTCCTGACCGAGCCAACGTATGGACTACTGTGATAGACACGTCCAAAGGCTGCTGCTTGCACCAGCATCGGGATGCCTCGCTCCGGGGAGCGCATCTACCTCAATTCATACAAGTTGGATTGTGCCAGCTACCTGATCGCCCACAGGAGGCTCTGCCATGGCTCTCGCCGTTCCTGCCTACGATCCCAATACGTTGCCTGTGATTCTGTGCGGGCCTATCGTTCGCCGTCTTACCCGCAACCAGGTATCGGTATGGGTAGCGCTTTCGGTCGGTGACCCGATTACGCTGCACGTGCGGCGCCAGAACGATGCCGGGGAACAGACGGATACTGTAACGCCTACCCGCATCGGCCGGCATGTGTTTCTTGCGGTGATGACGGTCAACGGCGTCGACGGCGCGACCAATGACCAGTTTGTCACAGGCGGCCTCTACGAATACTGGATCGACTCGCCCACGTGGCCGGCTGATCCAGCCCGCCGGCCAAATTGGGCCGACTTCACACTTCCGGGCGAGCTTTTGCCCACGTTCATGGGGCTGCCAGGCTCGCTGGACGACATCATTCTCTTCCACGGGTCCTGCCGCCGCGCCAAGGGGGACCGCAGAGACGGGTTGGCTGAAGGGTATCGCCGCATGGTGCATGAACCCGCCCAACGTCCGCACCTGCTTATTCTGTCGGGGGATCAGATCTACGCCGACGAGGTCTCATCCACACATATGCTGGTGCTGCGGGGAATCGCCGATGACCTGTTCGGCATCGACGAATTCGGCGGCATCCAGCCCGGCACTGAAAAGGTCTTCAATGGGCTGGGCAACTGTCCCGTAATTCCCGGCACGGGGACACCCAAGATCGCAGGCCGCTCGGAACGTTCCCTGGAAATCGGTATGACCGTCGCCGAAAAGGATCACTTGTGGACGTTGGCTGAATTCTATGGCACCTATCTCACCGTTTGGTCCGATGTTCTCTGGCCCGATCCGCTGCCCGCCTGGGACCCATCGGAGACCGGCCTCGTTCGCCACAAAGATCCTGCCGCCAGTCCATCCTACGGCGCGGATGAACACGACTGGAACATGGAGAACTTCAAGCTCGACAACCTGGTGGATACCATGCCGCAGGTGCGCAAGCTACTGGCCAACACGCCGACCCTGATGGTCTTCGATGACCACGAGGCAACGGACGACTGGAACCTGGACTATCTGGTTTCGAAGGGCGTCTACAACAATCCGCAGGGTTCCAGGGTGATAACCAATGCCCTGCTGGCCTACCTGCTGTTTCAGCATTGGGGCAACCGGCCAGACCGTTTCCAGCAGGCAAACTCGCCGGAAGCGAAAGCTCTGGCGGCAGCGACCTGGCAAAACGACCCCGACTTCCACCCCGTCGATCGAGCCGCAGCATTGTTCAACGATCCGCTTGCGTTGGGTAGCCTGCTGGGCGTTCCACCTAGCGTCCCCAGCGAAGCCAACTTTGACCAGGTGAACGGCTTCGACCTGCGCTCCAACCTGGACCCGGCCGTCACGATCCGCTACGACTTCAGGCTGGGAGCGGCGGATGGCTATCCCTTCAACCTCGTGATTCTGGACGAGCGCACGGCGCGTCATATGCCGGGAACAACACGCCAGGATCGCCCGGGACGGGTTGCAAATTGGGCGCTGGACCTGATGTGGCCGGCTCCGCAGGGCAACGAGGCCGACACGCCGACCGTACTGATCGCGCCGGCGCCGGTGCTCGGCCTGCATGTCATCGAGCACATATTGCAGCCGATCTTCGCTCTGCAGGAGGGCGGCGAACGCAAGCGCGAGTATGAGGGTTGGAGCGGCCACACGCCGACCTTCGAATACCTCCTGGAACGCATCAGCCAATGGCGGCGGGTAGTGATCCTGTCGGGCGATGTCCACTTCGGCTACACCCACACACTGACCTACAGCAAGCCGGCCAACGCTTCTCCCGCAATGGCCGTCCAGTTTGTCGCCAGTTCGTTCAAATACGTGATGGCCAACACCCTCAAGCTGCACGTGCTGGGCGACCTTACCCAGAAGTTGGGGGTGGTGCGGCGCCGGACTTTCTTCGGCTATTCCCAACTCACGGGCCAGCAGGCAGCGTTGCTACAATCTCCCCCGGCGTCCGGTAGCCGTTTGGCCTATGACTCCATCGCCGATCTGGCGCTAGGCCGGGTGGTGCGCCATTCGCTCGAGCCACCGGCTGTAATCGAAGAGGACATCGCGCTGGCCTATTCGACCACCGATCCGCAGCCCAATGATTTCGAGAACCCCGACTGGGTGTACACCATCGAGCATGTTGCCGACCAACGTACACCCGTGTTGCCCGACACGCTGCCGCCGCATATCGATGGTCCTGTCAGCCTGGCCGCGGCGCTCCCCAGCCCATGGCACGGCTGGAATGCCGACAACTCCGCCACCATGGTGCGCGCGCTGCGGGCTTCGGATCTCCACCAGATTGGTCGGGTCTTCACCGGCTTGCCTGTTCTGGCGCGCATCACCTTTTCCCAAGCCGCAACGTTGACCAGCAAGCAGGAGCTGTTCATCAGCGCCGGCAACGACGAGTCCGAAGGGTTCGTGGTCACAAATGTCACTGAGGTCGATCTGGGCAGCGGCTAGCAGCGTTTCGTACCGGCAAAGTCTTTTCAAACAGCTTGTGAGAGGCATACGCGCATGGCAGACGATTTTATCAGCGTATTTACCGACCTGATACGTGCTACCCTGGAAGCGCCCTGGGATCCTGACGAGCCGGTCGCGGACGAGTCGTGGACCGAGGTATGGGACTCTGTCGATCAACTGGAAGCCAAGGCGCAACAGGCCGTCAGTGCGGCCGATACTCTGGCTTGGGCCGGGTTCGTCATCGAGTGGCGCAGCCAGTTTCTCGCGCTGGCCGAAGCCATCGTAACGCGCCGCGGTACCGACACACAACATGCGGTCGAAGACCTGCTTGTGCGCGCCATGCAGGAGCGCATGCCGCGCCTCGCCAGTGTGCTGACCCTGCTGGGTGTGATCATCGCCATTCCCGACGCCCAGGCGCCAGGCGAGGTTCGCTACGACCTTGACTGGGAGGGTGTGCTCGAGTTGCTTGTTGATGCAGCCGCCTGGCTTACAGACAAGATTCTGGATGGCCTGGGTCTCACCGACCCGGATACTGATCAAAACGGCGACCCGCCGCCGGACCAGGACACCGGGTCAGTGCCATCTGTGATCGGCGCGCTGGGCTTGATGGCGCCGCATACGATCCCGATGATCTTCAGCGGCGACCTGAAGGTGGCGCCGGTGCCCTTCCCGCCGACGCAAAGCGACCCTGGTCACGTCTGGACCCAGTTCCGTGACAAGTCCCGCGAGTGGGTAAACTTCACGCTGATCCGCAAGCCCGACACGCCGCTGCCCCCCGACGACCCGGTACAGAAGGACCGCCATCTCTTCGGGCTTGTCAGCGACGCCGATCCCGACAAGACATTTACCTTTGCGCTGCGTTCCAAACGCTACAAGAACCAGTCCGGCGACTGGGTGTCCGATTTCGAGGTCTGGCTGATGTTCGTCCCCGAGGAGGAGGAATTCCGCCTCCCGGACGAGGGACGGCGCTACCTGCGCATTGCCCCGGCAACGCTGATGGGCTTTGGCTACGACGGCGGCGCGGCAACCTGGCGCTCGTTCATCGATCCCAACAGCCAGTTCCTGCCGCCAAGACCGGATGATCCGGCGGTCATCGAGTTCGTCAACGAGGACATCGCCGGCCAGCCTGACATCCTGATCGGCTCGCTGCACGACTCCCATCTTGTCGTGCGTGACATCGGCGCGTGGCTCAAACTCTACCAGGATGAGCCATTTTTCGAGGCAGGCGTCAAGCTGCATGGCCTGTCCATGCTGCTCATGCCCAGCGTCTTTGGCCCGGTCAATAAGTTCCTGCGCGACGGCATTCACCTGGACCTGGACCTGGACATCAGCTTCGTCAACGGCGTCGGCCTGACCATGAACCGCGCCGGCGGGCTGGAGGCGCTCTGGGTCTTCAACATTGGCATATGGGGCATCACGCTCCACAGCGTCCGGCTGGTGGGCGAGGCCAAGACTATCACCGTGACCAACCCGGACGGCAGCACCAGCAAACAACTGCGCTGGCGGGTCGCCCTGCGCCTGCACTTCTCGGTCGAGTTGTGGAAGTTCCTCCTCGTGGTGGACGGCGCCGGCGCCTGGTTTGGCCTCTGGGGTGGCAGCGACCCCGACGCGTGGGGCATCGATCCCTGGCTGGGCATCGGCATCGGCATCGAGGACGACAACATCCAGGGCGGCGGCTTCCTGAGCCGCTATGACGGCGTAGCGCCGGTGGTGGAGGAGTTCAGCGGGCTGGTCTACCTCAAGATAGGCACGTTCGAGGTGCTGGCCTTCGCCATCTACAAGACGATGGAGGACGGCACCGATTCGTTCATCATGGTGCTGGGCACGCGCTTCCAGCCCGGCATCACGCTGCCCTACGGCCTGCAACTGCAAGGGGTCGGCGGGCTGATCGCAATCAACCGGCGGGCGGATACCGACCGGCTCTGGCAGCGCCTCACCATTGGCACCATCGGCACGATCCTCACGGCCGATGACCCGGTCAAGAACGCGCCCATCATCCTCGGCGACCTGGACTATCTGTTCCCGGTCACCAGCGGTGTGCACCTCTTTGGCCCAACCTTCAGCTTCCTGTGGCTCAAGCAGGTCAAGTTCGACATCGCAGTAATCGCCGAAATCGCCACCAGCGGCAACGCCTACGGCACGGCCGGCGTGACCAAGCTGGTGGTGCTGGGGACCGCGCGCCTGGAACGCAAGGCAAGCAACCGCAAACTGCTGGACATCACCCTCAACCTGGTCGGCATCCTGGATTCGGTCAAGAACTTGCTGGCTATCGATGCTGTACTGCACAAATCCAAGGTTCTGGAGATCTTCAAGGCAACCGGAACAGCGGCAGTGCGCATGTCCTGGGGGTCTCGCCCCTATTTGATGGTGACTGTCGGCGGGTTCCATCCCAAGTTCAACCCGGAGCCGGCTGTGTTCCCCAAGCTGGACCGCGTCGGACTGGCCTATGTTGGCAAGTTCAAGGACGACCTGACGCTGCGAGCCGAGGCATATCTGGCCGTCACGTCCAACTCGATCCAGGCCGGTCTCAAGGTCGAGGCGCGCGTCAAGAAAGGCAAGCTGGTCGCCGAGGGCATCCTGGTCATCGACGCCCTCATCCAGTTCGTTCCTTTCTACTTCGACGTCGCGATCAGCGTCAAGGTCGGGGTGCGCTACGGTTCACGCACCATTGCCGGCGTCACGCTGGTCGGTGGTATCTCCGGCCCTGGCCCGGTGACCATCTATGGCAAGTTCTGCATCGAGATCCTGTTCTTCGATCTTTGCTGGAGCGGCAGCTTCAGCTTCGGCAACCCGGTGACCCAGATCCTGGAGACCGTAGCAAGCCTGCTGGATGCCCTCCTGCCCGAACTGGAAGCGCCCGGGAACCTGGAATCCGACGGCGCCGACGACCGCCTCGTGATCATCAACACTGCGACGGTGGAAAACGGCGTCCCGGTGCTGCCGCCCACCGGCGGGTTGGTCTGGACGCAGCAGCGGACGCCGCTGAACTGTCTGGTCGAGCGGTTCGAGGGGACGCCTCTGTCGGCGGCCGAAGCAGTGGTCGCCACGGTTCTTGGCGCAACTATCGCGCCCGTCTTCGAGTGGTTCAGCCCCGGCTCGTTCAGTGACCTGAACGACAGCGAGGCGCTGAACCAGCAGGCTTTCGAACGTCTCCAGTCGGGCATCCGCATCGGTCTGGACGAGCTGGCGTCCGATCCGGTTGGCAAGAACATGGGCGTCAACAAGTACTACCTGCCGGAGCCGCGATCGGGGAGCGCCCTGGCCGCGGTCTCGGTGCCGGCGTTGATGGTCGACTCGGTGGATGGGCGGCAGGCTGCCAGCGGTGACTTCCAGCGCAAGGCCGGCACCGTGCAGTTGCGCCCATCGGGCTGGAGCGTGCGCGATGGGGCCGGCGCAGCCACTCACTCCGGCCTCAGCCAGACCGACGCCCACCGGCGCGCCAAACACGCCAAAGCCATGGCTCTGCCCGATATCGACATCGTAACCCTGCATATCTAACGCTGCGGACGATCTTAAAACGCGTCCCGACCTGTTCTGGAGGTAACGCCTATGTCCGGTTCCCTGGCATTTCTGGCCTGGACCCGCTCCGGCATATACGATCTGGCTAATCCGCCGGGTGGCAACCCACAACTGGCGCGCCTGCCCGGCTCGGTCGCCCTGCGGCTTGAGGAGCGCGACGGTCCTGGTTCTGCGCAGCGGGCGGCTGATTTCCAGATCATGGGACCGGGCGACGTGAAAGCGCTCGCCCGCCGCGCCGTGGTGCGAATGGTGCCGGCGCCCAACAGCAGCAACGCCGAGACGACGCTGTCGGTCCACGTGGAGCTGGCAGCAGCAGATCTGCCCTGGCGGTTTACACCTCAGGAACACGCGAACAAACATCTGCGGCCATGGATCACTCTGGTGGTTGGCACTGCTGCAGAACCCGGCATCGACGACGGCGAAGTCGAGATCCTGCCCGAGAACTTCGTCAGGCTGCGACGTCCCGTCCTTGAGGCACAGCCACTGAGCCAGGCAGCCAAGTGGGCGCATGTACAGGTCGCGCTGTCGGGGGATCATCCAGACATCGATGTCCTGTCAACGTCCCAACTGAACCAACTCGTCGATGCGGAGGGCGGAAAGCCGGTCGCCCGGCTCCTGTCACCACGCCAACTGGCCAGGAACCGGCTGCACATCGCCGCCATCGTGCCGGTGTTTCAGGCTAACGGCCAGCTTTGGTGGGACATCAACCCACCCAACGAGGTGGTCGTACCGGTCTACCGCTGGTGGCAGTTCCGCACGGGCGACGCCGGCGACTTTCGCACGCTGGCCGCGCGGCTGCGCGCCGCCCAGCCCGATCCGGCCGACGGCCAGGCGGCAGTAACGTACAACCGGATCGAACCGGCTGCGGAGGTCACCGTGCGCGGCGCTCTGGGTCCGGTGGGCGGTGTTGACAGCGTCCCCGATCAAACGGTCGTCGACGATCTGGACGGCCTGACGTCCCCACCCACCGACGAACGCGGCCGTCCTGTCATCGGCCTGCCGATCTACGGATCTGCCTGGAACGACGATCCGAAACAGACGACCTGGGGGCAGTCGGCCAACACGAATCCTGGTTACCGCGGCGGCGCCGGATTGGGCGCCGATGCAGGCATCGAGCTGCAGGACACCATCGTGGAAACGGTGAAAAAGCAGATCGGCGCCGTGAGCGAGGCCGGCCAACGGATCAACCAGTTGGTCGCGGGGCTGCAAGCTGCCGGCACATTGTGGAATCAGCGTTTGCCGGCCAGCCCGCAGCACCGGCTGATGCTTTTCGGTCCAACCATGCGCCGCATGGCAACCGCCAATGGTTCTGTGCTCTCCCAGGTGGCGGGCGGGGAACGGCCCATGCCTCCCGCGCTCTTTTCCAGCGCAGCCAGGCGGCTGCTGCGCTATGGCCCGGCCCGGACCGCGCTGGCAAAACCCGGCGCTGCTTCGCCGGAAGTGATCATCGACCAGGCCAACACCTGCCTGCCGCTGCCCGAAGCGCGCCCGGCCAATGGCAGCCATGTGGATGATCTGACGGACATCCTGGGTCTGCCACCGCTGGTGGATATCCTCAATAGCCCGGCGGATCTCGACAAGATCATGGAGGCTCTGGACCAGTTCTTCAACAAGCTGCCCGGCTCGATCCAGGGGTCATCGATCTTCCTTGCCTTCTGGGAGAGCTTGCTGTCCTGTATCCAGTTCGCGTTCGAAAACGGATTGCAGTTCGACTTCATCGGACTGGCCGAGCTGCTGGTCACCTTGTTCGAGCCGCAGCCGAATCTGGACATCTTCCGCGGCTGGAACTGCGAGGATTTCATTGGTCCAAAGGACGACTCGCTGGACGGCCTGGAGGACGACCTGAACCTGCCGCCGCCTGACCGCCCGTGCAGTCCCGTCGATATCGACACGCTGGACGAAGACCTGACGACCGCCATCGACCCGACCTCCGCCAATCCCTGGATCGTCGAGGTGGTGCTGGACGGCATCGAGGGGTTACCCGATCCGCCGCTGGCGCCAGTCGAGATCTGTACCGGCGTCGATTTGCCGGCGTGGCGGTTCCTGCGCGACCGCCATCCAGACTGGCTGTTGCCCGGCGTCGGCCAATTGAAGGATGACAGCGTCTTCGCCTTCGAAAGCAATTCGACCTTCGTCGAGGCCTTTTTGCTCGGCCTCAACACCCAGGTGATGTCGGAATTGCGCTGGCGCAACGTTCCCATCGCGTCGGGCTGCACGCCGCTCAAGATGTTCTGGGGGCGGGTCGATGTTGCGCAGGACGCCCGCATCAACGATGTGATCGACGTGACGTTGTGGGACGCCGGCTCCAGCCTCGGCGATCCCGGCCACTTTCCCGGCGGCGGCAGCACCAACCTGGTGCTTCTGGTTCGCAGCGACCTGGTCCGCCGCTACCCGGCGACCCTGGTGTCGGCCGTGGAAGCGTTGCAGGACAATGGCCAGCCAGTGTTCGGCCCCGGTCACGAGCCGCCCGACGACGCACCGCGCACCTGGCCCATCTTCCAGGGCTCCATCGGCGAAGATGTCACCTTCTTTGGCTTCGATCTGACCCCGGAGCAGGCGCGCGGCTACTGGCTGATACTGGAAGAGCCGGCGTCCGGCTACCGCTTCCGCGCAGACGTCGGTCCGACTGCTAACAACGGCGGTGACTATGCTGCCCAAACCCTCAACATCCCGACGCGGGTGCTCATCAGCGGCGCCGAGTTGATACCGGAGTAAACGCATGCCAACGCCCATCGAACCGCAAGACACCAACGACCCGGCCCGCAGGCTGCGGATCGGCGGCAGCCCCGCTGAACAGGCCGCCCTGGACTGGATCAACAGCGCCCGCGATCCGATTGAGCTGGTCGAAGAGTACGAGTTTGATCCCGCCGTAGAGAAGCCCAAACCGCCGCGTGAGCTGAGCTACGAGCTGGCAAAAACGATGCTCATCTTTCGCGATGATGACGCGCAGGGCACACTCAAGGAACTGATAGAGCTGAAGGCCCTTCCCGAGGTCACTGATGCGGTTCTGGCCGATCTGCTGCACACCGGCAGCCAGATGACAGGCGAACAACCCCCGCCGCCGCAGATCCCCGCCATCGGCGTCCTGTTGCCGGTTCGCCTGGAGACCCGCTTCTATCCACCGGAGTCTGCAGGACTGTCGTGGCGTCTGTGTCTGCGAATCATCCCCGACCGCGCCTCGCTGGACGACCACGATCCGCTGGCCAGCCGGGACGAGCTGGAAAGCGTCGAATTATTCTGGCAGCAGGCAGACGGCGACATCAACAGCGACGCGGCCGCCAAAGCCTGGCCGCTGTTCGTCGCGCGCCATGGTGGGCCGCGCGCCAACTGGCTGGCGCGGGCATTCCCTCCGGTGATGAATGGCGACGGCACGTTCACCATCGACTGGCCGGCCGAGGTAAACGAGGATCCGGCGACAACCCACCTGCGCGGCTTCCCCGCAACGATCGATGTGTGGATTGCCCGCGGCGGCGCCGGGCCGCAGCTTGCCGCGCAGCTTGCCGTTGACCATGGACTGGTGGACTTCAGCTTGCCGGATTTCGACGCCGGCGATGACACTCGCTGGTGGACCTCGTTCGACCAGGCGTTGGCAGCCGGGCTGGCAGCAGAGATCGATCTGGGACAATCGCTGCCCAACGACATCGACGTGCTCTACGTCGTCGGCCTCAGCCAGGAAGTTCCGAATGACCTGTTCCGCGATCACGTGGACGCCGGGCTGCTGGCTCCCATCGCGCCGGGCAGTCCCACCAACACCGTTCACGGCGAGCCGGCGGCAGACCTGGCACAGAACGGGGGCGTCTGGCTCGACCTCCTGCGCACTCCGCCCGACCAGACCGGTGCCTCGCAGATCAGCCAGACTCTCACTGGCGACCCAGACCGCCTCTTGCCGCTTCCGGACGGCGACACGGCCGCCCGTCTCCTGAACCAGAACCTGGTGCGCGCCCTGTGGCCGGTGTTATGGGGACATCCTTTCAAGGACATCCTCGGTCTGGGAGCGGCTGTCCACAAGGCCGGTTTGTGGGCCGGCGACAACCTGATTCCCGAAGGACCGTCGCCAGCACTTCGCATCGGCAGCGTGCCGTACGGCCTGCTGCCGACCAGCTCGCTGGTGCACTGGACGCCCGACAACAACGATCCGGCGTTCGAAGTGGTCATGGCAGACCACCTGGCACGTCTGCGCGCCGACTGGCGAGCCGCAGCCGAGACCGCCGGCAATGTCGAGAATGCCGACACTGCCAAGCTGTTGGACTTGCTTAGCCGTACCGCCTCTAGCAGGCAGTATGCCTGGCGCAACATGACGTCATTGGAGCAGTTGCTGGGTGTCTTCCTCGGCGGCGCATTTGGCTTCGTGTACGACCATGCCATCGACTGGTGGGAGGATCTGGCCAGCGTGCCGCTGAGCTATCCTATCGACCCGCAACGCCATTTCATCGCCTCTGGCTGGCCGCAGGATTTGGCTATCCCGTTGGTGATGCCGGACAACCTGCCACCTGGAGTAAGCTTCACTGACGTGATCGAGATGATCCGGCAAACCTATCCAGGCCAGCTTGCCGACGGCACGCTGCTGCACGAAGCCTTCGACGACAAGATGCCCAACAGCCTGCTGATACGCCTGCTGTGGGCAGCGCGCGTCATGGCGGCGGCAGAGGTAGTGCGGGCCACACGCGAGGACGTCGGCCCGATGATGGAGCACCTGTCGCTGCCCGATGAAGTGACGCAACTCCAGCGGGACGCGCAGATGTTCGACGTGTTGCCGCCCGGCCTGGCCGCTTCGGACATCTACCTGCGACTGCAGGATGCCCTGCAGGCCATTGCCGAGACGCCGGTCGAATTGTTGGAGCGGGCGTTCAAGGCAGTGCTCGACACGGCGATCTACCGCATCGATCCGTGGATCACAGGCTACAGTTGGCGTCGACTGGAAGCTCTCATCGACCAGAAATACCCCATGCAACTCGGCATCTATGGCTGGGTGGACAACCCCAAGCCGGGTACGCCTGGCCCGACAGAAGGCGGGTTGCTGCACGCTCCGTCTCCCGCCCAGGCGTTCACCTCCATCGTGCTGCGCGACAAGGCCATCAACGATCCACAGACAGATCGCTGGCAGATGGACCTGACCTCCAGCGCCATCCGCACCGCTGCACGCCTGGCAGACGAAGTCAGGCTTGGCCAGCACTTGCACATCGTGATCGGCCGCGAGGTAGAGCGAATCGTCGCCGACCCAGAACTGATCAAACGGTTGCGCGACACCTACCGACTGCGGCAGGAACACGCCGGAAGGCGTGTCTGCAATGGCAAAGCCGTGCTCGACGCGGCCGAGGTTGACCTGACCAACCTGGGACTGACGACGTTACACTTCGACCAGTTTGATGCATTGCGCGAGGCGCTCAACGCCTACGGCGACCTCCTGATCGCTGAAGGCGTCTACCACGTTGTCTCCGGACGCACCGAGATGGCCGGAGCCGCCATGGATGCCGCGGCCGGCATGGCCACGCCGCCCGAGTTAGAGGTGCTGCAGACGCCGCGCAGCGGCCGGTCAGTGGCCACCACCGTGGCGTTCTGCCTGCCCGGTGCATCGGGTACGGTGGCGCCTACCGCGACCGCCAGCCCAACCGCGCTGGCCGATCCGTCGCTGGTTCGTTGGCTGTTCAACCAGACTGCCAGCGCGGCCGGCAGCATCGCGGCAGCCTTCAACTGGGACGTCGTCCAACGGATCAACGAGGTAACCACCACGGTCAACGTTACGCTGGACGACGTGGGACTGCGCGTCTATGACACAGCCGTCCTTTCGCCCGGCCTGCTGCACCAGCTTGTCCTGGATCAAGTGGATGGCGGGTTGGAAATTGTACCCGGAGCAGCCGGCGATGCATCCCATCAGCAGATTCTGGAGATGATCACCATGATCGGTGGACGTCCGGCGCTGCCCGAAAACCTGGTAGCGCCCGGGGACACAGCGCCCGATGCCGGACCTGTGTTGGTCGATCTACGGTCACGGCTGGAAAACCTGCGTACCAGCGCAGCGGCCTTGATCGCCTTCATGAACGGCACCTTGACCGGCTCGACCAACGCCCAGAAGGGCGCCATGCGCAACGCTGCCCGCTGGGGGATCGTGCCGCAAACCAGCGCCCGCCGCTCGCTGCCTGAACAGGTAAGCGATGCCATCGACGCGCTGACGGAACGGCTCAACCTGTCGCCAGACCCGGCGCAAGCCGCCGAAATGGACGCGGCTGAGCTGGCGCGCGCGATTGCAGAACTGGTGTCGCCCGAGGGACGCTACCCGGTGATGACACTGATCGACCGCGGCCAGCTCCCCACCGAGTTTTCCCGCAGCCCGCAGCCGTCACCTAGCGAGTTGAGCAGTCTGGACGCGGAGTGGCTAAGCGTAAACTCTCCTGTGCGACCCGCGCTGGCGCGTCTCGAAGCGTTCCAACTCGACAGACTGCTTGATGATCGTCCAGTTCTGGCCTCCTGGAGCAACCGGCCTGGCGATCCCTGGCAGCAAAGCGTCCCGCCAGACCCGACGACGGGCCTGGTGCCCGATACCGAGTTGATCGTCGTCTACGGAACCACAGGAACCCTGCAAAGCACCAGTGCGACCGTCGCCTTCTGTCTGATCGACGCCTGGAATGAGGTGGTGCCGGCCACGGCTCACGTCACAACGGCAGCCTTTGGTTTCGATGCACCTGCCGCGCGCGCACCGCAAGCCATCCTCTTGGCTGTGCCGCCGATACCAGGTAAAATTATGGACGGCGCTGTTCTGACGGATATTGTGGCCGAAACGCGCGAGCTGGCCCACGCCCGCATGGCCATACCCGAAAATCTGGTAGACTATGCCAGTGCAGTTTCACCGGTCCTGCTGCCTGCCATGGGCAACACAGGTATCTTTCTGACACCGGCCATTGGGAGAATCCTATGAGCAGAGTCTACGAACTGTACCGCCGCCTGGAAAGCATCCAGCCATTCGGCGATCTCGAGCGCGGCTTTCGCGCCGAAGTGCACGACCCGGTCTGGTTTCTCGGCCGCCAGTGGCAGATGGGCGAGCACCACGGCGAAGACGCATCATCGCCGGTTGAGGTACGCTATGCGCTGGATCAGATTCCACTGCTGCCCTTCGACGGCAACCCGGACCTGGACCCGCAGGTCGTGCCGCCCGAGGCCATCGTCGAGTCCGAACCGGACGACTGGTGGACGCCGGGACGCCGCGTGCGGCTGGGCAAAGCCTATGCAGACGCAGCCAGCCTGCCCCCCGTCGATCAAGCCGACCCGAGCCTGCTGCTCGCATCTATGCCGTTTCCCTACGACCGCTTTGACGGCAAGGGCTATGACGGTTTCCGGCTCTACCAGACCCAGTCGCAGAATGCGATATTCGACACCGTCTTTGCCGAGGTGTCGCCGGAGATGCCGAGAGACCTGTGGGACCCCGCTGAACTGGCCTACCAGGCAACGTTTCAGGCCGGCCCGCTGGAGCTGCCCTTGCCGCGGCACGACGGCGGCCACATCGACTGGTATTCGGTGGATGCAGCGAGCGGTCCTGTCGTTCCCGGCACCGGGCAAGCCGACCATCAGGTCATCCCGTCACGGATGCACTATCCCGGTGCGCCTCATCCCCGCTGGTGGCAGATCGAGAACGCTCGGGTCGATATCGGCGGTTTTCCGCCCGATCGCGCTCATTTCGCAACCATGTTGCTCATCGACCTGATCGCCAGCCATTCCGACGACTGGTTTACTTTCCCGGTCACGACGGCCAACGGCAACCTGGTGCAGCTGCGCGAGGTGGTGATCAAGGATTCCTTCGACGACACGTGGATTGTGACGCCGCCGACCGGATGGAGCCTGTTTGCGCTTTCGGGCGCGCAGGACGCCGGCCTCGATTCGGCCACGCTGTTGCTCTGGCCGACGGTGACCAGTCCGCTGGTGGGTACGGTCCACGAGGAGGTAGTATTAGGCGTGGATGAGGACGCCAACATGCTGTGGGCGGTTGAGATGCGCCTGAACGGCAAGGATTTGCCGACTGCGGAGTCATCGCTGACCGGCCCTGACGACGGTCAGACTCCAGGTGGAACAGGCGTGGATGGTTCAGCCCGACTGGCCTACCGTTACAACCCGGCGTACGGTCTCCGCCCTTACTGGCATCCGTACACGATCGACAACGTCAACGGGAATCGTCGCTTCGTGCAGGGCCGGCTGGCTGATCTGCGCACCAGCCCGGCCGAGTTGATGCCGGAAGCCCAGGCTGTGCTGCTGCGCGACGGGGCGAACTACACCGCCGACCCCGCCCAGCAGACGGCGCCCGTCCATCAGATCGAGCCGGCAACAGTACCTGACCAGGGCCTGCGTTTGCAGCGGCGCTGGATGCTCGTCCGCCAGACCGATGGCCGCCCGCGTCTCTGGATGCAGCGGCAACGGCTGCCGTTGTTGTCGCCACCGGTGTCCGGGCTGCGATTCGATGTGCTGGAACAAGAAGAGACCCCGGCTTGAAATGTCTACGTTTCTGATAAATCCTGGCTGCCAGCAACTCTTCCCACCAATCTCGAAAGTCACGAGTCATACGAACGACGAATGTTCTACCAATTGAGCCAGAACGACCTGACACGCCGCAAGCCGCCGCTGGTGCTGATCCACGGGGCGGGCGGGACTCACCGCCACTGGCCGGCCGAGCTGCGGCGCTTGCCTGACTGGACGGTCTACGCGCTGGACCTGCCCGGCCACGGCAGGTCGGATGGCGCAGGTTTCAGCACGGTTGCTGCCTACCGCGAGGCAGTTTTCGAGTTTCTGGAAGCAGAGGGGCTGGAGAAGGTTGTGCTGGCCGGCCACTCCATGGGCGGCGCGGTGGTGCAGGATTTTGCGCTGCACTACGGCGGCCGGCTGGCCGGCATGCTGCTGGTAGGCACGGGCGCGAAGCTGCGTGTCGCGCCGGCCATCCTCGACGGATTGCTGGGCGACTTCGAAACGACCGCCCGGCTGATCACCGACTGGTGCCATGGACCGCTTGCCACCGAGCAGCAGAAACGCCTGTACCTCCAGCAGTTGCTGGAAGAGGCGCCCGCTGTTGTACACGGCGACTACCTCGCGTGCGACGCCTTCGACCTGCGCGCCGACCTGCCGTCGATTCACCCACCCGCGCTGGTCATCTGCGGCACGGCCGACATCATGACCCCGCCCAAGTTCGGCGACTACTTGGTTGCCAACTTGCCTGCTGCCCGGCTCCACACCGTCCTCAACGCCGGCCACATGATGGCGCTGGAAGCGCCTGAAGAAGTGACCGGCGTGGTAGAGCGGTTCTTGCAGAGCGCCCTGTAACTCGATCAAAGATCGAGGCCTTGCAGCCCGTTCATGCCAAGGATCAAAGAGACTTCGCTGCCATGATGCAGGTCGTGTTCCAGCACATGGTAGATCACCCAACTGCGTGACACCTCATAGATCTGGCCGTCCCATTCGTCGGGGAAAGTCTTTGCGCAGTCGGCGGGAGTCCAGCGCTGCAAGCGGGAGTCGATGAACGCCCACGTCTCGTTGAGACCGCGCACCAGCTCCGTCGCGCTGCGAGCCGGCGACTCATCCTGGCCCCACCACATGTATTCGTCCATTGCCTCATCGGGGTCCTGCAAGGTGGCGCTGAACCAGCCGGCCCGGACCGCAATGATGTGCTGCACGATCTGTCCCAAGGGCCACATGCGCGGGGCAGGTTGCAGCATGAGTTGCTCGTCCGTCAATGGGGCGATGCAGCCTTGCAGCTTCCCGTTGTAGCCGCGCCAGTTTTCGTAGATCACGTCCAGCGTCGATTGTGCATCTTGTTCCATCTGTTTCTTCCTTCATTAGCCTGGTTGGCAAGCATCTTCGTCCAGAAGTTCAACTTCTTCGGCGAAGTTGAACTTCTCCAGCACCAGCTTGGCTCTGCGAGCAGCCTGCCCCCGGTGGCTGATCCGGTTCTTGATCGCCGGTTCCAGCTCCGCCAGCGCGACCCGATAGTCGTACTCGGCCACCATAAATACCGGATCGTAGCCGAAGCCGTTGTCGCCCCGCGGGTCGAAGCCGATACGGCCTTCGCACGTCCCGTCCACAGTCTGCACGTCGCCATCGGGCGTTGACAGCGCAACCACGCAGCGAAATCGCGCCGTCCGCGCCCCAGCCGGCACGCCGTCCAGGTTGGCCAGCAGGTAGCGGAAGCGCGCCTCGTCGCCCTGGACTTCGGGCGCGCCGTAGCGAGCCGAGTAGACGCCGGGCGCGCCGTCCAGCGCATCCACCTCCAACCCCGAGTCGTCGGCCCAGGTCAGCAGCCCGGAGGCGGCCGCGTAAGTGCGCGCCTTGAGGATCGCATTTTCCGCGAAGGTTGAGCCGGTCTCCTCCACCTCGAAAGTGATCCTCTCGTCGTCCAGCCAGGTCACGTCGAGGGGCAGATCAGCCAGCAGGGCACGGTATTCCCGCACCTTGCCGGGGTTGTGGGTTGCGATCAGCAGCTTGGTTGGCGACACAGATAGTTCCTCCGAAACGGGCGGCAAATTGACCGAGTGCCAATCATAACATATAATCCGCGGGCGATGAATTACCAGCCAGCCGTTTCACGGAGGAGTCGCCACCATGCCTGAGTACCCGCTCCGCCTCTTCAGTGGCAGCGCCAATCGTCCCCTGGCCGAGGAAGTCTCTGCGATACTGAAGCAGGACAGCCTGGGCTATTGCAAAACCACTTACCTGCCTGACAGCGAGATCCACGTCCAGATCAACGAGCTGGTGCGCGGCGACGACGTTTTCCTGATCCAGCCCTGCTCCGCCCCTGTCAACGATCACCTGATGGAGTTGCTGCTCTACCTGGACGCGTTTCACCGCGCGTCGGTGCACAGCATCACCGTGGTCATGCCGTATTTTCCCTACGGCCGGCAGGAGCGGATGGCGGTCGGCCGCGAGTCGATCAGCGCCCGCGTCGTGGCGCGGATGATGCAGGAACTGGGCGCCAGCCGCGTCATCTACGTGGACATCCACGCCGAGGCGACCCAGGGGTTCTTCGACATCCCCGTGGACCCGCTGTCGGCGCGCAAGGTGCTGGCGGGCCATTTTAAGGACGACCCCAAGTTTCGCGACGCGGTGATCGTCTCGCCGGATGTGGGACGGACCAAGCTGGCCAGCCGCTTTGCCGAGCTGTTGCAGTTGCCGCTGGTGTTGATGCACAAGCGGCGCGAGGGTTTCAACCAGGTGCGCACAACCCACGTGGTTGGCGACATCCGCGACAAGATCCCGATCGTCATCGACGACCTGATTGCCGGCGGCAGCATCCTGACGCAGCTTGACGGGCTGTTGGAGGCCGGCGCGCGGCCGGAGATGTACCTGGCGATCACGCATCCGGTGTTGCTGCCCAGCGCGCTGGAACGGTTGGACAAGATGGATTATATCAAGCAATTGGTGGTGACAAATACGGTCCACGTGCCGCCGGAAAAAATGCATCCCAAGCTGGTGGTCAAGTCGGTCGCGCCGCTATTGGCCGAGGTGATCTTCCGCATCTGGACGCGACGCTCGGTCAGCCCGCTGTTGCAGCGTCCCAAGGACGACATCGACCCGCCGCTGCTGCGGCTGGCCCAACAGAGCGCGCAGGGCGTGGACATTTCAGAGATCTTTGAAGGAGACGAGTCCCTTGTTGCAGTGGCTTGATTCGATTGCGCCGGTGTTAACAACTGTTGCTCTGCTGATTGCAGTCGCCGCGCTGGTGGTTGCCATCATCTTGTGGCAACGAATGAAAACCCTGCGCGCGCAGTACGAAGAGTTGACCATGGGCGCTGACGGCAGCCTGGACGAGGTGCTGAACCAGCACATGGATAATGTGCGCGCGGCGCTGGCCCAGGCAACAATGGCCAGCGAGACGGCCCAGCGAGTTGAGCTGCTTGGCCGCAGTCACGTTCAGCACCTCGCCGTGTTGCGCTACAATCCGTTCAGCAACACGGGCGGCGACCAGTCCTTCGTGCTGGCGCTGGCCGACCACAACGGCGACGGCGCGCTGATCAACAGCCTGCACACCCGCGATGGCACAAGGATCTACGCCAAGCCGCTGACGGGCTGGACATCTACCTACACGCTCACCGATGAGGAAGCAGAGGCGTTGGCCCGCGCGCGTGGCTCTGCACCTGTAACGAGCAACGGAAAGGCATGACCATGTTTAGCAAGGAACGCAAGCCAGACCCGGATGTGATCGATGTGACGATTGGACCTCGCGCGACTTTCAGCGGCGACCTGCGCTGCGACGGCAGCATCCGCATCGACGGCGTGATGGAGAGCGGCCATCTTGAGACATTGGGAAACGTCATCATCAGCCCCGGCGCCAAGGTGATGGCGACCGTCAACGCCCGCACCGTATCGATCTCGGGCGCCTTCAACGGCGAGATTGACGCACAGCGTGTGGAATTGCTGGAAGGCGGCCGCGCCTGGGGCAAGATCAAGGTCGCGTCGTTTCTTCTGGACGAAGGCGCCTATCTGCGCGGCGAGCTGGTGATGCAGGAGGAAACGCCGCCAGAACCGTTCGCCCTGCCCCGCGGCGTCAATCCGATCCCGGTGGTCGATAAGCCTGCCGAGCTACCTGCGGCTACTACGTCTGCAACTGAGGCGTCTGGCGCCGCGACCCCCGATGAAGGTTGACCGGTGACCTCGCTTGTGTAAGCTGAACCAGAAATACTACTTATCTGCATCCTTTTGGTCGATGTTGCGCACGTGCCATGATGGTATAGTGCATGCTGAGATTGCTTGCTATCGGCACGCCATGTGGTCATGCCTGCCCGGAAGCGGTGACAAGCGCAACGGTTTTGAGTCCACAGTGCGCAGTGGTAGAATAGAACCCATCGTCCCGGCCAGGTTGTCCCTCAGCGTCAACAACGGAAGCTGACGCCAGAATCATTGCTGTAGCCAAGTCATCCATTTTGTTGGAACAAAGGAGTTCACCCCATGTGTTGCGCATTTCTTGTGCTGGTTACGCTTGGACCCCGTGTCCTGAACGCTCTCTGGTGGCTCGTCAATCCCACCCGTTGGCAGTTGGCATTCCGCAACTGGCCCACCGGTATCTGGTGGATGTGGCCGGTGTTGGGCATCATATTCCTGCCCTGGATGACTCTTATGTACATGATCGTAGCGCCTGGTGGCGTCACTGGGCTTGACTGGCTCTGGGTCGGTCTCGGGCTGGTCTTTGACATTGCATCCTACTCTAGCAGCGCGAAGCGCAAGTCGTTTTCGGGCTACTCCGGTTATTAGAAGCGAAATGATAGGAAACACGCAGTTGCTGTGGCCGGTCTCAGCTGCGTTACTTCCAACAAAGAAACTGAGGAAAGGAACAATCCAATGATTAGTGGACCCGTTGATTTCGTGGCCGTTGGGTTTCCCGGCGGCGGCCTAAACGAGGAGTTGATTGCGAACCTGATGGAGCTGGTTGACAGCGGGGTCGTTCGCATCATTGACGCCGTCGTGGTAATCAAGGACGAGGAGGGTGAGGTCACCGCGCTGGAGGTGGAAGACCTGGATGCGGCTACGGCTGCGATGCTTGCTCCATTGGCCAACGACCTCACAGGAATGGTCTCGTTCGAGGACATTGCGATGATCGCCGAAGAACTGGAAAACGACTCGCGCGTGGCGATGATCCTGTTCGAGAACCTCTGGTCAGTCAAGCTCAGAGAAGCTGCCTTGCGCAGCGGCGGCCAGTTGTTGATGCACGTGCGTCTCCCCGATGAGGCAGTGCAGCAAGCCTGGGAAGACATGTCAGGGATTTAAGCCGGGCAACAAGCGGATCGGCTGCTATCGCCTTTCCCTATTTGAGATTAACAGGAGATTGCTACCATGGTAGGACGTATGAGAAGAACAGCCCGCCGCAGACGTGTCGCACGCGTGGCTGTGGGTACAGCTGTAGTCGCCGGAACTGCCGGCGCAGTTCGCCACCATCAGGACCAGAAATACGCTGCTCAGGACCAGCAGGCGTATGAGGCTCAACAGTACGAGGACGAGCAGGCACAGGGAGAGTACTACGACGACGAGCCTGAGCCGCAGCAGGTCGCTGCCCCTGCACCTGCACCTGCACCTGCTCCTGCGCCGGATATGAGTGCAGAGTTGAAGAACCTGGCAGATCTGCACGCTTCCGGCGTGCTGACCGACGAGGAATACGCGGCAGCCAAGGCGAAGGTCATCAACGGCTAGCAAGCGGCACACAGCCGGCAACCCCGCGCGTAGCCGGCTGGCACACCCTCTTGAACGAAACTGGCGTCGTACCCGGGTACGACGCCAGTTGAATGATTTCATACGATCCGCTTGCCGGATCAGACTTACATACTTCACACAAAGGAGACCAGATCATGAGTGAAGAGCAGAAGACGGACGTACAGCCGACCGAAACGGAGTCTACCGAAGTTCAGCAGAGTGATGCTCCGCAAGCCGAAACCCAACCAGAGGCTATTCCCGCCGTTGGTTTTCTTGTCGTCGCATTTGTCGATGAAAACGCTGCCGATGAAGCCCTTGACGAAATGAAGAAGGCCAAGAAACAGAACGAATTCTACTTTGAAGACGCAGCTGTTATCCGGCAGGACGCAAACGGCAAGGTTCACTACCACGAAACCGGCGACATGAGCACCGGCCGTGGCGCCGGGTATGGCGCTATCGTCGGTGGCGTTCTCGGCATTCTGGGCGGGCCGGCAGGCGTTGCACTGGGCGCTGGCGCTGGCGCGGCCGTTGGCGCAGCCCTGGCACATCGCGACTCTGGATTCCGCGATGAGAGCCTGAACACTATCGGTGTCGCTCTCAGGCCCGGCACCTCGGCAGTCGCCGCCATCACCAGCCGCGATTTCCTGAAGGCGGTCCAGCAGGAAGTCAGCGTCGAAGACATTCGCACCGTCGTACGGAACCTGTCTCAGCGGATCTCCGACCGGCTGGCGGAAAACATGAACATGGCGATTGGCCTCATCCTGACCGAGGAAGGTCTTGGTATCAAGGAAGTGGCAGCAAACGAAGACCAGGTCGAGGTGACAGGCGCAGTCATCACCAGTGATCTCGTCGCCGTTGGTACGGGCGTCGCGACGGCCGATGGCGTTGCTTACGAGGTCGCCGTTGCCACCGAGGAAGGCGCTGTTGCAGAAGCAGGCATCATCACCGCAGAGGGCGCGCTGATCGTCGACGACGTTGTCACCGACGAGGGCGAACTCATCGCCGCGACGGTTGCCGTGCCGGAAGAGGAAGACGAAACAACGCCCGAAGCTGGCGAAGAAGAAGCGGCGGAGGCACCAGAGGCTTCTGCTGACACGGATGCAACTGAAACGCCCGCGGACGACGCACAGGCATAAACGCTCGCTCTGGTTTGAATTTCAACCTACCTCCCGGAGGCCACGGCTGGGTGTTCTATGGATGATCCCGCCATCAAGCCTTCGGGAGGTTTCTCATCAAGCCCCCCCGGGTAAAAACTCGCAGGGGTTGGCATCTCCTCGACAACCTAGAAGCGTCAAGCACCCTTGTACAGCTTTCCTGCCTGATGATCGTTCATCAGTTCAACGTTCAAGCGCCCTGAGGCGGGTATGACGGGACAAAAAAGCACCTACAGCGGGCTGAAACCGAACCCCCAGACACTGAGTCGAGACATTGTCGCCGGATTGGTTGCTGCCATCGCTGCCATTCCCGATGGCATGGCGTCGGCGGTGCTGGCAGGTGTCAATCCGGTTGCAGGGCTTTACAACCTGATGGTGGGAACACCAATCGCCTCACTGTTCACCAGCTCGGTGTACATGGCGGTGATCAACACCAGCGCGATGGCCTTGGTAGTCAGAACTGCGGTCGGTGACATCTCGGACCCGGACCAGCAGATCAGCGCGCTGGTGGTGTTGACCCTTCTTGTAGGTCTGTTTCAGCTTGCACTGGGACTGCTGAAGCTGGGCTTTTTGACCCGCTTCATCTCCAACGCCGTGATGACCGGCTTCCTGACCGGCATTGCCATCATCATCATTCTGGGCCAGCTTGGCGACTTCACTGGATACGCCACTGAAGGCGCCAACAAGGTCACACAGACCATCAACCTGGTTCTCCACCTCGATCAGGTCGATCCGAACACACTGATGATCGGCCTGATCACGCTGGTGATCATCGTCGTCCTGGACCGCGGTCGTCTCAGCCCGGTGGCCATGCTGATCGGGCTGATCGTAGCGACAGTGTTGGTGCAGGCGCTAGGCTGGACGTCGGTGGTGTTGGTCGGAGACAACTACGACATCCCCAGCTCTCTGCCCACTCCGGCCATCCCTAACCCATCCTGGATACCGGATATGATCATCCCGGCCTTTGCCATCGGCTTGATCGGCCTGATCCAGGGAGCCGGGGTCAGCCAGGGATATGCCAATCCGGACGGCAAGTCACCGGACGCGTCCGGCGATTTTCGCGGGCAGGGCATTGCCAACATCGTCGCCGGCTTATTTCGCGGCCTGCCTCTGGGTGGCTCCCTTTCCGGCACGGCGTTGGTGGTCAACGCCGGCGCAAAGAGCCGTTGGGCCAATATCCTGACCGGTGTTTTTGTCGCGGGGGGTGTGTTGCTCTTTGCGGGCTTGATCGCTAGGCTGCCCATGACCTCGCTGGCAGCAATTCTGATCTACGCCGGCTACCAGACCATCAAGCCGAAGCGCATCCGAGCTGTCTGGCTGACCAACAACCTGTCGCGCACGGTGATGGTCATCACATTTGTCTTCACACTGTTCCTGCCCTTGCAAGAGGCGATTTTCCTGGGGGTCGCTTTGCAGATCATGGTGCTCGTCTTCCTGTCGGCTGAAAGCATGACCATCAAAGAACTTGTTCGCCTGGAAGACGGCGACTACGAGGAAACGCCGGCGCCGGCGGTCTTGCCCAGCCACCGCGTGACCATGCTGGTGCCGCGCGGTAGTCTCTTCTTCGCCGGTGCGTCCGACTTCGAGGAGGAAGCGCCTGTCGCCGACAATACCCGGTGTGCGGTGGTTGTATTATCGCTGCGCGGCCACACGGAGTTGGGCAGCACCGCTCTGAATGTGCTGCAAACATACGCTCGAACCTTGCAAGAAGGCAACGGTCGCCTTATCCTTGCCGACGTTCAGGATAACGTGCGTAGGCAATTGGAACGCACCGACGCCATGGATACCTTCGGCGCCGAGAATGTCCTGCCGGCAGATTCGCGGATAATGGGCTCCATCGATTCTGCCCTGGCAGCCGGCCAGGCCGCATTGGCTGCGCTGGAGGAACAAGACAGCGGCGTGACCTAAACCTCGTGATAACCGACCTTGGGTGGACGTGCGCCGGCGGACTGGGTGCGGCGGCGCAAAGCGCGCGACCAACCGACCGCTCTTCCCTGAGCTACACCCACCACCACCATCATCCCAAAACCCAACACATAGAGCAACAGGAACGGGACTGCGTAGGTATGGCCGCGCAGCAAGGCCACTCCTACCGTCGCCAGTGCGTACAGCGTCAGCGCCAGCTCGCCTAGCACCATGCCAGTCAACGGCAGAGCGTAGGGCTTATCCCGCCACTGGCCGTTGCGCTGTTCCAACTGAAACTTGGGCGTACGCCGGAAATCGGCCGGCCGGCGCCGCAGACCGCGAAACACTGCCACCGTGTTGTTCAGCGCCAGCCCCGTGCCCAGCAGCACCAACAGCGGCAACGCGGTCAATCGCCACAGCCATCCCTGGCGGCCTGCCTTGCCCCGATGCAACTCACGCTGCGAGACTGCGTACAGCAGCGGCGGGCCAATGCTGGCTATACTCAGATACGCCAGCAGCCAGCGGGTCGGACTGTCAGCAAAGCCATCGAACCAGAGCAACGGCAGGGTCAGCAGCAACAACAGCAGCATCAGCGGATGGCAGAAATACGCGCCCAGGTGGATCAAACCCTCAATGCGGTGGCTTAGCGGCCTCTTGCTGCCAGCCACCGATCCAGCCAGCTTGCGAAAGGTCTGGATCGATCCGGTAGCCCAGCGCGCCTGCTGGCGCTTTAAAGCCGCCAGTTGCGGCGGTATCTCTGCCGGCGCGGCCACGTCGCCCAGATAAAGCCCGTGCCAGCCGCGCAGCTGCGCCCGGTAGCTTAGGTCCAGATCCTCGCACAACGTGTCGGCTTGCCAGCCGCCGGCGTCGTCGATGCACTGGCGTCGCCACAACCCGGCCGTGCCGTTGAAGCCGAAGTACCAGCCGCGCGTTTGCCGTACTGTCTGCTCCACCACAAAATGGCCATCCAGCGCCAGCGCCTGGGCGCTCGTCAGTATCGAGTAGTCTTCGTTCAGGTGCGCCCAGCGGGTTTGCAGATAGCCGGCCGCGCTATTGGCTGCCAGCGCAGGAACAGTCCGCAGGAGAAAGTCGGGATGCGGCACGAAGTCTGCGTCGAAGATGGCGATGAACTCGCCGGTCGCCGCCGGCAGCGCCGCCGCCAATGCGCCGGCCTTGAAGCCAGGCCGCTCCGTGCGGTGGAGGTGCTGGATGTCCAGCCCTTGCTCCCGGTAGCGTTCGACGCACGCGGCGGCAATGGCCGCAGTCTCGTCGGTGGAGTCATCCAACACCTGGATCTGCAATCGGTCGCGCGGGTACTCCAGGCGCGCCACCGCGGCCAGCAACCGTTCGGTGACGTGCAGTTCGTTGAAGACAGGCAACTGCACAGTGACCGCCGGCCAATTGGCCGGCGGCGGTGGTTCAGCTTGGTTATCTCGGCCACGGCGTTGCAGATAGAGCACCGTCAGCAGCAGCGAGTTGGCGCCGTAGACAGCCAGCAAAATAGCCGCTGCGGCGTGTAACAGGGACAGAACGAGCACGCGTTCACTCCTTGGTCGGCATTGTGTGTTGATGCACAGGTTGCGCAGTATAGCATCTGGCGCGCTTTCGGACAAACGCACCGGGCGAAGACGTTCGACTTTTTCGGCAAAGTCGAACGTCTTATGATGGTCAGCCGGCCGCGGACCGGTATACCGCCAGCGTCTGTTCGGCGGCAGCTTGCCAGGTGAACCGGGCTGCGCGCGCCAGGCCGGCTGACCGCAGTTGGCTGTGCAGCGTTCGATCCGCCAGCACCTTGCCCATCGCGGCCGCGATGGCGTCGGTGTCGGTGGGATCAACCAGCAACGCCGCCGCGCCAGCCACCTCCGGCAACGAGCTGGCCTGGCTGGTAACAACAGGCGTGCCGCTGGCCATGGCTTCCAGCACCGGGAGACCAAATCCCTCTGAGAGCGACGGAAACAGGAACAGGTCGGCGGTGCGGTAGAGTTGCGCCAACTCGGTCTGCGACACACCTGCGAGACGGTGTACGCGGCGCATATCCAGCCCCGGATGCCGCGCCGCCAATGCCGCATCCGTCAGATCATCCTGACCCACCAGCAACAAGTGATGAGGCAGCGTAGTCGCGCTGGTTAATCGGGCATAGGCCGCCAACGCGCGTTGGCGATTCTTGTTGGCAAAACTGCCACCGACAAACAGGATTGTCGGCGGGCTGGCAGCGGCTTCAGCCGCGCCCGCGGGAAAGAACACGTCCCGGTCAACACCTTCGTACACAACCTCACAGCGGTCAAGGGGCGCCCCCATCAGATCCAGCGCATCGGCGCGCGTCGCCCGGCTGACGCAGATCAGGCGGGTCGCCCGGCGCGCGGCGGCCATTTGTCGGGCGTACCAGAGGCGGTTGATGGCCTTGTCGTTGAAAAGCTCAGGCATCTGCAGCGGCAGGAAGTCGTGCAGCGTCACCACCAGCGGTTGCGGCACATGCCAGGGAATGCCCGGTACGCTGAAAGCAGCCACAAAACCGGGCGCATGGAACAGGTCGGCCTTCTGTCGCCGAAGCAGCAGTGGCAGTGCCATCTGATGGCTGGCAAAGCCGCTGAACCGCCCCAGCGGCCACCGCGGCAACGGCAATAACGTAACGCACGGCGGCAAGGTGTCAAGGTGAAGGTCGCGGCGTAGCTGCGCCTCTCCCCCGTGGAACACCAGCAGGTAGTCGTTCTCGCGGTCCAGTGCAAGCAACGCCCGCAACAGGTCGCGGGTATAGGTGCCGATGCCTCGGGTGCGATGGCCGGTCTGAAGCGGCGTGGCGTCGAACAGGATGCGCATGGCGACTCAGTTGCGTCCACCGGGTCGCTGCTTAGCCGGCGTCCGGTGCGGTTGGCTCCGGCGTCGGGGTTGGACGCTCGATGCGAATCTGGACGGCGTTAGGCACAACGGTTGTACGCAACCCTTCGGGGAAGATCAGCGTTGGCGTCACCGTGTGGGTGCCGGGAACCAGGTCCGTGACGTCAACCACAACGCGCACCAGCTTGTTGTCGGCGTTGATCTGGTTGAGAATTGGCAACGGCCCGGCCAGCAACACATCAACAGAGGAGGGACTCCGGGCCACCGTATCCCCCTGGCGCAACCCCGTGGCCTCAACCGGCACGGTCAGCCGCAGATTGCCCTGCTGCGGAACAACAGAGACCGTCACCTCGACGCTGCCCTCGGTAACGCCGCTCTCGTTTAGCGCTGACACGTTGGCGGGAGGCGCCAGCGGCACGCGGCGCACGATCTCCCCCGCGACGCCGCTGACGTCCACGGGGATCGTATCGACGAAGCTGCCGATCTCCTCCAGAGTGGTCGGCGGCCCCAGGAGAGTGACCGTATTGGGATCAACGTTGATGTTGCTGATCCAGTAACCGGGCGCCACGGTACCGGTGATGACCACATGCACGGCAGTGTCGCGGGTGTTGAAGCGCTGGTTGATCGGTACCGTTACCTCCACCGTTTCGGGGTCGGTAGTAAGACCGGACAGCACGTTGCCGGCGGCGTCTTTGAGGATAACAGGCCGATCCTCGCGCACGGTGTTGCGCGCGCCCTTCAACTGCACCGTAGCTTCGGCGCGGGCGACCTGATCGACGATCTCACTCGGCCCGGTTATGACAAGTTGAGTTGGGTTTGCCGTCACCTCGCCGGCGATGTCGTACGAGAACGGCAACGTCTCGCGGTCCAGAATCGAGACGGCCACCGTCAGGACCTGGCTGGCTTTGGGCTGTAGTTCCACATCCAGCGCCGTGGGGTCCACCGATATCACCCGCACGCGGTCACGCTGGTCGCTGGAGGTGACCGCTACCTCCACCCGATGGACATCAGCCCCGAGATCTGCCAGATCGGCCGTCGCGCGAAAGCTCTGCGGTGTGAGCGCCGAGAGAACGTCCTGCGGTGCCTGAATGACCGCTGCCACCGTTTGCGGCACATCGCTAACTACCAGAAGGTCTTTCGGCTGGTTTGTCAAGCGCAGCGCGATATCGCTGACCGTCTCGGTCTGCGGTGGATTGACCTGGTTGGCGACAATCAGCCAGGTCGCCACAGCCAGCAGCATTGCCGTCAGAAAGGTGGCTATCAAGCCGAACGAATTGATCACCGCTGCGCGCGGCGAGCGCGGCGAGCGGATCCGCTGGTTGTTGCTTCGCTTGATCGCGATAAGGCCCTTGAGACCACTGGAGTTGGACTGCAACGGATCATAGAATCGATACAGATACTCGCGCAGCTCGGTGGAGTCCAGATCGCGGTGCAACAGTCCGTTCTCCGCCACCGAGATGGCGCCGGTTTCCTCGGAAACGACGACCGCCAGACAATTGGACTTCTCGCTGATTCCCAGGGCAGCCCGATGCCGCGTTCCCTGGTGCATCCCTTCAGGCAACGCCTGCTCACTCAGCGGCAACACGCAGGCCGCGGCCACAACACGATCCTCGCGCACCACAACTGCCCCGTCGTGCAAGGGTGTCTTGTCCTGGAAGATGGTCTCCAGCAGATCGGCGGACAAGTCGGCGTGCAGCCGCACTCCTGTGCCGATCACATCGTTGAGCTCAGTGGTCCCTTCCAGGACGATCAGCCCACCCACGCGCCGCTGCGCCAAATTGGTGGTGACCCGCAGCAGCACCGGCACAACCCGATGCACCAACTCCGTAGGCCTGATCTGTAAAAAACCCAGCGTGCGGCCCAGACGCTCTAACCCGCGCCGGAGCTCCGGCTGGAAGATCAGCGGCGTAGCGATCAAGCCAAGAACAAGAGCTGCCCGTAGCACCCAGGTAAATGTAGGCAGTTGCAACAAGGCCGATACACCGACCGCAAACAGGGCAAGCACCAAGATGCCGCGCAACAATACCGCCGCTTGCGAGCGACGTACAAGGATAAGAATCCCGAAGTAAGTTAATGAGACCAGCAACAGGTCGAAGACGGTTTCTATCTGGCGTATGCTGTAAATCAGATACGCCAGGTTTTCCGGCAATCGATCCAGCGGAAGAAAATCAAGCATCAGAACAGGTAATAAGTATCAAAATGGTCTAAAATAGGTTGATGATACGGGTTCATCAACTATGACGCAAAAACAGGCAATTGGTTGCGTGCATATCCGGTTCCACGGGGTGGGCGCGGTGAATGTTCGCCATGCCACAGATCGCGCCTACCCCGCGGCTATTGCTCGCGCAGTTCCATCTCCGCGTATCCCCACTCAGTCCAGCCGGCGTTGTGAACGATGACCCAGACTTCTGTGTCGAGTTCCCAGCGCGAGTCGGTTGGGAAGTTGAAATCTATCGTGAAACCGCTGGCAGCATTGACCGGTGTCGTTGTGGCCGTACCCGGCACTTCGTAGGCATCATCGAACGACTCTCCTGCCTCAACAATCGCCACTGTAACGCGGATGCCCGGCGTCCAGTTGCCGGTCGTCACCCGCACATGGTCGCCAGGAAGGCCGATAGTTGGGTTCACTTCAACGATTCGGATGGTAGGTTGAGGCGTACCGGTCACTATAGGCGTGACGCTGGGTGTCGTTGTGGCCGTGGTACTGCCGGTGGGCGTTGCTGTCGGCGTGGGGCCGGTAGGTGTTGGCGTGACGGTGGCATCCGGATCAAGTGTTGGCGTGGCGGTGGCATCCGGATCAAGTGTTGGCGTTGGCGTCGCGGTCATGTTGGGATCATCCGTCGGCGTTGGCGTTGGCGTGGAACCGGGCACAACAGTCGGGGTTTCAGTGGGTGTTGCAGTAGGCTGGCTGGTTGCCTCAGGCGTTGCCGTCGGTGGTTCAAGTGTCGCGATCGGCGCTTCGGTAGGCGGGCTGGATGTCGCGACAGCGATAGGCGTTGCTTCAGCAACCACGTTCCAACTCAGGGCAATGCCGCCGGCTCCCTCGGCGTTGCGCAGTTCCACGACCAGCACGTGCTGTCCCGCATCGAGTGGTGTTTGTGCGGTGACCTCCTGACCAGACGAGCCCTGCCAGGCATCCAGAACCAAACTCCCATCGACCAGCAATCGCGCCCCGTCATCACCGGTCAGGGACCAGCGATAGGTGCCATCCACAAATTCCAGCGAACGTGTCCAACGGGCAGCGAAACTGTCAGCCGCCAGCACGCCAGGCGCCGGCCCGGTGCGGCCCCAATTGAAGTTGACCGCCGGGTCGTTGCGCACCAACTCAGGCGCGCCCGTTAACTCGGTGCCGGAGAAGTACTCGCCGCGCCAGTCGGGAAAATCGTTGCTTTCCGACCAGCCCGCGCTGATGAACGCCGGCCCACTGGCGTTGAAATACTCTACCACCACGTCATGGTCGCCAGGCAACAGGTCCACGCTGCCGCTGACCTGCCCAGGTTGCGGCGTCCAGCGATCGATGACGATCTGCCCATCGACATACAACCGCACGCCGCCGTCGGCTGAGATGTTGAAAGTATAACGCCGGCCCTGGAAGGGCGCGCTGGTTGTCCAGCGCGCCGAGAAGCCATCGACCGGCAGGCCCGGTCCTGGCGCATCGTTGCGCCAGTTCATGGAAAGGCTGCTGTCGACACGTTGCAACACCGGTTCGCCGACGAGATCAGGGTTCTCGAAGTAATCGCCTTGCCAGCCGCCGTCGCCTGAGACGATCAAGGGCATGTTGACCGTGCTGTCAGCGTCGTCAGGTGTCGCGTCCAGGGGCGGAGAACCGGTGAGCGAGTCCAGCGCGATCAGATCCTGCTCCGGCGCGATCAGGACGCGAAAGGTGCGCGCTGCCAGCCGCCCGGAGTCGAGGCCCTGCGCGATTACGATGGTGAATCCCTGTCGCAGCCATTGACCGGCGTCAATCATCGCCTGAAACGCGCCCTCTTCATCGGCATCTGCCACCAGCAGCGCGTTGTCTTCGCCACATGCCTGGCCAGAGTCGGCCACCAGACAGATAGCCACCTGTTCGCCAGCACGCCAGCCAATGCCGCTGACACTGATCCTGCTGTCGTCATCCACAGGCGCTGCGGCAGGCGAAAGGTAGACTGTCGCAGTTGCGTCGGACCGGTTGCTTCTGACAACCAACACGGCAACAATGGCGGCCACAACCAGCAAGCCGGCTGCCGCGGCTGCCAAAACTGCCAATCGAGTTCGATTGGTGCGCGGTGGGGGTTGGGGGTCGGAAGAGGTTTTCATACGTTTGACAGTCGCGTACTTTACGGATAGCTAAGAATTATAGCACAAGTGAGTAGGGTATGCCATGATTTTGACATTGTGATAGGCAGGACGTATATTGACAATGCATTCAAAAGGAATAAAATGCTGGCGTGTCTGGACCTGCCAGATACAAAGCTCAGTGGTGGCTGATTGGGAATACCATGCACGTGCTTGTGGTGCACTCTGATCCACGGTTCTTTCGCGAGCTAAAGCAATTGATTGTCGCTCAGGATGCGACCGGCGCGTATTTACCCAGCTTGGGTGAGCTACGCCCACAGATCGAGGCGCAATTCCCGGATCTTATCGTGCTGGAGCACCAGTGCCTGGTTTCAGGCACGGAGGCTCTGGCCAGCGCGTTCCGCAGATCACAGCGGCTGCCGATGGTATTCTTGACGACAGCGGACAGCGAACGGATCCGCAGCGGCGAGGAAGCCAACCGTCTTGCGGGCCTGATGACGCATTTGCGCAGCCAGAGCGATCAGCGACGAGCCCAACAGATCAGGCAGATCGGCCAGATGCGAATCCACAGCGGCCGGATGCGGGTCGCGTTGGGAGACAGGTGGGTTCGCTTGCCGCCTATTCAGTTTCGTATTTTGTATCACCTGGCGTTGGCTCCCGGCACAGTGATCCCGCACCGCGAGTTGATCGACGTAGCGTGGGGCGCGGCGGCTTCCGGCGGTGAAGACAGGAGCGGCTTTCTGAAGGTGCATATCATGCAGTTGCGCCGGACACTGGGCCCGGAGTTCAAAGACTACATTCAAACAGTGCGCGGACAGGGGTACGTTTTGGTAGACCCCAATTCTGACGATTAGCGTGGAGGTTATGGATGCCGGTTGTAAGGTGCCGAATGGCAGATTGCGTTAACTGGGATGATGATTATTGCTCGGCAGCCCGCATCAATATTGATGATGAGGGGGTCTGTCTGACCTATTCCACAATCGATGACAACGTGGTTGCCATTGATCCCGACGAAGAGTGGGATATAGAGTCCGACGAAGAGGAAGATTTGATAGATCTCGATGACGACGATGACGACGACGATGACGATGATGACGACGTCGTGCTGCGCGGTCGCAAGAGTTGGTCCGACTGGTAGCTGGCTGCGATACACGCGGCCAGTCCGTTCAGTTCGTCCGTGTCACCGACCTAAACAAGAAATCTGCGTCAATGCCCCAAACAATTTGTCCCCTGTGTGATAGCACGCTTAATCTTCCAAAGAACGCGCAGTTAAACAGCACGTTTTTTTGTTCCCGCTGTGACTGTCTGCTACAAGTCGTATCGCTGGAGCCGTCCGAGGTAGATTTCCCGTTCAAGGCCAGCGCCACCAGCGATGAACCGAAACTTGGTCGCCGCTTGAAGCGATCAGCTACAAGCAAGTAAGCCGCCACCGTTTACGGTAGGCGCTGATGAAAGTCAAGAGAGTTACCGGCAACAAGCTGGCGAGGGGCATGTCGAGCCAGTTGCCAGCCTGAATTTATCTGGTTCCATAACCGCCTACATTGAACTACATTGAACTACATTGAACTACAATGAAAAAAACGGAGCAGGGTTTGCCCTGCTCCGTTTTAAATGTCACTGATGAATACTTCCCTCCCCGGTGAAACCTATCCTACCGGCTGCATGCGGCTTCAGACAACCCGGACAACTGTGACCTGTCAGTCCCAATCGTCGTCGTCATCATCGTCGTCATCGTCGTCCCAGCTATCGTCGTCATCGTAGAGATCATCGTCGTCGAGGTCATCCACCTCTTCGTACTCGAAAAACTCAAACGCTGCACCTGACGACTTGCACTCGGGGCACGCCTTGGGACGGCGGTTCGAACTGCCTTCCTCGATGTACCCGCAATCCATGCATTCCCATTCGCCTTCCAATACCTGGGGCTCCGTCACCCTGGACATGGCCATTATTCTTACTCCTGATTGTGATGCTTGGGCAGCCTGAACTCGCTGTCCGCGCCAAAGTATAGCACCCAGAGAATCGAGAGTCAATAGGCTATTGGGTGAAGTTATGGTATAGTTTTTCTTACCTTCCAGCGCTTCCCTTGCCCCATGGATTGCGCAACATGGCGGCGACGCCTAAAACTGCGCCATATGCCAGATTTCCAACGAGAATGAACCATTGGCGCCAGACCTGCTGCACGAGGGGATTGAGCAACAACATCACCACAAACGTCGCGATGAACCAGATCAGAAAGCCGTAGTACAGGGCAATGATCAGCAGCGAGGGCGTGTCCACCGGCTCCTGCGCGGTTGCGTACAGCGCTCCCAACAGCGCGCCCAGGATTAGCATGGTGATAAGTCCGGCGATACTCAGCCCGCCAGAAAAACTCGCCGGCACAGCATCGGCGCCGGTAACAAACACCCCAGGAGCGTTGATGGGCGTCCAAAGTCCGTTTCCCGTTGCGCTGCTGCCAAGCATAACCACAACGGCCAGCACCACCGTTCCAACCAGGCCCGCGACCACACCCTGCCGGACGGTGAGTATCTCCATCCGGTCCAGCCGTTGATGCTGCTCGACTGTCATAGCTCCTCCTCCTGCCACGCCGCGAAGGGTACCGGCTCATAGCCGCCTGCGCCGTCAGCCACGATCTGGCGGACTTGCAGCTCGGCGTTCTCCAGCAGGCTGTCGCAGCGGGCGGTCAGCCGCACACCACGCTCGAACAACTCCAGCGACTGGGCCAGGGTCAGATCTCCTGTTTCCAGCCTTTGCACGGTTTCCTGCAACTGCTGAAAAGCTGCCTCAAAACTCAGGGCTTGCAAAGATTCTGTCATGTCAACTCTCTGTTTGATTCTGCTTCGAAGTAGAGCTTCGCTCGGGCCGGTCTCCGACCGAGTCCCGCTCATTTTCATCTATCGGAGTGCCGGATCCGCCCGGCCGGGCGCCTGTCTTGCTAACTCACCGTTGCGGTGAATTCACCATCGGACACCCGCGCCTGGATCAGCGCACCCGGTGTTGCCTGGGAGACGGAAGAAATCACGGCGCCGCTGGCCGATTCGTGGAGGATCGCGTAACCGCGCGCCAGCACTGCGTTGGGGTCGAGGCTGGCCAGCCGCGCCCGCAACCCATCGACCTCTGCGCGCTGCACGGCCAGCATGTGCGCCACCGTCCGCGCCATGGCCCGGTTCACGTCATCCACCTGCTGGCGATAGGTTGCCACCTGTACCGCCGGCGACAACCGATCCAGCAAGCGGCGGGTCTGCACCATCTGGCGACGCTCGCGGTCAACGCGCTGGGTCAGCGCGCCTTGCAACCTGCTCCGCAGCTCCGGCAGTTGCCCGGCCAGTTCCTGGAGATCGGGTACAGCCAGCGCGGCAGCGCCGGTCGGTGTGGGGGCACGCTGGTCAGCCGCCAGATCGGCCAGAGTGAAATCGGTCTCGTGGCCGACGCCGCTGATGACCGGAACTGCGCTGGCGGCAATGGCGCGCACCACCCGCTCGTCGTTGAACGCCCACAGCTCCTCGATCGCCCCGCCGCCGCGAGCAACGATGATCACATCCAGCGGCTCGACGCCCAGATTCCAGGCGTTGAGCAGTTCAATGGCCGCCGCGATCTGGCCCGGGGCCTCGACGCCCTGCACCGCCGCCGCGGCCAACAACACATCAACCAATGGATAGCGCACAGCCAGCGTCCGCAGGATGTCGCGCAGCGCCGCGGCTTTGGACGAGGTGACGACGCCAATCCGCTGCGGCCAGTCCGGTAGCGGGCGCTTGCGCGCCGCATCGAATAATCCTTCCTCAGCCAGCCTGGCCTTAAGCGCCTCCAACTCCTGATACAGCCTGCCCAGGCCAGCCAGATCCAACCGGTCGGCGTAGAACTGGAGCTTGCCCTGCGGCTCGTAGAGCGACACGTGGCCGTGGATCGCCACCTGCTCGCCGTCGACCGGCAAACGGCGCAGCCGTTGGGCGTCGGTGCGCCACATCACACACGGCATCACCGCCCGCGAGTCCTTGAGGGTAAAATAACAATGGCCGGACGCTGCCTGCTTGAAGTTGCTGACCTCGCCCTCAACCCAGACGTTGGTAAGGCCGGGGTCTACCTCCAGCAAGCTCTTGACGTGGCCGACCAGTTGCGAAACAGTGATCATTGGTTGGATGAAATCTTGATCAGCCGGCGAGCGGCGACGGTGGGCGGGACCATCAGTTGAATGGCGCCCGGCAGGATCTCGATGGTGACTGGCGTCGCGCCAAATGGCTCGGCGTCGACATGTACCGGCTGCGGCGTGTCAGCGTCGATCAGTACCCGCCGCCCTGTGGCATAGCCTATGCCCGGCGCATCGATGTGCTGCGCGGTGGTCAGTTTCCAGAGCCTGTCCATGCCGTTGAAGACGGTGATGTCATGGAAAAAAGTCACGTCCAACAGGCCGTCGTTCATGGCTGCATTGGGGGCCATATCGAACACGACGGCGTAGCGCTGGATATTGCTGGCGACTGCCAGCACGCCGCGGCCCTGGAACTGCTGGCCGTCGACCTGCACCGTGTACAGCGGCGAATGGTAGATCTCCCTGACCTGGCCGACCGCGCTGGCGACGTAGGCCAACGCGCCCAGCCATTGCTTGGCAACCGGATTGGCGGCAACCTGCGCGGTGATGGCTGCGTCCAGCCCGACACCAGCCCAGCAAACGAAGATCCGCTGGCCGGCGGCGTTGGTAACACGGCCCAGGTCCACCGCCATCGAGCGTGACCGTACCAATAAGTGCGCTGCCTCAGGCAGCATATCCAGGACGCCGGGCACCGGTACCGGCAGTCCCAGGTCGCGAGCCAGCACATTGCCTGTGCCAGCCGGCAGAATACCCAACGCAGCAGCCGGCTCATCAGGGTCTGCCATCGCCAGACCGTTGGCGACCACATTGATCGTGCCGTCGCCGCCTGCTGCCGCCACAATATCGAACCCGGCCGCGGCGGCTGTTCGGGCTAAGGTTTCCGCATGTTCCGGAGTGTTTGTCGCCGTCGACTCAACCTGCCAGCCGGCTTGCTCCAACACAGCGATCGCGGCAGGCAATCGCCGATGTGACGTCCGCGCGCCGGCTGAGGCATTGTATAGCAGTAATACTCGCATTGATGAGAGACCCTGGACAGTGATTTATGGAAACGAATTGAACGGATGAGATCGACCAGCGCTCGTCGAGTTCAGGCCAGGAGCCGCCCCGCGCATTCTACCACAGTCCCCAGACCTGGCGCAAAGCACTCTTGTCTGCTGGTAAATTGTCGCAAATCCGATTGACAGGTTGTAACGACGATGTTAGAATCAAGATGCGTGACACCACACTGTCCCTCGCGGAGAACCAACAACCAACCCAACGTTACCCCAACGAGGAGGTACTCTCCATGATCGATCAGTCTGACCTACAGAAATTGGTGGGATTCGATGCCAGCAGCAAGGAAGCTGCTGTCCTCAGTCTATATCTCGATGTCGACCCACGCGGCCGCACGGTCGAACAGTATCGGCTGGCATTGCGACACCTGCTGGAATCAGTGAACGGAAATGCAACCAAGGAGGATCGCGCTCGCATCGAGCGTTTCGTTGAAATGGAGTACGATCGCCAGAGCCGCGGTCTCGTTTGCTTCAGTTGCGAAGCAGAGAATCTGTGGTACGCCTTCCCTCTGATGGCCCCCGTCAGCGACACCGTGTTCACGGGACTGCGACCTTACATCAAGCCGTTGGGCGGCATCATGGACACCTATGGACGCTACGGTGTGGTCCTGGTTGACAAGGAGGGTGGACGCATCTTCGTCTTTAACCTTGGCGCGGTGGAGGGCATCACCGACGTTGTGGGCGAGGATGTCAAGCGGCACAAGCAAGGCGGCTGGGCATCAGCCCGCTTTCAGCGCCACGAGGATGAGGCAGCCTACCGCAACCTGAAAGATGCAGCCGAGATCACCGCTGAGCTGGTGCGCACCGGCCAGATGCGGCGGTTGATCCTGGCTGGCACCGACGCAAACGTTGCCCAGTTCACCACCCTGCTTCCCAAGCAGGCCCAGCAGGCAATTGTCGCCACGTTGAGCGCCGATGTGTCAACCAACGCCACAGAGATCGGCGAGCGGTCGCTGGCTCTGATCCGCGAGGTCGATGCGACGCGCAAGCAGCAATTGGTGGAGCGATTGGTTACCACTGCTTCCAAAGACGGCCCCGCTACCCTCGGTCTGGCCAGCACACTGGCGGCTGGCTTTGCCGGCCGGGTATATCATCTGGTGCTCGACGATAGCTACGCGGCGCCTGCCGTGCGCTGCGACAACTGCGGCTACGTCGGCGTCGAGGAGGCCGCGGTGTGCCCGCTTTGCGAGGCAACCCTGCGCGTGCTGCCCGATGCCGCCGACAGCCTGGTGCGTTGGGCCATGACTCAGGACCTGGAGGTTACCTTCCTGCACGACGATGCCCTGCATGAAACCGGCCATATCGGCGCGTTCCTGCGATACTGAGCGACCATGGCAGCCTTCCCGCGGGCAGTCCGCGGGAAGGCCGCTGCTGATGCGTTAGACTTGCGTTAGCATGGCCAAATATCGTAACCTCAGCCACCAAAGAACGTAGAGATTGATGGCAGAATGAGACACACGGTTCGAACGAACTGCCGTGACTGAGATTGACTTCGCGTTGAAACCTGGAACGTAAAACGTGAGTAACTGCTCAGCCTTCACTGTTGCGTCACTCCCGCGGACCCATACGCTTCGCTCCTGGCCGCAAGCAGAGCGGGAGTCTAGTGCCAGCAAAGAGTGGATTCCCGCCTCCGCGGGAACACCCGCACGGCGCGCACCCCGGCTGCTGAAGCCGGGCGCAAGCAGGGCGCATGTGTGACGGGTGAACGGTACCGAGGAGTAACCAGATAACCAGACATCACGTTTCACGTCTTCACGCTTCACGTCTTCACGTTTCACGAAAGCATAGAGACCCAAAAAAGCCTGACGCGTTAACAACTCTTCCAAAGTAAATTTTCAACCAAGGACAAAACAACATGATGCGATTCGATCGCTTTACCGAGCGGGCACAAGACGCCGCGATGCGGGCGTATGAAATATTGCAACGCTATCAGCACAGCCAGGTAGACACAGAACATCTCTTTCTGGCGCTGCTGGAACAACCCGACGGGCTGGTGACGCAGATCATCGACAAGGTGAACGCGTCTGCGCCTGTAATCCGCGGCAAGGTCGAGGAGCATCTGGAACAAAGCCCCAAGACGGGCGGCAGCTACACCGGACAGGTGGCCCAGGTGTTCATCACCCCGCGGCTGAAGCGGGTTATCGACGTGGCCAGCGAGGAAGCAAGCAAGCTCAAGGATGAATACATCTCCACCGAGCACCTGTTTTTAGGCATCGCGGCCGAGCGCAACAGCCCATCGGGCAACGTCCTGCGCGACCAGGGTGTTACCAAAGAGCGTATCCTGCACGCCGTAGAAGAAATCCGCGGCGGCCAGCGGGTAACGGAGCCGGGCGCAGAGACGAAGTACCGCACCCTGGAGCGCTACAGCCGCGACCTGACGCAGATGGCCAGAGAGGACAAACTGGACCCGGTCATCGGCCGCGACGCTGAGATCCTGCGGGTGATCCAAGTGCTGGCGCGCCGCACCAAGAACAACCCGGTGTTGATCGGCGAGGCCGGCGTCGGCAAAACCGCAATCGTCGAGGGACTGGCGCAGAAAGTAGCCGACGACGATGTACCAGAACCGCTGATGGGCAAGCGCGTGCTGGCTCTGGATATGGGCGCGATGATCGCCGGCACCCGCTTCCGCGGCGAGTTCGAGGAGCGCCTCAAGAACACGTTGGAGGAAGTGCAGCGATCAGACGGCGAGATCATCCTCTTCATCGACGAGCTGCATACCGTGGTTGGCGCGGGGTCAGCAGCCGGCGCGATGGATGCCAGCAACATGCTCAAGCCGGCGCTGGCCCGCGGCGAGCTGCGTTGCGTCGGCGCAACCACGCTGGACGAATACCGTCGCTTCATCGAGAAGGACTCGGCGCTGGAACGCCGCTTTGCGCCGGTCTACGTCGAGGAGCCGACTGTCGATGACACCATTGACATCCTGCGCGGCATTCGCGACCGGTACGAGGCGCACCATAAGGTAACGATTGACGACCTGGCGCTGGTGGCGGCCGCCCGCATGGCTCAGCGTTACGTCACCGACCGCAAGCTGCCGGACAAGGCCATCGACCTGATCGACGAGGCGGCTGCCAAGCTGCGCGTCGCGCTTTACACCATGCCCGACTCGCTGAAATCGCTGCGCGACCGGCTCGCTAAGCTGACCGCTGAGGAAGAAGCGGCATGGGCAGCCCGCGACTACGAGCGCGCCGCCAGTTTCAAGGTCGAGCGCATCACCCTGCAACAGGAGTTCGATGTCGCCCGCACCGCCTGGCGCAGCGAAACCGGCCTGGACGAGGTTGTCAGCGAGAGCGATATCGCCGAAGTCGTGGCGACCTGGACCGGCATTCCCATGACCAGCCTGCTGGAGGAAGAGGCCCAGAAGCTGTTGCGCATGGAAGAAGAGCTGGAGAAGCGAGTCATCGGCCAGAAAGAGGCCATCGAGGTGCTTTCTGACGCGTTGCGACGCTCGCGCTCCGGTCTGAAGAACCCGCGCCGGCCCATCGGCTCATTCCTGTTCCTGGGATCCAGCGGCGTTGGCAAAACCGAGCTGGCCAAGGCGCTGGCCGAGTTTCTCTTCGACGACGAAGACGCGCTGCTGCGCATCGACATGAGCGAGTACCGCGAGCGCCACACCGTCAGCCGGCTGATGGGCGCACCGCCCGGATATGTCGGCTACGACGAGGGCGGCCAGCTCAGCGAGGCAGTTCGGCGGCGTCCTTACCGCGTCATCCTCTTCGACGAGGTTGAGAAGGCGCATCCGGAGGTCTGGAACACGCTCTTGCAGATCATGGAGGACGGACGGCTGACCGACGGCCAGGGCCACGCGGTGGATTTCCGCAACTCGGTCATCATCATGACCAGCAACATTGGCACGTCGTACGCCAAGCGCGGCGGCGCGCTGGGCTTCCGCAGCGGCCTGGACGAGGACAACCTGGACGCCGAGGATCGCCAGTTGCGCGACCAGATCGAGCGCGGCCTGAAGGATACCTTCAGGCCCGAGTTCCTGAACCGCATCGACGAGATCATCATCTTCCATACGCTGACAAAGGAGGATGTGCGCCAGATCGTAGACCTGCAACTGCACGAGATCAGCAACCGGCTGGCGGAGCACGACCTGTCCGTCGTGTTGACCGACCCGGCGCGCGACTGGGTGGTCGAAAAAGGCTATGACCCGCAGTACGGCGCCCGGCCGATGCGCCGCACCTTGCAGCGCTTCGTCGAATCGCCGATGAGCAAGAAACTGCTCAGGGGCGAGTTCCAGCCCGGCGACACGGTGCTGATTGTGGTAGAGCCGGACCCGGACAACCCCGAACAGGAGATCCTCGGCTTCGAGCGCCAGCCCCAGGCGCCGATTGCCGTGGAACTGCCGATGCGAGTGGCAAGCGAGAGTTAGCGGCTGTTTGAAAAGTCGTCTACACAGACTTCGGAAGTCGCCGATTTCACAACGACCAGGCTGCTTCCGCTGAAACATCTTCCGTTTGGCAACCCGGCGACTTCCAAAGTCTTTCAAACAGCTTATATGAGACGGCTGGCTGGCGTGAATCGATTCACGCCAGCCAGCCGTTGTTTTTTTCGTAACTTCTCAGCTTACAGCATTGTCATTCCCGCGAAGGCGTGAATCCACTCCCCGCCGACCTGAATTCCCGCTTATGCGGAAACACCTGCACAGCGCGTACCCTTGCTGCTGAAGCCGGGCGCAAGCAGGGCGCATGTGTGACGGGTGAGCAATTATCTTTTTTCAGCAAATGGGAACCTGAAAGCGGGGAACGGTGTACTAACAAGTGTAGAACCATTGCGGAAAGGTTTCTGTTGAACGACCAAGAACTCATGCGTCTGGCGCAGCAGGGCGACGACGCGGCGTGGGAGGCGCTGGTCCGGCAGGAGCAGCAGGCGGTCTTCCGTCACGCGTACCTGCTGACCGGCAACGCTGACGACGCTCAAGACGTGGCGCAGGAGGCTTTCGTCAGGGCGTTTCGGTCGATAGACCGCTTCGATCCTGACCGGCCGCTGCGTCCCTGGCTGCTGCGCATCACGTCGAACCTGGCGAGCAATCGCCGCCGCAGCGTAGCCCGCTTTTTCAGCGCGCTGTCCCGCGCGGCGCGGGACACGCCGGAGCCGGTGCTTGCCAGCGCGGGCGCCAGACGGCTGGCGCAGCAGGAAGAGTCCGCCGCGCTGTGGCAGGCCATCCGCCGTCTCCGCCGGGCCGACCAGGAAGTGATCTATCTGCGCTACTTCGCCGCGCTGTCGGTCGCCGACACCGCGGAGGCGCTGGGTGTGGCCCAAGGGACAGTTAAATCGCGGTTGAGCCGGGCTACCGACCGGCTGAGGGCGGTAATCGAGGCCGACTTTCCTGATCTGAGCGAAAGGCGGCTGGCATGAAGGACGATTCGATGATCTCAATGGAATCTCTGTTGGAACAAGCAGCCAGCGGCTTTCCTTACCCGCCGACACCCGATCTGGCGCACGGCGTAATGGTGCAGTTGGCGGTGCAGGAGGCTGCCCCGGCGGTTAACCGGCGACGCCTGGCGCTGGCGGCCGCGGCAGTGCTTATCGTCCTGGCCGGCCTGCTGGCCGTACCACAGGTTCGCGCCGCGGTTCTGGAAGCGTTGCGCATCGGCGCGGTGAGCATCTTCCTGGACGAACCGTCACCGGAGCCTGGTTTGAAGGGCCCCATGACGCCACCAGCGCAGGCTGGCGCGTCACCTGAGACACAGAAGACGCAGATCACGTCTTCCCCGACCGCGACGCCTTGGACAGCAGGCATCACGGGCGAGACGACACTGGAAGAGGCAGCCAGCCAGCTTGACTTCCCACTCCAACTGCCGGGGTATCCACAGGATGTTGGCACACCTGATCAGGTTTTTTTGCCTGACATAGGCGGACAGGCAGTTGTCATGGTCTGGTACGAGCCAGGCAACGCCGACGAACTGCGTTTTGCCCTGTATGAAATCGGTGCTGGTGTCGCGCTGGGCAAGAGCGCACCGTCCAGCGTCGAAGAGACGCGGGTCAACGGTAATAAAGCCATCTGGATAACCACCGCCCACGACCTGTTTGATCTGACCAGATCGGGTGGCATGATGCGCCGTGTGAACAGCAATGTGCTGGTTTGGGAAGACAGCGACCTAACCTATCGCCTAGAAACCTGGCTGGACAAGGAAGAGGCGGTGCGCATCGCCGAATCGTTGCAGTAATACTGGCTGAAAGGAGATCAACCCATGACTTTCCGAGGTACGCAAAGGATAGCTGTCGCGGCGCTGCTGGCCGCACTCCTGGTGGCAATGACGGCATCGATGGCGCTGGCCGGCGGCTGGGCCACGGTGACGCTGGATGATCTGCCACGAGAGCCGCGGGCTGGCGAAACCCTTACCCTTGGCTTGACAATCCGGCAGCACGGTTTTCGCGAGATCGATCTGGACGTGAGCACCAATCCGGTGTTCCTGTTCGCAGAAAACATTGAGACAGGCGAGACAGTACGGTACGATGCGATCAAGGACGGCAATACCGGCCATTTTCTGGTAGATGTGACGTTTCCCTCCGCCGGCGAGTGGAACTGGGGCGTTCAGCCCGGGTGGTTTCCCAAGCTCAAATTCGCGCCGCTGACGGTGCTGCCAGCTGCGACACCGTTGAGCACCGCGTTGGCCAGACTGCAAGCGGCCACCCGGTTCGGCCTGCTGCCCGCGCGCGGCATCCTGTTGGCTGCTACATTGCTGGCTGGCGTGGCTCTGGCAGTCTGGCTGGCGGCGGCGCGCAAACAACGAGGAATAGCCGGTGTCGTTGCAGCGGCGTGCCTCATGTTAGCCGCGGCGCTGATCGCATTGCCACGCCCGGCAGACGCTACCGGACCGGGTGAGGATTACACAGCAGGTTCTGCGACCCAAGATCAGGTGTCATACGGACGAGCGCTGTTTGTAGCAAAGGGGTGCTCCGGGTGCCATATCCACGAAAGCGTCACTAACGGCGTTGGTGGACCGATGATTGGTCCGAATCTGACGTACCGCCCGGAGGATCCGCAGTTCTTGCGCGCGTGGTTAGCCAATCCTGCCGCCATCAAGCCGAACACCACAATGCCCAACCTCGGGCTTCGCAGTTCCGAGATCGATGCACTGGTGGCCTTTCTAACAGGCAACTGAAAGACACAGCAGTGAGGGTTAAGCAGTTACGTTCCGTTTTCCTATCGCAAACCGTACCTACTTAACCTTCACTGTTTCATCACTCCCGCGGGGCGGGAGTCTAGCGCCTGTGAGGACATGAATTCCCGCCTGCCTAGAAACTTCCCGGAGAGATCCTTCGCTAGCGATTCGCCGTATTGGAAGTCGAGTGCTCCACTCGCTCAGGATGACAACGAAGAAGTTTCTTGCCACGGCGCATGCCGTCTGTGATGGCATTGGGAACTCCGCGGGAACACCTGGACGGCGCACCCTGGCTGCTGAAGCCGGGCGCAAGTAGGGCGCAGTGTGACGGGTGAGCAGTTACCGCAAACCTATAGCTCGCAAACCAACTTCGCGGTTCGGAGGAAAACCGACGCCCAGCGCAGTGCCCAGCATAATGACGGCGCTGCGGGGCGCGCCGGCGTGCGCCAGAGACGCGGCCGTGCCGTCGTGGATCGGCTCCACGGCAATCGCACGGCCAGCGGCGCGGCTGGTGGCTTCGCTGAGGATATCGTTGGCCAGCCGGTTGCCCCCGGCCGCGTGGATGCTGGCGTAGGGTCCGTTGCCCGCCAGCCGGCCGTTCTGCTTGTACGCGGCGACGCTTGTAACCGCGTACGGCTCGGCATCCGGTCGTTCGGCCGCCGTCCGCGCGATAATCTGCGCCACGAAGCGCAGCACGTTGCGGCCCAGCGCGGCTCTATCCTCCTCCGCCGGATAGATCTCGGACCACTCCGTCAGCACAGGCGGCAACGCTTCCATCGTTGCCAGCACGCCGCCTTCGTAATCCAGCACGGCCCGCTTGACCAGGGTGTGGCCAAAGTCGAAGCCCAGCGCGCGGCGCCGGATCGGCTCATCTGGCAAGAGCGTCAGCGTCCTGGCCGCGCCCATCAGCGCGATCAGGCTGGTGTACGGCGACAGGCGCACATCTACGTCTATGTAGCCCAGCTCGTCCAGCAAACTGCGCGCGCTGGCAGCGATGGTTTCCCCCAACAGCCCGCTGGACAGCCCGCCTCCCAGCCAGACGGTTCGAATTTTGGCCCACTTTTCCCAGTCAGCCGGTTGCCAGTCGGGTCGCACGCGCCGGTTGATCTCATCGCCGCGGTGCAGGGTGGCCAGCAGCCAACCGAGGTTCCTCCCCAGCCGCGCTGCGATCTCCTGCGCGGCATCACGAGCGGCTGGACCGCCGCTGGCCAGCGCGCGGCCGACAGCCAGCGCGGCATCCCGGCGTACCAGTGCCTTGCTGCGCGTCAGATCCGGCAGGACAGAAGGCAGGTCGGCGGCGTTCAACCCAAACACAGATGCGTGCGGCGCCGCCAGCGACATCAGCGCGCGGCTGGAGATCAGCTCATCGCCGCGCAGCCCGCGGGCTGCCTCGTCCAACGGCAAGCCAGGCAGGTCGATGATCTGCACGCGGTTGACGGATGCGCTGGGCGGCGTTTCAAAGGTGTTACCAGTAGTCATGCTACCGTTCCTGCTCCTATCCCCCCTACTCCTACTCCTACTCTTACTCGAAATCCCGAAAAGAGGAAGAGTAGGAGTAGGAGTAGGAGTAGGAATGGGATAGGAATGGGAAGAGGAGTTAATTCGTGAACCGCTGCTGCGTGCCATCGTCGAGGTTCTGATAGACGCCGCCGGTGTATTCACCGATCACGCGCAGCCAGAATACCTTGGCCGGCTCATTCGCCGCCAACTCGAAGACCTGCCAGGCGCCGCGGTGGGCATCAAACACCAACCGCGCCGCCTGCCGGCCGATCCCTTGGCCGCGATATTTGGGTACGATGTAGAAATCCAGCAGTTCGAAATCGATCTCCGGGGGGATATGGTCGTTGCCACTGCAAACAACCGCGTAGCCAGCCGGCTGCTCGTCGGCCCGTATGATGTATTGGAAGGAATCGCCACGCACCCAGAAGTTGCTCTCGATGAACTCATCGAAGGTGCGCGGCCGCGGGTTGCCCGATGGCTCATAGTGCGGCAGCCCCGACTCGACGATTGCGATGTCGGGGTCGTAGCGCGACAGGTCGTAGAAGAACGCCAGGAAGAAGTGCCAGACGACACACTGGTCGTCGTCGGTCTCAACGCGGGTGATGGAGATATTCATGGCCCGCTACGCGATCCAGTCTCGCCATTGCTTGGGGCGCTCCCTGCCCATGGCCTTGAGGTAGACACTCACCTTGCCGTAGAAGATCAGCAACGCTTCGTTGTAGACATGAAGCTGCATCTGCGGCGACACCGACCAACCGCCGCGGTCGATCTGGCGAGTGGCGAGGTCATCGTCGCTGAGAGCCGCAACCGCGGCTTCGAGATCGCTGTCCAGCCCGCTGTACCACTGCCGCAAAGCATCTACGCTGGTTTCCAGGCCCGGCAGTTGACTGCGATAGGTGAAGTCGCACGCGCCGGTTCTGAACGAGTCGACGTAGCTGTGTTGCATAATACGGTTCACGATGTTCCTCCTTGATCGAATCAGAGACGCTTCTCAGCCGCAGTATGCGTAGCTGCTCGCTCTACAGGCATTGTCATTCCCGCGAAGGCGGGAATCCAGGTTTGCACGGTTTGGATTCCCACTTTCGCGGGAATGACAGGTGGGTCGTTCCCATTATGCATGGATTGGGGCGCGCAGCCAAGGACTTAACCTGGACTTAACGCGACCACAACGCGGCTTTCACCCACGTCTGGCCAAAAACCGCTATCATAAAGACAACAAACCAGCAGCAGGTAGTCGACGACCCGTTTGGTGCGCGATGCCAACCTGCAAATTCACAGGAGACATACTCATGCGCAGCAGGAACCATCACAGAGCAATCGTCATCTCGGCCATGTTCACAGCCTTTCTGTTGGCCGGCGCGGTAGGTGGTCTGGTGATTACCAACCGCTTGTCAGCCACAGCGGCTGATGCCGCGACCACTGACGCCGTCGTTGCTCAACCGCAGGCCGCGGTGTCCGCTCCGGCGGTTGACAACTCGACTGAACAGGCAGATGCGGCAGCTTTGGCGCAGGCGAACGCAGCACTTCAGCAGGCAGCTACCGATCTGGCCGACAAGGACGCGGTGATTGCCGCGTATGATGCTCGGCTACGTGAGGCATATGCGGCCTTGCAGCAAGCCTACGGGCAGATAGAGCAACTACAGGCTGCTCAGAGCCGGTTCGGTTCGAACCGAGAGGAAGAACACGAACGCGGCGAACGCATGATTTTATCTAACAATCAAGGAGAGATCCAGAATGACTAATACATCGAACACAACAAAGGGAAGCCCAGCAGCGCGTCGCACCTCGAAAGGTATCAGCGCGGCATGGAAAAGCGGTTTATTGGCGCTGAGTCTGACAACCGTCATCGCCGGAACGGCCATGCTTGGCAGGCTCGACAGCAGCCAGCAGATAGCCGAGCAGTCTGTGGCGCAACAACCGGCCCAGCAATCGTCGGTGATCCAGCAACTGCCATCAGGGGACCTGGTGGTGTTACCGGATACCTCGACAAGCAGCCTCTCGACCACATCGCGATCGACTATTCCCACGATGCCGCAGCAACCGGTGTTTCGCCGGCCGATCACCCGCACGCGCGGCTCTTGAGGCATACGCCTATGATGCACGAATCCCACTTCCGCGCCATGAACACCGAAATTGGCGTCTGGCTTTGGAATGCTAATAGCCAGGTTGACAGGGTCATGGCGCAGGCGGTGCATCGTTTTGAAGAGGCTGAGGCCGAACTCAGCCGGTTTCGACCGGACTCCGGCCTCAGCCGTCTCAATGCATCCGCCGGGCAAGGGCCGCAGCGCGTTTCGCCGCTGCTGTGGACGGTGTTGACCCATGCGGTGGAGGCAGCCCGGCAGACCCACGGCATATTCGACCCAACGTTGCTCGACCTGTTGCGTGCCACCGGCTACAACCGCAGCTTTGAGCTGCTGGGCAACGGCAACAGCAGCAAGACTGTGGCGCCTTCCAAATCGCCCTGGGGCTGGCACTGCATTCGCCTCTTCGAAGCCGGTGGGCTGGTAGAGTTGCCTGCCGGCTTTGGGATCGACCTGGGCGGCATCGCCAAGGGCTGGACGGTCGATCACGTGGCTGTCAGCCTCGCCACACATGGCGCAGTGCTGGTGGACGCCGGCGGCGACATCCGCGCCATTGGCGCACCGGAGGGCCAGCCGTGGCCGGTCGCGGTCCAAGACCCCTTCGACGAGACAAAGGACCGCGCTATCCTGGCGCTGGCTGACGGAGCGGTTGCCACCAGCAGCATCGGGCGTCGCCGCTGGCAAGCTGGCGGCAAGACAATGCACCATCTCATCGATCCGCGCACCGGGCAACCCAGCAACAGCGACCTGCATACAGTTACCGTGCTGGCAAAGACGGCTGAAGCCGCGGAGGTAGCAGCTAAAACGGCGCTTCTATTGGGAACGGCGGCGGGTGCTGACTGGTTGGCGCAACAGGACCTGCGCGGCCTGCTCATCGACCGCCGCGGCCAGGAACATCACATCGGCAGGCTGCCGACCTATGAATCATTGGAGATGGCATGACAACTCAACCTCGAAACGACCGTCGCGATCCAACGCCGCCGGTTCAACGGCCGGACGCAAATGGCGTCGCCGTTGACCTGGACAGCGCGCACGTCTGGTGGGGGTCAGTGTACGGCGCGCTGATCGGGATGGGTCTGGCGCTGGCCGGACTTGCGATTGGATTTGGCGTTACCGGCCTGACAGGCGACACACGCTCCTACTGGTATCTCAGCCGCGCTGCTGGCGTGGTAGCCTACCTGCTGCTGTGGGGATCGGTGGCCTGGGGGCTGTTGCTCAGCTCCAGGATCGGCAAAGGACGCCTGCGGCCACCGGTTTTGCTGGATGCGCATCAGTTCCTCAGCAGTCTGGCTATCGGCTTTGCTCTGTTCCACGGGCTGATTCTGATGGGTGACCATTACCTGAGTTTCCCGCTGTCGGCTGTTCTGGTACCCTTCGCCAGCACTTACAAACCGGTGCTGGTGGCTGCCGGCCAGATCGGACTGTGGCTTTCGGTGCTGGTAGTCGCCAGCTTCTATGTCCGCAAACAGATCGGGCAGAAGCGCTGGCGAACGTTGCACTACACGAGTTTCGTGGCGTTCTGGATCGTTCTTCTTCATTCCGTGTTGATCGGCAGCGAGTCGGGCCACCCATTGCTGGCTGCCACCTACGTTGTTACAGCCGGTTCGGTGCTGTTTCTGACCTTCTACCGCATCTTTGGCCGTGACCAGAAGCAACCCAAGCCGGTGATTGCTGGCAACTGAGAATCTGGCTACAATGGGGGTATCTTCGTAACTACTCAGCTTACAGAATGGCGTCATTCCCGCGGAGGCGGGAATCCACTCCTCGCAGACCTGGATTCCTGCCTCCGTGGGAACACCTGCACGGCGCACCCTGGCTGCTGAAGCCGGGCGCAAGCAGGGCGCAGTGTGACGGGTAAGCAGGTACATTGGAGCAATGAAAAAGACGACGATCCTGGTAGCAGATGACGACGAGATGATCGTCGACGTGTTGCTGGACCAGTTTACCAAAGAAGGTTTCGCTGTCTTGGCCGCTTTCGACGGAGTCGAGGCGTTGCGCCAGGCGCGGCAAGCGCAGCCCGATCTGATCCTGCTCGACGTTATGATGCCGAAAATGCAGGGCTGGGAGGTGCTGCGCGAGCTGCGGCACGACAGCACCGTGCCGGTGCTGATGCTGACGGCACGCGGGGAGGAATTGGACCGGGTGTTGGGCCTTGAACTGGGCGCCGACGACTACATCGTCAAGCCCTTCAGCTTTCGCGAGCTGCTGGCCCGGGTGCGGGCAACATTGCGCCGGCTCGACTATGACCGGCGCGATGGCGCGTCGCCAGCCAGCACGGACGAGGGAGTGGTCGTCGTCGGCCAGCTAGCCATCGACCGCCGCAGGCACCAGGTGACGCGCCGGGGCGACCCTGTGGCGCTGTCGCAACGCGAGTACGATCTGTTGATTGCGTTGCTGGACGCCAACGGCGCGGTGGTGCATCGCGGCGATCTGCTGGACCAGGTCTGGGGCGAAGCCTGGATCGGCGACCCGCGGACGTTGGATGTACACATTCGCTGGCTACGGGAGAAACTGGAAGACTCGCCCAGCCAGCCGCTGTTGATTCGTACAGTACGCGGCTCCGGCTATCGGCTGGTGTCGCCCGATGAGTTGGACGATGGCTGACCCGCAGACGCCCAGCGCGCGCTGGCCCTGGCAACGCAGCCTGCAGACCAGGATTCTGTTGAGCTTTGGCGCGGTGTTTCTGATCGCGCTGTTGCTGCTCCTGATCCTCCTGGGACGGGTTGTCTATCAGGCAGAGATTACCGCGGCTGTGGACACGCTTGAGGTGGACGCTTTTCTGGTCGCCAACGCGCTGGACGATCCGCTGAGCGGCTTCAACGCGGAATTCGACCAGTTCGCACACTGGGAAGAGGAACATGAACGACCGGCGCTACCTGAGCGCGATGAACACGCCACATCCGCGCTGGATCAACCGGCGGCCGCGTTGGCCGTGCTGCCTGCCAGCAACCGGCTGCAACAGGTCGCCGACCGCTACGCCTCGAACACCGGCACCCGCATCACAATTTTGACGCCTCAGGGCGTGGCGATTGCCGACAGCGTTGCGCCAGCAGCGTCCATCGACAACCAGATCGATCAAACCGAGGTGCAGGCGGCTATGCGCGGGCTTGGCGCCCATGAAATCCGTGTGGACCCGGCCAGCGGCCAGGCGGTGTTACATGCGGCCGCGCCGGTCAGCCAGGGAACGCGGTTGCTGGGCGTTGTGCAACTGGCGCAACCGCTGGACGTCACACTGGAACGGGTGCGCAAGACGCTGGCCAGCTTTGCCCTGGCCGGGTTGGCTGCGTTACTGGTGGCTGGCATCCTGGCAGTCTGGCTGGGGCGGCGGTTGATCCGGCCGATTCGCAACCTGGAAAGTGCCTCGCTGGCCATAGCAGACGGCGATCTCCAGCGGCGTGTGCCGGTCGAGTCAGCTGACGAGATCGGTGAGCTTGGCCGCGCCTTCAACTCCATGGCACAACAGGTGCAGATTACCGTGGAAAAGCAGCGCCAGTTCGTGGCCAACGCCAGCCACGAGCTGCGGACGCCCGTTACAAACATCAAGCTGCGCAGCGAAGCCTTGCTGGGCGGCGGGGTTGCGGATTCGGAGCGCGCCAGGCGTTACCTCTCAGAGATCGACAGCGAGGCCGATCGATTGGGACGGCTGGCCAACACCTTGCTCGATCTCTCGCGGTTGGAAAGCGGCGCGGTCGTCCATGACGAGCAAGCGGAACTGGTCGACCCGGCATTGATTATCAGCGCAGTGACCGATGACCTTCGGCTGCGAGTCGAGAGTGCGGGTCTGGCACTGTCGGTGGACATCCCAGCCGGCCTGCCCGCCATTCTTGTCCGTCCTGAGCAGATCGAGGCCGCGCTGATCAACCTGCTGGACAACTCAATCAAGTTTACCCCGCCGGGCGGCACGCTCAGTCTGGGTGTGCAGGCCGTTGACGGCGTCTGCAGGATCACGATATCCGACACGGGACCGGGGATCCCAGCCGACGATCTGCCCTATGTGTTCGACCGTTTCTATCGAGTGGACAAGGCGCACAGCCGCCAGTCGGGTCGGAGTTCGCTGGGCAGCGGGGCCGGTCTGGGGCTGGCCATCGTGCAAACCCTGATCGAGGAGAACAACGGCCAGATTCGCGTGACCAGCGTCGTCGGGGAAGGCACGACATTCACCATCGATCTGCCTACGGCCGGCGCTTAACGCGAGCTTAACGCGGCTGTGATGCAAGTTTAACCAACAGAGGATTGAGGGGTGCTATCATCGAGGCATAAAAGCCAGTGAGGTTGTGGCGTCGAATGATCGACGTCCTTCACGGCCCACATTCTTGATACTCTGGAGGTCTCTTGTTATGCAGTCGATTCAGTCCTTTGTCCAACGTCGCTATTGGACCCTGATGATGCTCTTTCTGATTGTTGGATTCGCAATGCTGCTGGCGGAGCTTGTGATCACCAACCACACGGATGGTATTCAACTGGTCGCAGTCGCCGCCAGCCTGGTGGGTTTGGTCCTGGCAGGTATAGGCTTGATCGCCAGCCCGAAGCTGCGGCCGATAGTCGCTGTACTGTTCCTGCTGCTGAGCCTGACCGGCGTGATCGGCGTGATCGAGCACAACGAAGCCGGCGGCGAAGAGGGTGAACGCGCTGCCCGGCCAGCACTGACGGCTAACGCAAACGCCAGCGGCGCGGCAGTCGCCTTATCACGCAGTTTGCAAGGTGGCGACGATGACAACGACACACCGCCCACCCGCGACTTTGGCGACTTTCAAGGTCCACCACGCGAGCAGGCCCCGCCGCCGCTGGCGCCGCTGAGCCTGGCCGGTCTGTCATTGATGGGAACCGTGGTGTTGCTGGGGCGACGCGACAATTCCTAGTAGTTGATTTGAGGAGTTCGCATGCTCACATGCGAACCCGACATGTAAGGATGTCTACTCCTCAAATGAAAGTTGGTAACTGTTCAGTCTGAACTGGCGCGGAGACTTCGGAAGTCGCCGTCCCACTGCAAAAGGTGCATTCTCCGGCCCGGAGGCACCTTGCCCCTGGAACCGGCGACTTCCGAAGTCTTGGGCTGAACAGTTACGAAAGTTGTCGGAATACCAGTGCAGGCCAGAGATTATCAGGCGCGGTTGCAGCCGGATCATCCGGCAAACCCCTCGACCGCTATCTCTGGATAGGTGTGTGATCTGCCGTGCAGACGGGCGTTGACAACTAAAACCAAGCAAAATGCAAACCGGCCAGGTCTTTCATGAAGGTTAAGAAAATAATCCGGTAGTAGGTTGGCGAGGACCGCCCGACCGTGAACGGATCGGGCTACCAGGTGTAAGGCCCTCCGGGCCTGGGCTTCGCAGCCCTGAAAGGGCTTCCACATAGTAGCCGGGAGCTAAAACCTCCCGGCGGGCGTGTCGAGCCTATTACCGACTTAATTTCTTATGGTTCATCAATGACATGGCCGGTTTGCATTGTCTCTACCCCTACGCTTGCCGGAGCGCTGTGGTTTCTGAGCAGGTTACACAGCCACAGCGTTGGCCAGCATCGATGTGATCTCCGCTACCGGAGGAATTCTACCACCGCTGACGAGCTTCTCATCGATCACTAAACCGGGCGTGTAAAGCAGGCCATAGCGGGCGAACTCCGCCCGGTCGGTCACCTTCACGACCGTGGCGTCGACACCCAGCGCTTCTACTGCCTGGCGGGCATTCCCTGCCAGGTTTTCGCAGTTTGCGCAACCAGGGCCGAGGACTTTGATGATGATTGTCATAGGACTGATCTCCTTGGTATGAACCTGATCGAATCGCGACCGGAGCCCGGCAGCCAGATCGGTTGACCGTTCACCGGTTACTGGTGGCCGATTACTGAGATCGCCGGTTCGACGGTCACTTCGCTCTTGACCGAGTTGACCACCAGGCTGTACTTCTGCGCGGCAGCCAGCGCGCGGCGGACACGTTTTTCGATCCTGACAGTGTCGCCGTCGGCATCCGCGCGAACGACGATCTGCGGCCAGAAGTGCAGATGGGTAAAAAGTTCCGTGTGATCCAGTGCGATGCGTTTGACGCCGTCCGTCCGGCAGGTGTAGCTGACCAGATCGATCTTGAAGCGTTCGCACGCCCAGAGAAACATCATCATGATACAGGTGTTGGCCGCGGCGACAAAGGCATCCTCCGGGGTCAGCACGCCTGCGTGGCCATAGGCGTCGGGCGGCGCCGAAAACATCATTTGCGGGCCGTTGCCCATCACAACATGGCCCCAATGGTCGCCCTGCCACGATACGTCGGTGGTATAGGTAGCGGTCTCAGCCATGGGACGCCTCCTTGCCGGCGCAGTAGCTCAGCCATGCCTGTGCAACCGCTGCAGCGTACAGCGGAGCCTCCTCGATGGGAATGGTGTTGTATAACCGCACCGTGTCCATGATCCGGGCATGGGGGGTCTCCCGCGAATCGCCTGACGGAAGAGGTCGCACACCTTGCTCATAGGCCATCTCCAGAATCGGCTCCAGCGCCATGATCTGGATCGAGCGTCCTTCGATTTGGACGGTGGTCACAGGAACGCCGGACCCACACGCGCAGGCAGCGGTGCTGACGGCAGGCGCTGCGATAGACTCCACTTCCAGTGGAGTACCCTCCCTGCGGCTCCAGCGCGCGGCCATCAGCTGATCGACTTCAGCAGCGATGGCTTCGGCCACAGCGTCTACCAAAGGCGCGGAGTCGGTCGAGAGACTGCGCAGGCCACGCGGGCGTTCGAGGCAACGCGCCGCGACGATATCATCCACCAACAGGCTGGCAGCTGGCTTGTTGCTGTACAGTTCCGTCGCACGGGCCGCGCAGCGTTTCTCGCAGCCGTCAACGGCAATGGTAGGATAGAACCTGGCGAAGGCGCGGTCGCCCTCGCCGCCGGCCAGGAAGAGCGGCAGGCAGATCGTGACCGTCTCGCTGGGGCGTAACTCCTCCAGCACCTTCAGCGCGGCCAGGCGAGTCACAGTGCCTTCGGGCAACTCCTCGCCGGAGCAGGCCACAATTCCGACCTTGTTTTGGGGTAAACTTGGCATAGATGATCCTGTGGGAAAAGAAAGGGAACGATCAATGATCAAGGAGGCCAGATTTCTCAATCTTGCCTGGTTTCGAAGATTTCGGCGACGGCCTGCACGACTTCCTCAGCCAGCGCTTGCGCCAGGGCTTGCCCGCCTTCGTTGAGCTCGGCGATCCCCTTGGGTTTACACTGCCTGTTGCGCCGATAGCAGTCCAACACGGTGAACTCGCGGGCGACGTGACCGCCAGCCTCGCCGACGTTGACTGTCGCACAGGCCAGCTTGCACCCATCCAGCGTGACCACCGGGACACCACGCACCGCCGCCTGTGCCTCCTCATCGCCGAGAACCAGCAACGACAGCGGCACGATGCACGTGGTCTCAGGCGCCAACTCCTCGACCACGATGTAGGCCGCCTCGCGCGTCACCGTGCCGTAGGTTTTGCCGATGCCGCTGCACGGCACCACGACTATCTTTGCCTGTCCATTCCCGACTGGTTGCATGGTCACGACTCCGCCTCCGCCTGTGCAGTCATCACCGCCAGATACTGTTCGGAGTCCAGCAGACCAACTGGCGGCCACCTGTCTGGCCGCAGTTCCACCAGCCAGCCGCTGCCGTAGGGGTCCTGGTTGATGCGTTCGGCCGTATCTTCAAGAGCCTCGTTCGCGGCGACGATCATGCCCGTAAGCGGTGAGGGCACTTCGAGGTCCACCTTGACCGTCTCGATTGACGCCAGCTCGTCGCCAACCGACACTCGCGTGCCGACGGCTGACGGGTTGAAGAACGCCACATCACCGCTGGACTGCTGGCGATAGTCGCTCAGTCCCAACCGGACAATCTGTCGCGTTTCGTCCAACGCTGCCCAGACGCCTGCCTCGCTGTACAGATAGCCGGGCATGACGCGGAAAATAAATTTGTCTACTCTTGCCTCAAGAAATTGCGTTGTCATCGATCTTGCCTCGTGCCGTTATCGAAGTCGTGCAGGAACTACTCCAATATTCAAAGTTCTGCATATAGTGAGATTTTACTGCGATATGCCGCGTCTTGGTATGATATGGATCATGTTTTACGGTTTTTCCCTGGTTGTTGGTTACACACCATGATCCTGGCTATGATGGTGCGCGCAGATTGGTGTATACTGTGGCCACGCCATGCATAAACTTGCATTAATCGCCACAGGAAAGCACCATGACCGACCAACGAATAGAAGAGCACGCCGTTCGCTTCAAGCTGCTGAGCCACCCGGTTCGCTTGCAGATTCTCGATATTTTGCGGCGCAACCCTGAATGTGTATGCCATCTGGAAGCCGTGCTGGGAAAGCCGCAGCCGTACATCTCGCAACAGCTGCGCGTATTACGGGAAGCAGGCGTAATTGTCGACAACAAGGAAGGCCTAAACGTCTTCTACCAGTTAGCTGACCCGGAGATTGCAGCACTGCTGAACGTCGCGCTGGGGCCGAACCTACCCGAGAGAAACGGCGCGCACCAAAGCGTGTTGTCTTGCGAATGCCCCCATTGTAGTTGAGAATTGTATCGGCTATCTCGTTACACACCGGAGTCCATCCACTTGAGTCGCAGCCTCGCATCTGGTACAATCAGTGCGCCATGAACCGCAGCCAGTTGATCGACCGCAAGCACCAGGTGATCGCCGAGATCCAGCGCACGCGACGGGAGCTGGAACGGGAACGCAGCCGTTCCGCCAGCCAGAGCAAACTGCGCCAACTGGAAACTCGCCTGGATGGGTTGATGGCCGAGGAAGGCCGGCTGCGGCGCGAGATCGACCGGGCGCGCGACTGAAGGAGAATCGTCTCAATGCACGGTGGTGGTTGGTGGAGTTATATCGCGAGCGACCCGTCCAAGGGCAAGCCCAGGGTGGACCGGGCGCTATTGCTGCGCGTCGCGACCTACGCGCGTCCCTACTGGTGGATGATCCTGATCGTGCTGGCGACTATCGTGGCCGTGTCACTGCTGGAACTGGTACCGCCGCTGATCATGCGCCAGCTCATCGACGTGACGCTGCCGCAGAAGAACCTGCACCAACTGACGCTGCTGGCTCTGGCGCTGATCGCCATCCCGGTCACCACCGGCCTGATCGATGTGCTGGAGCGCTACTACAGCTCGCGCGCCGGCGAGGGGATCATCTTCGACCTGCGGCAACAGATGTACGCCCACCTGAGCAGCCTGGCGCTGCGCTTCTTCACCTACACCAAGTCGGGCGAGATCGTCTCGCGCTTCAACAGCGATGTCGTCGGCGCCCAGAACGCGATCACCGGCACGATCCCCAACATCGTCGTCAACATCGTGACCCTGGTCTCGACGCTGATCATCATGTTTTCCATCGAGTGGAAGCTGACGCTGCTGGCCGTCGTCGTCGTGCCGCTGTTCATCCTGCCGGCGCGGCGGGTGGCGCGGACGCTGCGGGTGATCCGCCGCCAGGCCATGGAATACAACGCCGACATGAGCAACATCATCTCGGAGACGCTGGGCATCAACGGCGTGTTGCTGGTCAAGACCTTTGGCCGGGCGCGGCAGGAACTGGACCGTTTTCGCAAAGTCAACACGCAGGTGCGCGACATCGGCATCCGGCGGGCGATGGTGGGACGCTGGTTCTTCATGGGACTGGGACTGGTGGCTGCGCTGGGCACGGCGCTGATCTACTGGGTCGGCGGTGTGATGGTGATCAACGACGCGCTGACGGTCGGCACCATCGTCGCGTTCGCGGCCTACCTCAGCCGGCTGTACGGACCGGTCTCATCGCTGTCCAACGTTCAGGTCGATTTCGCCCAGTCCATGGTGAGCTTCGAGCGGGTGTTCGAGTACCTCGATCTGCAGGCGGAGGTCCAGGACAAGCCCGATGCGCTGGTGCTATCGGAAGTGTCTGGCCGGCTGGCGTTCGACAACGTCTCGTTCACCTACCTGACCGCCGAACAGTGGGCGCAGCTCGATCAGGCTGAGGCTGCTCCGGCAACCAACGGCCACCAGCAACCCACACCGCATGCCACATCCGGCAACGGTCGGAACGGCGCACAGGAATCGGACGCAGAGCAGGCAGCCGCGCCGTGGACCACCGCGGTTGCAACGCGGCGCTGGGCGTTGCGCCACTTCAACGCCGAGATCGAACCAGGTCAACTGGTGGCGCTGGTGGGCCGCAGCGGCGCCGGCAAGACCACCATCACCTACCTGCTGCCGCGGCTCTACGACGTGACCGAGGGCGCGATCCGCGTCGACGGACACGACCTGCGCGACGTGACTCAGGAATCGCTGGCCAAGCAGATCGGCATTGTCCCGCAGGAGACCTACCTGTTCCACGACTCGATCCGCCAGAACCTGCTGTATGCCGCGCCTGATGCCGGCGACGACGAGCTGGTCGCGGCGTGTAAGGCTGCCAATATCCACGACTTCATCGCCCGCATGCCCGAGGGCTACGACACAGTGGTAGGCGAGCGCGGTTACCGGCTCAGCGGCGGCGAGAAGCAGCGGCTGGCCATCGCCCGCGTGATCCTCAAGAACCCGCGCATCTTGATTCTGGACGAGGCTACGTCGCACCTGGACTCGGAGAACGAGGCGTTGATCCAGAGCGCGCTGGAGCCGCTCTTCCACGGCCGCACCAGCCTGGTCATCGCCCACCGTCTCTCGACCATCCTGGCCGCCAACCTGATCCTGGTGTTGGACGAGGGCCGGCTGGTGGAGCAGGGAACGCACGAGGAACTGCTGGCCGCGGGCGGGCTGTACAGGACCCTTTACGAAACCCAGTTTCGACCAGAATCCGTAGAGGCATGAATGGCGGGAGGCGAATCTGTCTTTCAACGCGACCTCCGTCCCGCCATTCATGCCCCTACAACACCCATAACACGAGAACCTTTTATGAAACAAAACCTTACCTCCCTACCTGCCTGGCGCGATCTTCAGGCCCATTTCGACCAAATCCAAGACACCCACCTGCGCGACCTGTTTGCCGCCGACCCAGAACGCGGCCGGCTGATGGTCGTTGAGGCCGCCGGGCTGTACTTCGACTACTCCAAACACCGCGTCACCAAGGAAACCATCAACCTGCTGCTGGCGCTGGCCGAGGCGCGCGGCTTGCAGGACCACATCGACGCCATGTTCCGCGGCGACAAGATCAACGTCACCGAGGACCGGGCTGTGCTGCACGTGGCGCTGCGGGCGCCGCTGAACGCCGAGATCTTCGTGGATGGCGAGAACGTGGTGCCGGAGGTTCACGATGTCTTGCAGCGCATGGCCGCGTTTGCCGTGCAGGTGCGCAGCGGGCGCTGGACCGGCCACACCGGCAAGCCGATCCGCAACGTCATCAACGTGGGCATCGGCGGCTCCGACCTGGGGCCGGTCATGGCCTACGAATCGCTGCGCCACTACAGCCGGCGTGACATGACCTTCCGCTTCGTCAGCAACGTGGACGCCACCGACTTCGCCGAGGCAACCCACGACCTGGACCCGGCCGAGACGCTGTTCATCATCGCCAGCAAGACCTTCACCACCCTGGAGACCATGACCAATGCCCACACGGCGCGCCGCTGGATGCTCGACGCCCTGGGCGACGAAGCGGCGGTGGCCAAACACTTCGTCGCGGTCTCGACCAACGCCGACGAGGTGGAGAAGTTCGGCATCGACACCGCCAACATGTTCGGCTTCTGGGACTGGGTCGGCGGGCGCTACAGCATGGACTCGGCCATCGGCCTGTCGACCATGCTGGCCATCGGCCCCGACAACTTCTATGACCTGCTGGCCGGCTTCCACACCATGGACGACCACTTTCACAGCGCTCCTTTCCATCGCAACATTCCGGCGCTGATGGGCCTGCTCAACGTGTGGTACAGCGACTTCTTCGGCGCCGATACGGTGGCGGTATTGCCCTACGACCAGTACCTGAAGCGCTTCCCGGCCTATCTGCAACAGTTGACCATGGAAAGCAACGGCAAGCGGGTCACACTGGCCGGCGAGGCGGTGGACTACCAGACCGGCCCGATCTTCTGGGGCGAGCCGGGCACCAACGGCCAGCACTCGTTCTACCAGCTCATTCACCAGGGCACGAAGCTGATCCCGTGCGATTTCATCGGATTCAGCCAGTCGCTAAACCCGCTGGGCGACCACCACGACCTGCTGATGGCGAATGTCTTTGCTCAGAGCCAGGCGCTGGCCTTCGGAAAAACCGAGGCGGAGGTGCTGGCTGAGGGCACGCCTGCGTGGCTGGCGCCGCATCGTACCTTCCCCGGCAACCGGCCCAGCAGCACCATCCTGGCTGAACGGCTCACGCCAAGGATGCTTGGCACGCTGGTGGCGCTGTACGAGCACAGCGTGTTCACCCAGGGCGTGATCTGGGACATCAACTCGTTCGACCAGTGGGGCGTGGAGCTGGGCAAGGTGCTGGCAAAGCGCATCGCCCCCGAACTGAGCAGCGCCGCTGAGCCGGATCTGAGCCACGACAGCTCCACCAACGCGCTGATCCGCCGTTACCGCAGCCGGCGGGCGTAGGCGGGACGATGATTGAAATCACCGTCTGACAGCGAAAACATGTTGAAACATGTTGCCGGATCGGCGGTTGGAGTATGCTTCAGCATACTTTGAATACCAGACACCGACACTTGCGCCGTCCTTCGATCCCGAAGATCTCAGGATCAAGGGACACGCACGTGCAGGTGTTTCAATCGGTGGGAACTTAACGAGCACCGAAAGGATGCACCATGCGTATCGCCATTGCAGCCGACCATGCCGGCTATGATCTCAAGGAAATCGTCGCGGAACATCTGCTCAGCCGGGGGCACGAGGTGCTGAACCTGGGTGTGAACACCGCGGCTGTGCCCAGCGATTACCCCGACGCGGCAACTGCCGTCGCGAAGGCGCTGCACAGCGGGAAAGCCGAGCGCGGTGTGCTGATGTGCGGCAGCGGCGTCGGCGTCTCGGTAGCGGCCAACAAGTACCCCGGCATCCGCGCCGCGGTGTGCCACGACACCTACTCGGCGCACCAGGGTGTGGAGCACGACCAGATGAACGTGTTGGTCCTGGGCGGACGGATCATCGGCGAGGCGCTGGCGCGCGACCTGGTGGATGCGTTCGTCGGCGCGCAGTTCAGCGGCGAGGAACGTCACGTGCGCCGGCTGAACAAGGTGCTGGCCATCGAGCACGAGCAGATGACAGGGTGAACGGGACAGCGGGTCAGAAGTGCAGAGGATCAGACGGTCAGGGCACAATCACTGATTACTGGTCACTGATTACTGATCACCGGTCACTAGCAACAGAGAGCGAGACATGAGACAAGGCAAGATTGCGCCGTCGATCCTGGCGGCTGATTTTTTGCGGTTGGGCGAGGAGATCGCCGCGGCCGAGGCAGGCGGTGCGGACCGGATTCAATTGGATGTGATGGACGGCGTCTTTGTGCCCAACATCAGCTTCGGCATTCCCATCGTGCAAGCGGCGCGGCGAGCCACGACGCTGCCGCTGGAGGCGCACCTGATGATCGTGCGGCCGGAACGCTACCTCGAAGATTTCGCGAACGCCGGCGCTGACACCATCATCGTTCACCAGGAGGTTTCGCCGCATCTGGACCGGACGTTGCACGCCATCAAGGAGCTTGGCAAGAAGGCCGGCGTCGCCATCAACCCGTCGACGCCGGTGGCGATGCTGAGCGAGGTCATCGAACTGCTGGACCTAGCGCTGGTGATGACCGTCAACCCTGGCTTTGGCGGCCAAAGCTTCATCCCCGGCACGCTGCGCAAGATCCGACAGTTGCGCCAGATCCTGGACGAGCGCAACCCGGCCTGCGAGATCGAGGTGGACGGCGGCATCGACGAGTCCACCATCCGCGCGGCCTACGACGCCGGCGCGACCGTTTTCGTGGCCGGCACCGCGGTGTGCGGTTTCCCGGCCGGCACCGAGAACGGAGTCCGCAACCTACTGGGAATCCTCGGACAGTAACTATCACCAACTTCAACGATGTAAACGGCGGGCAGCCTACAACGACTGCCCGCCGTTTTTATTTGCCGTTCAACGTAGCGTGGACCGGCGACAGGTTCATTCAGTTTTTCGCTCACGACTTGACGGGTTTGCTATTCTAAGTATAATCTAGAATGGTTCTAAACAAATAACCATTCTACAATTCAAAGAGCTAAGTGACAGACACTGCAGAACAACCACTTATGAATCGTTCCGAGAAACTACAACACGCCCTACGCTCCGCCGGCTATCGGATGACGCCGCAGCGGCTGGCCATCTGCGACGTGCTGGCGGCCAGCGACGACCATCCGACGCCCTACGTCGTCTACGAGCGGGTGCGCGTCCAGGTGCCGACGGTCAGCGTCGCGACGGTGTACAACACGCTGGGCGCGCTGCGCGATCTGGGCGCGATCGTCGAGATCGGCCTGGGCCGCAGCGAGGCGCACTACGAGCCGAACCTGGCGCCGCACGCCAACCTGATCTGCCTGCAATGCGGCCGCATCAGCGACTTCGAGGGCTGCCGATGCTGCAGATGGCATCGCAGATCGAGGCGTCCAGCGGCTTCGACATCAAGAACACCCGCATCGACGTGTACGGGTGTGCCGGGCGTGCCAGGGAGATGGGTGAAAGGGAAAGCAAGGAAATGAGGAAAAGAGGGAAAAGCCGGAAACCAGAAGCTTTCCACCTTTCCCTTGTTTCCCTCCTTTCCCTGTTTTCCTTCCTGCCGCCCTTGAGCAACAAAACCAACAATGACAACCTTCGATCTTAACCAACAACCACATTTGCACCACGAGCCGGGAGCGCTGAACCGCTGTGCGGCGATGTTGTACAACGCGCTGGCGCGCACGGTCGGACTGTTCAGCGCGGAAGTGGATACGGCGCGCGGCGAGCTGATCCTGGAATACGACCCGGAGATGCTGGGGGAGAGCGACCTGGACAGCGTGGCAGCGTCGCTGGCTGTCGATCTGGATTCGCCATTCCAGCAGTGCATCAACCGCGATGGCGGCTATGCCTGCACAGCCTGCGCCGATGCCCTCAAACTGGAGTTGGAACGGCGCGGCCGGCTGGACGAGTTCACGGTGCAGCCGGGACGCATGGCCGTGTCGCGCAACGACGCGCCTGCTACACGAGCGCGGCACATCCGGTCGCTGGTGGCTCCGCCACAGGAGGCTGAAGAGACGGCCCGCCGGCCGTGGGATCGCTGGGATCTGCTGCACAAGCAGGCTACGCTGACCACTATCACGGCACTGGGCATCGCGGTCGGCTGGATCGGCGGCGCGGCCGGCCTGCCGCAGCCGTGGCCGCAGGTCGCGTACGTGGTAGCGTACCTGGCCGGCGGCTACTACGGCGTGCGCAAGGGCCTGGACGAGCTGCGCCACGGCGTCATCAACATCGACCTGTTGATGGTGCTGGCAGCCATCGGCGCGGCCATCATCGGCGACTGGCGCGAGGGCGCAATCCTGCTCTTCCTCTTCTCGCTGAGCAACACCTTGCAGGACTATGCGCTGGGACGCAGCCGCCGCGCCATCGAGGCGCTGGTCAAGCTGCGCCCCGAGGAGGCGCTGGTGCGCCGCGGCGAGCTGGAGATGCTGATCAAGGTCGAGAACCTGCGGCTGGGCGACGTGGTGATCGTCAAGCCGGGCGAGCGGCTGCCCATCGACGGTGTGGTGGCGCGCGGCCAGTCCAGCGTGGACCAATCGACCATCACCGGCGAGTCGGTGCCGGTGGATGTCGCGCCGGCAGCCAGGTTTTCGAGGGAACGCTGAACCAGGCGGGCGTGCTGGACATCGAGGTGACGCGCCTGCCCAGCGAAAGCACGCTGGCGCGCATCATCCAGTTGGTTGAGAACGCGCAGGAGCAGAAGGCGCCGACGCAGCGCTTCCTGGACGAGTTCGAGCAGAAATACGCGCTGGGCGTGATCGCCGCGACCGCGCTGGCCATTGTCATTCCGGTGGTCGTCTTCAGTCAGCCTTTCGAGTCCGCCTTCTATCGCGCGATGACGCTGCTGGTGGTTGCCAGCCCCTGTGCGCTGATCATCTCGGTGCCGGCAGCCATCCTGAGCGCCATCGCCAACGCGGCCCGGCGCGGCATCCTGTTCAAGGGCGGCGCCCACCTGGAAAACATGGCCGGCGTCAGGGCTATCGCGTTCGACAAGACCGGCACGCTAACGCGCGGCAAGCCGGTGGTGACGGACGTCATCCCGCTGGGCTGCTGCACAGAACCGGAACTGCTGACGCTGGCGGCCTCGGTGGAGGCGCGGTCCGAGCATCCGCTGGCGCAGGCGATCGTCGTCGAGGCGCAGCGACAGGGGCTGGCCTTTGCGCCCTGCGAGGACCTGCGCGCCATCACGGGCCGCGGTGCGTGCGCTACTGCCCCGGATGGACGTGTCTTCCTGATCGGCAACAAGGAGCTGTTCGAGGACACCCTGGAGCTTACGCCGGACGTGCTGACGCGGTTGGATGGCCTGGAAATGCAGGGTCGCACCGCTATGCTGCTGGCTGAACAGGCAGCGGACGGGGTCGTGCTGTTCGGCATCATCGCCGTGGCCGACGCGATCCGGCCGGAGGCGCGCGAGGCGCTGAACGCGCTGCGGGCCAAGGGCGTCGAACACATCATCATGCTCACTGGCGACAACGAGCGTGTGGCGCGCGCCGTCGCCGAACAGGCGGGGGTGGACGAGTTTCGCGCCAGCTTGCTGCCTGAGGAAAAGGTGGAAGCCGTCCGTGCGCTGCATGAGCAGTACGGCTCCGTTGGCATGGTGGGCGACGGCGTCAACGATGCGCCGGCGCTGGCGCTGGCAGATGTCGGCATCGCGATGGGCGCGGCCGGCACGGACGTGGCGCTGGAGGTGGCCGACGTGGTGCTGATGTCCGACGATCTGGCCAAGCTGGCCTATGTGCGCGACCTCAGCCGGCGGGCCAACCGCATCATCTGGGAGAACATCGCGTTTGCGCTGGGCGTGATCGTGGTGTTGGTGACGGCGAACTTCCTGGTGGGCGTGCCGCTGCCGCTGGGCGTGGTGGCTCACGAGGGCAGCACGCTGCTGGTGGTGTTCAACGGACTGCGGCTGCTTCGCTGATTCCCTGTAACCAAATGCGCCGGCCAGCCATCCAATCCTTGACAGTTCATCGTGGGCTGCCTAACAGTCATTAAGGAGAACAATGATGGCCGGTTTTCTCAATTTCATGCGAAGTGGTATTGGGCGCATTTTGCGCATCGTGCTCGGTTTGGTGCTGATCTGGCTGGGCCTGATGGGGCCATTGGCCGGCTCAACCGGCGGCGTCATCGTGGCGATTATCGGCATCGTCCCAATCGTGATGGGGATTTGGGGACCTTGTCTGGTTCAGTTCCTTTTCTCAGGTTCCAAGGCGTAGATCTCTCAACTGAAGCGTGAAACAAAAACGGCCCGGGCTTTTTGCCGGGCCGTTTTTGCTTGTCTTAATCGCCCACCCTCAACAGCGGCAGCCAGAGCGGTTGCGCTTCCGGGAACACAGCGATCGTCGTATCCAGCGTGTGGCTGATGGCGTCGCTGCTGGCCTGAATCGGGGCGGGGAAGCTGCCGGGAGTGGCTGCAGGACTCGTCCCAATCGTCATGGTCACCGTCGAGCCGGGGATCACCGGATTGGGGGCGAAGGACGCCGTGATCTCGGGTGGCAGGCCGGCAGCTTCCAGTGTCACCGGCAGGTTGAAACCGTCCACGGCACGAAGCGGGAAGCGGTAGCTGACCTCCGAGTCAGGTGTCGCCGGCCAGACACCTTCTATCGCGGACAGATCAAAGTCTGGCTTTGGCGATAAGCGCCACAGGACACCATCAGCCGTGAACCAAACGCGATTGTCAGGTCCTGCGACCACATTTGTTATGTTATCAACCGGAGCAGGATAGTCACGGCCCCCTTCCTCATCGTAACGCCGAAGCCCATCGGTGGGCCAACTATTCCATCTGATCCATATGCCGCCATCAGGAGCAACTGCCCACTTCTCGTTGGGCCGCGTAGTGCTGCGCAACAAGTCCAATTGTTCTCGGGCAAGCGTATACACATTGCTTACGACGTGATTGCCAGCCTCATCGATGATGATGACATTCGAATTGTCCCCGCACAAAAGGGCCAACAATACCCCATCGGCAGCTGGCACGAGCTCGCACACATCCTCATTCTGTACGATGGGTTGCCATGAGTCGCCGGAATAAAGATACAGACCGGTATGTGAGCCCAGCCAGACCCGTCCAATCGTATCCACGGCAACGCTGCTAGGAAACACCTCACCCGCGTAAAATACGTTCCATGTGTCGTCCGTCAGGTCTGTGGGCGTGTTGTTGTCATCCAAACTCACAGCAGCGGCTGAATCGGCGAAATAGGAGAACGCGCTAAACCAAATGTGCTGGTCATCCTGGACGAACACGTCATCTGTGAACCAGCCTGATGGCAATGGCGGATCATATTGGATCCACTGACCCTGAACCCAACGCATGGGCGGACGCGGGAACGGACCATGGTAACCGTCCTGCCACCAAGTGATAAAGACATCGCCGTTGGGCAACGCAGCCCATCCGTCCAGTTGGGAGAACCACCCAATCGTATTTGTCAGGTCGTCGTTCAGTTGCCCCGACGCTTGATCCTCAAACGTTTGGATCGCGCTTGAGTCAAGTCGCATCCACAGCTTGCCATCGAGGATGCATCAGCAAGTGGGTAACATCAGGATGAACCTCGATATTGGCCACTTGGCCGTTGGATTGTCTGAGCCAATCGGGACCAACTGACCAAATGCCTTCCGACGACACATAGGTGGCTGTCGGTGGTTCGTAACCTATACCTCCCTCGCACGGATAGCCCAAAGGCATATGGGTGTCAGCGGTGGCAGGGTCGTTATTCCTGAACACTGATATATTCCAAACGGTGAATCTTCCGAGAACAGATAGCCAATCCATACCCTGTCGTCGGGACCAACATTCAACGTGGTGAATGAGACCCCACACATGTAGGGCGATTGCACCGTCCAACCGCCACTGCTCCATCTCTGAACTTCCCCCGCATTGACCAAGGCCCAGACGCGTGCGGCGCTGTCCTTGTCCAACGCCAGTGGCTCTGGGTGCAGTGAGCGCGGCGTTCCGTCGGCACTGCGCGCTCGGGTATAGTCAGCTCCGGGAAGCCTGTCCGTCCAATCGTGACCATCGTAGACCCAGTAACCCATCCAAATTTCATCATCCGCGACGAGCCAGAGCGGGTTGAGATTGCGCGTGGTGAGGATGTCAACGTAGTCCGCGATAATCGCAGCAGACCGGTTCGGAAACTGACGCCACGTACCATCCGGCGCCAAGCGCGATACCGCGCCGTCCGGCAGTCCATGGCTGGTCCACACTGTTCCATCAACTGCCACAGCTATCCCGTCTACGAAATCGCTGTGCAAGCCGCTGTTGGCAGCGGTGAAGTGTGTCCAGCGATTCTGGTTGTCCAGCCGGCTCAGGCCACCATCCCCTCCAAACCAGCGATTCCCGGCCGCGTCGACTACCACCGCGTAGACTTGATTCTGAGGGAAGCCCTCGAACCGCGTGATGCGCTCATAGCTGCTAGCTGCCTTGTCCCAGCGCAACAACCCCATCGCCGTGCCTACCCAAATCGACTCGCCATCGTCGGCCAGCGCATACTGCCCCGGGCGCCAGTCGGTCCACACCCAGTCGTCACCTGGGGCAGCCTCAACCTGAGCAGGTGCAGAGTCGCCAGGATCCGTTTGCGCCGATCCTGAAGCGGCGATTGAAGCAATTGGTTCAACATAGCCAAAGAAAGAGATCGACAAGAATCCTACCGCGAAAAGACGTAGCACAGCTTTCATTGAAGTCCTCCCGGCGAAGCGCCTTTATGTGAACGTCAGCAACCAATTCGATCCAATTGCATTCTACGCCTGAACATGGCCAGCGTCAATCGAAACCGGGTGAGAGTATGGCCCGTCGCTGACGGCCACTCCACATCGACAGCGCCAGCATCAACGCGCCGGCTCCCAGGAGGAACGCCCCAACAGCCATCATATAAGTTGGCAGCTCCAGCGGGATTCCCAAGTGGACGGTGATCCCCAAAATGCGCGACAGGCCCAGCGGCAGCACCGCCATCTGGTCGTTGATCGCGGTCAGCGTCTTTTCCAGGCCGGCCAACGCTGGCACAACCCCCAACGCAACAAACGTAGCTCCCACTGCCAGCAGCAGATTGCCCAGCGTCCGCAGCACGGAACGCCCAAAGGTGGCCCGCTGCACCGCGTAGAGCACGAAAAACATCCATAGAATCGCGGCCACGTCCAGCGAAACGAAGATCGTTCGTCCGGCCGGGTTGGTCCAGAAGTTGAACCAGAAGAAGCCAGGGCCGCGCACCGCTGCTGTCAACATGAGCAGGGCCGTGGGCAGGAGAAGCGACGCAGCCAGCGTAGCCAACCAAAACAGCCGCGGCTTGCGCCAGTTCAACAACAGCAAGCTGATGACAAACACGCCCAGCATTACCAGCGTCAGCAGCGCGTACTGGAGCGACAGGAACGACGAGAAGGTCAGGTAGCAGAGAGCGATGAGGACAAACGGAAGTGAGACGCCGGTCAACCAGTCGGCAGTGCGAACATCAAACGCTTCGTGAGATTTCCAGGGCGCGGTCAGCGCCTGCCAGACTGCACGCAGGCCGGCTTTGCCAGGATAGTCAGGCGTACGGCGCGCCACTGCCCCGCTGCCGGCCAGCAACATGATAAGCATGAGAACCAGCCACAAACGCGCCAGCCACGCCATCGCTTGCGCCCGCTGCGCGTGGGCCATGCCGATGTCGGCGGAAAAGAAGTTGTAGGCGGGAAAATCCTGGTCGCCGTCATACCGCACCAGATGCTCCGCTTTGAGCGCGTCGTAGCGGCTCAAAGCGCCCTTCCAGGCACTCGCGGCTGATGGCTCGCCGGTGTCCAGCCACTGGTAGTAACGCAGGAACGCCTCGCGATACGCTGCGAGGGTTTCAAACAGGTTGGCTTCGTAGGCCAGCGAGTCGCCCAGCTTTGCCAGCAGCTCCGGCTGGCTGACCTGCGCCGGATCGATGCCGGCCAGCAACGCCTGCATCCGCTGCGCCGTCTCCACGGCTTCATACCCCTCAGCAATGGCGTCGTCGAGCTGCTCCCGGCTGGCCAGGTAGATGGTGCTCAGCACCGAGTTCGAGCCGTCCACGATGTCCCACTCGAAGATCCACATCATGGGCGTGGTCTCGAGGCCCAGCGCGTTGACCTGATGGCTGGCGAACGGGCTGATGTACAACCCTTTCCTGGCGGCATCGCGCGATAGGAACAGCATCTCAGTCAGCGCAGCGACTGCCTGCGGATCGTTGCCGAACGTGCGACGTACCCAAGCCTCGGTCAGGTCGGCGATATCGGCATTAGGCTCCCAGCCTAGCCGTGAGGTGACGTAGCTGTTGGCGTCGATGTTGAGCCAGAATCCGTAGAACGGGTAGAGTGACATCGGTCCTGCCTGCTGCGGCCCTCCATTCTGGTTCCACTGCCAGAAGCCGTCGATCTTTGGGTTGTCGGCGCGCAACGTTTCCAGGGCTTGCTGGTGCAACGGGGCGATGTAATCAGGAAACGCCATTGACCCTTCGAACTCCAGCCGGTTCTGAAACTCGATGATGCGCTGTTGCTCGCCGCTGCGCAAGTCTCGTTGAACGGCAGGTCGCTGTAGAAATCGCCGCCTACCAGTTTGGTGGAGACGATCAGGTTCGGCGAGTCGATGCCGTCCAGCAGCCGGGCGTAGCTGGCCGGATTGGTGTGCATGTCGCCCACCTCGCCCACGCCGACCGACCAGGTGCGGAAGATAATCTCCTTGTCCTGCTGTTCGGCGACACCCAGAAACGCCTGTAGCATCTCCTGCGTCGCGTCGACCGAACGCACGGCCAGCGCGCTGGTGTAATCCCAGCCGGGCAGGTTGTAGATTGACCCGGCCTCGCCGATGCGCAGCATGACGCCATCGACTCCGGGCATGGTTTGGGCCAGTTCCTCCAGGCCGCTGCCGTAGACCTGCCACAGCGCCGGGTTCTCGGTGTCCAGCCCGCCGAACTGCTGCCCAAAATAAGCCTCCAGCGGCGGCGTCAGGGCCAACATGTCGGTAAGGAGGTAGACCTGCATCCCCGCGTCTTGGGCGTAGTCGATCAACTGGTTGTAGGCATCGCGCAGTGCCAGGTGCCGCGCCCGGTAGTCGCTGTCCGCCGGATAGACATCGAAGCCGTCGCCGATGTGGTCAAAGTTGATGAACTCTAAAAATCCGGGAATGACGATACCGTTGTTGCCATAGGCGATCACACGCTGCACGTAGTCGGCGAACTGCGCCTGAACCTCGGCGAACTTTTCCTGGTCCACGTAAGGCGCCTCGGCCAGGAAAACATCCTCGAAGGCGCGCAGGTGGTGTGAGTAGTTGGCGGGGTCCCAGCCGGTCGGATCCTGGGGAATGCCGACCGCGCCCAAATCGACCAACCGGCGGCTCATGGCAGGAGCAACCGTCTGCGGCTGGCTGAACAGCACAGCATCGTCCGCGCCGGCCAAAAGCTCGTCGGCCAGCCGGTACATGCCGTAGGCGTCACCCAGCCTGCTGCCGCCAACCACACCCAGCGCCTGGTCGTCCCCGGCTGGCAGAAACGGCGCCAGTGTAAATGCCTCCGGCGACTCTGGCTGCGATTTAGCAAGCTCCGGAGCCGATTGCGCGCCGACGATGATCCGACGACCGGCCGGCAGATCGTCACCAACCTCCGCGATCAGCGGCCGTTGCCCGGTGCGCGTCTGAACCGCATCTGCCAGCGTCTCAGCCGCTCGCACAAGCAGTTCATCCTGCAACGCGCCCGACGACAGGACCACCGCGCTGACAGCGTCCATCGGTGCTGACGCATCAAGCGCATGCACCTCATCGGGAACCACCTCGACCGGCAGGTCCTTGGGAATGAACTCAATCCCCAGAAATCCGTTCAGTTGGGTAGCAATCGCGTACCCCAGCAACAGACCGATGATGACAACGCTGACCGCCTTGAGCTTGCCGTGTTTCATGCCGTGATTCGCGTCAATCCACAGGATCGGAGTCTGACAGCGCCGATTGCCGAAGATGAGGTGGCCTGTATTTCTTGCGACCGGAGTCAAAAACCTTGCGCTTGTACTCCGCTTTGGGGCCAAAATTGAACAGCAGCCCTACCTCGTATTCGGTAGCGTTGAGGTAGTTCAGCAGTTGCGACTCGTGTTGAACTGCGATCTGGGAAACGGCCTTAAGCTCGACGATCACTGCATTCTCAACCAGGATGTCAGCGCGAAACTCTCCTACCACTTGCCGATCATAGTAGACCCTGATTGGGTGCTGGCAGGCGAAGTCAAGACCTTGCTTTGCCAACTCAATCGCCATGGCTCTCTCAAAACACTCTCGAGAAAACCGTAGCCCAGCTCATTATAGACAGTGAAGAAGCAACCGATAATCTTGCCTGTGAGATCCTTGTGTTTCATGTTCCCTCCCAGAGTTGGCTCACGGATACACACAGATTGCACGGATTTTATTAGAGCAAATTCTGATCTGTGCTCATCCGTGTCTATCCGTGAGCATTGATTTTTCGATCACGAATGAACACAGATTTCGCGGATCCGATTGGATCATATTCTGATCCGTGTGTATCCGCGTCTATCTGCGAGCCTGTTTCTGAAGAATGTCGTGTAATTTGGTTACGGACAGGTTGCCGCCGCTCATCACCAGGACAACCTTCTTGCCGGCCAGTCGCTGCCGCATCTGCAACGCGGCGGCCAGCGACGCGGCGCCCGCACCTTCCGCCAGATTGTGAGTCTGTTGCAGCAGCGTGACGACCGCGGCGTCGATGTCGGCGTCGTCCACCAGCACGAAGTCGTCCAGCACCTCGCGCATGATTTTCTGGGTGTTCTCGAAGGGCACGCGCGTCGCCAGCCCCTCGGCGGTGGTTCGCATCTCGGCGCTGACCAGACGGCCACTGGCCCAGCTACGCTGCATGGCCGGCGCCTGAGCCGACTGGCAGCCGATGACCTGGATGCGCGGGTTGACAGCCTTGGCGACGATGCCCGTCCCGCACGCACCGCTGCCCGCGCCCACCGGCACGACGATCGCATCCACGTCGGGCAGATCCTCGACGATCTCCAGCGCATAGGTGCCAACCCCGCAGATCAAAGCTTCGTCGGTGGGACCCACGAACAGACCGCCGCTCTCGGCCGCGATCTGCATCATCCACTCGCGGGCCACGTCGAAGTCGGCGCCGTGCAGCACGACCTCCGCGCCCAGGCCGCGCATGGCTGCCACCTTGTCTGGATTGGCGCCCTGCGGTGCGGCGATGGTCACGTGAACGCCGTAGGCGCGGCCGGCAAAGGCCAGGCTCTGCCCGTGGTTGCCGGTCGAGGCGGTGAAGATGCCGGACGCCCGCTCGGCTTCGCTCAGACCGGCTACCAGGTTGAGACCGCCACGCACCTTGAACGCGCCGATGGGCTGGTGGTTCTCGTGTTTAACCCAGACCTGTGCGCCGACGAGCTGGCTCAGGCCGGGGTAGTGGTGCAACGGCGTCGGACGCAGAAAGCGGTAAACGTTAGGTCGGGCGGCGATGATGTCGTGGAGTGTTGGCATGGGTGATATTACAGCGAATGGGAACAACGAATGCGGAATCCGAAACTTGACGACATCACGCCGGGAAAGGAGATACTGAAGACAAGCAGCACCACAGAACAGCAGCAACTTGACAGGAAGGAACACTGTTCCGGCATTCGCTGTCTTCATTCGCTGTGCTACCGCGCCGCGTCAACTACTCAACTTCAACGCCGCCACCACCGCGCGTACACCATCGATCGTCGGCTTGGCATCGGCCGCGGCAAACAACTCCCATGTCTCCGTGTGCGTTGCAGTCGAGCCTGGTTCCAGTCGAGCCAGCGGCCCGAGAGTCTCCATCTCCAGGAACTTGTCCCAGACGTAGACCTCACAGTTGCTGTTCTGGTCGGGATGCTGCAAAGCCGGCTGCGGCTCGAAGCGCTTGACGAAGAACACGTCGCCTGCCAGATAGCCCAGCCAACCGGCGTGGTTGAAGTAGCCAATCTTGAACGACTGCCGGCGCGTCTTGCCCTCGACCAGCGCCAGATCGTCGTCGAGGCGCAGCCGGGTGTCACGGATGTGCGTGTAGGACCACAGGTTGAGCTGGCGGTTGGGCAGGTACTGCGATGGCACCGGCGCGCTCATCGGCAGGACAGCCACACCGCCCAATGGCACCTGGGTGATCGCCCACGGCGCCAGCTCGACTGCCCACGATCCGGCGTTGTGCAGGGCGTGCTGGACGGTCAGCGCAGGTCTGTCCGTGTGCAGAATGACCTCCATCACCTTCTGGATGCCGGTCGACTCTTCCACCGGGCCGCGCAGCCGCACGCCGCCCTCGAACGGCTCAACCTCCAAACCGTCGTTATCGGGCATGTAGGTGCGCGGCATGGCCTCCGGCGCGTGCCAGAGCCGGTGGCCGCCGTGGATGTGGAACGTGCCGTAGGTCGTCTCCCACGACATGTCGGGAACCTCAGCCAGCAGGTTGTCGTGTTGTCCGGCCAGCTTGAGCCGCACCAACCGCGGTCCAGCCTCGGCCAGAAAATCGACGCTGAGAAACGAACTGGAAATCGAAAGGGTAGGAAGCCCGTGGAAATCTTCGCCTGGTTGCATGGGAGAACTCCTGGAACGCCGGTGTTTGCTTAAAAACAGCCGGCAAGCTGTTGTCGAATGTCAATTATACCGCTCCTCCCTGAGAACGAGAAAGCTCCCGGCGTTCGCCAGGAGCTTCTCACTCCTTCCCCTGCCAGCGGGGTCTAAAAATCGTGGAACGTCGTCAGGAATTTGCCAGTTGTTGCCAGATCTGCCGCGCGGCCGCGACCGTTTCCGGCGCGATGTCGTAGACCGCTTGTCCGGTCAGGTCGGCCTCGATGACCTGTGAATCGTAGGGCAGGAAACCGATCACCGGCAGGCCGTCGGCGATCTGGTGGATAAACGCCTCGTCCGCGTCGCCGCGCACCTTGTTGCCCACCAGATACAGCCGCTTCAGGCCGATGTCGCTGGCCAGTCGTCGAATCTCCTCCATCACGCCGATGCTGCGCCGGCCAGGTTCCACGACGATGATCATCGCGTCCACGGCCTGCGCGGTGGCGCGTCCCAAGTGTTCGACCCCGGCCTCCATGTCCAGGAATCAGCACCTCGTTGCGGCGCATGAAGAGATGGGTGGTCAACGCCTTGAGCAACGCATTTTCGGGACACAAGCAGCCGGTGCCGCCGATCTTGATGGTACCCATGCGCAGCAGCCGAATATCGCGATAGCGACCGCTGAAGCTGTCGGGGATGTCGTCCACCTTGGGGTTGAGCTTGAAGAAGCCGCCCACGGTACCCGGCTGCGCGCCGGTGCGCTCGAAGATCAGATCGTCCATCTCGGAGACGGGCTGGATGCTGGCCACCAGCTCCGGCGGGAATCCCAGCGCGTTGCCCAGCCCTGAGGCCGGGTCTGCGTCCACAGCCAGCACGTCGAAGCCGGCCTCCTGATAGAGATAGGCAAGCAGTGACGACAGGGTTGTCTTGCCCACGCCGCCCTTTCCGGTGATTGCGATTTTGTTCATGGGTTGGTAGATTGGTAAACTGGTGGACTGGTAGATTGATGCAGCGGTAGATTGTTTTCAACGAAGGTTGTCGTGACCAATCATCGAGTTATCAACAAACCACTCTACCCAGCGACCTGCTCTTTATCCAGGCTCTTCACCACCGGCCGCGGCACACCGGACTCGTCGATCAGCCGCGGGACGATCTCTTCCCAGTGGACGGCCATCACGTGCATACCGTTGATGCCGGCGGTGTTCTTGAGCTTCTCGATGATCTCCAGGGCGATGGCAACGCCAGTCTCCTGCTGCGCCACCTTGTCGTCGCCCGCGTCATCCATCCGCTTGACGATCTCCGGCGGGATGTAGACACCAGCGACCTGCTCGGCCATAAAATGCGCCGCGCGGGCGCTCTTCAGCGGGATGAGACCGGCCAGGATGTAGACCTTGTCCAGCAGGTCGCGCTTGTCCAGCGCTTCCAGCCATTCCAGGAACCGGTTGTGGTCGAAGATCGGCTGGGTCTGCACGAACTGGGCGCCGGCGTTGACCTTCTTGTGCATACGGATCGCCTCGTATTTGGGCGGCGCGCCGAAGGGCGAGGCGGCCGTGCCCAGGAACCACTGCGGGCGCGACTTGATTTTCGGCCATCCAGGTAGATGCCCTCATCGCGCATCCGGCGCAGGATCCACAGCATCTGGACAGCATCCAGGTCGAACTGGTCGGGCTTCGCCATCGGCCCGATACCGGCGCTGTGATGGTCGCCGCTGAGGCAAAGGAGGTTGTGGATACCCAGTCCGGCCGCGCCCATAGCCTCAGAGGCAATGGCTACCCGGGTTCGGTCGCGCGCCTGAAGCTGCATGACCGGTTCCAGTCCCTCTTGCAGGGAATGCACACTGGCGGCCATGCTGCTCATTCGTGGCGTGGCTGAGGCGCTGTCGGTGAAGTTGGCGGCGACGACGTAGTCCTGCAGGCAGCAGACCTTGCGATCCTCGACGGCGAAGGAGGCATCCAGCGGCGGCGCGATCTCGGCGGTGACGGTGAACGTCCCCGTGCGCAGGTTGGCCTCCAGCAGCGACAGCGGCTCGGTGTAGGCCGGCGGATGATATTCGCTGTCGCCCTGCCACCAGTCGGGCTGGCGGGCGCTCAGGAACAGCTCGTCCCAGGACCGGCTAAACTTTTCCTTGTCGCGCACGAAATCCAACGGATTGACCCGCTCCTCCTGCGCTTTCCAGAGTCGCGCCACATCCAACCAGGTTTCGTTGCCGACCCGCGAGCCGTCCAGCGGCGCGTTGATCTCCAGCAGCTTGTCCTCGCGTCCCAGCTTCTCCGCCCGTTCGTAGATCATATACCAGGTGCACGGCCGTGATGGATCTACCTCGCAAGCTTCCGGCGTCGCGCCGCCACACAGGCCGTTGCGCAGCCCTTTAGGACAGGTCATCGGGCAGACAAACGCTGTTTCCTGCAAGATGCAGTTGCCGCACATGCGACAACCGAACAGCGCACTCTTGGTAACCTGTTCGAAACTGGTGAACAGCCGGATGGGAGCCGACTCCTCACGCCTGTACGGCTTGAACGGCGCCTGATAACGACGGGGGGAAAAGAGGGACATGATTAACTCCTGGGTTGCAGGTTGCGTGATGCAAACGGCCGTTGGCAGGTTGCGACACCAGCCACTTGCACAGTGTGACCCGTCAGACTTCTAGATACGAGTCGGTGTAGATGACATCATTGTACAACACCTGGGCTGTCTTGAAAATCGCGACCTGCTCCGGATCGTTCCAATCCACATCACCGCGGTCGATCTTCTCCATGGCTACGGTGCGGTCGAAGAGGGTGATCAGCAGACGGCCCTTGCCGGTGCTGTCGTCGCGATTGTCAACGATGTTCATGAACTCCCAGAGTTGCTCGTCCATCGGATTGGCGATGGCGAAGTCTACGCCGGCGGCCATTAGCATTACCAAGTAGGTGTTGTTGATCAGCGGACGCATGGGATGCGGCACCTGGTTGGACACGTTGCTCAGCCCGACGTTGACCATGGGCGGCGGATCGCCCGCGAACTTGAGCATCCGCACCGCCTCGATCAGCTCGGGGCAGTACTGCTGGCAGCCGCTGACGGTCAACACCAGCGGGTCGATCAGCAGGTCAGGCAGGTCCATCTCCAGTTCCATGGCACGCGGAATCAGCGACTCCAGAGCGATGTTGACCCGCTCGTCGGCGCTGACGGGGATGCCGCCTGCGCCCATGGTCAGGGCGATGAGCTGGGCGCCAAACTTCTTGGCAACCGCCGGCACCTTGGCCAGCCGCTCTTCCTCGGCCGAGGTGGAGTTGATGATGCACGGGACCGTGGCAACCTCCAGCGCGGCCTCGATGGCAGACAGGTTGGTGGTGTCCAGGCTCAACGGCACGGGCGCCACCTCCTGCACGGTTTCCACTAGCCAGGGCAGGATCTCGTGACCCATCTTTTTCTGAGGTCCAATGTTGAGGTCCAGAGCGACGGCGCCGTGGCGCACCTGCTCGACAGCCAATTCCTGGAAGAACGCGCCATCACGGGCGGCAATCGCTTCCTTTACCTTGGGCGAGATGATGTGAATATTCTCGCCGATGATCTTGACGGGCATGGTTAGCTCCTTCTGTCTTCTGCTTACTGTTGGTCTGTGACGTAATCCACGAGGACTTCGTTGATTCGCGTCTGCCATCCTCGTCCCTGCGCCTTGAAGTAGTCAACCACTTCAGGGCTGAGACGCATGGAAATTTGAACCTTCGTGGGCGCTTTTTGCGGACCGCGGCTTTTTCGATATGCATCCACAAGCTGTGGCAACACTTCGGACGCTGGACGCGCCCGCTCGAAATCCTCGGCGGTCCACTCCTGCGCTGCATCAGGATCCGCGGCGATCCCGCGGGCGATTTCTTCGTCAGTTAAGGTATCCACTCGTTTCCAATCAGTCTTCGATTCGTGAGTCATAGCGTTTTCTCTCTCGGCTGTTAGCTTTGCGAAACGAGATGATGCGGACAACATCATTGCGCCAGGTGAAAGTCAGCACACACAAGCGGTCACGGATTTTGCCAAACGCAACCTGACGGATTTCGCCATAGTCCTGGCGGTCATCCACCAAGATCAACGCGCTGGTCCAGTCAAAATCGACCACATCTGCAAAATCCAGCCCGTGAGTCTTGATGTTGGATTGGCGCTTGTCCTCATCCCATTCGTATTTCATTGATTATATTGTATATACAATATAGACTTAGTCAAGAGATTACGCTCACGTCTCGGAAGTCGTCGGCCCCTTAACTTTTTATGTCATAGCCACCTCTGGCCTGAAGATGGCATCGCCAAAGTCGCCCACGAACTGCGGCAGGTCGGGGTGGCCCAGCATCTGCCGGACGGCGTGAGCTTCGCCGGTGTGAAACCAGTAATGGTAAATGTTGCGCAGCAGCAGCGTGCCGACGCTTTCTTTCATGGGCTCGCCCTGCCACGAAAAATGGGTCAGCAATGTCTCGGCGGTCAGGATGTCGAGATACGCGTCAGCGGCAGCGGTGACCTCGCGCCACGCCGTCCACATTTCGTCTAAAGGCGGCGTGCTGGCAGGCTTACCAAAGCCCACCAGGTCGTACAGCTCCGGATGAACTCGCTTACCACGCGCCAGGAAACCCCAATACGCGTCCTCCTGGTTGGCCAGGTGGCCGATCATCCAGGAGATGCTGTTCATGGGCAACAGACGCTTGCGCGCGTCCTCATCGGACACACCGTCCAGACAGCGCACGAACTCGCTGCGGGCAAAGCGAAGCTGGTCAACAAGAGGATGCGTCATGGACTATCCATACATGATCCGGTCCGCCAGCGCCGCGACAGCCTGGCGCGCCGGGCTGTCGGGCGGAAGCTGGGCCAGCGGCCTTCCCTCTGCGTCGTACTGGTTCACCAGCAGATCGGCTGGGATGACCGCCACCAATGGCGCATCGTATTGTTCCAGCATCGACTCGACGGCCGGCGGGATGACCGTCTTGCCGTTGCCTGACGGCGGCACGCGGTTGATCACGATGCCTGTGTTGCGGACGTTGATTCCCAGGTCATCAGCCATCCTGAGCATGTGGCTGATGGCGGTCACGCCGCGCACCGTGGGATCGCTGACTAATAACAGCCACTCCACGTCGCGGGTGGTCCGCCGGCTGAGGTGTTCCATGCCGGCCTCGTTGTCCATGACCACATAGGCGTAGCTTTCGCTCATCACGTCCACGATCTGGCGCAGCGAGTGGTTGACCGGACAGTAGCAGCCAGGTCCTTCCGGTCGGCCCATGGCCAGCAGATCGAAGTCATCCGCCTCTTCCACAGCCTGACGGATCTGCACGTCCAGCATCTCGCGCTGTGACACACCCAATCCCATCTGCGTCCGCTGCACGTCGGCCAGCAGATCCTCGCGCAGGTCGCCCACGGTTACGGTCAACGGCACGCCCAGCGCCAGGTTGAGGTTGCTGCTGGGGTCAGCATCGATGGCCAGCACCGGCTGTACGCCCCGTTTCACCAAGATATCAACCAGCAGCGCCGCCACGGTTGTCTTACCCGTGCCGCCCTTGCCGGCCAGTGCAATGGTTGTTGTCAAAGGTCTCTCCTGATTTTTGCCACGAATTCAGCGAATTTCTCGAATTGGATCAGCCATTGATCATCTCGACCGATTTCCGATGAATAATTCGTGGCTATTCTTCCAACAGCGCCGCCACCGACGGAAACAGCCCGATATCCGTGTGCGGGAGGAACAGCGCGGATGTAAACTGGTCGTAGAAGCTGTTGTCGGCCGACAGCTCCAGGTAGGTCATGCTGCGGGCGATCTCGGCGATGCGTTGGCGGGCGTCCCGATCCAGCAGCGCCATGTATGCGCCGCGCACCGAGGTGTTGCCCAGAAACTGGAAATTCTCCCACGGCACGTCGGGCAGCAAGCCCAGTTGCACCGACTTCTCAACGTTGATGTGCTTGCCGAAGCTGCCGCCCACCAGCACCGTGCTTACCATGTCCATGCTCAGGCCGACGCTCTGCGCCAGCATCGAACAGCCGGCGTAGATAGCGGCCTTGGCCCGCAGCAGGTTGTCGATGTCCACGGCGGTGATGACGATGTCCTCGCCGGTCGCGCTTTCCTCGGCCCACACGACCACGTACTCGCCGCCGTGCTCGCCCTGCCGGACACGCGGCCCGCGGAAAGTTGGCAACTCTCGGAGAGTTGCCAACTTTGCCTCGTCGTACAGCCCAAAGTTCAGATTGCCGCTTTTGTCGATCACGCCGGTGATGAACATCTCGGCCAGCAGCGAGATCAGCCCGGAGCCGCAAAGGCCGCGCGGCCGCTCACCCTGCTCCTGGCCGATGGTGCTGATGGTCGGCTCGTAGGTCTGGGCGTTGATCCAGACCTCCTCGATTGCGCCCAGCGTGGCGCGCATCCCGTGGTAGACGCCGGCGCCCTCGAAGGCCGGCCCGGCCGAGCAGGCGCAGGTCACCAGCCAGTCGCAGTCGCCCAGCACCATCTCGCCGTTGGTGCCGATGTCGAGGAAAAGCACCGGCAGCCCGTCGCCGTTGGTCTCGACCACGCTGCACAGCCCCGACCCCAGCACGCCGGACGAGATGTCCGCGCCCACATAGCTGGCGACGCCGGGCAGGCAGTCCACGGTCGCCAGCGGGTTGAGGTCGATGCCAAGATCGCCGGCCCGCAGCGTCGGGTATTGGTTGGCAGCAGGCACGTAGGGCGCCAGCCGGATGCTGGCCGGCGGCAGCGCCAGGAACAGGTGCTGCATGGTCGGGTTGCCGGCCACGACCATCTTGACGATCTGCTGCGGCTCGATCTTGCGAAACTCGCAGACCTGCGCAACCAGTCCGTTGATCGTCTCGACCACCAGACGCTGTAGCTCCGCCAGCCCGTTGTTCTTGCTGGCGTAGATGATGCGGCTGATCACGTCCTCGCCGCGGCGGATCTGGCCGTTGTAGTCGGCGGCCTGCGCGACGACGCGACCACTGACCAGATCGACCAGATACAGCGTGACAGTGGTGGTGCCGATATCCAGCGCGGCGGACCACAGTGCCGCGTCTGGTCGCCCGGCCATACGTCCACGACACGCGGCGGGCCGGCGGGCCGGTCCCACGTGTCCCACTCGACCACCGCGGTCGCCTGCCAATCCGCCGCGCGCAGCACAGTTCCCAGCTTGCGCAGCGTCGGCAGGTAGATCGATGGCAAAGCCGCTCTCCCAACCTGGTGGCGCGCCGCAATGCCGCCTGCACGCGGCTCCAGTCGTCGGTCTGGTCGTCAAGGCTGGGCGGGTCGAGGGCCAGGAAGTAGCTGCGCAGCGGCTGCCGGTCCGGTTTATACGCGAACGGCAGCTCGATGGCGCGCGCCGTCTTGTCGCTGGTCAGGATGCGAGCGATGCGTTCCTGCGGCGGGATGGTGATCTCGACGTCCCCGGTCACCGTGGTCTGGCAGGCCAGCGCGTACCCCGCGGCAATGTCATCCGCCGAAAGGCGCAACGTCGAGCGCCGCCGCACCGGGTCAGCGCCGTTGGCGCCGCGCACGACCACCGCGCAGCGGCCGCAGCGGCCTTGCCCGCCACACGGGATGTTCAGATCGATACCGGCCTGCTGCGCAGCGTCGATGATCAGCGTGCCGGCTGGCGCGTCAACCCGCACCCCCGCGGGCTGAAACTGCACCATGCAAACGTCGTTGTTAGCCATGATTGCTGAGCTGTAGACTGGTAGATTGGGAAACTGGTAGGTTGGAAACAATCACACCATACCAATTTACCAACTTACCAATGTACCAATCAACCTAACTCGTCCTCATAAACGCCGGCAGGTCCACAGCCTCGCGCGGGCCGACCTTGATCTCCCAGCCGGGCAGTTCCTCTTCCAACTCGCCCATCAGGACCGCCACATGGCCAGGTAGAATCACCTGCTTGTGGCTGATCTTGCCGGCCGCGCCCGACTCCTTGACAGCCTTGGCGATGCGCTCGGCGTCGAACTTGCCGGCGGCCCAGGCCGTCAGCACGCTCATGCCCTCGGCGTCGGCTACCAGCAGCCAGCCGGGCAGACCGCTGCTCTCGACCTCGTTGGCGACGCTGAAGTAGGTGATGCTGAAGTTGGTGGTCACCATCAGAGGTGCGTCGGGGCCGGGGTTGTTGATGGGATAGACGCCCGGCTCAACCTGGATCGGCTTTTGCGGGTCGGTGTAGATGTTGGCGCGCAGCACCAGCAGCGCGTAGGCGCTGGCCGGCGTGAAATGATCCAGCACCACGAATCCGGCGTACTTAGCGATCTGCTGGCCGGCCAGCGTCACCTCGTCCAGTTGGCTGGCAGCGCCCTCGCCGGGGAAGGTGATGATCGGATAACCCAGCGCGCGGAAATTTTCCTTCAGCGCCAGCCGGCGAATGTGGGTCATGGTGGCCAGCGACTCGTTGAAGCCGCGCACGCCGGGGTCCAGCACCAGATCGTCGACACCGAACTTGGCGATGCTCTCGGCAAGTTCGGCCAGCGCGTCCAGGTCGCCGTCGTCCACGCGGACTACCAGCGGCGCCTTAGCGTTCTTGGCCGCCAAGGCTACCCGCCGCCAGTTCTCCGCGTTGGCAGCGCAAACCAGCGGTGTGCGGCCGTCAGCCGCGGCCAGCCCGGCCTTGACCGCGACCGGATCACCGGCGATCAGGATCAGCAGCTTGTGAGTGGTGTCGCAGACAGCCTTGACAGCCTCGCCGAACTGCTCCGGGTTGCCCGAAGTATAGCTAATCGCGATCCCGTCGTAGCTCAACGGTATGCCGACGTAATCGACGACGTAGCTATCGACCTCAGCCGTCCGGGCCTTGATCTCGTCCAGCGGCAGGTCGTCGGTCACGCGCACGAAGATGCCGGGCTGGTGGAAGAAGGTCTTCTCGTGGCGGTAGAGCACGGTTTCGTTGCCGACTTCCAGCTTGTTGCCGTTGCTGCTCAACGTAATCAGCCTGATGGGCGGCGCGGCGGCTTCAGACAGCGCAGCCTGGGCAGCTTCGGTGACGTGCGGGCAGGCAGCCAGTTCAACCTGCTTCTGCGCCAGTTTCATGGCAAAGGCCAGGCAGGTAGGAAATCCGCAGTCCTTGCAGTTGGTCTTCGGAAGAAGTTTATAGATCTCAAGACCTGAGAGAGCCATTCGGCGACTCCTTTCGGTGAAATTGTCTAAAAGAGCGAAGTGTCAGAGTGTCAGAGCGTCAGGATTTCTGTCCTTCTGCGCCTCTGAACCTCTGCCTCTCTGCCATTCTGATTACGACACGGGCTGCACGTATTCCAGTTCCGGGAAATACTGCTTGCAGGTCTGGCCGATGCCCACCGCCAGGGTGTACTGCGACATGGGGCAGCCGACACACGCACCTTGCAAGCGGACCTGCAAGGTCTTGCCGTCGTAGTCAACAAACTCAACCCAGCCGCCGTGCGACACCTCGATCTGGTGGCTGATCAGCGCGACCAGTTCCTCGATGGTGAAGTCCGGCTGAGTTGCAGTCAATTCCTCAGTCATAGAAACGTTCCTGGGAGGTTACGCGTGTCCGTTCTGTCCCGGTTTCATCAACCGATCGATGACGGACCGGACCTCGGCCACGCTGTCCGGGTGGCGCAACACAACGATGTCGGCGCCCGACTGCAGCAGGGTCGTGCTGGTGAGAACCTCCCACGTTACAGCCCGCTCGTTCCAGTCGCCCCAGGCCGCCGGCACGCCCTCGCCCACCTTCGACTCCTTGAGCTTCCAGCCCTCCTCGCCGGGGGTGACCAGCATCGGCTGCTGGGTCATGGAGTCGCCGTTCAACGCAGCCAGGCGCAGCCGCTCCATCACGCTGTAGCCGTATTCGATGCCATAGCCCAGCGCGCCGGTGCTGGGATCCATGAGGATGCGATCCATGGGCAGGCCGACATCGCGGGTCAGGATGATGAGCTGCTTGGCCAGGTTGACGTCCATGGGCGTGCGGCTGTCCACGAGATGGCCGTGAGCCATGGCCGCGGCGACGATGGTGCGGTAGTTCTTGTCCTCACAGACGCCCAGAACCAGCCGCTCGCCCGCTGTTTCCTCAGCCACCGCGACCAGCAACTCGTTGTCCAGATCGGCGATGCCGGGGCCGAAGACCATCAGGGGCAGGCCGGTGGCGCCCAGCACAGCACGAGCAGCCTTGCGCGCCTCGGCGGCAGTGGGTTTGCTGCCATCGCCGCGCTGCACGGGACCGGTCAGCCGCAGCAGGATCAGGTCCGCGCCGGCGACTTCAGCAGCTTTAGCCCAGGCGACCGGATCGTTCACCGCGTCGCCCCATGCCTCTTTCAACAGCGGCGACCAGTCGGCCGGCCAGCGGTCGGCGATCTCCACAGCAATGCGCGGTGGATACGGCATCGTGCCTTCGTGAAACAGGAACGGCAGTGTCGACTCGCCACCGACCGTCACGGTCTTGGTGCGCGTGCCGCCATCGGCTGCCGTCGCGCCGATGGTCACCTCGCGCACCTTGCCGGAGTATTTGTTCTTGGGAATTGTTACTGGCATGTGGGATTCTCGCTCCTTTGGGAGAATGGTATTGAAACGTGAGACGTGAAACGTGATAGAATGACGAATTACGTTTCACGTTTCACGCATCACGTCAGTCCATAGCGGTGCTTGAACAGGTCAATCGCCGACGGCCGTTCTGCGCCGACACCCACGCCTGGCGCACGCTCCATGCCGGCCACGATGCGGCAGACGTCCTGCAACGTGATCATCGCGGCCGGGTATTTGACGCCGCCGGCGTGGTGGGTAACGAACATCTGGCGTAGGCCCTGGTCCAACATCAGTTGCGCGGCGGCCGCGGCCGGCACTTCGGGCAGGATCACCGGCACCCGCTCGTTGAGCACGTCGCCGGCGACCATGGAAGCTGTGTTTTCACCGGCAAGCCGCGCCACGTGGTGCTCGCCGATCCAGCCGACCATGTTGGCATCCTCGTCCAGCACGATCAGCGCGCCGACGTTGCGCTCCACCAGCAGGCGCGCAGCCTCTTTGAGCGGCGTGTCCTCGCGACAGGTAGGCACGCCGACCTGCATCACATCACGGACAAGGGTGGTGGGCATGATGAATAGACCAAAGAGGCACAGAGGACACAGAGGCTTACCATTCTTCTCTGCGTTCTCTGCGCCTCTGCGGTAAATATCTGCTAGAAGATCGGATCCATGAACAGCGCCGGATGCTCGTGCTCCTCCATCCAGGCCATCAGGCCATCGACGTCGGTGCATACGGTCTCATCGGCGATGCGATCGATCAGGTCAGGCTCGCCCTCGCGCTCGGCCACGGCCTGGAACTCCTCGGCCATGGTCTTCTTGAGCACGCTGCTCATCCAGACCACCCGCTTGAATCCGCCGTCAGCCGAGATGAACTTGGGGCTGGTCAGATAGTACTTGCCGACACCCATCACACCGGGCGTCTGCAGGCCGCCGCCGGCCATGCCGGCCAGCGTGCTGAAGGTCATGCCCGCCGGCGTCATGCTGGTGTCCTCGCGGCTGACCACCATCACGCCGTTAGCCTCGGGGATCAACATCACGATGCACTCGAAGCAGCCGCAGGCCGTCATGGGGTTCTCCATGATCGAGTACATCGCCACTTCGTGGACCGTGCCCTGGCTGTTCTTGACCGCCACATCGTTGGTGCCGGTCCAGTAGCCCTTGACCGGGTCCACCGTGTCGCCCAGCAGGATCGGCTGGTTGGGACCGGTCGGGTTTATCTCATAGCTGGCCTTGCAGTCCAGCCAGTTGTACGCGCCGCACAGACCCAGCCGCTCGGGGCTGACGATGCAGACGTGGGTCGGGGCAAAGCTCTGGCACAGCGTGCAGGTGTAGAACTCGTCCACCGCGTCGTCTTTCAGGCTGCCCATGCGCTCGTTGCGTTCGTTGTAGGCGTCACGGGCCTTTTCCAGCCATTCGGCGTGCAGCGCCGGATCGGTGATGACCTTGACCTGCACCTTGTCCACGATCGCGCCGAACTCGCCGTGGAAGCGGGCATGGAGGATCTTGCCGAAGTGCTCCAGCGTGAACCCCTTGTCGGCCGCCGCCTTGCTGATGCGAATCCAGGCGATGTCGCGCTGGCCGATGTGCTGCACGCCGCTGGCGCCGTTGACGAAGTAGTGCACCTGGCGCTCCAGCACCGGCTCGAAGTCGGTCTGCATCTTGCGCCCGGCGACCTCGATCAGGATGCCGAGGTCCATCGCGCCGCCCTCTTCGACCTCGCTGAAGTCGGGGCCGATGACCTCGATCTTGCCGTCCTCGACCTCTTCCATGGGCAACAAGCGCAGATATTCGAAGGCCCGGCTGTACTTGCCGCCGAACTCGACGCGCATGTCCTTCTTGCGCACCACCTCGCCCTCGAAGGCTGATCCGTAGGGCACCGGCACCGGCACTTCGGTCAGCTTGATCTTGACGCCGCGGGTTTCGATGGCCTTCTGCACCAGCTTCTCGGCCCGCTCCAGGTCATCCTTGCCAGGAATCGTGTTGAACGGCTGCGACACCACGTGTTCATGCTGCGTCACGCCGGTGGGCAGGATCTGCGGAATGACCGTGTCGGCGATCACCGGGAAGCCGTAGTTAATGGCGCCGGCCGCTGCCGCGTATTTCAGGTCGTCGATCTCACCCAGCGCCAGCACGAAGGCAAAGACGCGCGCCCGGTTGTAGAGCAGGATCTCGCGCGCCTGGCCGGCCTTGAGGCCACCAAAGGTCAACGCGGAGCGGGTGGCGAAGCCCAGCGCGTAGATCGCGCTCAGCGTGTCCAGCCCGAAGGGCACGATGTACGTGTCGTAGCCCATCTCCACGCCCTCTTCCTGGAGCTGGTGGATGATGCTGCGGCCGTTGACGTTGCCGCTGAGGAAGATCAGGATGTTGCGCCGCTGCAGCTCGCGCACGATCTTGACCGCCACCTCGTTGCTCTTGGCCGCGCCGACGATGGCAGCGAAGCCAGGCATGCGGCCGTCCACCAGCGCGATGCCCCACGAACGAAGCTGCACGTCGTCGATGGGACCGTTGAGGTAGCCATTGCCGCCGCTGCCGTTGGCGCCTGCATCGGGGCTGGTGAAGCTGCCGCCGGTCATGTGGAAGCCTGGAATCCGTTGGGGTTCGTCGCCACGGACGAAACGCACCGCCTCGATGGCTTCAGCAGCAAACAGCGTCGCCATGCCGCTGTCCAGCGTCTCGCCCAAATAGGGCATCCAGCGGCAGTCGGACGGGATAGGATGCAGCAGATCGCGGGCGTGCTTCAGCACCGGCTCAAGCTGGCCCAGTGTCTCGACCTGCACACCCATCATGCCGTTGATGGTGGGCAGATAGTAGGCGGTATTGGGAAACGCGACCGGCGCATCCGATCCGACCTCGGCGATGGTCTGCCTGAGCAGGTCATCGGCCTCGTTAACCAGCAGGTGCGCGCCGCGGATTGCTCGACTTGCGATATATCGTGACATTGGTAGTTCTCCTGTGGCTCGGTTATCGATAATCCGTGATCAGTAATCGGTGGTCGGAACATGGTGAGTTCACCCTTAATCCGGTTACCGATTACCGTTTACCGATTACTCCTCACCGTTCACGCCGGCACGCCGTACAGCATGGCCTGCTGTTCTTCGATAGGAAGGTCAAGGTAGTCGCGCAGCGGGTAGTCGCCGCTCTTGCCGTACTTGTGCGGGTCGTAGACGGGCAGCTTCAGCTCTGCGCGCTTCTTGTCGATGTGGTCCAGGCTGCGGCGAACGATCTCCTTCGGGTCGGCAACAAACTCCATCTTGCCGCCCATCATGTCCTCCCAGCCTTCGGAGATCAGGTCGGATACCTCTTCGCTGAACTCGTAGGGCGACTCGACGCCGAACAGTACGTAGGCGCCTGTAGCGGCCGCATACGTGCCGATGGACAGCGCCTTCTCGCTCATCCACTCCGGCGCGATGCCCACCGCCGGCAGATCGCTGACGTCCTCGCCCAGCCCGCCTTCGGTGGCCATCTGGGTCAGCACGGTCAGGATGCGGCTGTTGTCCACGCAGGAGCCCATGTGCAGCACCGGCGGGATGCCCACGGCCTCGCACACCTCGCGCAGGCCCGGCCCAGCCATGTCCATGGCTGCCTCGCCCAGCAGCATGCCGTACTTGCCGGCTGCAATTGCACCGCAGCCGGTCTGAACGACCAGCACGTCGTTCTTGAGCAGTTCGGCGGTGATGTCGATGTGCTCCTTGTCCTGCGTCACCTTGGGATTGTTGCAGCCAACGATGGCGGCTGCGCCGCGGATGCGTCCCGACATGATGGCGTCGTTCAGCGGTCTGAAAGAGCCGCGGTAGTTGCCGCCCAGCATGTAATTCAAGTACTCGTGGCTGAAGCCGGGCACCACGTCTTCGGTAATATCGGGGATCATGACCTCGCCGCGGTTCTGGTAGTTGTCGATGGCCAGCCGCACGATATCTTTGGCGACCTCCATGGCATGGTGCTCATCGAACTCCATGTGTAGCGCGCCGGTAATCTTGACCTTGGGCGAGGTGGTGACAACCTTGGTGTGGAAGTTCTCCGCTACGTTGGGCAGCGCCTGCATGATGCACTGCACGTCCACCACCATAGCCTCGACGGCGCCGGTGATGATCGCCAGTTCTTGATGCAGGAAGTTGCCCGCGCTGGGGATGCCCTGGCGCATCATGACCTCGTTGGCGGTGCAGCAAATACCGGCCAGGCAGATGCCGGCGGCGCCCTTGCTCTTGGCGTAGTCGATCAACTCGGGGTCCTGCACAGCCGCCACGATCATCTCGCTCAAGGTTGGCTCGTGTCCGTGGACGAGGATGTTGACCTCGTCGGTCTTGAGAACGCCTAAATTGACCTGGCTGACCTTGGGGCTGGGCGTGCCAAAGAGGATGTCACTGATGTCGGTCGCCCACATGCTGCCGCCCCAGCCGTCGCCAATCGCCGTGCGGATCGCGCCCTTGAGAATGTGCACCGGATCCTGGTCGTCGCCGATGTGAGTGCGGTGCATCGTGTCCACGATCTCGCGGTCGATGCCGCGTGGACTGAGGTCCAGTTTCTTCCACAGCTCGTAGCGCTTCTTAGGCGCGCTTTTGAGGTAGGTCAGCTCGCCGCGCTGCTGGCCAAACTCGCCCAGCGCCTTGCGGGCCACGTCCAGCGCCACGTCGTTGGTCGTGCGACCCTCGGTGGGAATATCGACGCGGGCTGCAACGTCCCACAGCTTGGCGACGTCGCGGATGGCGTAGCCCGGCGCCTCGCCCCTGGCAACCGCTTCCAGCGTAAACGCCAGGTCGCGGCCGTGGTCGGAGTGGGCCGCTGCACCGGATGCGATCGCGCGCGCCAGGTTGCGGGCGGCAATCGTCTCCAGGGTCGCGCCGCAGATGCCCGTCTGGCCGTCCTTGGTGATGCGGCACGGTCCCATGAAACAGTTTTTGCAGCACATGCCGCTCTTGCCGCTGCCGATGTTGCAGGGAACCATCTGCTCAGCGCGGGTAAATGCCGTCTCGATGCCCAGCATGTCAGCCCGGATCAGAATTGCCTGGGCTGCCGGGTCCATGGAGCGTTCGCTGATCTCACGTCCTTTTCTTGCCATGGTTGGTCTCCTGGGTAAGGTAGGCTGGTATATTGGAACATCGGTAGATTGGTAGATTGGTCGAGTCGCTTCGCAGCGGGATCAGTACCAATATACCAATTCCCAATTCCCCAATCTGCCAGCTAGTATTTCCTGAACTCACCCGACATCGCCATGTCCGCCGGGTTGGTTTGAATCGCTCGGGTGGCCAGAACAGTCCAACCGGGGTCGGCTTTGCCGTTCGAGACAGGTACCGTGACCTCGCTGCCATCGAAACCAGCCGGCGCGTAGCCAGCGTCCAGCAACGCCATAACGATGATCTGCGAAGAAATGCGGTTGGCGTCAAATGTCACTCGCACGGTTTTGAACGCCGAACTGGCCTGAACGTCGTCAATGCCGTCCAGAGCAAGCAGCGTACTGCGTACCGCGAGCACGTGATGGTCTGCCCACATCGCGGGCACACCTAGAACTAGTTCCTCCATGGTTATTGTCTCCTCGCGAAAACGATGCATCAGTTCAGTGATGACCGTGGCGTCGTAGCGGCGATGTCCGCCCAGAGTCTTGGTTGATGGTATCAAACCGGCATCGGCCCAGCGGGTAACCGTACTGGGCGACACCCCAAAAAGCCGCGCAACTTCGGAACGACCTAGCAGGCGGTTGCCAGAACTGCTCTTGTTCATTGGACAGCTCTCCTGAAAATAGCTATCGAGACCAGGATTCTTGTGCCAGGGGAAGTAGAATGGGTGTGGGGTAGACTTGTCTTCTTGGTGGCGAGGACAGTAGCCGGGTGGAGAAGAATCCTGGTCTCAAGTAGCCATCAAACCAGCCTGCAATAAGAAACGCACACCTCGCCTGACAACTTTGGCAGAGTGGTGTGCCCAGTCAATCACGATCACCTGTGATCGCTTTTGGCGTTTTGCACGTTTTGCACGTTTCCATTGCTTCACTATCAGTGTACCGCGAGATCGGATACCGCGGAAGATGCAAGTGACCTATTTCGTCTAGAGCAAATGCACTATTTCGTATCGCGGTATGGGGTGCCAGACGCGCAAGGGAGCGCTCAGCCAGGCTGGGCGCTCCTTACATCCTTGGCTACCGACCAGGGTTAGCGGTGCAGCAGCATTGGCATCCAGTTGTACTGCAGAAGAAGTTCATCCGCGCCCATGTCCGCAACAGCCGTCCCGTCGCCGTTACCATCCAGCGGCCGCGGATCGCCTTCCACGTCATGGTTCGGCGCCCATGTGTTGGCGCCGGTATCGATGCATGGAGATCCCCATCTCAGGTGATAATCCAGTGTGTCAGAGTCTCTGAACATCGGTGGTTCGTCGATGTTGCCTGGCCCCGGCCAGCCGGCCTCGATGTTTGAGAATCCCACCTCAACGACAGAACCCGGTTCTACCGCAATAGCCCAGCCGTTGTTGTAAATGATGCTGTTTCGCACGATAAGAGGCAGCGGTTCAACCGGGTTATGCAGCACACCGCTCTCGTTGTCGGCGATGGTAACGTTGGTCAAGGTTGCCGCGCCGTTAAGATGAACCGCCGGCGCTTCGGGGCTGTGGTTGTGAGCGATCAACACATTGACCATGTTCAGGGAACCACCATGTGCGCGCACAGCGCTGGCGCCCGAACGCGAGCTGTTGTTGACCAGAAGGCTGTCCTCGATTATGAGGGTCTTCCCGTCCATCGCTCCCAGCACACCGCCACCCTCGGTCGAATCCCCAACCCCGGCGTAGTTGTCGTAGATACGACAATGGATAATGCTGATGCTGGCGCTCGCGGCGTGTACACCACCCCCCTCCCGACCCTGGCCACCCGTGATTCGCAGGCCATCCAGCAACGAGTCGTTACTGTCGCCCTCGAAGCGCACGACCGGCTCACCCCAGGCTCCTGGATCGCCCGCCGGTTCCAGTACCGGATTGCCGGCCCAGGGAGTCCAGTTGACGCCGTCCAGTGACTCTGCATACTTGATGGTACCTGCTGCGTAGTCGGTGTACCACATCTTGAAAATCGAGCCGTGCAGCAAAACATGCGGATCGCCAATTGGGGTTGTCTCTCCAAACACCGGCCCTCCAAGACTGATCCGGGTCCAGCTCATGCCGTCGGAGCTGACGGCCAAGCCGATGGAGGGTTGGGTGTTGGAACCGTCAGCCGCATACCACATGTGCAGAAGCCCCTGGTAGCGAATCACGCTGGGACCCCAAAGTGCTCTATCGTCCCATGCACCAGAGTCGGGGAGCAGTACCGGTCCGTGCTTGATCCAGTTGACGCCATCAGGCGACGTTGCATAAGCGATGATGGGACCCTCGTCACCAATGGCGTGGTACCACAACTTGTAGATGCCCTCATGCAACACCGCGCCATGACCGACTGCATCCCTGTCATAGCCGTCCGGGCCAGGTGACAGAATCGGGTTGTCAGGATGCTTGGTCCAGGTAACGCCGTTGGGACTGGTGGCGTAGCCAAGCTGCCGTGGCTCACCGCTCTCGTACCACATCTTGAAGACGCCGCCTTCCTTCAGTACGAAGGGCGCTCGTTCTGATGCGAACTCGTCCCACGAGCCCGGTGTACCGGTGAGAACCGGATTGGCGGCCGATCTGGCCCAGGTCTTGCCATTGCCCGAGCTTGCCAGGCCGACCTGAACATCGTCCACAAGATTGGAACCGTCGTACCACATCCTGAAAATGGTGTCATCCCGAACAACGGTTGCCTTGGCTACCGTGTTGCTCTCCCACCCCCCAGGCTCAATCGGATTACCTGAGCCGTCGATGATGGTTGGGAACAGGTCAAGGTCGCGCGTCCACCCGTCAGCCTCAAAGCCGCCGCGCAGAGCCAGGGTAACAGGAATCACCAGATTTTCCTGATAGGTTCCCTGGGCAATCAGCACCTCGTCCCCGTTGCCGGCAACATCTATCGCGTGCTGAATCGTGCGACAGGGCAAGCCGGGATCGAGACAATCGTTGCCCGCATCGGCGCCGGTGGTTGCCACGTACCGGGTGGCGGTATCTGGCGCGGCGGCTGCCAGCGGTCCAATCAGCGTGAGAAGTAGTAACAGCGCAACAAGCGCACCCAGTGAACGCAAAAAAAGCCCGGAGTTAAGGCTCCCAAGCGGATGTGATGTCTTCATTGCCATCCTCCTTTTCAGGGTCAAGAGCGTGGATCAAACGGCGCGGAATCTCGCGCGACTGACCTAGCTTACCGCGAACGCGGCAGTTGCGGAAGATGAAAACTACCCAGTTATACTGGGCAATTTGGCCTATTTCCCCCGATGATAGATGATTCTGTTCGAACTATAGATGAGGGCAACTGTTCAGGCAGGACTGACTGCCCTCTGCAACCTGATCAGTTACAAATGTGATACCAATCCGTGTTCGAAGGCATAGGCTACTGCCTGCGCCCTGCTGTGTACATGGAGCTTTTGGAGAATGTTCTGGATGTGGTTGCGAGTTGTCGATACCGAGATGGAGAGCGACTCGGCAATCGCTTTGGTGTTCAACCCACGCGCCAGCAGGTCCAGCACCTGTTGCTCACGGGGAGTTAGTATGACATCGATAGGGGTAGCAGACCCGTCCACGACTTCGTTTGCAATCTTCGGATGCTGAAGATTCTGAACCGCCGCGAGAATCTGGTTCGAAAGCGTTTCCTGCTGCTTTTGCACCGTGCCATCCCGAAACAGATGCACCACCAGACGTGTTCCGTCCCCAGATGTAATCGAGAAGGGCAGAATGCTGACGTTGATCCAACGCGCTTCGCCGAGTCGTGACTGCGCACACACAGTAAACGTGTCCACCGCCTCCCCGCGGCTCGACTGAACCGCAACTCGGCAACGTAGCCTGCACCAAAGCGTGTTGTCGTCGACGCGCCCCTGCAACACCTCGTGGCACAGGCGCCCCACAACTTCTTCGCTGCGATGGCCCAGGATGCGTTCCGCGGCCGCGTTCCAATAGACGATGCGTTGATCGGCATCGATCACATACGCGCCATCTGCGCTGCGGTTCAAAGCGTCGAAAAGAGGTTCCATCTCGCCCATCTACGCTATTGTACCACTCTCAGGTATCACTGTCCATCGCCCACACGAACTCCGGTAATCGGAAAACAGCCGACTTAGCCCGCAGCCGCAGCTGCATCTGCCAGAATACGCGTGCCGCCTGCGTCGTGTCCGAGCACTGCCGCCAGCACCGCGCCCGCGCGCAGCCCGGACACCAGGCGCACCTCCGTCTGCGGATAGGCAGCCACCAAACGACACATCTCGTTCACCTTGCTCAACATCCCGCCGGTGACATCAACGCCGTGCGAGCGGCCCAGTCGATCCACGTAGCCGGGCAGCGTAGCCGGGGTAATTACCGGGAGCAGCGCCGCATCGGGGTTGCGCAGCGGATCGCTGTCGAATACGCCGTCCACGATGCCTGCCAACACGATTCGCACCGGCAGCAGCCGCGGCAGCAGCCAGCCAAACAGCTCCTCCGTAGAGGCTATCGTTCCGCCTCGCACCCCGTCCAACACAGTATCTCCGTAAACCAGCGGTAGCAGCCCGCGTTCCAACGCCAACTCGACAATGTCGCTCTGCCAGTCCACCAAACGTCCATCTTCGCAGCGGGCGCTGGCTGAGGGCTGGATCGACCAGACGGGCACGCCAGCAGCCAGCAGTTGTCCCGCCACGATGCGATTGAGTCGCGCCGCGGCATCGGCAACCTCGGCAAAACCCAGCCAACCGGCTGCGCCGTTGACGCCGCGCCGCGTCCCATGGCGATCCGCGGCAACGTGACCAAACGAGCCACTGCCGTGTCCCAGCAGAATCCGCAGATGCGGCGCTTGTGTGCGCGCCGATTGAAGCTCACCTGCCAGTTGGTCCAGCACATCCAGACGAGCAGTCTCCGGCCGCGTCTTGTCGGTAATCAGCGAGCCGCCCAGTTTGAGAAAGACCACCGGTTCGCGGTCAGGCTGTGACGGGCTGGTCATAGATCTCCACCGTGCCGTCCTCCACCACCACCCAGTCGCCGTCCTGAATGAACTGAATAGCAAGTTGGTCCACCATCGGGATATCGGCGATGATCGCGCCGACGGCGACGATAGCCTCGCTCTGCGCGTTGAGCATCGCGGCCGGCGCGACACCGTTGCGCGCCAGCCGCAGAATCGTGTAGGAACCTACGGTGCTGCCCTTGCCGGTGGGAAAGACCAGCACACGGCCGGCCACCGAGTGCCCGTTCAACGGGTGGTTGGGTTCGACTACGACCCCGGTGTCGGGGTCCACACCGCCTAGAAAACCAATCGGCTCGGACGATACCAGCGCGCGGCCAGCCGCCCGGCCGCTTCTGATTACCCGCCCCTGCAGTCGTGTTGTCGATTCCATGGTTCGTTCCTCGTCACACGTCCAGCGTTCCGGCCGCCCAAATCACCTGGCGCAGCAACGTTTGCTCCTCGGCCGTGGCAACGGTGCGCGGGTCCAGGACCAGCGCGTCCTGTGTAATTCTGGCGATCACCGGCGTGTCACCGTTGCGCAGCGCATTTGCCATCCTGTCGGCAGGCAAACTCGGCAGGGCCAGCAAGCTGGTCGGCAGCGTCTCACCGGGCAGCGACCCACCGCCTACCGTTGACTCCCCAGCCCAGACCTCTGCTGCAACGCCCCTGTCCCGTAGCGCCATAGCCCACGACTGGGCGCGCGCTTCCAATGCATCACGTGGTGTCGCGATCATCCGCCAGACCGGAATCTTGCTCGTTGCCTCGCCGCGCAGATAGTGGACCAGCGTGGCCGCCAGGGCCGCTAAAGTTGTCTTGTCGACGCGCAGCGCGCGTGTCAATGGATAGTGGCGCAAACGAGCGATTGCTTCGCTGCTGCCCACGATGATGCCTGCCTGTGGCCCGCCGAGCAGCTTGTCGCCGCTGAAAGTAACCAGCGTCGCGCCCGCTCGCACGCTATCCTGCACCCGCGGTTCGTAGGTCAGCCCGTAGAGGCTGGTGTCCAACAACGTGCCGCTGCCCAGGTCATCGATGACCGGCAGACCATGTTTGCGGCCCAGCACGACCAGATCAGCCAGGCTCACCTCGGCGGTAAAACCGACCTGGCGAAAGTTAGAGCTGTGGACGCGCAGCAATGCTGCGATGTCCGGGCCAATCGCGTCATGGTAGTCCGCCAGATGGGTGCGGTTGGTGGAGCCGACCTCGACAAGGCGCGCGCCGCTGGTCTGCAACACCTCGGGGATGCGAAAGCCACCGCCGATCTCCACCAACTGGCCGCGCGAGATAATTACCCCGCGATCCCTTGCCAGCGCCATCAGGCAGAGGAGCACCGCGGCTGCGTTGTTGTTAACCACCAGCGCGTCCTCCGCGCCTGTAAGCCGCTGAAGCAGGGCAACCGCGTGGACGTAGCGCGAGCCGCGCTGTCCTTCTTCCAGATCGTACTCCAGATTGCTGTACCCCGCCCCGGCCGCGTCCATCGCCGCCCGAGCGGCGTCGCTCAACAGCGCCCGCCCCAAATTCGTGTGGATGATGACGCCGGTCGCGTTGATAACCGGGCGCAGCGTCGGACGCGCGGTCAAGTGCAGTTGTGCAACCAACCTGCCGGCCAACTCAGGCAGATCAGGGCAGGTTGCATCCTGGGCGACGATGTCGGTGCGAACGGTGTCCAACAGCTCGCGGGCCGTCTGAACGGTCAACTCCTGGCCGAACTGTGCGCGAGCGCCGGCTACCGCTTCTTCCTGCAGGAGCCGGTCGATGCTGGGGAGTTTGCGCAGTTCAGCAGTTGACACAGGTGCATCTCCAATAAAAAGGCCACCGGCCCTTGAAGCCGACGGCCTGCCCTGAAGGTGTGGGCGAAACAGGACTCGAACCTGTGACTTCTTCCTTGTAAGGGAAGCGCTCTAACCAGCTGAGCTACTCGCCCGTCTATTGACGCTGTGCGGCATTATACGTCCGGCTTTTTTGGCTGTCAAATGATCCTGGCCGCAGGCGCTTTGGCTCAAAGCCAGCCATGGCGTGCAGTTGGTTTGACCTGTCGACGGCCAGCGCCCAATGCGGCAAACGCGGCCGGTGAAGAGCCGGAGTGCCCGCGGCATTTCTGACAATTCGCAGGACAATGCCGCAAGTCCGGCATTACCAACGTTCAATGGATCAGATATAGCAGCGTACATGAGATTACGAGGTCGCCGGTTTTGAAGGAAGTGTGTATTGTATGGTTGGCGGGGCGTGGGGAGCGGCGACAGACAAGGCTCTGGCTTCATGCCAGGGCCTTGTTATTTTGTAGTACAAGTGCCAGGGACCAGCACCGTCGCTGGCACTTGCATCAGCGCGATCTTTGGGTACAATTAGAACATCAGTGCGAACCAGAGCGGTTCTATCAGGTGCCAGTCCCTCTGAACTGGCGAGTTGTCTCAGAACGCGAGAACCATGAGACAATCGAAGTTTAAGTGACCGTCACCTCACTCGAACTGGAGACAAGCCATGTGTGGACGTTTTTCGATCTTTGCCGACCCGGAGCGGCTGGCTGAACGCTTCGATGCCAGCCTGCCGGAACAGAGCCTACAGCCCCACTACAACGCGGCGCCGACCCAGAACCTGCCTGTGATCCTGAATGAGGAGGAGCATCAAATCCAGTTGCTGCGCTGGGGGTTGGTGCCGTTCTGGGCCAAGGATCCTGGCATCGGCAGCCGGATGATCAATGCCCGCAGCGAGACGCTGGCCGAGAAACCCTCCTTCCGCACCCCGTTGAAAAAGCGCCGCTGCCTGGTACTGGCCGACGGCTTCTACGAGTGGAAGAAAACCCCGGATGGCAAGGTGCCGATGCGTATCACACTGAAGTCTGGAGAGCCGTTTGCCTTTGCCGGTCTATGGGAGACGTGGAAAGAGCCCACCGGCGATCTGCTACGCACCTTTACCATCATCACCACCACTCCCAACGAGCTTTTGGAGCCGATCCACAACCGCATGCCGGTGATCCTGCCGCGCGAACACGAGGCGATCTGGCTAGACGATGCCGCCGACCAAGGTATCTGGCTGGACATGTTGCGTCCCTACCCCGCCGACCAGATGGCCGCTTACCCCATCTCCAAGCGCGTCAACTACGTTGGCAACGACGATCCCTCCATCGTGCAACCGCTCGGCCCCATCTCCTGACCGAGCTTCTCAGGCTGTAGGATAGGGCCTTGTGCCCGTTTCCCCGAACGCCCACAAGGGGCTATCCTACATGTTTCCTGCTTTCCCTCCTTTCCCCGCTTTCCCGTCCAACCTACTCGGCCCCATCTCCTGACGGAGCTTCTCGGGCTGTAGGATAGGGCCTTGTGCCCGTTTCCCCGAACGCCCACAAGGGGCTATCCTACGGGTTCCAGGGTTGCTCGCTCGGGCCGGTCTCCTGACCGAGCCCGTTCCTACTCTCCACTCGACGTATACCGCGCCTCGCGCTTCTCCCTCAGCGCGTGCACACCGTCCATCATGTCCTCGTGAAAGAACCCCAGCATCTCCAGCGCCAGCGAGTGGTCAAAGATCGGTGCGGCCTGCAGCAGCCATTGGTTCAGCGCACGCTTGGTATATTTGATGGCGTGGCGCGGGCCGGTGGCCAGGGTCGTCGCCACCGCCATCGCCCGCTCGTGTAGCTCCTCGTGCGGCACGCACAGGCTGACCAGCCCGATCCGCTCCGCCTCGGCACCGCTGACAAACTCGCTGGTTAACAGGTAGTACTTGGCCTTAGCCATACCGCACAGCAACGGCCAGATGATCGCGGCGTGATCGCCGGCCGCCACGCCCATGCGCAGGTGCCCATCGGCCAGCCGCGCCTTCTCCGACGCGATGCTGACATCGGCCAACAGCGCTACCACAAGCCCGGCACCCACCGCCGCGCCGTTGATAGCTGACACCACCGGCTTGCTGCAATGCAGGATGTTGTAGACCAGATCGCGCGCCTCGTCCAGGATCCTGGCCACCTCCTCAGGGTTGCGATAGGCATTTTCTACCAGTGCCAGGTCGCCGCCGGCCGAGAACGCCCGACCCGCGCCGGTGACCACCGCGGCCTGTACCCACGGATCGCGGTCGATGGTCTTCCACACCTCCACCAGCTCGGTGTGCAGGCGGGCATCGGCCGCGTTCAGCACATCGGGCCGGTTGAGCGTCATCCACAAAACATGCGGCTCGCGCCGCTTGAAAAGAATATGTTGGTAGTCTTCGTAGTTCATCATCAGAATGCCAGCAGGTCCTCCATCGCCGCGCGGATGCGGTCTACCGACGGTACGACGCCAGCCATCAGGTGCTGACTGAACGGTACCGGCACGCCCGGCGATCCCAGCCGCGTGATTGGCGCATCCAGATCCAGGAATGCCTGCTGGCCGATGGTTGCCGCGATCTCCGCGCCGAAACCGCCGAACTCGTTGTCCTCGTGGACGACCAGCACCCGCGAGGTTTTGCGCACCGACTCCATCACCGTTGCCGTGTCCCAGGGCGCCAGGGTGCGCAGGTCGATGATCTCCGCGTCCGCACCGCATTGTTGAGCGGCGGTTTCGCACAGTTCCACCATCGCGCCCCACGTGACCACCGTCAGATCATCGCCGCCGGCCGTGATGCGCGCCGAGCCGAAGGGCAGTGCGTAGTCGTCGCCCGGATAGGGCCGGCGCGCCCACGATGCGTCCAGCATGGCGCGGTGCTCGAAGAAGATCACCGGGTCATTGCCGCGCAGGGCCGTGCGCAGCAGACCGACTGCATCCTCAGTATTGGATGGCACCGCGACCCGCCAGCCCACCGCGTGGGCGTAGACGATCTCGTCGGTGACGCTGTGCCAGGGGTCGCCGATCTTGCGGTAACCGCCGGGCATGCGCACCACGATGGGCGCGGCGAAGTTGTTGGCGGTGCGCCAGCGCACCGTACCGCAGTTGTTGATCTGCTCGGTGGCCGGGTCGGCGTACTTGCGAAACTGGATCTCCGGCGCGGGCATCAGTCCGGCCAGCGCCATGCCTACCGCCCGGCCGACGATTCCTTCCTCCGACAGGCTGGTATCGAAGACGCGCTGGTCGCCGTAGCGCAGTTGCAGGTCCTGGGTTGCAGTGTGTACGCCGCCCTTCAGCCCCACGTCCTCGCCGAACACCAGCAGCCGGTCGTTCAGCGCCAGTTCGACGTCCAGCGTCTTACGAATCGCCTCGACCATGGTGATGCGGGCAGGCGTTGGCGGGCGCCGCACCGGATCGCCGGGCGGCAGCGTGACACCCTCTGCTGCCAGCCCGCCGGTCCTGGCCGGGTTGCGCGGATCGTGCCAGACGTGGTGGGTGACGCAGGTTACATCGGCTTCCGGGCGGCGCAGAGCCTCGTCGCGCACCTCTGCCAGCTCCTCCATAACCTCTTCTTCAAGCGCCTGCCAATCGGCTTCGGTCATCAGACTGGTTGTCAACGCGCGCCGCAGGGCAGGCAGGGGATCGCGCGCCGCGTCGCGTTGCCGTTCTTCAGCCGTCTTGTAGGCAGCGGAGTCGACGCTGGAGTGGCCGGATAGCCGCGGCACGGTGACCCGCAGCAGCGCAGCGCCGCGACCCGCGCGCACGTGGTCCACAGCTTGCATCGCCAGCTCCGCGGCCTGGTAGGGATTGGTGCCGTCGCCATCCCACAAAGCGAGATTTTTGAACGAACGCAGGTTGGCTGCGATGTCGCCGCCAGGGGTCTGCATCGGGCCGCGGACCGAGATCGCATAGCCGTTGTCTTCGATGACGAACAACAGCGGCAGTTCCAACGTAGTCGCGATGTTCAGTGCCGACCAAAATCCACTGGACGCCACCGACCCGTCGCCTCCGAACGCGACCGCGATGCTGCCGTCCAGATCCTGCTGGCCCAGCACCTCTACACGATAACGGATCGCCTGCGCGTAGCCGGCGGCCGGCGTGTACTGTGATCCCACGTCCGCTGCGTTGGGCAGGACCAGCGCGCCGTTGCGCCGCGGCATATTGAACACGACACCCACATCGCGGCCGTCGCTGATTCCTCCGGCCCGCGCCAGGTCCGACGACAGGGCCTCCAGCGGCGTCAGCCCCGCTCCCAGCATGAACGGCCGGCAGCGATAATAGACGCTGGCGGCGTCGAAGGGCGCGGTGAGAAGCTGGCTGAGCAACAGTTGCGTCAGTTCGTGGCCGCGCGCCGAAAACTGGTACTTGACCAGTCCCCTGGGCGCCAGATCCTGCTCCTCCATCTCGTCCAGCCGGCGCGAGAGCAGGGCTGTTCGGGCGATCAGCCGCCAGTCGAACGCCGGGTTGAGTTGCTTCCCGGCGCTTGTGCCGTTGGCCGTCGTGGTCGGCATATCGGTTCGTTGAAGCGTTTTGTTCATAGTGTCATCCTGTCTGTCTCGTACCTTGATCACTCCAGCCAACTGAACGGATACCGGTCGTCCTCCATGTCCTGCGCGGCGGCGGTGATCCTCAGCGGGCGGAAGGTGTCCACCATCACCGCCAGCTCGCGGGTTTCCCGCTTGCCGATAGACCCTTCGTAGGTGCCGGGATGCGGGCCGTGGGGAATCCCGTTAGGGTGTACCGTGATGCTGGCGCGCTCGATCCCCTTGCGCGACATGAAATCGCCCTCGACGTAGTACAGCACCTCGTCCGAGTCGACGTTGGAGTGGTTGTACGGCGCCGGGATCGCGTCGGGGTGGAAGTCGAACAGGCGCGGCACAAAGGAGCACACCACGAATCCCGGCCCGTCGAAGGTCTGGTGGACCGGCGGCGGCTGGTGGACCCGCCCCACGATCGGCTCGAAGTCGGCGATGTTGAAGGCGTAAGGCCAGAGATGGCCGTCCCAACCCACCACATCCAGCGGATGGTGGCCGTAGATGAAGCGGGTGATCTGGCCGCGCGCCTTGACGCGCACCTCGTACTCGCCGGTCTCATCGACGGTGAGCAGCTCGTCGGGCGGACGGATGTCGCGCTCGCAGTAGGGCGAGTGCTCCAGGAACTGGCCGTAGCGGTTGAGGTAGCGCTTGGGCGGTTCGATGTGCCCGACCGCCTCGATGACCAGGTGACGCTGAGGCGACCCTCTGTCTGGGATGACCCGCCACAACACACCGGTCGGGATCACCAGGTAGTCGCCGGGGTGGTAGCGCAGCAGGCCAACCTGGGTCTCCAGCACGCCCTCGCCGTCGTGGATGAACAGCACATCGTCGCCGGCGCTGTGTTTGTACCAGTAGCTCATGGGGCGATCGGGCTGCGCCACGTAGAGCATCACGTCGCTGTTGCCGGCGACCGGCACACGCGCCTCGACCGCGTCGCCGCCGGCCGGCGCGCCCGCCGTGCGAAAGTGGCGGTGGCGCAGCGGCCCCTGTGCCTCGTAGTCGACGGGGTCGCGGTGGAGCGTTTCCATCCGCTGCACGCGCGTCGGCGGGCGCAGGTGGTACAGAATCGACTGGATGCCCGCGAAGCCGTGGATGCCCATGACCTCCTCGTGGTGCAGCGATCCGTCAGCCTGGCGAAACTGGGTGTGGCGCTTGTGTGGTATCCTGCCCAACCGGTAATAGTACGTCATCGCATCTCTCCCATCGTCTCTGTTATGGGCCTTGCCGCTTGCACCGCGCCGCGCGCCTCGCCAAAGCCGACCCGGTAGCCGTTGCCCTGGCACCAGCCGGTCAGGATCACCGTGTCGCCGTCTTCCAGGTACACGCGCTGGGAACCGTCGGGCAGGGCAATGGGCCGCGAGCCGCCCCAGGCCAGTTCCAGCAGCGAGCCATAGGAGTCGGGCACCGGTCCGCTGATCGTCCCCGAAGCCAGCAGGTCGCCGGGGCGCAGGTTGCAGCCGTTGACCGTGTGGTGCGCCAGTTGCTGGCAGACGTTCCAGTAGAGGTGGCGGAAGTTGGTGCGGCTGACCGTGGCCGGCGTGTCCATCGCGGCGCTTCGGAGCCGTATCTCCAGCTGAATATCGTAGGTCCAGTGGTTTTTGCTGCGCAGATAGGACAGCGGCTCCGGGTCCTGCACAGGCCCGTTGCAGATAAACGGCTCCAGCGCGTCCAGCGTCACCACCCACGGCGACAACGTCGTGGCGAAGTTCTTGCCCAGAAACGGCCCCAGCGGCCGGTATTCCCAGCGCTGGATGTCGCGCGCGCTCCAGTCGTTGACCAGCACGAAGCCAAAGATGTGGCGGTACGCCTGGCTCACCGGGATCGGATCGCCCAGTTCGTTGCCCGGCCCGACCAGAAAGCCCAGCTCCAGCTCGAAGTCCAGCGCCTGGCTCGGCCCGAAGACCGGAGCGCCGGCATCGCCCGGTTGCATCTGTCCCAGCGGCCGGCGGATCGGCGTCCCACTCACCACCAACGAACTGGCGCGGCCGTGGTAAGCCACCGGCAGGTGCCGCCAGTTGGGCATCAGTGCATTGGCCGCGCCGCGCACCATGTGTCCCACGTTTTCGGCGTGGTAGCGCGACGAGTAGAAGTCGGTGTAGTCGCCGATCTGTGCCGGCAGGTGCATCGTCACGCGGTCCACCGGAACCAGCGCGCGGGCCAGCAATGCCGTGTCGTCGCGCAGATCGGGCGTCTCCGCGGACAGGAGATGCTGCAATCGTTGCCGCGTCGCCGTCCACACAGCTTGCCCGGCAGCCATGAACGCGTTCAGCCCCGGCCGGTCGAAGTAGCGTGTTGCCAGCAGGCTCGCCTCCTCCAACGCCGCCAGATCCAGCACGAAGTCGCCGATGCGTGTTCCACAGCGCGCCCGCGGCTCCTCCGCCGTGCTGAACACCCCGTAGGGCAGGTTCTGCAACGGAAAATGCGAGTCTTCTTGTACCTCAACAAACGATCTCAGTTTTTCTGCCATGAACTACCAACCATCCATCAACGGAAAGTCTTCGCCCGTCGCTCCCGCGCTCCGCTGGAAGCGGCTCGGTCAGGAGACCGGCCGCAGCGGTCGTTCCCGCGAAGACGGGAGTCTAGCAGGGGTGCGTACTTTCCGACATTAGCCATTCACCATTCACCAATTCACCATTAACCGTTACCTGCCCTGCCAATCCGCCGGCCGCTTCTCGACAAACGCCGCCATGCCTTCCTTTTGGTCCTCGCTGGCGAACAGCATGTAGAACAGGTAGCGCTCGTCCATCAGCCCTTCGGTCAGGGAGGTTTCGAACGCCTGGTTGACCGCCTGCTTGCCAAGCTGGACCGCCAGCGGCGCGCGGGCAGCGATCTCACCTGCTAACTTCAATGCCTCGTCCAGAAAATGTTCCACCGGCACCACGCGGTTGACCAGCCCGTGGGCCAGCGCCTCCTGGGCGCTGAGGAAACGGGCGTTGAGCACCATCTCCATCGCCAGCGCCTTGCCCACCGCGCGCGTCAGCCGCTGCGTGCCGCCCGCGCCGGGAATGACGCCCAGGTTGATCTCCGGCTGGCCAAAGGTCGCCGTCTCCGACGCCACGATCATGTCGCACATCATGGCCAGCTCGCAGCCGCCGCCCAGGCAGAACCCCGACACCGCCGCGATGATCGGCTTTTTGGCGCTGCGCACCCGTTGCCACATCGCGATCCGGCCGCTCTGCAGGTGTTCAACCACGCCCATGCCGGCCATCTCCTTGATGTCGGCGCCGGCGGCGAAGGCGCGCGCATCGCCCGCCAGCACCATCGCGCCAATCTCCGGGTCAGCATCGAACACCTCAACTGCCGCCAGGATCTGCGCGATCACCTCACTGTTTAAGGCGTTCAACTGCCGCGGCCGGTTGATGCGCATCAACCCGACCCGCCCGCGGGTTTCAACGATTACTGCCAGGTCTGTCATAGTTCACCTCGTGTTGCAGAATTCAGGGAACAGTGATCGGTAACCGGTGAACGGTAATCGGAATGTAACAAACGAATTGACGGTTTACTGCTTTCCGTTTACCGTTAACGGCGCACCGCTTACGTTTCATCCTGCTTTCCGTCATTTCCCTTCTTTCCTTTCCTCGTACCGATAAAATCCAACGCCGGTCTTCCGTCCCAGCCGACCACTCTCCACCATCTGCTGCTGGATGGGATGGGGGCGGTAGCGCGGCTCGCCGAAGTACGCCTGGTACACCGACTGCGTAACCGCGAAGTTGACGTCGCAGCCGATCAGGTCGATGAGGCGGAAGGGGCCCATGCGGAAGCCCAGCGACTCCACCAGCCGGTCGATGGTTTCCACGTCCGCCGCACCCTCGCCCAGCAGCCGGAACGCCTCGCCGTAGAACGGGCGCGCGACGCGGTTGACGATGAACGCCGGTGTGTCCTTGCAGCGGACACCCACTTTGCCCAGCGACTGTACGAACTCCTGCGCGGTGGCCAGCGTGGCGTCGCTGGTGTCGTTGCCGGCGATCACCTCCACCAACTTCATCAGGTGCGCCGGGTTGAAGAAGTGCAGCCCCAGAAAACGGTCGCCGCGTTGGATCGCGCCGGCCAGCGCGTTGATGCTCAGGCTGGAGGTGTTGCTGGCCAAGATCGTCGCCGGCGGCGCGGCGGCGTCCAACTGGCGAAAGATCGACTGTTTGAGGTCCAGCTTCTCCGGCGCAGCCTCGATGACCAGCCAGGCCTGCGATGCTCCAGCGATGTGGTCAGCCTGCGCGGCTTTAGCGATCGGCGATGTGGCTTCATCGTTGCCGCGCCGGACGCCCTCGCGGCGATGGACGTGCGATCTGGTCCAGCTTCAGCAGGTCTTCGGCCACGTCGTACACGTCACCGGGTAGCGCCAGCGCAGCGATGGACGATACCGCGTCTGGGTGCCAGCGCCGACGACGGCGACAGCAGGTCATCGAGATCGTTCGTACAAGGAGCGTCACGATCGGAGACCGGCCAGCGCGGCGGCAGAAATGGGCGCGGATCCGCGGCCCGCTGATGCCGGCTAAACCTCGTTCTGCGACTGAGTGCAGGTCCGCATGCAGAGATCGTTCTGCAAGACCGGCGCAGCACAGTCTCTAAGATTGAGGATTCTTCGCGGAGTCTGACAGGCCAGGATCAGCAGTTGATTTCTCTCTTGAGAACAAATCAAATCCTGTAAATCTTGTTAATCCTGCGTGTTTCGCAGTTTCCACTGCGCTCCAGATCGGCGTCTGCGTGTCGCGCGCAGCGTGGCGTCGGTGTGGCGCCAGCGTGTCGTAGACGCAGCGATGATAGTCGTCGAGCCAGGCGATCTCCTGGTCGCTCAATAGGGACGGCTCGACCAGTGTCAGGTCAATGGGGCAGCGGGTGACGGTCTCGAAGCTGCAGAAATCGCCAAACTCGTCGCCGCCGTCCGCCACAACAATCACCATGTTCTCGATGCGGATGCCAAACCGCCCCTCGAAATACACGCCTGGTTCGATGGTCAACACCATACCCGGCTGGATAACAGCCGTTCCGGTCGGGCTGAAGCGCGGCGGTCCTTCGTGGACGCCCAGGTAGTGGCCGACACCATGGCCGATGCCGTGGCGGCACTGCCAGCCTTCCCGCCAGAGCGGCTCGCGCGCCAGCGCATCAAGTTGCACGCCGGTGGCGCCGCGCGGAAAGCGGGTCGTCGCCAGCCGAATCTGGCTTTGCAGCACACGGGTGAACGCGTGCTGTTCCTCGGGCGTCGGCGCGCCCAGGCTGACCGTGCGGGTGATGTCGGTGGTGGCGTCCAGGTACTGCGCGCCCGAATCGATGACCAGCAGTCCGGCCGGTTCCAGAGTTGGCGTGGTTTCAGGCTGCGGGCTGTAATGGCCGATGGCGCTGTTGGCGCGGTAGCCGGCAATGGTGCCGAAGCTGAGACCCTGGTAGTGCGCGGCCTGGCTGCGAAACTCCGCCAGCTTGCCGGCCACGGTGACCTCGGTCTGCGCGCCGCCGGCCACTGCGCCGTCCAGCCAGCGCAGCCAGCGGACCATAGCAACGCCGTCGCGCACGTGGGCGTCCCGAAATCCAGCCAGTTGCGTCGCGTTTTTGATCGCCTTCAGCATGCGCGGGATACTGGCAGCTTCCTTGACGGTGCAGGACGGTGGGATCGCCCGGGCCAGCCCGTAGCTGGTTTTGTCGGGATCGATCAGAACGGTCGCGCCGGCCAGCAGTTCCTGCAAGAACCCCTCGATCCCGTCATACGGCGCGAAGATGACCCCATCGGCAGTCAGTTCATCGTGTACTTCCGGCGACAGCTTGCGAGGATCGACGAACAGCCGTACCTCGTCCGCGGTTATCACGGCAAAGCTGAGCGCCAGCGGGTTGAACGCGATGTCGCTGCCGCGGATGTTCAGCGTCCAGGCGATCTCGTCCAGCGCTGCCATCAACAGAACCTGTGCGCCCTGAGCTTCCATCAACTGGCGCACGCGCGCCAGCTTGCTCGCCCGCGTCTCGCCGCTGAAGCGGGTGTCGTGCAGCACCAGCGGCCCGTCGGGCAAGCCTGGGCGATCCTGCCAGATTTCCACGGCAAGATCAAGGTCGTGGCGGAAGGCGATCCCCTTGCCGCCGAGGCTGCGAGACAGCTTTTTCGCCGCGCCGACAGACATCACCGCGCCGTCGTAGCCGACGGTTGCGCCGGACGGCAGCTCGGTTGCCAACCAGTCAACGTAGGTCGGGACGCCGGGCAGCTTGTCACGGAACAGCGTGATGGTGGTACCTGCGAGATCCTGCGCGGCCCGGATGTGATAGCGGGCGTCGGTCCACAGCCCGGCCGCGTCCTGCGTCACTACCAGCGTGCCGGCGGAGCCGGTGAAACCGGTCAGCCAGGCACGGGTTTTCCAGCGGTCGGCGATGTACTCGCTCTGGTGCGGATCGGCGGTAGGGACGATCCACGCGTCGATCCCGTGGACGCGCATCGACCGTCGCAGCGCGGCAATCTTCTCGTCGGGTGTCATGGATGGTGGGTTGTTCTGGGGCATGGCCTCACCGGCCGCGGTACTGCGGCGCGCGCTTTTCCAGAAACGCAGCCACGCCCTCTTTGTTGTCCTCGGTGTGAGCAGCGGTGTCTTGCAGGTATGCCTCGTAGTCCAGCGCCTCCTCCAATGTCTGCGACCAGGCGCGGTTCATGGCGCGCTTGGTGAGGCCGAAGGAGACGCTGGGGCCGCCGGCCAGCCGCTGCGCCCACTCGTCGACGCGAGCCGCGAGCTGGTCGGCCGGCACGACCTCGTTGAACAAGCCCCAAGCCAGCGCTTGCTCTGCGCCCAGCCGCTCGGCGGTGACCGCGAGCTGGTAAGCGCGCGCTTGGCCAATCACGCGCGGCAACAGCCAGTTCAGGCCGCTGTCCGGCACCAGACCGATCTTGCTGAACGCCAGCACCAGGCTGGCCTTGTCCGAGGCGATACGGATGTCCGACGCCAGCACAACGCCCACGCCCGCGCCCGCCGCCACACCGTTGACCGCCGCGATCACCGGCTTTTCCAGCCCGACGATGTTCTTGATGATGCGGTGGTAGCCGGCGCGCAGGTGCGGACCGATGGAAAACTCGTCGCCGCGCGCCTGCACTTCGCCCAGATCCTGGCCGGCGGTGAAGCCGCGCCCGGAGCCGGTGATGACCACGCAGCGCACCGCGGCGTCGCGGCTGCACTGTTTGAACGCGTCGGCTGTCTCGCCGATCATGGCGGTGGTGAAGGCGTTCAGGCTGTCGGGCCGGTTGAGTGTGATCGTCGCCACGCCGCCGGCTACGTCGTAAAGAATGTGTTCGTAGGTCATGGTTTTGGGAATCGGGAGTAGGAAATAGGGATTAGGGCCAGGAACGAGAGTCCTGCTCCGGCCGGTCTCTGACCGAGCCGGATAAGTACGCTCTGGCCGGTCTCCGACCGAGCCGGATAAGTACGCTCTGGCCGGTCTCCGACCGAGCCAGCCTGTTTACTGCTCGGCGGCCAGCGCCATGCTGATTGTTTCGGCGCCAAACCGTCGCGCGTCCACACCGACCGCCGCCATCGCCGCGCTGTTCATGGCAGCTTTCATGGCGTCGCGGTCGGCGAAGTGCAGCTCGAACATCAGGTAAAGGTTCTCACCGCCCAGCGTACGGTTGAAGCGGGTAATTGTGTAGCCCTGCGTATTGGGCACAGCATCCACCAGCTTCAGGTGCGCGGCATAAGCGGCTTCAAAAGCAGATACGTCCTCAGGGTGGCGATACAACACGACCAGTTTCATAGAGTGTCCTTGAGCAAGTAGATGTGACTGATTGTCCGCTCCGCCTCAGCCGGGAAGGCAGGGAAGGACGTGATTGTTGATAACCTATCTGTGTTCCTTTCCATCTGTGAGTCTTGATCTTTCCCACAGATGGAAGGAAACACGGATGTTGCAAAGGGTTGTTATTCTGCGATCTCCTGCCAGCGATAGAAGCCGTGGCGGGTCTTCTTGCCCAGCCGGCCGGCCAGCACCATCCGGCGCAGCAGCGGCGCGGGCCGGTAGCGATCCTCGCCCCACTCCTCGTACAGGCCGGTCATGATGCGCAGCACCACGTCCAGTCCGAGATGATCGGCCCAGGCCAGCGGGCCATGCGGGTAGTTGGTGCCCAGCTTCATCGCCGTGTCGATGTCCTGCGCCGAAGCCACGCCGTCCTGCAGGGTCGTAGCTGCCTCGTTGATGATGCAAGCGATCAGGCGCCCCCGCACCAGCCCCGGCCCATCGGCCACTACTGCCGGTTCGTAGCCAACCGAACGCCAGAACTCGGCCGCCTGCCGGATCGCTTCGTCGCCGGTATTCAGCCCTGCTGCCAACTCGACCATGCCGGTGGCAGCCAGCGGTGGCAACAGGCCATAGCCAACCACCCGTCGCGGCGCGTGTGTCCAGGATGCAATTTCAGTCGTGCTGGCCGTCAACGCCGACACCAGCAGCAGGGTATCGGGAGGGTAGACGGTCTCCACAAAGGACACCAGTTGTCGCCGAATATGTCTGGAGCGATGACATGTTTCGACCACCACATCTGCATTCAGCAGGTCGGTGGCGTATTCCAGGTCCGACCAGTCGCCCAAAACCGTGTCTGACCACAAAGCGCGCACGATATGACCGGCCCGTGTGCATAGCCCGCCGATCTCCTTAAGAAACGGCGAATCGCCGATGATGACAACGTTCATAGCGGTTTGAACTGCTCGAAGGCGTCCTGGCAGCGGTTGCAGTAGTAGATGGCCCGGCAGAGCGTCGAGCCGAAGGTATTTCTGACCAAAACATCATCCGAGTTGCAGCGCGGACAGCGCACCACGTCGAACAGCATGATCTGCACATCGCCGCCATGCACCGGTGGCGGAGCCAGCCCGAAGGCTTTGAGCTTGCGCCGGCCCTCGTCGCTTATCCAGTCGCTTGACCAAGCAGGAGCGAGAACCGTGTTCACTGCAACCGAAGCCGCACCCAGGGCCAGCAGCCGTACTTCGATCAGCCGCTGCATCTCGACCAAGGCCGGACAGCCGGAAAACGTGGGCGTCATTGTCACGGTCACAACGTCGCCAGACACCGTCACCTCACGCACGACACCCAGATCCACCAGCGACAACACAGGAATCTCCGGGTCCATCACTTCGTGCAGTGCGGCCCAGACCGCGTCGCTGGTGAGGGTCAGCCTCCCCTCACTCCAAGTAGGATTCGCGGCAGCCATGTCCACGCGCCCTTCTCCCGCGGGGAGAGGGGAAGTTGGCGCGTTGGGTTCCGGGAAATTCCCCTCTCCCTGAGGGACTGCTTGCGCCCCGGAGTGGGGAGGGGCTGGGGGTGAGGGCGAGAGCTTCACTACCACACCGCCTCCTCATCCGCCCGCGCCACCATTTGCATGTCAGCCAGGAGCGTGTCGAGGTGCGCCGAATGAACGCGGCGGTCGTCTGGTCCGGCAGCGCTGGCGGTTTCGCCCAGCCCGGCCTCCTCCAACGCAGGAATGACAACGCCGCTCCAGGCTTGCCGCAGTTCGTTCAAGTCCGGCCAGTAGCCCTCAACGTTCAGCAACGCATCGCCCGGCTGCGGGGAAAACAGTTGCCCGGCCAGCGGCCACAGGACATCCAGCGCGGCTTGCATTCGCCGGTTGCTCTCGGCAGTGCCCAGTCCCAGGCGACGTAGCCAGGCGCTGCTGTGGCGATAGTGATACAGCTCTTCGTTGCGCATCCGTGCCGCTGCATCGGCCACCGGCTGGTACGCGCTGCCGGCCAGGCGGGCCAGCAGCGCCATCTCGTATGCGTCGAACAGGTACTGGCGCAGCATGGTAAACGCCCAATCGCCGCGTGGCTGTTCCACCATCTGCGCGCTGCGGTACTCGCCCGCGTCGCGGAAGAAGACCAGCCGGTCGGGGTCCTGGCCGGTCAACTCCTCCACCAACCCGTACCAGATCGACGCATGCCCCAGCTCGTCCTGGGCGATGTTGGCCAGCGCAATGTCCTCTTCGAGGATGGGCGCATGGCCGGTCCATTCGGCGTTGCGGTGTGCCAGCATAAGCTCATCGTCGGCGGTGGCCAGCAGGCGGGCAGCCAGCGCCGCGCGCAGGTCGTCGTTCATGCGCCTGGAACCTCCTTGACCGTGCCGCCGCGCCGCCGTCCTTCAAAGATGCGCCCTCGGTACGTCGTCTGGTCGCGATAGGTTTTCTCCAGCGCCGGCTCAAACATGCTGGCAATATCATCATCGTTGCTGCGGATCAAGGCGCTGTCGGGCACTACCCACCAGACCACGGTGTCGCTCGCGCCGTATTGCGCCACAGCCTGGTGCATAGCATCGGCAGACGACGCGGCCAGCACCTGCCCAACCAAGGTGACGGCCACCATCGATCGCCGGTGGCTCTGGCGGAGAAAGACATGATAAGCCATTTCTTCGCTGCCTTCTGTCGCCGGTTCATCAGGCCAATCCTGCCGTCCGGCCAGCTCCTGAGCTGTCAACCGCAGCACCGCGGCCTCGGGCGCTACCCACAGCGTGTGGCATTCCGGCCGGCGCACGAACACGTCGCGCGCGTTCAACAGCGCCATCTCGGCGTCCGGTGCATGCACCGTGCCGACAGCTTCAAACGGTTTGCCGGGGCGGTCCTGCTTGAAGACCTCCCAGCGGGGCCATTGGGTGTCCATGTTTTGGTGATCGGTAGTCGGTGTCCGGTAATCGGTGATCAGAATGTGTTTGGTCAGTGTCGCGGTAATAGGAGTTTTCAGCAAACGGTTCACTATGCGCTCGGTCCCAGCCGCTTACCGTTGACCGCTTACCGTTGACCGCTTACCGATCACCGATGACCGGCTCGCATACGCGGCCATCGCCTCGCGCACCCAGAGGCCGTCGTCGTGGGCCGTGCGGCGGGCGCGCAGGCGCTCGCGGTTCATGGGGCCGTTGCCCTTGATCACGCGCCAGAACTCGTCCCAGTCGATGGGTCCGGTCAGCCAGTGGCCGCTGTTCTCGTCGTAGCGCAGGTCAGGGTCGGGGATGCACAGGCCGGCGGCGTGCAACTCAGGCACGATCTCGTCGATGAACTCCTGGCGCAGCGCATCGTTGGATTTGAGCTTGATTCCCCAGCGCATCAGCGTGGTCGAGTTGGTCGAGTCGGCGTCGGGTGGGCCAAACATCATCAGCGAGGGCCACCACCAGCGATCCAGCGCGTCCTGCGCCATGCGTCGCTGGTGCGGCGTGCCCTGGGCGTAGAGCGTGATCATCTCCTTGCCCTGTTTGTAGTGGAAGGTCTCCTCGGCGCAAATGCGCACCATGGCCCGCGAGTAGGGGCCGTAGGATGCGCCGGTCAACATGGTCTGGTTCTTGATGGCCGCGCCGTCTACCAGCCAGCCGATCATGCCCACGTCCGCCCAGTTCAGCGTCGGGTAGTTGAAGATATTGGAGTACTTGGCCTTGCCGGCCAGCAGCGCGTCGATCAGGTCCTGGCGTTCTGCGCCCAGCGACTCGGCGGCGTGGTAGAGATATTGCCCGTGGCCGGCCTCGTCCTGAACCTTGGCGATCAGGATCAGCTTGCGGCGCAGACTGGGCGCGTGCTCGATCCATGCGCCCTCAGGTAGCATACCAACGATTTCGCTGTGGGCGTGCTGCGAGATCATACGGATGAGCTGCCGACGGTAGTCGTCGGGCATCCAATCGCCCGGCTCGATCTTCTCGCCGCGCGCGATCCTCGCCTCGAACGCGGTTAGTCGTTCGTCATGCGTCAGCTCCGGTGGCATGGTATCGTCTCCTTCGGCGTTGCGGCAGCATTGCCGCGCCTGTGCTGTTCCGTCAAATTTCGCGGAAAAGCCTCTGTCGTCAGATGTCCTAATGAGGGCGGGGGGATTATACATCAACCGGTCTTGTTGGCGAATCTGCGGCACAAGCGATGAACATCCCCCTAACGATATCGAACAAACTATGGCATTAGCGGCAAAACTGTATGGGGCAAGAAGGACACGTTGCGCTGTTCTCTAGTTATTGGACGCGGACAGGCGCGGATTTCGCGGATACTTTCTCTGAGTATCCGCGAAATCCGTGACTGTATGTGTCCCACTACGCTTTCGAATCGCTTCCAAGCAATGGGTGGCAAGGCAAGCAGCTACGACGTACCGCTGTCTTCGCCCTTGTCTGCTTCGTCGTCGATTACTTGTGTGGCAGCGTCGTCATCTACCGGCTCCGCGTCAGGTAGGTCGGCAGGGGGCAGCGTTTCTACCGGGGTTGATTCCACAGGCGCAGCCGGGCTTGCAACGGCAGCCGGGGCGGATTGGTCAGCCGGCGGCAACGCGGCAGCATCACTCTCCCTGGCGGATGCCCGCAAACCACGCCAATGATTGCGGATCACCACAATTTGCGAATAGATGATCCAGATCAACAGGAGGGTGAACAGCAGGGTGATCAGGTTGTAGATCGTCAGCAGCCGACCGTTCAGAGCATCCATCCGGCCCTGGAAGGCGGTGATCTCCTGCTGTGTCTCCTGCAGGGTGGTCTCCAGATCCGACAGCCGGGTGTCGATGCGCGTCGCCAGATCGGTAAGCACGCCGACAGCCTCGTTGGTGACCTGGTTCTTCTCGCCCACAACGGTTTGGCCCAGCGTGGCCTGGAACTGCTGTGCATCGGCCACCAGTTGCAGCAAGCCGTTGGTGGCTTCTTCCAGCTTATCCAGGCGCGGCGTGTCTTGCCGGACGAACGGAATCGAGTTGGCGATGGTCACCATTTGATTGACGGTCTTCAGGCCGTCCACAGCCGGTGCCAGCGTCGTTTGAAGAGCCTCTACCGTCGGCCCCAGGCGTTGCGTCAACCGGTCGTTCAGCGCCGTCAGCACCGGGCTGTTCTCCTCCAGATGCTGCCCGACCGCCGTCACGGTGTCTGAGGCGTTCTGCACCTCTGACCGGCCCTCGGTCACCAGTTGCTCGGCGCGGTTGACACCGGTCTGCGCAACCCCGGCTCCGGTGTTGACGACGGAGAAGATCTGGTTGGTTACGTTGGCGAGAACGCTGTTCACGTACCAGGAACCGGCGATTCCTGAAACGCTGAGAACGATGACCAGCACGGCGATGATGATCGCGAGGACGCGACCGATCTGTTTCAAGACTCTCATGGTCCAGGCTCCTTCCCTGTGATAAGAGAAACTCCAAGCGTGACTGAAATCTGTGTCAACGCCTGGAGTTCATTGTAACCGACAGTTGCGTTTGTGGAAAGTCTACTGTGATCAACGGGATTGGCCACGAATTGGATCAGGGGGTTTCGTAGAATTCGTGGCAAGAGGGTTGCTGCGGCCGGTCTCCTGACCGGGCCGCTTTCGGCGCTTCCTCGCTAGATCGGGATCGCGGCGTTGACGCAGATCATTACCAGCACGATCATCAGGTAGAAGTTGGACGCCATGAACAGCGAGCGGGCGTTCTTGCCGGTCGGCACACGCGTCAGCCGCACGTTGCGCACCAACATGTCGATAGTGACAATCGCCACCGGAATCAGGTAGATCAGCCCCAGCGCCGGGTCCAACGCCAGCACCACCGCCGCCAGCGCGGTGCCCATGGTGTGCAGCAATACCCAGAACGCCGCCTTGCGCGGCGGGATTATCACCGGCAGCATGGGCATGCCGCCCTTGGCGTAGTCGTTGCGATAGACGATAGCCAGGCTCCAGAAATGCGTCGGCGTCCACAGGAACACCAGCAGCGCCAGCACGATCGCGCCCGGCTGGTTCCACATACCGGCGGCAGCCGCACCGGCCAGCACAGCTGCGCTGCCAGCCGCGCCGCCGATGACGATGTTGACCGGCGTGCGCGGCTTGAGCCAAATCGTGTAGATGACCACATAGATGAACGCCCCGGCGGCCAGCCAGAAAGCCAGCGCCACGTTGAACGTCGCGGTCCAGGCAACCGGCACAACGATCATAGCAAGAGCAACCCATGGCACCCACTTCGGATTACGAATGCTGCCATCGATCAGCGGGCGGTGGACGGTGCGGCTCATCTGGGCGTCGGTCTTACGCTCGATATACTGGTTCAACGCCGATGATCCGGAGGCTGCCAGCCAACCGGTGAGAATCGTCAGTCCCAGCACGTCCCAGCCGGGCCAGCCGTTCGCGCCCAGAAATGCGCCGCCAACCGCCGACAGCACCAGCAGGCTGACTACGCGCGCCTTGAACAGCACCATCATGGTTTGGAAGAACGACGGCCTGCGCTCCTCCTTGCTGGCCGAGACGGGCTGTTCCGCCATAGCCAGATCGGTGGAAGTTCCCGATGTTACTGTGTTAGCCGCCAGTCGTTTGGTTCTCATTCGGTTCATGAATCTCTCTCCGAGAAGTTCGGCTTTTTCCGCAAAGCCGAACTTCTGGCGTCGCGGTTGCATTCATCCATAAGAAGTTTGACTTTTTCCGCAAAGTCAAACTTCTGGCGTCGTGGTTGCTCTCATCCTGAGAAGTTCGACTTTGCCGAAAAAGTCGAACTTCAGATCATCCGGCCATCATGCCACGCATCTCCATGGGCAGCGTGAACAACGCCACTGCGAGCACTGCAATCAGCGCCAGCAGCGCCAGCCACGGGGCCATGGCCCGCGTCGCCATGCGGCCATCTTCATGCGTATTATCGGCTATCCGGCGCAGGACGGCAAGACTGGCAATGAAGCCAATCAACACCGAACCCATCTCCAGCAAGAACAGCGCGTCAGCCGGCAAAATAGCGCCGAGTCGCCAGTTCGGTTTGGCGCCCAGCAGCGTCACACCATGGTCGATCAGGAAGCTCTGCAGCACCGGTATGATCGTCAGCGCGCCGCTGGCAAAGTGAAACCAGTAGTGTGCAAACCATACGGCAAAGCCCAGCGGCACGACCGCTGGCGCGTAGCGGGCCAGGACGACTCGCAGCGATCCGGCGCCGGCCAGTCGTTGGCTCAACCAAGCAGCGCCGACGCCGGCCAGAACCGGCAGCGCGACATAGATCACGCCAAAGATCAGCGCCAGGATCAGTGTTTCGTTGGTCGTGCCCAGCCAGCGAGCGAGTGCAGATTCAAGCGCATAGACCGGTGGCACCATGCCGAAGGCGTTGCCCAGTGCAGTAAAGGCAAACACCAGCGCCAACAACGCCACATCCCAGCGGCGGGGCCAGGCCGCAATCGTCAACTCGGCCAGCGGCTTGCGGGCCGCCAGCGCCACGTTGTCGTGGGGACAGGCCCGCACGCAGTCGAGGCAGAGCACACAATCCATGTTACTGCGCATCTGCGGCACGAATAGCTCGGTGCCGCAGCCCAACACCTGCGCGCTGCCGTTGACACACTCCTTGCCCACGCATGTTCGGCAGACCTGCGTATCGCGGCTCGTGATCTGCAGGGGCGAAATCGTCGAGCCGACGAAGTTGAACGTCCCGATGGGGCACAGGTACTTGCAAAAAGGCGACTCGGCGAACAGCGCTTCGAACACGAAGGCAGCCGCGAAGTAGGCAACGATCAGCCAGGCGGTCAGCCATGGACTGGCCCACAGATCCAGCGCCTCATACAAGAACAGCAGGCCGACAAACAGGGCGATGGCCAGCCACTTGTTGCGCAGCGCCATGGGCCAGCGGCGCCCGTGGCCCGACAACCGGCGGGCCAGCGTCCTGGGCAGCGTGAACGGACAGCTCATGCAGAACAGGTTGCCGGCCAGCAAAAGCGCCAGCACCACCAAACCGCGGTAGTGTACCCAGGCCGCCACCGTCGCCAGATTTTGCGGCGCCAGCTTGGGACCGGTCAGCCCGTCGTAGATCATGACGGCCGCGACGACGGCCAGCGGCAGTTGAAACACCAGCCGCCCCCAGCGCCAGCGCAACAGCCTGCCCAGTCCCGGCACGCGCAACAGATCGAACGCCGGTTTGGGCCGGTAGATTGGCGTCGTGCTGCCGGTCATTCGCCGCTTACTCTCCTGCTCGTACTCCTACTCCTACTCATCCTCGTACTCGTACTCCTCCAGAGATCGATCACAGAAGGAGAATGAGTTAGAGTAGGAGTAGGAGTAGGAGGATTGCGACCTACTGCGCCACGCTCAGATCGAACTGCTGCTCGACCGTCTGGCCGTCGGCTAGTGTGGCTGTCACGGTGACTATCCAGTCGCCGGCCATGGTCCACTCCAGGTCGGTGCGGTAGACGCCTGCGCCGTCCTCGGTTGCGTCGGCCAGCACCGGCATCATGCCGGCGTGCGACATGTCGCCCTTGATCGCCACCGCGGCGCCGCTGACCGGCTGACCGGAAGCGTCGTTGATAGTCACAGTCACCTGCGCCTGGCCGACTGTGGCCGGATCAGGATTGACTGCCAGAGTCATAGCAATGCCGGACGAGGCGCCGGTGTCGATTTGCTGGCTGGCCCGCTGGCAGGCTGACAGTGTCAGCGCCAGGCCGAGGGCCAGAATGAGCAAGATGAAAGAACGTCGAAGTTGTTTTTTAGAAGTCATGTTGTTGGTTTTGGTTCAAGGCGATTGGTTCAAGGTGACAGTCATTTTCGCAAAGTGACTGTCACCTTGCAGAACACGATTGTCACTTCACCAGGTGCTTGACGTCGTTCACAATATCCTCGACCGGTGTGCCGTAGCCATAGCTCAGTCTCAGATTGCCGTCCTGGTCCACCAGATACATGCGGCTGGTGTGGTTCATCAGATAGCCCAGCGCCGATTCGGGCGCCTCGACCCGCTCAGCGCGGACGCCAAACTCGCCGTAGATCGACGCCAGTTGGTCGGGCGTCCCAGTCAGACCGATGATGCCAGGGTGGAAAGCGTCGGTGTAGGCAGCCAGCTTTTCGGGCGTGTCGCGCTCCGGGTCCACAGTGACGAAGAGAAACTCCACGTCGTTTGCGTCGTCGCCCAGGTCGTTCAGGATCGTGCGCGCTTCGGCCAGAGTCGTGGGACAGACGTCGGGGCAGGTGGTGTAGCCGAAGAACAGCAGCGACACCTTGCCGACCTGATCGCTGAGATCGAAAGGCTGGCCGGTTTCGCTGGTAAGCTCCACCTGCGGCCTGGCCAGCGGCTCGGGATAGGCCGTTCCCTGGAAGGTGTAGGGCTGGCCACAGCCGGCCAGCAGCGCCAATGCCAGCACTGAGGCAGTCAGCCAGCCAGGAATCCTAAACATGTTGAGCTTCCTGTGTTAGCGGCGTGTTACTATCTTCGCCGGATGCTCCGAATTCGCCGTCCAAATTCGCTGTGTTATCAGCTTGTGCCGCAACTTTGGCCTTCTTTTCTCGCTGCGATACAACCCGCACGTACACCACCCCGGCCACGATGGCGAAGCTGAACCACTGGATGGCATAGCCAAGGTGCGGTCCTTCCGACAGATCGATCTCAGGATCAACGCGGTATGGCGGCGCCAGGTTGCCGGCGGCGTCGGGCGATTGCAGCAGATAGACCGGCAGTATCTCGTAGGGCATTTGCGGTGCGATGGCGGGCAGGTCAGCCTGGTACCACGTCAGGCGCGCCGGCTGGTCGGCTTTCACCTCGGCTGGCCGGCCGACCTGCTGCGAAGGCTGGATGAAACCACTGATTTCCACCTGGCTGGCGTCGCCGTTGTACTGCGACCAGTTGGCCGGATCCGGGTTGGCAGATGTCAGGGGTATCCAGCCGCGATCCACCAGCACCGCCTTGTCGGAGCCGTTGAGAACCAGCGGGGTCAACAGCCGGCTGCCCAGCGAATCCTGATAGACCTGTTGCACCAGCAGGAGCTGGTGCTCATAGTCAAACCGGCCGCTGGCGGCAGCGCGGGTGTTGCGGATTTCGTCGCGATCGGCGGGCGTCGCTGCCAGTCCGGCCGCGACATCGTTCAGTGACAGGGGCGGTTGTTCCAGCTTGGCGATGAGATCGGCGTTGCGCGCCAGCCGTTGCTGGCGGCGGTCAAGCTGCCAGACGCCCAGCCGGGCCATGACGGCCATTGCGAGCAGCACAAAGAGTGTGATCGCAATATAGCGCCTGCTGAAAAGAGTGCGAACCATGCTATTTCTTGTCTGTAGCAGCTGCGGCAGCCGCCCGGCGGTTCTTGCGTCCCATGTACAAAATACCGACACCTATCACCACCAGCGCCACGCCAAAAGCAATCCGTTGTACGTTCATGCCGGCCCGCTGAACCTGGATAGGAAAGCTGGCACTGCCGCTGGCGTCGCCAGCCTGGTAGGAGACAGCAACCTGCCATGGCCCTTGCTGTGGGATCTGCATATCGGTTTCGTAGTAGGTTTTGACGGTCGCGTTGTCATGGGTGGCAGCAGCTGTAATCGGGTCACCAGTTTCAGGCGTGGCCGTCACCTGGACAGTTGCGTTCAAGACCGGCTCCTCGGTGTCTGGTTCCACCAGTGCGACGGAGACGTGCATGGTGCCAACGCGCACGGGGTCGGGGTTCGTCCAGACATATAAAGCATACGCCCCTGCGGGTTGTTTGACAAGTTGCGGTGTGCCGCCGCCGTGGGCCAGAATGCTGGCCGGATGCAAGGCAAGCAGAAGAAGGATGAGGAGGGAAAGGCGTTTCGTCATAAGAGGGTCTCCGATCACCCGACGCTGTCAACCAGCCATGGTGCATCAGGGTTGACCGGCTTCTCGGATTCGCTCTGGACGATGCGGCTGACCAGAATGAGCGCGATCAGGATGTACATCATGCTGCCCGGAATCCACATGATGATGCCGGCGATGGACTGGTCCTGGACCACCGAGAGGCCCCAGATGCGCGGCACGGTGGTGTAGTAGGTATAGATCGGCTCGGTGGCGAAGGCGATGACCACACCCAGAATCATGTTGGCCGGAATGATAGAAATCACATAGGCCAGCCGCTGGAAGGTGGTCAGCGTGCGATGAAAGCGCGGCGCGACGCCGGTGACATGCCACCAGAACAGCATGCTGGCAAAGAAGAAGGAGAGGTGTTCGAGGTCGTGGGCGAACTCGCTGCGCAACGCCAGGTTGTACAGATTCGGATCATGCCAGCCGACATACACCGTGAAGAAGATCAACCAGACGATCCCCGGCGATGTGACCTTGGTGACGACACGGCGAAATCTCGATGGGCCGCTTAGCAAGCCGCCGACCCGGCGTCGCGCGCGTAGCGGCAATCCCCACATCAACACCGGAAATGGGTTGCCCACCAGCAACAGCGGCGCAGCAATCATGATCAGCACCAGGTGCTGGATCATGTGCATAAAGAAGAGCTGCCCCCCCAACACATCGATAGGCGACATCAGCGCGATCCCCACAGCCACCAGACCGCTGAGATAAGCTACCGGCTTCCATCCCGCCACCAACGCTGCACGGGGGTTGGCGCGCGTGGGGTCGCGCTGTGAGCGCGTCACCGTGCGCAGGTAGCGCCAGCCGCGCACATAAAGCAACGCCGGGATCGCCAGACCGATCAGCACGATCAGGCGAAAGTCCCAGGAGAGCAGCAGGGCTTGGGTCATGGAGTAAGTGGTGAACGGTAAACGGTGATCCGTAATCGGTATTTCTCGCTATTGTTGGTCTATGATCTTGTGCCGACGAAGCTCGCCAGTTTCCAGAACATTGACCACCGATCACCGATCACCGTTTACCGATTGCTGGCTAGTGCCCGCCTGCCGGCACGGCTGTTCCGATCAGGTAGAGCGCCGGGTAGAAGAAGATCCAGATCAGGTCGATGTAGTGCCAGTAGATGGCAGTAGCCTCGACGCCCCAGTGATCCTCAGCCGAGAACTTGCCTTTGCGGCCCAGGTTCCAGATGATCATGATGATCACGATGCCGCTGAGGACGTGCAGGGCGTGCATGCCGGTCATCCCGTAGAGCACCGCGCCGTAGACGCCGCTGGTCGGGTGGATGTGGTTGCCCAGGACGAACGCGCCGTCCTCGATAGTCCAGCCCCACTCGAAGATCAACACACCCAGGAAGAAGATGAAGCCAAGGAAGGCAGTGATCAGCAGGCCGCGCTGGAATGTTTTGCGGTCGTCGTTGGCGATGGCGACCTCCGCCCGGTTCATGAAGAAGCTGCTGGTCAGCAGAACGGCGGTGATTCCCAGTGGCACAACCTGAGGCAGGTCCGGCCGGGTGTCGCCCCACAGAAAGAAGCGTGCGATCAGCAGGCCGCCAAACAGGAATGCTTCGGATACGAAGAACAACCACATGCCCATCCGGTTGCGCCGGACCTGGACCTGCGGGGATTCAACAATTGCAGACATCTAGTGAGCCTCCTCTGTGCGCCATACCGACGCGACGTGCATGAAGAAGTACATGACCAGGGCCGCCTTGAAGACGATCATGATAAACATCAGCGCCGTAGAACCCACGCTGGCCAGAAAGAACTCGACGACCGACAACACAACCAGGCCTCCAAAGACCACCAGGCCCAGCCGATAGGCCGCGGCGCGGCGGGCGCGCAGCTTGACATACTCCGGGCCGCGGGACGGAACCGGTTGTACGGCAGCCGCGTCGGCCTTGCTCGCTTTGCCGGTGCCCGGCATGATGCGTGCCAGCAAGAACAGGCCGACCAGCAGCGCGCCGCCGATGACAAGCGGCATCAGGATGAATACTAAGAATGGTGTTTCCATGCGTTTTCTCCTTAGTCTCGTTGCAGACTAGTCGCCGCCGGTCATGGCCGGTGCGAGCTGGACATAGGTTGAGCCGGGCAGCCCGTAATCGTACGGCTCACCGACAACCACGGGAGCGGTCGCATAGCTAAGCTCCGGCACGGGAGACGGTATCTGCCACTCCAGACCACGTGAGCGCCACGGGTTGGCCACCGCCCTGGGCGCCCGGCGGGAGCTCCACAGCAGGTTGATGACCATCAGCAGCACCGAGAACGCGATGATGAACGCGGCGATGCTGACCGCCAGTTGCACGCCGTCGATGCCCCAGGCCGGGTCGTAGTCGGCGACACGGCGGCGCATGCCGCGAGTGCCGGCCAGCATCTGGCCCAATGACATCACCCAGAAGGCGGGCGTCATCAGCGCGAAGTGTATCACGCCCAGCCGCTCGTTGTACTGGCGTCCGCTGAACTTGGGGAACCAGTAGTAGAGCGCCGCAAAGAACGGGAAGACGAAACCGCCGAACATGGTGGCGTGGAAGTGGCCAACCACGTAGTAGGTATCGTGGAGTTGCAGGTCGGTGGTGACGGTGCCCAGGGGTGGCCCGGTGAGACCACCGATGAGAAACACCGAGATCGCACCCAGAGTAAACAGCATCGGCGTCTTGAGGTCGATTCGTCCGCCCCACAACGTGCCCAGCCAGCTAAAGAACTTGACGCCGGTCGGGACGGCCACCAGCAGCGTCGAGAGCATAAACGGCACCCGCAGGTAGGTGTTCATGCCTGAGACGAACATGTGGTGCGCCCAGACCAGGAAACCGACCAGAGCGATGGCCATGCTCGACAGCGCGATCCACTTGTAGCCGAAAAGCGGCTTGCGGGAGAAGACCGGCAGCAGCTCGCTGATGATCCCCAGGCCGGGCAGAATGAAGACATACACTGCCGGGTGAGAGTAGAACCAGAACAGGTGCTGGAAGAGGATCGGGTTGCCGCCGCCTTCCCAGAGCTGAGACGATGCTATCACTGTGATGTCCGGGAAGCCCGGGTTGAAAAAGCCGAGCCCCAGAATGCGTTGTATCAACACCATCAGGAACGAGAGGCCGATGAGCTGGGTTGCAGTCAACTGGATCAGCGCGGTCGAGAAGGCGGCCCAGACGAAGATCGGCATACGGAACATGGTCATGCCGCGCGCCCGCATGGTCAGCGTGGTGACGATGATGTTCAGCGACCCCAGAATAGAGGACATGCCGATGAAGAACACGCCTATAAAGAAGTACTGAACGCCGATTGGCGCCTGGGCGCTCAGCGGCGGGTAGCCCGTCCAGCCGGTATTCCAGCCGCCGATGAAGATGGCTGTTACCAGCAGCAGCGCGCCCGGCACGTTGATCCAGAAGGCGAACGAGTTCAGCCGGGGGAAGGCCATGTCGTTGGCGCCGATCATCAGCGGCACCAGGTAGTTAGACATCGCGCCGACGCCCAGCAGGATGCTGCCGATCATGATCATGCCGTGGGCGCTGACCAGGGTGTTGAACCAGTTGAGGGTACCCTGCACCTCAGGGTTGGCGCCGAAGAGCGAAAGCTGCAACTCCGGGTTGGCCAGCTCCACGCGGAAGATGAGCGCCAGCGTGCCGGCGAACATCAGCAGGATCACCGCTGTGACGCCGTACTGGAGGCCGATGACCTTGTGGCTGTAGTCGGCGCCGAAATAGCGGAACCAGCCGGGATCGCCCTCCTTGGGGCCGTGGTGCATTGGCGTGTCGATGCCGCGCACCCACTTCAGCCAGTCGCTCATCGTTCCAACGCCCAGCATGAAGCCAATGACGAAGAAGATGCCGGCGACGACCATTGCCGGTTCGTAAGCTGCCAGACCGCCTGCCACAATCCATTGCAGCGCATTCTGGCCGGCTACTGGCCCGGCTGGCACATTGGGATCCCACGCGGCCGGCAATCCCATGGCCACGCGGATGACTTCGACGAGCATGAACCCGATCAGCCACCACAGCAGGCCAACCAGGATGCCCTTCACAAGTCCTGTCTTGAAAAACCTCATAGAGTGTTCTCCTCTCGCGGATGAGTGCTCTGCCGTAGAAGTTCAACTTTTTTGGAAAAGGTTAAACTTCTCTAACGCACTTGCCGTAGAAGTTCAACTTTTCGGAAAAAGTTGAACTTCTATAGCCTGCTTGCCTCAGAAATCCAACTTTGCGGGAAAGTCGACCTTCCCGGATTAATGCAAGGTCTTGATGTACTCGACGATATAGTCGATCTGCTGATCGGTCAGTACGTCGCCGTAGCTGGCCGGCATGATGGGCTGATAGCCGGTGACCACCTGAGCCAGAGGGTCAACTATCGACTCATGGATGTAGGCCTCGTCGGCGGTTGCCGTCGTGCCGTCGGCCAGCTCAACCTCATGTCCGAACAGGCCCTTCCATGTCGGCCCAATGCCGCCAGGGTCGCCGGTAACGTTGTGGCAGGCCGCGCACCCCTGGCTGGCTACCAACTCCTCGCCGAGTTTAGCCATCTCGGCCGGATCGGTGGAGGGTTGCTGCTCGGCAACCCAGGCATCGAAATCGCTGGAAGAGACAACCTCGACGCGAGCCTGCATGTTGGTGTGGCCGGTGCCGCAAAGCTCGTCACAGAGCACCTTGTAGCTGCCGATCTTGTTCGGCGTGATGCGCAGTTGGGTCGGCACGCCCGGCACCAGGTCCTGCTTGACGCGGAACTCAGGCACCCAGAAGTCGTGGATGACATCCGTGTCCACCGAGTTCATGTCCAGCACGATGGGCTGATCCACAGGCAGGTAGAGAACTGGCGTTGCATCGATGCCCAGCTCCGGGTAGCCAAACGTGAAGCCCCAACTGAACGCGGTCACGCGGACGGCAACCTCGTCTGCCTGTGCGCCGGTGGCTTGCGCCAGACCGCGCGCACCCAGCACTGCCAGTATCAGCACGGTGATCAGCGGCAGGACGGTCCAGGTGATCTCCAGCTTGGTGTTGCCCTCGAAGTGGTCGCCGTCGGTCTCTTCGCCGTTGCGCCGGCGAAAGGCAACAACGCTGTAAAGCATGAAGACCATGACCAGGGCGAACAGGAACCCAATGGCCACCAACTCAATTCCCAGCAGCGCATCAACCGAGTGCGCCTGGGTCGTCGCCGGCGCAGCCATCCAGCGTACCCGGCCCAGGCCGACGATGGTGATGACCGCTGTGATGAGGATGATCACAGCCACGATGATGAAATGTTTCCCGTAGCTCCTTTTTTCCATTCGTTTCACTCTCCGTTGGGATGATTGGGGTGAGCAGATGATTGATCGACGGTTCGGTTGCCTGTAATCGCCCACAACAGGTCTGTTTCGTTAGGTCCACTGACGTGATGTCGTTGATGGACAGTCATGCGATCGCCCGCCAGCGTGACGTAGATCACACGCAGGTCTTCGGCGTCCGGCCAGAGCAGCGGCGCCAGATCGGTCTCTTGCAGATCGGCCCGCTCGTGGTCCATCACAATCACATCCGGCGCTCTGTCCAGTCCCAGCGCCTCGACATCCTGCCAGGTAGTGGCGGCCGCGACCACCTCGGCATCGCCGCCTAGCAGGCGGATGATGCCATCTCGAAATAACGGATGCGATGAGATTATAAGGACGCGTGCTGGAAACAAGATGCTGGCTCGTCTGGCGATGGAATCACGTCAGGCGCCGGCAGGTGGCGCGACCTATCTATTCTATCAACCGGCGGCCGGTTTGTCATCGGGAAAGCGAGCGATTTTGAGGATAGCCAAATGGGGGATTGGCCGGTCGCTCGTTTGGGGGATTTGGGCGATACGAAAAAAAGAGAGATGGCAACTTTGCGGAAAAGTTGCCATCTCTGATCGTTACGCCGCGCCGGATGCGCTGGGCGCCGTCCGGTGCCGTTTGCCCTTTTGCTTGCGTTCGGCCAGGAAGTAGCTGCCGATGACGAACCCGGCCGCCGCGAACTGTAACGCCAGCCCTTCCCAGGTCGGGTAGATGCCGAACCAGGTGCCCCACCAATACGGGATCGTGATCTGGTGGATCGGGTGAATTGGCATCCAGCCCACCACCTGCATGGTGTAGACTGTCTTGCCGGTGATCTGGAGCAACACCAGGCCGATCAGCACACCGGTGACGACCAGCATGGTCTTATACGGCAGCCGCACCTGGAGCTTGAAGGTCAGCACTCCCAGCAGAACCACCAACAGCAGCCCGACGGCCGTGCCGGCCAGCACCACCGCCGTCCCGGACTCCAGCACCAGCGCCTGCAAAAACAGCACTACTTCGAAGCCCTCGCGGAAGACGCTGGCAAAGCCCAGCGCCACAAGCCCAAGGATCAGCCCGGCCTCGCCGCTGATCAGCCGGCGCTTGCGGCTGTGGAACGAGGCGATCCAGCTTGTCCAGTAGATCTTGTGCAGGAACCAGTTCATGATGACCAGCAGCACCGCCACCGCGATCAGCGACACAACTGCCTCCAACCGCTCGCCGTAGCGCGCCAGCGACTGCAAGACCTCATGCGCCAGCAGCCAGATCCCGATGGTTGCCACCAGTGCCAGCGCCGTCCCCGCCCACATCGGCTTGCGATAGCGCTGTTCCTCGCTGCGTCGCATGCTGCTCATCAGCGCGGCCAGGATGATGACGGCCTCCATGCCCTCGCGGAACACAATGACCCCGGCATTTGTTGCCACCGCCACCGGCGACGACTCGCGACCCACCAGTTCCTCTGCTTCGGCCAGCAAGCCGTCCAACTGCGCCCGGCTGGCCTGCACCTCGCTCAACGTCGCCTGGTTAGCGATCAGATATGCCAGGCCCTTGTACGTGCCCTGGTTGTTCCAGAAGAGGTTTTCGATCTCTGGCGCCATCTGGGGCGCCAGCACGATGAGGCGCGCCTCCGGGCCGGTCTCCATGATCGCGTAGGCTTCCAGCCGCGCCGACTCGGCCATTGCGTAGTCGCCGCCTCTGACCGCCGATTCTACCTGGTCCAGCATCGACGCGATGACATCGAAGTCACCCTGGGCGCTGCCGGCCAGCCATTCGGCCGGCATGGAGTCTTGCAGCATGCTTGCCAGGTCTTTGGTCGCGTCCTTGATGTCGCTGGGGTCGGCGGCTACGCTGGGGCTGGCCGCTGCCAGTTGCGCACCGATGTGGTCGAAGACGGCGGTGGACTGCGCCACAACGCCGGACGGCAACTGGTCGCGCAGGTCGGCGAAGGCGGCATAGGCAGCTTCATGAAACGTGACTGCTTCCTGGATCTCGAAATCATGGATAACCTTGCCATCGCTGACACCACGGCCGTACTCTACCGAAATCAGCCCGATGAAGCGCATCAACTGGCCGGCGCGGCGGGCTTGCTCGGCCGGGCTCAACGGCGCGGCGCGGAAGCCGTCCAGTACGCCGTTCACCGTGTCGAGGGTTGCCGCCATGCCGTCGCTGCCCAGTGCGGCCGAACCCAGGCCGCTGAAGGCATCGCTGGCAGTTGCCAGCGCATCGGTCCCGCGCTGTTCTGCATACGCCGGCGCCAGAATCTCAAAGTAGCCCGCAGCCAGCGCGGCCAGCTCCGCCCGCCGGACAGCAAAGCTGTTCTGGTCGGCTTTCACAAGATCGCGCAGCGCCTCGTCGAGGCGCGCCTGGTAAGTTCCGAACAGGTCGGCGCGCACCGTGAGCACCGCGTCGTCAGCCGCCATTTGGCCGGCCGCGAACTGGTCAACAGCCAGCGTAGCATCGGCGCGGGCGCGCGAGTAGCGCGTCGCCGTGCGATATTCCCGTAACGGCAGCCAAGTGCGCGCGGTAGCCGTGTCGTTGTTGTGCAGCGCTGCTTCCACCACCTGCTCGCTGCCTGCCAGGATCGCTGTCCAGGCCTGCCCGCGCGCGGCGGCAAAGGCAACAGCATCCGCTGTCCGGGCCGATTCGCCCAGGCGCACGAAGGCGGACAGGGCGCGCCCGTGCGCTTCCGGCGCGGCTGCGCCGATGCCCGGAGCGAGCGTGGCTGTGTAGCTTGCCTCGGCCTCGCTGGCCAACGCCAGCGCCACTGAGGGATCGGTTGCCAGCTTCAGTTGTGCCTCGACCAGCGCGGTCCGGATTTCTTCGGCAGAATCGAACGGGGTGACGGAAGCAGCGAAGGCTGGGAAGACGTTTGCCAGAAGCAGGCAGAGTATCAGCCCAATGGCGAGTTGAACGTTGAGTTTATGACGCATGATCGGCGATTACCCTTCAATCTCGATGTGCAACTGCGCCGCGACCTGGGCAATCTGTCCTGCCAGCGCTGTGGCGCGATTCTGGGCCTCGGCTCCCATGATATCGGCTTCCTCGGCGCTGAAGCGCTTGCCGTTCGTTTCCTCCGTATGAATGTCGGCCACAAACGCCTTCAGACTGGCCAGACCCTGATCGATCTGGGCGGCTTGATCCGAATCGACCCGTACCGCCAGCGGCTTGACGCCGGTGTAAACGACCTGCAGACTGCTCAGAATATCAAGGATGTCGGCCAGCCGCGAGATAGCGACAAAGTCGCGCTGGGTCGCGGCCTCGCCGCTGATGAAACGGGAGGCTCGCCACGAGTTGAAATACTCGTTCATGGTTGGGATCATGACGACCAGCGCAGTAAATGCTTCCGCCTCAGTCGGTTGCCATGCCTGCGCGGCGCCTGCCAGCTCACCGGAATAGTTGACCAGCGCATCTGCCGCGGCTTTCAGGACGTTGGCGTCAGGCAGTGTCTCGCCGAAATCCACGGCGCCGTTGCCGTTCAGATCGGCGTCAGCGGCTTTGTAGTCGGCGAAGGTCCCCCACAGGGCGCTTTCCAGCACGCCGAAGACGTTGCCAGGCCGCTGCAGCACGCGGCCGTCGGGTAGCGTCAGATCAAAGGGCGCTGCGTTCTCCGGATCCTCTGCGCCCGATGCGCCGGCATCGAGGATAACATCATAGCTGCTCAAATCTGGCACGCCTGCCACAATGCCTTCCATCTGCTCGTAGAGCGGGCTGGCGGCCATCCATGCCTCTTTTGCGCCGGCCAACACCTGCGCGATCTCGGCTGGGCTTTGCGAAAGGCGTTCGTAGTCGAAACTGGCAGCTTCGGCCAGATCGTAGTAATGAGCGCTGGCGGTTTGCAGTTCTGCAGCGCTGGTGTTCAGAGCAGCCGTTTTTTGCAGCAGATATGTCTTGATGCCGCTCAAGTCAGCGCCGGTGCTCGCAGCCGGAGCGGGAGCAGGAGGCGCGGACGGAGCGCAAGCAGTGAGCAACGCAAGCATCAGTATGCCAGGCAGCACAATTCGTGTGATCATCTATTTCACTCCTTCAGTAAAGAAAAGAAGATGTTTTTCGTCGGAATTCGCCTGTGTAGTATAATAGGCTCCCGCTGAATAATCTAGATACTTGTGATAGAATTAGGACAAATTCTGTTGACTGTTGTTATCAACCTGCTTGAAGATTCCCTCAAGATGAGTCAGATTCGATGAACGCCAGCCCAGCCATGCAGCGCTACGCCGCTGAAATATACCGATTGCAGCAGGACCATGACCAGGTGCCTGTCTCGATGCTAAACGAGCACGTCGGCGCGTCAGCACAGGCCATCTCGCAGATGGTCCGGAGGCTGGCCAAGCGCAACTTTTTGGTCCACGAACCTTATCGCGGCGTTCGTCTGACTGAAAGCGGCCAGCGGATCGCGATGCCTGCACTGCGGCGACACCGTCTGACCGAGGTGTTTCTCGTGCGGATCATGCGCTACGATTGGGCGTCGGCGCACGAGCTGGCCGACACGTTCGAGCGCGGTATCAACGACGAGCTTGAAGACCGCATGGATGAGCTGACGGACCATCCAACGCGCTGTCCCCACGGCGAACCGATCCCCTCGAAAGAGGGCGTTATGCCTCCGCTGAACGACATGCCGCTGATCGATGTGCCCTCTGGATCAGACTGTTCCATCAGCCGGGTGCGGACCCACGACTACGACAAGCTGCGCTACATCGCCAGCCTGGGGCTGGTTCCCGGCGAGGATTTTCACCTGCTGAGTTGCGCCCCCTTCAAGGGACCGTTGCGGCTGCAGATGAGCCGCCACGACCATGTGATCGGTTACGAGTTAGCCAAATCGCTCTGGGTGGAAGTCACCAGACGCGGCGAGGGCAACAAGTCGTTCGCGCGTAACAAGATGGCTTGAGTTGAGCATCGCCGGCTTCGTGTGCGGTGTGGGGACAAGTGAAACGTGATGCGTAAAACGTGATGCGTGAAGGCGATGAAGGCCTTCACGCATCACGTTTTACGTTTCATCCCCGCCGGCGAAGCTGCGTTACTAGCTTCATCTGTTATGGTGCAGCGGGGAGATGTACGGAGGGGAGGAACTCTGGCGCGCGGCACGCCGGCATCGTCTGTTCAAAGGCGTAGGCCAGACGGATGAGGATGCCTTGCGAAGTATTTGTAAACGAAGCCGCGGGTGGTAAAATGGATTCACCGGACGAAACTCCGCGTAGGGAAAGCTTCATGGGCAGGAAGGCTATCATGCAACTATCGAATCGGCGATGGCGATGGGCAACACGGACGGGATGTATTCTAGCCAGTCTATACCTGATCCTTGTCTTCGTTGGCAACGCCGACGCGACACACTTACAAACTACTTGGGTGGTTACAAGCACTGACGACAGCGGCCCCGGCACGTTGCGCCAGGCCATCGCTGACGCCGCGCCGGGGGACATGGTCGTGTTCGATGGCGGTCTGGCGGGCGCAACCATCAGCCTGACCAGCGGACAATTAGAAATCGACAAGGACCTGGTGATCGACGCCAACGACGCGCCGGGCATCACGGTTAGCGGCGGCGGTCGCAGCCGGGTGTTTCTGGTGGACGCGGACGTAACTGCCGAGCTGCGTGCGCTGGTCATCCGGGATGGCAAGACGCCAGACGCGGCAACAGGCGAGAACTCGGAAGGCGGCGGTGGAATATACAGCCGCGGGACGTTACGACTGGTTGCATGTTCAGTGCGTGCCAACCGAACCGGCAATGGCGGAAATGGAGGACAGGTCGAACGCCGAACGCCCGAGCTTCCTGCTGGCAATGCAGGTAGGGGCGGAGGCATCATGAGCGAGGGTGACCTGATACTGGAGTCAACCACAGTGATCTCCAACACAACTGGTCATGGCGGAGATAGTTGCTTCACCTGTTATCCGTGGTGGCCAGGGCTTGGCGGTGATAGCGGTGACGGCGGTGGTATCTATTCCAGCGGTGTGCTGACGGTGGTCGGGAGTGTCGTCCGCGATAATGTCGTAGGAAGAAAAGGAGTCGGCGAAACTGATGGCCGCGCTGGCGACGGTGGAGGAATCTATGGGGTGGGGAAGGTCAGCATAACCGGATCCGAGGTAATCAGTAATGCAACTGCCAGCGCCAGCCCCGCTGGAGGGCGCGGTGGAGGTGTCTTTGCCGTTGGTGTGACCAATATTGCCGACAGTGATGTTCGCAACAATGTCACCGGGACAGGGCTTGAAGGCGGCGATGGCGCGGGCATTTATGCCATAGGATCGCTTCATGTGGCCGATTCTCACATCGAGCTCAACACTGCCGGGCCAGGAGGACAAGAAAGCAGCGTGGTTCCATATTATGGCGGAGGGAATGGCGGTCCGGGCGGAAACGGCGGTGGCATCTATTTCGGCGGCGACGACCTGATGGTTCTCCGTACCGTGGTGGCGTCCAACCGCGCCGGGCCGGGTGGGCCAGGGGGCGCCGGGAGTCGCTGGGGTGGCAACGGTGGGTTGGGCGGCAATGGCGGCGGTATCCTTGCCGTTGCGGGCAACGTCGTCTTGATTGCTAGTTCAGTTAGCCAGAACAGCGCCGGCGCGGGCGGGCCAGCGAACTGCGGATTCATCTCGTGCGGACGTAGCGGCGATGGCGGTTCGGGTGGCGGTATCATGATCTATTCCGACGTTTCTGTCACTATTGAAGACACCACTGTCAGCGACAATCTTGCCGGCGATGGTGGGTTATTGTGCGACGACGCGTACCAACCACCCTGTCCTACGGGTGGCGACGGCGGCGGCATCAGCAACCTTGGGGCATTAACCATGCGCAATGCAACTGTCAGCGGCAACCGGTCGGGCGGCAGCACTGCCGAGGGTGGTCGGGGTGGCGGTGTTTATAGCATCGGCCAGGCGTGGCTGTGGTACTCAACGATAACCGACAACGAGGCGCCTGCCAATGCCGGCGGCGGCTTGTGGACCGAAGAAACAGTCATCCTGGCGGACACACTGGTGGATGCGAACTGGGCGAATCTTTCTGGCTCAGACTGCGCTGGCTATGTTTTTCTGCTTAACCACAACCTGGTTGGGCGATCCGAAGGCTGTGGACTAGTCGGCGATCCAACAGGCAACATCTTCGACCAACCGGCGTTGATCGGCCCGCTGGCGCTGAACGCGCCGGGGACGACGGAGACACACGCTCTGCTGCCCAACAGTCCGGCCATCGACGCCGGCAGTTGTGATGGAGGTGTTGCCACCGACCAGCGCGGCGTGCCGCGGCCGCAGGGCGCAGAGTGCGACATCGGCGCGTATGAATATGATCCCTCGCTTGTGGATTGGCAGCCGCTGTATCTTCCCCTGATCGCGAGGCGATAACGGCGCGCGGTACTCTGTTCGACGTGCCGGATGCCTCGATAGCTCGGTGCCGTGAGCGTGAATCGTCATCTTCCCAAAGTTTGGGTCACTAAAGTTTGAAGCGCAAGAATCCGGTATCGTGGCGCTGCCTGCTGTGCTATACTTTCGTCAGGATCGAAAACGACGACGAAAGGAAACAACGATGAACGAGCAAGAAAAATGGCAGGCGGTGTTGGCGCGTGATAACGGATTCGATGGGATGTTTGTCTACGCGGTCGGTTCGACCGGCATCTATTGCCGGCCGTCATGCCCATCGCGCCGGCCGCGGCGTGAGATGGTGCGGTTCTTCGACCGGCCGACGCAGGCTGAGGACGCAGGCTTCCGGGCATGTCTGCGCTGCCATCCTGACCAGACGGAGCGGCCAGAGCCAAATTTGGCATTGATGCAGGCAGTCTGCCGCTACATCGATGAGAACCCTGAACATCCGCCGACGCTGGATGACCTGGCCCAGCGCTTCCACCTCAGCCCGTACCACTTGCAGCGGACGTTCAAGCGCATCATCGGCGTCACGCCCAAGCAATACGCAGCAGCACAGCGGTCACAACGGCTGCGAACGGCGCTCAAATCAGGCAACACCACCACCGAGGCCATCTACGACGCCGGCTATGGATCCAGCAGCAGCGCCTACGCCGAGGCCGGTACGCACCTGGGCATGACACCGGACCGGTTCCGCAGCGGCGGCGCAGACGAGGCCATCAACTACACCATCACGCCGTCTCCGCTGGGCATGCTGCTGGTGGCAGCCACCGAGACAGGGATCTGCGCCGTGCGACTGGGCGACAGCGAAGCGGACCTGGAGGCGACTCTGGTAGAGGAGTTTCCCGCGGCGACGCGGGTGCGCGGCGGCCGCCGGCTGCAGCAGTGGATCGCACCGATTGCTGACTATCTCGGCGGTGCCCGGCCACACCTCGACCTGCCGCTGGACATCCAGGCAACTGCTTTTCAGCGCCAGGTCTGGACAGCGCTGCAGGCTATTCCGTACGGCAGCACGCGCTCCTACAGCGAAGTCGCCACGGCCATTGGCCGGCCGACGGCTGCCCGCGCCGTGGCCAACGCGTGCGCCAGCAACCCCGCCGCGCTGGTGATCCCCTGCCACCGCGTCGTGCGCGAGGATGGCGGACTGGGTGGCTACCGCTGGGGAATCCAGCGCAAGGAGATGCTACTGGCGCAGGAAGCGGCGGACGTAAAGCGCGAGAGGTGAGAGGTGAGGTAATGTATGGAAGCCGGTTGGCCGGTCAGACATTGCGCAAAGACGCCCCACACCGGCCCTTCCTGCACAGCAGAGGCGGCGGCGCAGTCGCCGCTTGTCCGCGCATTTTTTGCCTGACTTCAGAAATGTCGGTATACTCGTGCCTGCGTTCCAAACTTCCACCTCCCCCATCCGCCGGCCAACGTCCTGGCGCGCACCATGGGGATCACCGATCAAGACACTGAAATGACGCATACGACAAAGGAGCATCCATGAAAAAGCATTTCTCCACCCGGCCCCTTGTACTGGCAGTTCTGATGTTGGCCGTCCTGCTGGTTGCCGCCTGCGGCGGCGCGGCAGCGCCCACCGAGACACCCACCGCGGTCCCTGAGCCGTCGGCGACATCCCAACCTGCCGATCTCTGGGCTCAGATCCAGCAGGACGGCGTAATGCGAGTCGGCGTATCGGCTGACTACGAGCCCTTCGAGTATTACGACAGCAAATTCAAGCTTGACGGCTTCGATATCGCCTTGATGAAGGCCGTCGGTGAGGAACTTGGCGTCACAATCGAGTTCAACGATTTCGCCTTCGAGGGTTTGGCGGATGCGCTCCAACTGGGCCAGATCGACACAGCGATCTCAGCCATCAGTGTCACACCTGAGCGTGAGGCAGTGATTTCGTTCTCCGACATCTACTACATCGGCGACGATGCTGTGCTGGTCAACGCTAATTCGGACCTCAGCGAGATCGATACCCCCGAGGAAGTATCGACGCTGCGCGTCGGCGTTCAGGGCGGCACAGTTTATCAGAACTACGTCGAGGATAATCTTGTCGAGCCAGGTATCTTGCCGCAAGAGAACGTATCGGTCTATGCCGACATGTCCCAGGCTGTGCGCGACCTGAAGCGCGGCTTCATCGACGCAGTTTTGCTGGACCGCCAGCCGGCGGAGACGCTCCAGGCTGAAGGCGGCGTGAAGATCGTTGGCGACGGGCTGAACAAACAGCGCTACGCCATCGCCCTTCCCCAGGATCAAACGCCGTTGCGCCGGGCTATCAACCAGGCGCTGGACACACTCAAGACCGACGGTGTGGTGGCGGACCTTGCCAAGGAATACCTGAACCTTGACCCCGAGGACATCGTTCCGATTCCCACTCCGACACCTGAGCCGACTCAGGCGCCAGAAGCGCCGACAGCTACACCGCGGCCGCCGGTCACGACCTGTGTCAACGGCATGGCCTGGGTCGCCGACCTTACGTTCGATGACAACAACATGACCAGCCCGCCGGTGATTCCACCAGGCCAGTCGTTTACCAAGTCGTGGCGGGTGCGCAACAGCGGCACCTGCACCTGGGACTCGAGCTACGTCCTGGCCTACGACCATGGCAACGTGCCGGCAGCTCGGATGGGTGGCCAACCGGTGGCGGTACAGGGGACTGTCGCACCCGGCCAGACCTACGACTTCAGCGTCAATCTGGTTGCCCCGACAACGCCTGGCGTGTACCAGGGCTTCTGGCAGATGCGCAGCCCGCAGAATGTGCCCTTTGGCGAGACAATCTGGGTCGGCATCCGCGTCCCTGCGCCGCCACAGCCAACAGTAGCGCCAACACAGACGCCGGTGCCCAATATCAGTTTCACCGTCAACAGCACCAGCATCAACCAGGGCCAGTGTGTCACTTTCCAGTGGAATGTCACCAACGTCCAGGCCGTTTTCTTCTATGCTGACGGACAGAGCTGGCAGAACAACGGCGTGGCCGGCCAGGGTAACAGCACCCAGTGTCCAACACAGACAACTACCTACTACCTGCGTGTTGTACAGAACGATGGCACGGTGGAGACCCGGTCGATCACAATCTATGTGACGCCGGTAGCCAACGCGCCGCAGATCAACCAGTTCTCGTTGAACCCCACGACTCTCCAGGTCGGCCAGTGTCTGATCGCCCAGTGGAACGTCCAGGGAGACGTCAACGACGTACAACTGCTGCGTAACAACGCGGTTCTGTGGGATGGCGCGCCGTTCATCGGCAGTATGCAAGACTGCCCGCCAGGAACCGGCCAGATGTCCTATACGCTGGTGGCAAACGGTCCTGGCGGCTCCAGCCAGGCGGTACAATACGCGAACGTGACCGCCGTCTCACCGACCAACACGCCTGTGCCGCAGCCAACCGATACGCCGGTTCCACAACCAACCGATACACCTGTGCCACAGCCAACCGACACACCTGTGGCGCCGACGGCGACACCCTTGCCGTCGGTTGATGGCTCATGGACGGTGACCAGCATCAATGGCGCCTCGCCTGTCGGCGGCGTCACCCTGACCTCGGACTTCGTGCGCGGCAACCTGAGCGGCAGCGGCGGTTGTAACACCTACAACACTACCTACGAGACCAACGACGGCTTCCGCCTGCTGATCAATCCGTTGAGCAGCACGCAAGTCGCCTGCGATCAGCAAATCATGGACCAGGAGAACCAGTTCTTCAATCTGCTGCCGCAGATGACTCGCTTCACGGTCGATGGGTCTAACATGACGCTGACCGATACCGCTGGCAGCCAGTCTTTGCAATACGTCCGGCAGTAACGACATAGATCAGGCTCTCAATCGTCAGATTGAGGCAAACCTGTAGTACGCTTATCCACAGCGCCCGTATCGTCTGTTTCGGCAGCACGGTTCGGGCGCTGTCTTCTTGTTCAGAAACCGTGTTTCGTCGGACGAGACACGGTTTCCTGTGAAGAGAAGGTCGTCATGCAACCAAACCGGCTCAACTGGCTGGCGCATCGACTTTTCCCGGCGCCATCATCCGGCCAGACACCCTGATGTGTACACCTGGCTGGCTAAAGGTATTGGCATAACTGATTTGCTTCTGGTAAAATGCGCCTGAATGTGACACTATTGCTCTGCCTGGCGCAGTCTGCCTGACAAGCAATGTATTTTTCCGCAACACCTGCATATCGTCCTTTTTAATCATGGCAAGCTGAGAGCGTAGCCTGCTGAAGTTGCAACACGCTTCACCTCACGCTTGTCCGCTATGAATTTCGTGCTTAAGCATTCCATGAGGTCCTCTCTATGAAACCTGTCCGTAGGTTTATCCAGACCCTGCTGCGGTTCCTGCTGGTCTGGATTGTCGATGCAATCTCTCTGATTCTGACATCTGTCATCGTACCAGGCGTTACGTTCTCGAACGCGCCCAACCAGGGCGTGTTGGTGGAAGCCATCGCAGCAGCATTCGTCCTGGGGCTTGTCAACTTCCTGATCCGGCCGATCATCCTGGTCATCTCGCGCCCTCTGGGCTTTTTCGTCATGTTCGCCATCGGCTTCCTGGTCAACGCACTGGCGCTGCTGATGACATCGGCGCTCCTGCCAGAGTTCCAGGTCACCGGTGTGCTGACGGCGATCGTCGCCGGCATCATCTTCGCCGCGATCAACATCGTGCTGACCGGAATCGTCGAGGTGGACGAGGAAGGTTCCTACTACCAGGGACTCATCGAGCGGCGGGCAGCCAGAGAGCCGTTCGATATAGCCTCTGAGCCGGGTATCGGTCTGGTGATGATGGAGATCGACGGCCTGAGCTATCATCACATCAGCAAAGCACTGGACGACGGCATCCTGCCGACCTTGCAGAAGATGATCGACGAGGAAGGCTATGTGCTCACCAAGGTTGACTGCGGCATCCCGTCGCAGACGTCAGCCTGCCAGGCGGGCATCATGTTCGGCGACAACACCGACATTCCAGCCTTCCGCTGGTACGACAAGGATAAGCAGAAGCTCTACGTTTCGGGCAACGACGCCGGGGAACTGAACGCCCGCTATTCCGGCAACGGCCTGATGCGCGGCGGTTCCAGCATCGACAACATGCTCAACGGCGACGCCAGCAAGTCGCTGCTGACGCTGGCCGACCTGCGAACCAGTGACAAGGAGGAGGACCGGCAGCGGGCCGGCGACATCAGCCTGCTGATGATGCACCCCTACTTCTTCATGCGCACCATTGCCCTGTTCTTCGGCTCGACGGTGCGCGAGCTGTGGCAGGGATGGCAGCAGCGGCGCAAGGATGTCCAGCCGCGGCTGAACCGGCTGGAGCACTTCTACCCCTTTGTGCGCGCAGCAACCTGTGTCCTGGTGCGCGATATCTCGGCCAACCTTACAATTCTCGACATCGTCCGCGGCTCACCTTCGATCTATGTCACCTGGCCGGGCTACGACGAGGTGGCGCACCACTCCGGACCATGGACCTCGGACGCGTTCGGCGAGCTGAAACGCTACGACTCGGTCATCGCCCGCGTGCGCCGCGTCATCAAGGAAAAGGCGCCCCGCCACTACGAGCTGGTGATCCTGTCCGACCACGGCCAATCCTTCGGCGCGACGTTCAAGATGCGCTACGGCGTCTCGCTCAAGGAGTTTATCGAGCAGCAACTGCCGGCGGGCATGAGCGTCAGCCAGACGGGCAGCGGTGACACCGGCCTGGCCTCGCTGACGGCGCTCCACAGCGAGCTGGGCAACCTGCAGCAGCAGGGCGACAGCGCCGCGGCGCGCTCGATTGCCGGCCAAAGCCAGAAGCTGCTTGGCAAAGGTATCGCGCAGCAGGAAGCTATCATCTCTGCTCCGGCCACCCAGGTGACCGCCTACGGCAGCGGCAACCTGGCGCAGGTGTATTTCGACCTCTACCCGCGCAAGATCCTGCTGAGTGAGCTCAACACCGCCTTTCCCGGCATGGTCGATGCGCTGGTGCAGCACGAGGGCATCGGGCTGGTCTGCGGTTATCTGGACGACGGCACGCCGGTTGCCCTGGGCAAGGGCGGCCAGCGCAACCTGTATACCGGCGAGGTGACGGGCGACGATCCGCTGATTCCCTACGCCCCGGCCACCGGCCACGGTGCGGCGACCATCGAGAAGCGCGTCTGGCAGGTGCGGCGAGTCATGGACTTCCCGCACGCCGGCGACCTGATGGTCATCAGCACGGTCTATCCCGACGGGACGGTGGCAGCCCTGGAGGAACTGATCGGCAACCACGGCGGCATCGGCGGCGAGCAGACCGACGCATTTATCTTCCACCCGCCGGAACTGGAAGTGCCCGACACGCGCAACTCCATTGACGTGTTCCACATCCTGAACAACCGCCGCGGCCAGCCGGTTCCTGAAACACCGGCGCAGCCGATTAAAAAGGAGACCGACGCGTGGGCGCCGTCCAACCTGTGGAACGGGTTAAAGGCGGTTTCCATCTGGGTGCCGCACGCGCTTCGGTCTTTCGCGCTGGACCGGTTGAGCTTCGGCGAGGTTGCCGGCAGCAAGCTGATGACTGGCCCTGGACTTTTGCTCGGCCTGTTGGGAGCGTTTGCCTATGGCTGGATGCGCAGCCCGAACCGCAATGTGTTGGTGGGCGCGGTCAACGCTGCCAGTTGGCTGATCGCCGTTCTGGCCGTCTTTGCAGCAGGCCGTCTGTTGACACGCAAAGGCAACTACACCAGAACAATGCGGGCAATGGGGTTTGCCCAGGTGATTTTCCTGCTGGAGTTGCTGACGTTCATCCCCGCGCTGACACCGATCTTGCGCGCAGCTACAACGCTCTGGCACTTCATTGCGCTCTGGATTGCGGCTGCCGAGGCACACGACACGCGCGGCTGGCGCACACTGATACTGCCGCTGGTGGCGATCGTCATGTTTGTTCTGGTCTTTATCGGGGCAGCAGCAATCCTGGCCGGCCTGCAATTGACTGCGTCCACATTCCTCAGCGCGCTGGGGTGGTCGCCTTCATGAGCGATGAGCAATGCGTGACGCAGTTGTACCCACAACTGCGTCACGACCTGCCGCTGGCCGGCTTGTATTTGGACCACGACCTGCGGCGACAGGCTGAGCGCGTTCGGCAGCCTTTCGTTGTCGCCAACTTCGTAACCAGCCTCGACGGCCGGATCGCGGTGCCGCGCGACGACGGGAAGGGATTGGCCGTTCCAGAGAGCACCGCCAACGACCGCGACTGGCGGCTGTTTCAGGAGCTGGCCATCCAGGCCGATGTGATCATCAGCAGCGGGCGTTATCTGCGCGACTACGCGGCAGGGCGCGCCCAGGAGATTCTGCGGGTCTACGACGATCCGCGCTTCGAGGACCTACACGGCTGGCGGGCCGATCGTGGCCTGCCGCCGCAGCCGGCGCTCGCCGTTATCAGCAACAGCCTGGACTTCCCGATCCCTCCCGTGCTGGCCCAAGGCAGCCGCGATCTGGTCGTTTTCACAGGCGCTGGCGCAGATCCGGCGCGCGTGCGCGAACTTGAGCGCCAGTCGAGTCGTGTCATCGTTGCGGACGAAGAGCAAGTCACCGGCCGATGGCTGGTGGAAGCCATGGCAACGCTGGGCTACCAGACAATCTATTCGGCAGCCGGCCCCCGGGTGTTACACATGCTGTTGGCCGGCCAGGTCCTGGAACGGCTGTATCTGACGATGGTTGGGCGGCTGATCGGCGGCGCGCCCTACGCCGGCATCGTGGATGGCGCCCTGCTCGATACACCAGTTGACATGCGTTTGCACAGCATGTATCATGACATCGCTGGCGCAGGCCAGCTTTTCATGTGCTACGAACGACAGGATTGACCAGCGGACACGGAGGTGGATCGATGCGAAAACTCACGTTTGTGCTGATCGCTGTGGTGGTGCTCAGCGCTGCACTGGTTGTCCCGGCGACGGCTCAGACAACCACGATCTACGTCGTCCAGCCGGGCAACACGCTGTTCAGCATCGCGCGCCAGTTCTGCACGACCTGGCAGCAGGTCTATCAAATGAACCAGGCAGTCATCGGTCCCAACCCTAACGTGCTACGTGCAGGCACGGTTCTGGTAGTACCCAACAACTGTGGCGGCGGCAATCCACCACCTCCTCCTGGCGGTGGCGGCGTTCCCTGTGACATGGGTCCATCGGCCCACGCCAAAGGGCCGATCAACGGCAACATCTACACCGTAACGCTTGGCGACACTATGTTTTCCATCTCGCGGCGGTTCTGCACGACCGTGCAGCAACTTTCGGCGGCCAACGGCATCAGCAATCCCTGGTTGATTTTCGTCGGCCAGCGGCTGACAATCCCCGGTGGATCACCACCGCCTGTCACGCCGACTCCGCCGCCGCAGAGCAGGTTCCTGGCTATTTCGAGCCCGACCAACGGGCAAGTGGTGCCGCTGACATTTCCTGTCAGCGGTACAGGCGCCGGTTTGTTCGAGAACAACGTGGTGGTCAGAGCGTTCACCAACGGCGGCCAACAACTGGCACAAGTGGCAACTACCATGCAGGTTCCAGGCGGCGCCCCAGGTGGTGCTGGCACATGGCAGACATCACTGACGGTCAACGTTGCGCCCGGCACCGCCGGCTTTGTGGAGGCATCCTCCCCGCAATCCAACGTCCAACCGATACGGGTGTCAGTGACCTTTGGGTCTGGCCCGACGACACCGTTCCTCGCCATCCAATCTCCTGCCAACAACGCGACCGTTGTCTCGCCGTTCACCGTCAGCGGCAGCGGCGCCGGCCTTTTCGAGAACAACGTGGTGGTCAGTGCGTTCACCAACGGCGGCCAACTGCTGGCACAGGTTCCAACCACCATGCAGGTTCCCGGTGGTAATCCGGGCGGCGCCGGCACCTGGCAGACATCGCTGACAGTCAACGTCGCGCCCGGCACAGCCGGCTATGTGGAGGCCGCTTCGCCGCAGTCCAACGTTCAACCGGTCCGCGTGTCGGTCACTTTCGGTTCAGGCCAGACCACACCGTTCATCGACATCCAGAGCCCGGCTCCCAACGCGACAGTCACCTCCCCGTTCGCGGTCAGCGGCGTGGGTGCGGGCCTTTTTAACAGCACCATCGTGGTGCAAGCGTTCAACAACTTTAACCTGCTTCTCGATCAACAGACCACGACACTGACAGGCTCTCAAGTTCCAAGCGGCGGCCAGGGAACCTGGAACGTTACCATGAGCGTCAATGTCCCGGTGGGTACAGCCGGGCACATCCACGCCTTCGCAACACCGAACGGCCCGCAGGATCAGGTTATGATCACGTATGGGTCGGGCCAGTCGAACCAGTGTTCGATTGTGGTAACACCCGGTGCGCCGTATTACCAGTTCCCAGGCGGGCAGTTGACCGGCAATTTTGGCCCGACGGGCGGCACGTTCCCGGTTTCGTCCCGAACATGGTTCAGTAATCAGTTCTGGTATCCGTTCACGCTCAATTCACAGCAGCAGTGGGCGCCCACCACCAGCATCTCTGGCATTACCGGCACGTGTACGTGGTAACTTGGCGCTCTTTGTAGGATAGCCCCTTGTGGGCGTTCCGGGAATCCCCCGAACGGGCACAAGGCCCTATCCTACAATGACAAACACACATGACGATCCGTAGGATAGCCCCTCGTGGGCGTTCCGGGAATCCCCCGAACGGGCACAAGGCCCTATCCTACAGCAACAGACGCACATGACGATCCGTAGGATAGCCCCTCGTGGGCGTTCCGGGAATCCCTGAACGGGCACAAGGCCCTATCCTACAGCGACAACGACAGACACGCCTCTCAACATTCTTGCATCGAAAGGAGTCTCCCCTGATGCTCAAGCATCCAATCCTGATTGCGATTCTGCTGGTTGCCCTGGTGGCCGCCGGCTGTGTGGCAGGCCAGCCGGTCAGTCCGGATGAAATGGCAGCCGTCGCGCCGACTGTGGCCGGTGTGGTGTCCCAGTTAGTTCCGCAACTGGCGGGCACATACACCGTTGAGGCATCTGACGGCGCCGGCAACAGCCACGAGTTGAGCCTCAAGCTCTCCCCCGACGGCAGCGTTGAACTGGTTACCGAATTGGCTGACACAACGCAACTGATGGAATCCGGCACCTGGCTGCTCAGCGGCGAAGGTGATGTGGTGATATCGCTGGGAACCACCGAAGGTCAATCGGTTGTCGAGCCGCGCACTATCCGTCTCGCCGTTGAAGGCGACGAGTTGGTAGCGACCGACTCGGTGACCGGCGGCCAGTTGCGCCTGGCGCCCGGCATGATGGCTGACACCGCAACGACCGAAGCGACGGTGGCTGCACCTACCGAGACGATAACTGAGACGACACCAGCGCCTGAAGCTTCCTCTGAAGTCACAACGACCGTTGAAGTCACAACGACCGTTCCAACCGAAGGCGATACGACGCTGTGGAGAACAATGCTGTCGTTGCAGCCTGCCGCTGACGGCTCGTCGGTGCTGCGTGCGCTGGCATTCAACAACGACGGCACGGTGACGCTCACCAGCGACTACTACAACGATGAGCCGGTGATTGTCGAGCAGGGCACCTGGGACGACACTGCAAGCACAACCGACGCCGTGACTGTTACGGTTACGCTGACAGGCCAGGGCGACCAGATGTACGCGACGCCGACTGTGATCACTTTCGCGATGGTGGATGATACGCTGCAAGCTGTCGAGTACGATCAGGATATCTACGGCTCTGAAGGCTTGACCTTCAAGGTGGCAGGCGATGTGGCGCTGGACGACCGTGCGGCGCTGGTGACCATCGACCTGGCGGCTGGCTTCCCGCTGGATCCGACCTTTGTCAGCGTCAACGGCGGCGGCGACCTTAACGCGTCCGTCGTCGATCCCGCGTGCGCCGGCTACATCAACACGCAACCTGTGGTGACAGTCAACTGGACCGGCAAGGCTGATCTCGTAGAGGCGTTCTTCGTCAGTAACGACGACCCAACCATGGTCATCGTTGCACCGGATGGCACGGTGTATTGCAGCGATGATGCCAACGACCAGTTGCTGGACCCGGTGATCGAGTTGCAGAACCCGATTGAAGGGACGTATCGCATCTGGATAGGCAGCTATGCCCGCAACCAGTTGATCCCCGGCGTGCTGGTGCTGACCGCCAATCCTGATGTCAACATCGGCACCTTCGATCTGGGAAGCTTCATCACACGCCCGGCTGTGCCTGAGGTTCTGGAGACGCCGGAGCCTGTCGTCGATCTCGAGGCAATCCAGGCTGCCATCGAGAGCCGCCTCGCCAAGACACAATTGCAGAAGCTGGGCGCGCCGGCTGGCGCCATCCAGGTCACGGCCGACGGAACGATCCCGCTCTTCCAACTGCCGCTGGACAATCCGGCCTGCAACGGTCTGGTCAACGATAACCCCGATCACGTCTTCGAATGGGCCGGCACATCTGATGCGTTGAACGTCTACTTCGAAGGCGACGGCGATGCAACCCTGCTGGTCCTGGGACCTGAGCGGTCGGTCAGTTGCAGCGACGACGCGGCCGAGACCGGCAACCTCAACCCGCAGGTCATCCTGAGCAACCCGGCCGCGGGAACCTACGCCGTCTGGGTCGGACGGGTCAGCCCCGAATCGCCTGTTACCGGCACGCTGACCATCACCGATGACAGCAGCGCCCTTCCAGCCATGCTGGAAGCTGGCCAGTAGTCCTGATCTTCAAGGAGATACTCATGAAACGTCTACTTGTCATTGCAATCCTGGCTGCTGTATTGCTGCTGCCGATGCTCGGCGGAGCATCCCCGACAGCGGTCAACGCGCAGAGCGGCAACACCTGGACAGCCGCCTACTTCAACAACCCGAACTGGGCCGGCAATCCGGTGCTGACGCAAACCGTGCCGTTCATTTCGTTCAACTGGGGCTACGGCTCCCCTGGCGCCGGCGTGCCGGTGGACAACTTCACTGCGCGCTTCGACAGCCAGGTGTTCTTCAACGCCGGAACAACCCGCTTTACGCTACAAGCCGACGATGAGGTGGCGCTGATCATCAACGGCGTCACGTTTCTGGACACGCGCGGCGCGGGCCAGTCTGGCAAGACCCTGACCGTGGATGTGCCGTTGAACCAGGGGTGGCAGCCGGTGCAGGTGCTCTACCGTGAGTTCACCCAAACGGCGTCGGTCTTCGTGACCTGGCAGCTCGTCAAGCCTGGCACAAATCCCACACCACCGCCGCCACCACCACCGCCACCGGCCAACAACTGCGGCCCAACATCTGCAAGCAGCGTGCAGACCAATTTCGGCAACTACACGCCCTGCATCCAACAGGGAATCCATCAGGTGAACTGCTTCCAGTCGGATGGCGCGTGGAACTCACCCAATCGAGGGTCCATCGAGACAGAGCCGCAGATCCAGGTCTGGGGCAACTGCACCGCTGACAGTTGGACCGAGTTCCAGGTCAGCTGCGACCCATCGGTGCCCAAGCAGTCCTACAAGTGCTCCAAGACCGAGGCGGGGTGGTTCCCTGGCTAGGCAGGGTGCTGAACAAACCACCTGGTGTCCGCATGAAAACTGTGGACTGGCCGAACAGTACGGCCAGTCCACAGCGTCTCTCGCAGTAGAAACACGTAATTGCTCAGGCTTCATCGTTGCGTCACTCCCGCCTCCGCGGGAACGACGAATGAGCGGTTACAGAAAAACTAATCCGGCGGCCTGCATGGTCGCAACATCTTCGTAGGAGAAGAAACATAATGAAACGAAACCTGTTCTCAAAAGCGTGGCTGGCAGTATTGGTTCTGGCAGTGACTGGATTGATGGCTGCATGCGTCATGCCCAGCCCAGCTCCGGTTCCCAACCAGCCGCAAGCCGATCAGACGCAAGCTGTCGAACCCGCCCCTGCTGGCGATACTGGCAGCGAGACGATTACGCTCTATGTTGGACCTAACCGCGAGCCCTGTGTTGGCGTCGCACCCCAGATCTGTTACCAGGTCAAAGACACCCCGGATGGCGAGTATACGCTGTTCTACGATGAAATCGATGGTTTCGAATACGAGCCGGGCTATGACTACGAGCTGACTGTCGAGAAAACGACGGTGCCCAACCCCCCGGCGGATGCATCGGCCTTTCAGTACACGCTGGTGGAGGTAGTTAACAAGACCCCGGCTGCCCCCACAGCCACGTTGGAAGGTACCACCTGGCAGCTTATCGCCTATCTTGATGCCGCCGGCAACCTGACCTTGCCCTACCGCGAGTCCCCTGCCACGCTGACGATGGCCGATGGACAAGCTGGCGGCAACACCGGCTGCAACAACTACTTTGGCAGCTACACACTGGACGGGGACAGCCTGACCTTCGGCCCCATGGGCGCGACTATGATGGCGTGCCCTGAGCCGCAGGCCATGCAGGAGCAAGCCTACCTGGCCGGCCTGGAGAACGTGGCCAGCTACGCCATTGTCGGCAACCAGCTCCACCTGTTCAACGCTGACGGCGAGATCATCATGGCTTTCGAGCCGCAGCAATCGACCAGCCTGACCGGCACTGTCTGGTCGGCTACCATGGTTAACAACGGCAATCAGGCCGTGACCAGCCTCGTGATCGGCACCGAGATCACCGCGATCTTCGGCGACGATGGCTCGCTGACCGGCTCGGCCGGCTGCAACAACTACACCACGACCTACGAAGTCGATGGCGATTCCATCTCCATCGGCATGGGCGCCTCGACCATGATGTTCTGCGCCGAGCCTGAAGGCGTGATGGACCAGGAAGCGCAGTATCTGGCAGCCCTGGAAACCGCCGCGACCTACACCATCTCCGCCGACCGTCTGGAGCTGCGCACGGCTGACGGCGCGTTGGCTGTGAGCTACGTGGCTGCCGGTGAGGCTACCGCGGCTGCTCCGGCTGAGACGGGCGACGATACCCGCGCGCCGGACGCCGAGCCGGTAGACGAGGCCACCATGGTCGCCCTGCGCAACATGACCTACACCAACATCGCCGTGACCGACACCGTGACGCTGACCAACGGCGTTTACACCTCCACGGTCTCGCCCGATGTGCCGGTGGAGATCTACGTGGAAAGCACCGACTACGCAGCCGCGGGCGAGCTGGACGGCGTGCCCTCCGTGGCGACGATTCTGGTAAGCAACGGCGGCGGCAGCGGCGTCTTCTACGATCTGGCTGTCGTGCAGGAGCAGGACGGCCAGCCGGTCAACGTCGCTACAACACTGCTGGGCGACCGCGTGTCCATCATCTCGCTGTACATCGTGGACAACCAGGTTGTCGTGGACATGATCACGCAAGGGCCGGACGAGCCGATGTGCTGCGGCACGCTGGAGGTGGTCAACACCTACGAGCTGCAAGGCAACGAACTGGTTGAAACGGCCAGCGAGAGTGTTGGCACCGTCGATCAGGGACCAACCAACGAATCCATCGTCGGCGTGCTCTGGGAGTGGGTCGAGACGGCCTACAGCAACGACACGACGCTCTCGGTCGATGATCCCAGCAAGTACACCATGTTGCTCAACGACGACGGCACCGCCAACTTCCAGATCGACTGCAACATGGGCGGCGGCACCTATGAGTTGGACGGCAGCACGCTGCGGCTGGATGTGTCGACGATGACACGGGTGGCCTGCCCCGAAGGCACGCTTTCCGATGTGTTCGTGCGCGAGCTGAACGCCGCCGCCACCTTTGTCATGGACGGCCCGGACCTGATCCTCAACCTGTTCGCCGACGCCGGCAACATGCGTTTCCGGATGAGCGAGAACCAGCCGGCCGCCGCGGCAGATGCGACAGCTGCGCCCGAACTGTCAGCCCAAGGTATCGTAACCCCGACCCTGACACAACCGGCCTCAGCTGCCGACATCCTCAACAAGCCGTGGCAGTGGGTCGCCTTCACCGATCCGATCAACGGCACACAGGACGTGGCCAACCCGGCCAGCTACACGGTGCAGTTCCAGTCCAGCGGCATTGCCCGCATCCTGGCTGACTGCAACCACGGCGCCGGCGGCTACACCATCGACGGCTCATCGATCTCCATCGAGATCGGTGCGATGACCCGTGCCCAGTGTGCTGCCGACTCGCAGGGCGACACTTTCACCCAGTATCTCGGCGGAGCCGCGACCTGGTTCGTGGACGGCGAAGACCTGTACATCGACCTGTTCGCCGACGCCGGCACGATGAAGTTCTCACCGGCAAGCTAACTGCTAGCAGTCTGTAAAACCAAACCGGGATGTGGTGCAACACCGCATCCCGGTTTTCGATTCCTAGGTTGGTTCCTCGACCCACTCGCCCAGGCCGGCCTTTCAAGAGCAAGCACGTTACCCCTATATGACTCGTAAATTCGAAGATCTGGCTAGGGAAGCCATTGAGCGGGTGATGGATGGGTTGTGATGGTAGAGCTAGCCGACATCTCTGTAGTCAGCACGATTCTGCCTATCGTCAAAAGTCTGGTTGGCCTGTTGTGGTGTCGTTTTTGGTAACGGAAGTAATTTTACTGGCCCGTAATCATGTGATGGGCGGCGTTAGGCGGCTCGTTGGTTCATTGAAATTGACACCATGTGTACGGTGTGTATCATAGACTTATGACCAGCCGCGAAATTATCGCCAGGCTCAAAAAGGATGGATGGATACTCGTTCACATTCGTGGCAGCCATCATCACTACAAACACCCGGATAAGCCTGGACGAGTCACTGTTCCCCACCCCAAGAAGGATTTACCCAAAGGAACGGTGCGAAGTATTTACCGACAAGCAGGCTGGCAATGGCCGGAGAAGAAGTGATAAATCATGCGTTATCCAGTCGTAATTCACAAAGACCCTGATAGTGACTATGGCGTAACCGTGCCTGATTTGCCCGGTTGCTTCAGTGCGGGAGAAACATCCGATGAGGCGTTGAATGAGGTGGTGGAAGCCATCGAATGTCACATTGAAGGGTTGCTGATAGATGGCGATCCGATACCCACACCACAAACGATAGAATACCATCGTGGAAATCCTGATTATCAGGATGGGGTTTGGGCCTTGGTTGAAGTTGATGTGAGCAAGTTATCTGGGAAAACGAAGCGAGTGAATATCACCTTGCCGGAACGGGTTTTGAACTTGATGGACAAGTATGCCTCAGAGCATGGCGAGACCCGTTCGGGGTTGATTACTCAGGCGGCGATTGAGTATATTGCCACGCGGCAAGAGTTTGCAGGGTAAACGCTATCTTCATAGGTGTTTCAATCGGTGGGAACGGCCGAAGTCTCGTTGTAGTATTTGGCAAGGAGCGCTTTGGTGAAATGAAACGTTAAGCCAGCTTCGTCTCAGCAGAAAACAGCGTGCGCTGTCTCAAGAAGCGCGCGCTGTCTGCTTGAAGTCCTGCACTTCGACCAACATCTCCTCCACCGATTCCCTGCCTGCTGTGCTGTTGCTGCCCAGCATCGCCGCCAGCTCCTCCACGCGCGCCTCGCCGCGCAGGTTGACGACATCGGTCCGCGTCCGGCCATCGACGATCAGCTTGCGGACGGCGAAGTGGCTGTCCCCATAGCCGGCCAACTGCGGCAGGTGGGTGATGCAAAGCACCTGGTGTCCGCTGCCGGCCTGCTCTCTACGCGCCGCCAGCTCCCACAGCTTGCGCCCCACGGTGGCGCCAACCCGACCGCCGATGCCGACGTCGATCTCGTCGAAGATCAACGTTGGCGTCTCATCGGCCCGGCCCAGCACCGTCTTGAGGGCCAGCATCAGCCGCGAGGTCTCGCCGCCTGAGGCAACCTTGACCAGCGGCTTAAGCGGCTCCCCTGGGTTGGCCGACACGAGAAACTCCACCTGATCCAGCCCGCTGGTATCGAAGGCATAGCGGCCGGCGGACAGGCCGCCCGGCGCTTCGTCCACCTCGACCAACGCGCCGTCGTCTGCCTCCCTCCACTGAAAATCGACGTCGAAGCGCGCCTGTTCCATGCGCAGATCGGCCAGCTCGCGCACCACCTCAACGGCCATGCGTTGGGCGGCGGCGCGTCTCGCCGTGGAAAGCGCAGCGCCTCGCGCGCCGATCTCCGCCAATAGCCGCGCCTCATCAACCTCCAGTTCACCGGTGCGAACCTCGGCGTTGTTGAGCCGCTCCAGCTCAGCCACCGCGCGCTCACCGAAACGGATAATGTCGGCAATCGTGTCGCCATACTTGCGCCGCAGGTTGTAGATCAGGTTCAGCCGCTCTTCGACTTCCGCCAACCGTTCCGGGTTGAACTCGATCCCGTCGGCGTAGGTTTCCAGCGATCGCACCAACTCGGAAATCTGGTCGGTCAGCGCCTCGGCGGCGTCCAGAATGTCGCCCGCGTCCGGATCGATGGCGACCAGCCGGGCCAGCTTGCCGGCCGCATCGCTCAACAGGTCCGCCGCGCCGGCCTGCTCGTCGGTGCCTTGATCGAGAAAGCTATGTGCGGCCTCGGTCAGACGCGTCAGTTGCTCAGCGTTGGACAAACGACGGCGTTCGCTTTCCAGCGCTTCGTCCTCGTCCGGTTCCAGCGCGGCCGCGCTGATTTCGTCGACCTGAAAGTTGAGCAGGTCGATACGCCGGGCCAGCTCGCGCTGGTCGCGCCGCAGAGATGCCAGCTCCTTGCGAACGGCGCTCAACCGGCGCACATCGCCGGCGAGCCGCTCGCGCTCCGCCATCAGCCCGGCATAGCGGTCGAGCAGCGTAACGTGCTCGCGCGGCCGCATGAGTGACAGGTGGTCGGTCTGGCCGTGGATGTCCACCAGCCGGTCGCCGATGTCCCTCAACACCGCCAGCGCCACCGCCCTGCCGTTGACCCGAGCGACACTGCGCCCACCCCGGCGCAGCTCGCGCGAGAGCACCAACTGGGCCGGATCATCGCCGTCCAGCCCCTCCTGTTCGAGCAATGAGGCAAGTGAGGCCGCCAGGTGCGGCTCCAACGTGAAAACACCCTCGATCTGGGTCAGGTCCTCGCCGGCGCGGATGACCTCCTGGCCGGCTTTGCCGCCCAGCAGCATGTCCACGGCGTCGATGATGATCGACTTGCCCGCGCCCGTCTCGCCCGTCAGGGCGTTGAAGCCGGGATCCCAGGTCAGTTGCAGATCATCGATAATCGCGAAGTTAGAGATGTGTAGTTCGAAAAGCATGGCGGATGGCAGGTTGTTGTTTCTTGATTACCGATCACCGATCACTGATTACCGGTCACCGTCCACCGATCAGCGCAGCGACGCGTAGATCGTGCTGAGGGAGAGAAAGAGAAACACGCCCATGGTGATCAGGTTGGGGGGCCTTCCAAAGAGAATCCCGCCAAAGGCGCCAACCGCGACACCCAGGATAATAGCGACCACAGCCACGATTCCCATGTAGCGGCCGCGCCGCCGTCCCACGGAACGACGGATGATCGTGGCAGCGATGCCACCAACCGCGGGCCCCAGAAAGACCGCGATAATGATCCCGAAGAAGAGGCCAAAGATGCCCAGCAGCGCGCCGATAATCGGCCCAGCAATGGCCGCCAGAAAGAAACTGACCACGGCGACGATGATGTAGTCGGTGTTTTCGGCGTTGAAGAAGCTGTTTTGCTGCTCGCGGATGCAGTCCTTGCAGCGATAGCCAACGTCGGTCAGCTTCACGCACTTCAGACAGACGGGCCGGCCGCAGCGATTGCAGCGCAGCGTCGTCTCAGTATCCGGGTGATTGACGCAGTAGGTAACCTCGCCGGTGTCGACAGGGACGTGTTCGTGGCCATCGTTCGAGGACGACCTGGCGCCGCTGCCGGCCGGTCGGGGGACGTCCTGGGAAACGGGCCGGTTCAGTGTCTCGCGGATCGCCTGAGCCTGTTCGGGGTCAGCCTGGGTCGCCAGCCGCTGCAAGGCGACGCGGGCTTCGCCGTTGTTGGGGTTGATGACCAGCACCTGCTCGTAGGCAGCACGTTTCTCCTCCAGCGAAGGGGTTGAGGCGGCCAGACCGAGCCAGGCTTCGCTGTTGCCGGGCGAGCGTTCGGTGGCGCGCCGGTACTGCTGCTCTGCTTCCTCCCGTTCGCCCAGGCTGGCTGAAGCCGCTGCCTGATCCAAAAGTTCCCGCAGGGATAATGCTTGTTCGTCCAAAATCTTGTTCCGCCGTTTCTAAAGTCGTTTGGCCTCATCGCGTCATGCCCACGGAGGCGGGCATCCAGAGCGCACACCGGGCAAGACCAAGTTTCGCAAAAGGCCGTCGTGGACTCCCGCCTTCGCGGGAGTGACGAGTGCCACCGTCATGCCCGCGGAGGCGGGCATCCAGGGCGCACACCGGGCAAGACCATGTTTCGCAAAAGGCCGTCGTGGACTCCCGCCTCCGCGGGAGTGACGGGTGAGATGGTCATAGGTTCCACTTCAGCCGCTGCATCAACGTGCGATAGAAATAGGCGGGCGAGCGGACGCGCACGAAACGGGCCGATGACGCGCTGGCGTTGACCTCCACGGTGTCGCCGGTGTGCACCTCAACATCGAACTGGCCGTCGACGCTGAGTATCACCTGGTGGTCGGCAGTCACCTCCAGCCGCACAGTCGAGCCTTCGGCCAGCACCACGGCCCGGTCCAGACTCAGGTGTGCGGCGATAGGCACCACCACGATGTTGCGCAACTCAGGCGGCAGGATCGGACCGCCGGCCGCCAGCCCATAGCCGGTGGAGCCGGTGGGCGTGGACACGATGACGCCATCGGCCGCGTAGCTGGTGAGATAATCGCCGTCGATCCAGGTCGCGACCCGAACGATACGCGCCAGGCGGCCGCGGCTGACCACCACCTCATTCAGCGCCTGGAAATGTTCTTCTGGCGCACCACGCTGGGCGCCGTTGCGTCGCAGGCAGGCGTCCAGCATCATGCGCCGCTCCAGCCAGTAGTCGCCGCCCATGATTCTCGCTAACGGCTCGACCCAGTTGTCCGGCTCGACCTCGGCCAGGAAACCTAGCCGGCCCATCTTGACGCCTAAAATCGGCGCGGCGTGCTGGGCGCCGGTGCGTGCAGCGCGCAGGATCGTGCCGTCACCGCCCAGCGTAATCAGCATATCGAGGCGCGGCTGTTCTTCGAGGCGAACAGAGATGCCGTCCTCGTTCCAGGCCGAGTCCAGCCAGGCTGTTCCGCCGTTGCCGCGGATGTACTGCGCCATCTGCTCGGCCAGGGGCAAGGAGTCTGGCTTGCGCGGATGATGCAGGATGCCAACGCTCCGCACCGGTTTTAGTTCCGGCTGTCGCTGGTTGTTTTCCATACGTTTCGCTACGGCAATCGTTCTTGCAGCCACGCCACCACTGCGGCGCGGTCCACCGGCTGCTGCTGGCTGTCCGTCAGGTCTCGCACAGTAAACTGTCCGCTGGCGAGCTCACCCTCCCCGATGATGACAACAAACGCAACATCGGCCCGGTTGGCCGACTTGAGCTGGCTCTTGAGGCTGCGGTCGCCGAATGGCAACACCGCACCGATGCCGGCCGCACGCAGGTCGCTGACCAGCGAAACGGCGGCCTGCTTGGCCTGCTGGCCGATCTCGCCGCGGCCAATATAGCTGACTTGAACCCGAGGCGCGGGCAGCGGTGGCGGGACGATCCCTTGTGCCTTCAGCGTCAGGATCTGCCGTTCGATACCGCTGCCGAAGCCGATGCCCGGCGTCGGCGGCCCGCCCAGCAGCTCGATCAGCCCATCGTAGCGGCCGCCGCCACAAACCGCTGCCTGCGCCCCGATACCTTCGGCCCAGACCTCAAACACGGTCTTGGTGTAGTAGTCGAAGCCGCGCACCAGCAGCGTGTTGACGGTATAGCTCAAACCCGCCGCATCCAGGTAGCCGCGCAGGGCAGCGAAATGCTCGCGGCACTCGTCGCACAGGTAGTCGATGCTGCGCGGCGCGTCTTCGATCAATCCTTGCATGGCCTCTTCTTTCGAGTCGAGCAGGCGCAACGGATTGATCTCCAGACGCCGCAGGTCGATCTCATTGAGGCGGCTGCGGTGCCCCGAAAAATACTCGACCAGCGCGGCGATGTGGGCCGGACGGCAGTTTGGGCAACCGATGGAGTTGATCTGAAACGCCAGGTCCTGGAAGCCAAGCTCGGCGAACAAGCTGTAGGCGATGGACATCACCTCGAAATCGACGGCCGGGTCGATCTCGCCCAGGGCCTCGACGTTCCACTGGGTATGCTGGCGGTAGCGGCCGGCCTGCGGCCGCTCCTGGCGGAAGATCGGCCCCATCGAATAGAGTTTCACCGGCGAGGGCTTGACCTTCATGCCGTGTTCCAGATAAGCGCGCATGATGCCGGCAGTGAACTCCGGACGCAGCGTCAGGCTGACGCCGCCGTTGTCCTCCAGGGTGTACATTTCCTTCTGTACCATCACATCCGCGCCCGCGCCCGCGCCCCGTTCGAACAGCTCGGTGACCTCGATAATCGGCGTATCGATGTGTTCAAACCCGTACAGACCTGCCAGCCGTTCGATGGTCGCGGTGATGTGACGCCAGTAGGGCCAATCCTCTGGCAAGATGTCGTTGGTTCCTCGCGGCGCCTGATATAGCAAGAGTAGCTCTCCGTATTCTGTGACGTTCGATTTTTTCGCCCTCGGCAGAATCAAACGTCGCCGCGGCGTGCTGGATTATAGCTGATTATCGAGGGTCTGTCTAAAGTTCTGGAATGCGATGCGGCGATGCCGGCCTGCCTCGCCCACTCATCGCCCCAGCAGCGCCGCCGGCATCTCCCGCAGCTCGCGCACACCAAACAGCAGCCCGGCAACAATGTAGACAGCCAGTCCCAACAACCCACCCAGCGCCACCAGCACCAAATTACCCAGACCCGCGCTCTCGGCGCGGCCTATGAACACCACCAGCATCAGTCCCATGACTGCACTGGCCATGCCGGCGCGCACGAAAGTGCGTCCAATCAACCGTCCCTCGACACCCCCCCAACGCTTCCGCAGGATCACCATCAGCACCAGCACCTCGGCGGTAACGGCCAGCGTGTTGGCCAGCGCCAGCCCACCCGCGCCCAGCACGCCCATCAACAGAATAGCTAACAAGATGTTGGTCACCGCTGAGCCGGTCGCGACGACCAGCGGCGTGACTGTGTCCTTCTGTGCGAAGAAGGCCCGCGCCGTCAGCTCCAGACAGGTATGTGCGATCAGCCCCAGTGCAAAGAAGCGCAGCGTCGTATAGACCGCGTCAACAGCCGCCGCGTCGAACTGGCCGCGCTGGTAGAGAAAAGACAGCAGTGGCCGGCCCAACAGGATCAGGCCAACAGTCGCAGGCAGCGCCAGAGCGATCACGAAACGCAAGGTCTCACCCAGCGTGCTGCGCAGTCCGGGGATATCGCGCCGCGCGGCCAGCTCGGCCATGGTCGGAAAGGCCACCAACCCAAACGCGGTACCGATCAGCGTTTCGGGCAGTTGCATCGCGTCCCAGCCCCACTCAACCGAACTAACGCCGCCCGCGCCCAACCGCGACGCCAGGTTGGTCGTCGCAATCAAGGTGAACTGAAAGACGAAGAGATCCAGCACGCGCGGCCCCAGCAACACCAGCACCCGCCGCACCGGCTCTGTCTTCAGGTCCAGCACCGGCCACCAGCGAAAGCCGAACTTGATCAGCCCCGGCACCTTGATCAGCAGATGCAGCAACGAGCCGAAGACAGCGCCGATGGCCAGCCCGGTGACGCCCATCGTGGGCGCCAGGAAAAGCGCGCCGGCCGCCACGCCCAACGGGTAGACCACCGGAGCCAGTGCCGGCAGGAAGAAGTGTTTGAAGCCGTTGAGTGCGCTCCCCTGCACCGCGCTGATGCCGAAGATGACGGTCGAGAACAGCACGATGCGCATCACTTGCACCGTCTCGGCCTGGGCTGGCGGCGGAAAGCCGGGTGCGATGACGATGCTGACCAGCCAGGGTGCAGCTATCCAGGCAATACTGGCCAGCACGCCAATCACGATCACCACCAGATTGGTAATGGCCGCGGCCAGTCGCCATGCGCCAGGCCTGTCGCCGTCGGTCAGAAAATCGGCGAAGACGGGGATGAACGCCGTGGCCAACGCGCCGCCAGCCACGACTGCAAACAGAAGATCGGGCAGTTTGAAGGCTGCGTAGTAGGCGTCCAGCGCCGCGCCGATGCCGAACTCCTGGGCGACGATGATGTTGCGAAAAAGCCCGGCGACCGCGGCCAGTCCAAACAGGAACGTGACCAACAGCGTGTTGCGGGTGATGTGGGTCAGGCGCGATGCAATGGTCGGTTGGGCGGTGGAGGACATTGTCAGTGGGTCGATTGCTGTCGTCTGGCTTGAGTTTCGTCGATCAGATGTAACTATTCAGGCTATCACGGAGCCATAGACTTCGGAAGTCGCCGAAGCAAGGAGGAAGCATCTCGCACCGCGTTAGACTGGTTGTTTACGTAGAACCGGCGACTTCCGAAGTCTATGGCTGAACAGTTACGATCAGGTATTGGCGTTCAACGTTCCTACGGTCGCTGAAGCACCTGAACTGCCGCCGGCAACTTTTGTCGGATTGCGGAGGTCTTGTCGCTGTTGTTCATGGCTTCAGGCTCTCCCGTCGCAGATTGCGGCACGCTGCCGCGCCTCACGGGAGTATACCTGACGACGATTCACCTGTCCAACGCTGGCTGCTGTGTTTTCACGTCAGTCCCCCAACTTTCCCGCCCCGCATGTCACGGCAAAATCAGGTGCAGATCCCCAAACTCGTGCCACAGATAGCGTTCGCGCAGTGCCTGTGCATACGTCACTTCCAGATGCTGCCGACCGGCTAGCGCTTCCAGCATCGCCAGGTGCGTTGCCTTCGGCTCGTGCAGGCCGGTCAGCATGGCGTTCACAGCCCGCAGCCCGCGCGCCGGCGTGATCACCAGACGTGTCCAACCTTCACCGCCGCGGGTCACACCGTCCTCCCCCGTCACCGTCTCCAGCGCCCGCACCACCGTCGTACCCACCGCGACCACCCGCCCGCCGTTAACATGTGCGAGGTTGACCAACCGCGCAGTTGAGTCAGGCACTCGGTAGAACTCCTCGTAGGGCGGTTCGTGGCCTTCCAGGCTGGCAACACCTGTGTGCAGGATCAACGGGGCAACCTGCACGCCGCGGGCCACCAACTGCGTGACGATCTCCGGGGTGAACGCCCGCCCGGCCGACGGCATCTCGGCGCTGCCCGGCTCGGTGGCATAGACCGTCTGGTAGTACGCCGCCGGCCATGCCTGGTCCACATATTTGTAGCGGATCGGCGCGCCGTAGCGTTCCAGGTAGCTGAGCCAGGGCAGCGGCAGGTCCAGGCTGGCGATCCAGAGTCGCGAGTGTCCCGCCAGGATCGCGCCGAAACTGCCGGGATGCGGCGCTTCCAGCGTGACACGCCCGCCGCCGGGGAGTCGATACGTCTCACAGGTCGCGGCTTGCAGGTATTGTTTGCTGGTCCCGCGATCCGGCTTGCGCACCTCGACCAGCCAGCGACCGTCGGGCAAGCGGGTTGACAGGTGCAGCGTGAACGGCTCGCCGTCGCCGCGGGTTGCCGGCAACGCCGCTTTGAGTGTGCCGCTGGTGTTCACCACCAGGAGGTCGCCGGCACGCAGGAAGTCGGGCAAACGGCGAAAGTCGCTGTCAACGATCCTGTCATCGTTCAGGGTAGAGACCATCAGCCGCACCTCGTCGCGCCCCAGACCGCGCGCCTCGGGCGGCTGGCTCGCCTCCAGTTCGGCCGGCAGCTTGAAGTCCAGCGTTGGCAGGCTGGCCGGCACGGACTGGCAATCCAGTGTGTAGGTGACCGGTGACTTTGTTTGCAGCAAGGTGTCGGAGTTCATCGTTTGGTCCTGAAAAACATCTGTGTTTGTAGTAGGCGCTTCAGCGCCGTCCATCCGTCGTTCCCGCTTGCGCGGGAACCCAGGACTGTGAAGAGTGGATTCCCGCTTTCGCGGGAATGACAAGTTTACGCCAGCACCGGGACGGCGCTGGCCTGATAGCGGCCGCTCGGAAGAGCCCCTTCCAGCAGCGCCAGCAGGCCGGGGACGCTTTCTTCGGGCAACGGCCGGTCGCTGATATCTTCGCCGGGGAAGGCATCCTGGTGCATCTGCGTCTGCATGTCGCCCGGATCGACCCAGTAAACGCGCAAGGATGGGTTCTCGGCTGCCAGCACGTTGGACAGTTGCTCCAGCGCTGCCTTGCTGGCGCCGTAGCCGCCCCACCCTTCGTAGGCTTCGACGCCGGCGTCGCTGGTGATGTTCATGATCACCGCACCGGGCTTTAGCGTCTCGCGCGCTGCCTGCAACACGCCCAGTTGCGCCACCACGTTGACGCGGAACACCTCCAGCAGCGTGTCCAGCGGATAGTCCAGCAGCGGCGGCAGCGGGCTGGTTCCCAGCGTGCCGGCGTTATTGATCACCGCGTCCAATCCGCCGGTGGCCGTGGCAGCCCGCGCTAGATCACGCCGGTGAACTGCGTCGGCTATGTCGCCGGGGATCGCGGTCACATCGGTCCAGCGGGAGAACGCCGCTGCTGCCTGGTCCAGCGCTCCGGCTCCGCGGGCATTGACGATCAGACGCCAGCCGTTGCGGGCTAGCGCCTCCGCCAATGCCAGGCCGAGGCCGCGCGATGCGCCGGTGATCAGGGCTGTTTTTTGTGTCGTTGTTGGCATCTTGAAACTCCTTGGGATCTGTTTTGCTTCTTGCTCTCAGTGTATCAAATCCGGCCGGCCGGCGCATCGGGCACGGGTCCAGAACCTGACCTGTACCTTCGTCCAGGAGAACCGGCGTTGCTGCAAATCTTCCCGAATCGCACTACGATGCTATAATCGCGCCCGATATGAACGAGAACCCACAAGAAGTCTATGAACAGCGGCATGCTGCATTCACCAGCCAGCGCGACGCCCACGACCGTCGCAGCCGTCGTTTTGGAAATCTCAATCTGCTGCTGATCGCGGCTATACTGGCAGTCGTCGGCCTGGGGTTCTGGTACAACGTGATCCCGCTCTTTGGATTGGCCGGCGTACTGGTGGCTGTGCTGCTGTGGTCATATGCATCCCACCGACGAGCCAGAGATGCGGCGCAGCGCGCCGGCATGTTGGCTACGATCAACGCCGAGGGGATCGCGCGGCTGGCACGCGACTGGCACGCGTTGCCCCGGCCCAGCCTGCCGCGCACCGGCGACCCGGACGCGGCCATCGACCCCAGCACGGCGGCTGATCTGGATCTCCTAGGCTCGGTCTCGTTGGAACACCTCCTCAACACGCCAGGAACTGCCATCGGCAAGGAGGCGCTTCGGCGCTGGATACTGAACCCCGCCGCGACCGAGACCGTGCAGGCGCGGCAGGCTGCCATTGCCGAGCTGGCGCCGTCGGTCGAAGAACGCCAGGGCGTCATGCTGCAAGGCCGGCTGATGGGCCAAGCTCAAGGTGGCTACGACCAGTTCATCGAGTGGGCAGAGGACGTCCCGTGGCTGAGCCGGCGTCCAGCATTGCTCTGGTCGGCGCGGCTGCTGACGTTGCTGACGGCGTGTCTGGTGATCGCGCAACTGGCCGGCCTCACTGTTTTTCCTGCACTGATCGTTGTCATCGTCGCCAACCTGGTCCTGAGCTACACCGCCGGCCTGCGCGCCAATGCTGATCTCGACCGCGTGGCTGCGCGTCAAAACGTGTTTGGCGCGTATGCAGGTATCTTCGATCTGATCGGACGCGCGAGCTACACGTCACCGGAGATGCTACGCTTGCAGAGCACGTTGACGCGCGGCGATAGCACGGCCGGCGGCCAACTGCGCAGCTTGGCGCGGCTGATGCCGCTGGTCGAGATACGCCGCTCGATGTTTTTCTTCGTCGTGCAGGCGCTAACCCTTTGGTCCCTTCATGTTCTGTGGTTGCTGGAACGATGGCAGGAGCGGGCCGGGCAGGACGTCCGCGACTGGCTGGAAACCCTGGGTGAGGCGGAGGCGCTGATCGCACTGGCGACGCTGCGCTTCGACCAGCCTGACTGGGTATTCCCGGCACCTATCGAGGGCGGAGAGGCGAAGTTGACCGCTCGCAACCTGGCGCATCCACTGCTGCCGTCGTCCATAGCGGTCGGCAACGATATCGAGGTTGGTCCGCCGGGCAGCTTCTTGTTCGTCACCGGGTCCAACATGTCAGGCAAGAGCACGCTGCTGCGCGCGGTTGGCGTCAACACGGTCTTGGCGCAGATGGGCGGACCGGTCTGCGCCGCGGAGATGCAACTGCCGCCGCTGGTGGTCGCCTCCAGCATGCGCGTGCAGGACTCGTTGGACCAGGGCGTGTCTTATTTCATGGCCGAGCTGCGGCGGCTGAAATCCATTGTCGATCGCGCGGATGAGACCGAGGCGCGCCGGGTGCAGCCACTGCTCTACCTGTTGGACGAGATCCTGCAGGGCACCAACACCAGCGAGCGGCGTGTGGCCGCCCGTCAGGTCATCCTGCACCTGCTACAAAGCGGTGCAATCGGCGCGGTCTCGACTCATGATCTGACGCTGGCCGATTCGCCCGATCTGGCGGCGGCCAGCGTACCGGTTCACCTCGCCGAGTCCTTCACCGACGGCGCCGGCGGGCCGGCCATGACCTTCGACTACACGCTGCGCCCCGGCATTGCCACCTCCACCAACGCGCTGAAGCTGATGGCGCTGGTTGGGTTGCCGCTGGAAAATGGCGTTTCGTCGGCTTTGGCAGGTGATGGCCACATGCAATCAGGGATGGGCGTGAAACGTGAGGCGTGAAACGTGATGTCGCCTTGTGAGACCAGTTTTCACGTTTCACGTTTCAGGTCGCAGCTTGCCAGCAATTGACTTAGCACCCCCAGTTCATTCAGACAACGGAGCAATCACTGATGGGCGCACCTATCAAGCCAACCATTTCGCCCGAACTGCTCAACCAGATCGACATTCGCGTCGGCACTATCGAGCGCGTGGAGGACGTACCGCGCTCCGATAAGCTGGTCAAGCTGAGGGTCAACTTTGGCGATTTTCAGCGAACGGTGCTGGTCGGAATGAAGCAGGAGCGGGCTGATCCCGGCGAAGTGGTGGGCAGGCAGGCGCTGTTCGTCGTCAACCTGGCGCCGCGCAAGATGATGGGCGAGGTGTCAGAAGCCATGCTTTTCGACATCGGCTATGCCGACGGCATCACGCCGGTGCTGGCTGTGCCGGAGTCTCCCGTTGCCGATGGCACCCGGGCCGGCTAGGCTGTGGCAACCAACACATCGAGGAAGGACGATGGACGGACACGTCGTTGCGGTGAGCATCAGTGCTACCCATTCGTTCAGTAAACCAAATGTGGACTGCATCCGCTTGCTGGCCGGTCTGGGTGTCGAGGGCGACGCTCACGCCGGCGAGACGGTGAAACACCGCTCGCGGGTTCGGCGCGATCCCACAGCGCCTAACCTGCGGCAGGTGCATCTGATCCACAGCGAGCTGCATGACGAGTTGCAACAGGTGGGATTTGTGGTCCTCCCAGGTGAGATTGGTGAGAACGTTACGACGCGGGGCATCAATTTGCTGGCGCTGCCGACAGGAACTGTGCTGCGGCTTGGCGACGAGGCGGTGGTCGAGGTGACCGGCCTGCGCAACCCGTGTCATCAACTGGACGACTTTCAGCCGGGGCTGATGGCCGCCGTGCTGGACCGGGACGAAGCGGGAAATCTCGTGCGCAAGGCCGGCGTGATGGCGGTGGTGATTGCCGGCGGTGAGGTGCGCGTAGGTGACACTATCCGCGTTGAGCTGCCGTCGGAGCCGTACCGGCCGTTGGAACCGGTGTAAAATCATCCCGCCGGTGTTCTGACCGGTCTCCCCACCGGGGTTCCGGGAATGCCGACCAGAGCGGTCAGGAGACCGCGGGGAACGCGGACAGCGTGTCTTGTTACCTCTCGATCAACCCCTGCTGCACAGCGATGGAGACGGCTTCGGTGCGGTTGCCGGCTTCCAGTTTCCCCAAAATCGAGCTGACGTGGAACTTCACCGTCCGTTCGGTGATCGCGAGCCGGTCGCCGATCTCCTTGTTTTGCAGACCGACCGCCATCAGTCCTAGCACTTCCAGCTCGCGCGGCGTGAGCGGTTCCGGCAGCGGCTCTGCTACCGGTTCGGTCATCCGCTCGATCAGCCTGGACGCAACGATGGGCTGCAACAACGATCCACCGGCGTGAACGACGCGTACCGCGTTGAACAGCTCCTCGCGCGGCGCTCCTTTCAGTAAATACCCCTTCGCGCCGGCCCTGACTGCGCTCAGAATGCGCTCGTCGCTGTCGAAAGCGGTGAACGCGATGGCCCGCACCGGCCGTCCCAGGCTGCGTAGTTGCTCCAATGCCTGCACGCCATCCATTTCCGGCATCTCCAGGTCCAATAACACAATGTCAGGAACCAGCGCCGCGACCTGGCTGACTACCTCGAACCCGTTGCCGGCCTCGCCCACTACTTGAAAATCAGCCTGGGTCGAGAGCACCGCGACCAGTCCATCGCGGACGATGGGATGGTCGTCGGCGACGAGGATGCGGATACGGGGATCGGGTGAAGTCATGCGCTTACTCAAGTGCTGGCTGTGGCTGGGTGAGGACGTGAAACGTGAAACGTGTTGCGTGATCAGCTTACGTTTCACGCATCACGTTTCACGGCTCAAATCTACCATCACGATTATCTACCTGCGATTGTAAACCTACGACAGCAACGGAACCACGACTTCGACCGCTGTGCCAGCGCCTGGGCTGGTTTCCAGTCGCAACTGGCCGTGGAGCAGCCGGGCGCGCTCGTTCAGACCAACAAGCCCGAGCCGTCCGTCGCTCACTTCGTTCGTGTCGAATCCAGCCCCGTCGTCGGCAACCAGCAAACGCACCTCTCCCGGCGTGGTGGTCAACCGGACGCGACAGATCCGTGCGCCGGCGTGGCGAGCCACGTTGTTCAGCGCCTCCTGGGCAATGCGATACAGGCCGATTTCTACGCGCGGCGGCAGTGGCCGGGCAGCGCCGATGAGCTCCAGGCTGGCCCGCAGGCCGTTCTGTCTATCCACTGCCTCCACCAGCGTTGCCAGCGCCTCCGGCAGGGAGCGACCTTCCAGCGGCGCGGCGCGCAGGTCCAGCACCGAGCGCCGCGCTTCCTCCAGGCTGGCGCGCGTCAGCTCCATGGCCCGTTGGACGGCCGCGCTGATCCTGTCGGAAGGAGCGCCGGTTTCCAGCAGGACATCAGCCGACTCGAGTTGTAAGGCGATCGCGGCCAGGCTCTGAGCGAGGGTGTCGTGCAGCTCGCGCGCCAGCCGGTTGCGCTCCTCTAACGCGCCCAGGTCCGCGCTTTGTTGAAACAGCCGGGCGCGCTCGACCGCGATGCTCAACAGATCGCCAACGGTGTAGAGGAGCCGCAAATCGTCGGGTGAAAGCTCGCGCCAGTCCGTGCTGGCGACGTTGAGCACACCAAGCTGGCGGCTGTGCGCGTACAGGGGGATGCTGGCGTGGTAGCGCAGCCCGTTGGCGCCATCGACCAGGTTCTTGAGCCGGCTGCACGTCACGACGTTGACGTTGGCAGCGCCTGACAGATCGCCGGCGCGGAAGGTGTCGAGACAGTAGCAGTCACCGGCCATGCGCCATGGATTTTCGGCCAACGCGGGCGGCAGGTTCTGGGATGCAGCCAGATACGGTTCGCCGCTTTCCTGGTGCAACAACCAGACCCAACCGGTCTGCAGATCCAACAAATCGGCTACCTGCGCCAGCGCCGTCTGCAGCGCGCGGTTGAGGTCAACCTGCGCGTTAAGCTCCTTGGCGAACGCGTTGAGGATTGATAGCTCGCGGTTGCGCTGCTGCAAGCGGTCGGAGTCGGAGGGTTGTGTTTTCATGGCAGGTCGCGGGCAGAATAGCATTGTTCGCAGCGTGCGTCAACCCACTGCTGTCACGGTTCGTAGTAGGCGCTTTAGCGCTCCGCAGAGTTAACGGCGCTGAAGCGCCTACTACGAACCGTTGTGGCACGGGTGGATGGAGAGGCAGCGAATTCATTCAGCGGGCCGGCTGTGCTATACTCGATCCATGGCAACAGGCAGCGCTCCGGGCAAGGTGATCCTCTTTGGCGAGCACGCGGTGGTGTATGGCCGACCGGCCATCGCGGCGCCGGTCAGCCAGGTTGCAGCGACGGCGACGGTGACTCCCGGCGCGCCGGGCAGCGGCTGCGTGCTGGACCTGAGCGACATCGGCGAGACGGTGCCGGTCACAGGCGCGTCAACCGAACAGCCGCTGGCGTTGGTGACCAAACTGGCGTTGGATGTGCTGGGCTTGGCGACGCCGGACTGGCGCATTGTCCTGCACAGCACGATTCCGGTCAGCAGTGGATTGGGCAGCGGCGCGGCTGCGGCCACCGCGATCGTGCGTGCCATCGCGGCCGCATCAGACCGATCCCTGACCGCAGGCGAGATCTCAGCACTGGTTTACCAAAGTGAGACCCTGTTTCATGGCACGCCCAGCGGCATCGACAACACGGTGATCGCCTATGAGCAGCCGGTCTGGTTTGTGCGTGGCCAGCCGCCGGAGCCGTTTAGCATCGCCCGACCGGTGACGCTGGTGATCGGCGACACCGGCATCGCCAGCCCGACCAGCATCACCGTAGGCGATGTACGCCGTGGCTGGCAGGCTGACCCGCGGCGGTATGAGTATGTTTTTGACGCTATCGCGCGCGCGACCGTTGCTGCTTACCATGCCATAGAGTCTGGTGACCTTGCTGAGCTGGGCCGTCTGATGAATGGGAACCACGCATTGCTGCAAGAGCTGGAGGTTTCCAGTCCGGAGTTGGACCGGCTGTGTGCAGCGGCGCGACAGGCCGGCGCGCTGGGTGCCAAGCTCAGCGGCGGTGGCCGCGGTGGCAACATGATCGCGCTGGTCGAACCAGCCGCGGCGGAAACGGTCGCCTCGGCGCTGCGGCAAGCGGGTACAGTGCGGACTATCACGACAACCGTAGCAGCCTGTGCATGATTCATCACCAGGCAAAAATCTCTATGCACTCTGTGCCTCTGTGGTGAAAAACGGAGACGCTATGACAAACTTGCGAGACTTTATAGGTGCAGTGCGGGAAGCTGGCTGGCTGGTCGAGATCAACAAACAGATCGATCCGTACCTGGAGATGGCGCCGGTGATTGCGGCGCTGGACGGGCGGCCGGTGCTGTTCAACGATGTGGCCGGCAGCGAGTTTCGCGTGCTGTCGGGACAGTGCTCCGACCGGCGCTACTTTGCGCTGGCGTTGGACTGCGCGGTTGAAGAGTTGGTGTTTCGTATGGCTGATGCCTACTCGTCGCCCAGTGATCCACGACTGGTAAACCGGGACGAGGTGCCGTGCCAGGAGGTCGTGATGACGACGCCCGATTTGCGCCGGCTGCCCTTCCTGACCCATTACCCCGACGACGCCGGACCCTACGCCACCGCGGCGATTGCGGTCGTCAACGACCCAGACAGCGGACCCAACGTCAGCTTTCACCGTCTGCTGCGGCTGGATGCAACCCACCTGGCCGCGCGCATCGTCGAGCGGCGCGGCACCGATACGGCGCTGAAAAAGACGCCGGACGACTTGCCGGTGGCCATCTGCATTGGGCTGCCGCTGCATGTGCTGTTGGCGGCCAGCATGGCGCCGCCACCCGGCGTAGATGAGCTCGCTATCGCCAATGCGCTGGCGCCGACGCCGGTGGTCCAATGCCTCACCAACGACCTGCGCGTGCCGGCCGAGGCGGAGTTCGTACTGGAAGGGCGGATCACGCATCGCACGGTGGCCGAAGGGCCGTTCGTCGATTTGACTGAGACGTGGGACATCGTGCGCCAGCAGCCGGTGATCGAGATCGATTGCATCACCCACCGCCGCGACGCGATCTACCATGCCCTGCTGCCGGGCCAGCTCGAACACAAGCTGCTGATGGGGATGCCGCGCGAGCCCAGCATCTTCGCCGCGGTTAACGAGGTGTGCCGATGCCGCAACGTCAGCATTACGCCGGGCGGCGCTTCGTGGCTGCACGCTGTGGTGCAGATCGACAAGCAACACGCCGACGACGGCCACAAGGCAGCGGAGGCAGCGTTCCGTGGCCACGGGTCGCTGAAGCATGTGGTCGTGGTGGACGACGATATCGACCTGTACGATCCGAACGAAATTGAATGGGCGATTGCCACCCGTTTCCAGGCTGACCGCGACCTGCTGGTTTGGGAGAACCAGCCTTCCTCATCGTTGGACCCGTCTGCGACTCACATCCCTGGCCAGAAGAGCCGTAGTGCCAAGATGGGACTGGATGCAACGATCCCCTGGGACCAGCCCGATAGCTGTACCCGGCTGCACGAGTTCGTTCGTGTGCCGTTTCCCAAGGCGGATGTAAGCGCGTATTTGTGAGCGTTACTCCTCGGATTATCGACAGGCAAGTGATTCGCAAGCACCTTGCACAAGTCGGTTGGCGAGAGTAGAATAGCCATACCAACCATCGCTGCAAGTGCGACAGACGTGGCACGTCATTCCATTGGAAGCAGGTCTACCACCATGTCAAAACAGATCACGCTTACCCTGCCGGACGAGGTTTACGAGCAGATTCAGCGGACAGCCGCTGCTGATCAACGGCCCATTGCCGAGGTCTTGACCGACACCATTGTTCAGGCAACCCCTATCTTCTCGGTAGACGCACGGCGGCCCGCAATGCTGCGGGAGAAAGCTGCGTTTCTGGAGATGCATTCCCAATTGCTTGGGCAATACGAAGGACAGTACGTGGCGATTTATCAGGGTCAAGTCATTGATCACGATCACGATGTGGAAGCACTGGTTCGACGCGTCGAGAATAATTTGCATGACGAAGTGGTGCTTATCAAACAAGTAACTGAAGAACCCGACCGAGTGCTTCATCTCCGTTCCCCACGCTTCGTTCGCAACCCATGAACGTTGTTAACTTTATCTACGGGGGATCGTATTATCCGCCTGCTCCAGTTGTTGACATCACTGTTCGTGGGACAGATCCTGAAAGCAGCGAAGTGCGGATGAAAGCCCTGATAGACACTGGTGCGGACGCTTCGATGTTGCCATTGCAAGCTCTGCAAGCTGTTGGAGCAAAGCACATGGAAACGCGCTTCATTCGTGGCATCACCGGTGCACGGCAAGCCGTGGAGACTTATCTTGCACGTGTAAAGGTTGGCTCACATGTAGTAGTGACTGCAGATGCTATTGCGCTGGCTCAAGATCAAGACGCGATTCTCGGACGGGACGTGTTGAACCAACTGACCATTACGCTGGACGGACCTGCCCTAATAGTTGAAATCGCGGAGTGACCTGTTGTGTCTACACCGCATCTTCGCCTCTTCATTGCGCTTGACCTGACGTCCGAACTTCGCGACGCAATTTCCGTTGTCCAAGACGATCTGCGGCGCCTGCTGCCGCCAAAGACTGTCCGCTGGACCAATCCCGAGGGCATCCACCTGACGCTGAAGTTCCTGGGAGATACGCCGGTCGAGCGGGTGGATGCGATTGCGCAGGCGATGGCTGCGGCCGCAGCCAGTTTTACACCGTTTGAGTTTACCGTGGCAGGGTTTGGTTGCTTCCCGAACGTGCGACGCGCCAACGTGCTCTGGGTTGGTGTGCCTGACGTGCCAAAACCGTTGGCTGGTCTGCAGCGGGCAACCGACCTGCAACTGACGCGCCTAGGGTTCGACAAGGAAACCCGGCCCTTCTCACCGCACCTGACGCTGGGGCGCGTCAACAAGAAGATCTCGTCCAACAACCGCGCGCGGCTGGCCGGCGTGCTGGGGCAGACAAAGGTGGGAACGTTGGGGATTGTGCCGGTCGAAGAGGTGATCCTGTTCCAGAGCAATCTGCAACCGGGCGGTGCGGTCTACACCGCGCTGGCGCGTATTCCGCTAACACGGGACAGTAGTAAGATCGGGGACGGCGCATGAACAGGCAACTTAGCCCGCGGGTGGCCGTCATCGGCGGCGGGACGTGTAGCGCACAGGAGGATGCGACTGCCGAGGAGGTCGGTCGACTGCTGGCCGAAGCCGGTGCGGTGGCGCTGACCGGCGGTCGCGGCGGCGTGATGGAGGCGGCCAGCCGCGGCGCGGCTAAAGCCGGCGGGCTGGTGGTCGGCATCCTGCCCGGTGAGGATGCCTCGCAGGCGAATCCGTGGGTGGCGTTGCCGATTGTCACCGGCATGGGCGAGGCGCGCAACGCGGTGCTGATGCGCACCGCGCAGGCGGTGATCGCAGTCGGCGGCGAATACGGCACGCTATCGGAGATTGCCTTCGCGCTGAAGTTCGGCCGTCCCGTCATCGGCATCGGAACCTGGCAGGCGGCTGATGACAGCGGTCAAACACCTCCAATCCGGCGCGCCAACTCAGCGGCCGAGGCGGTCGCGTTGGCCTTGCAACTCCTCGGCAACTCCCCCTAGACCTGCGCCAATCTGTCCCCGTTTCCCACTTTTCCTTTCTTTCCCTCTTTCCCCTCTTCCCTATAACTCCATCTCATACATCCGATACGTCTTGTACAGCATCCCGCCCAGGTTCTGGATGAGACGGTTCATCTCGACGTTGTTGGCCAGGATCCAACTTCCTTCCATGCAGCGGTAGCCACTTTCCATGGCCGATTTGGCGGTTTCGTAGATCAGCACGCCGTCTGCCCCCAGATGGCGGTACTCGGGCAGCACACCTAGCGCCCAAACCCGCGCCCAGGTGATCTTGTTCTGATAACGCAGCGCCTGGATGATGCCAAACGGGAAAAGACGACCTTTCATCTTCTTGAGAACGAAGTTGGCGTCGGGCAAAGTCAGCGCCATGCCAATGGTCTTGTCCTCGATCTCGACAAAGAAGACCAGATTGGGATCGAGAATCTGCTTCATCTCGGCTGCGTAGTGGTCCAGCTCGTGGTCGGTGATGGGAACAGCGCCCCAGTTGGCCTCCCATGCTGCCCGGTAGATGATCTTGACCTTCTCGACCTCGTTGTCCCAGTCCTTCATATCCATCTTGCGCAGGGTCAGATTGCCGCGCTGCTTCAGCTTTTCCATCACCCGAACGAGCTTAGGTGGCAGGTTTTCGACCTTGCCGCCATACTGGGCAATCATGTCCCACTTGTAGGCGTACAAGTCCATCACCCCCTTCAATCCGTAAACCTCGACCAATTCGGGGTAATAAGGTGGGTTGTAGGGCATCAGAATCCGCGGCTCATCGTTGAAGCCATCGACAAGCAACCCAACCTCATCGGTCATGGTAAACGTCGCCGGGCCGCGCATCCCGTTGTAGCCTTGCCCGCGCAGCCAGCCCGCTGCAGCATCCAGCAAAGCATCGGCGACTTCGTGGCTGTTGATGCACTCGAACAGGCCGAAGAAGCCGATCTTGTCGTTGTGGGTCTCGTTGTGCCGCGGGTTGATCACCGCGGCGATGGTGCCCACGTCCTGCTCCATGCCGCCGGTGATGGTTCCCTTGGGCGTGTTCTCCGGAATGACCAGCGCTTCGGCCACGAAATAAGCGACCTTGAGGTATTCAAACGAGGGGTTCTTCGCTGGGTCGAGAAACTTCTTGCGGTCACCGATCAGCGGCGGCACCCAGTAGGGATCGCTCTTGTGCAGCTTGAATGCGAACTTGACCAGGCGACTGCGGTCCGAGGCCTTGTTGGGATCAAGCTGAGTGATCCTGAGGTTATGGATAGGCATGAGGTGCTCCTTCGGGATGTGCTCTGGACAAACCCGGGACGGCAGATATAATTCCTGTCGAAGCGGTTGCCTGCGGGTACGTAAACGTGTGATGGCTCGACTTCCGAAGTCGAGTGTTGAGCAAGTAACTCTGTACTATGTCTCGACTACGAACTGTGTATCTACGCCTGCGCGGCAGCTCCTGTGACAACTGCGCCTTCGCCGACACCTTTCGCAGCAACGGCGACGGCCAGGTCACCCGGCTGCACACCTACTGCCGCGCCCCGCAGTCGCCGCACTTCAACCGGCCCGCGCCGGCTGAGCGCCTGTGCCATTGGTGGCAACCCGGGGATGGCTCGTCGCAACCGCCAGAGGTTGGCGATCCAACGTTGACGGCGTAATCTCTAACAGCGCCACCTCCGGCCGGCAGTTGAAGCGCAATCGCACGCCCTCACCCAGGCCGCGGCCGATGTAGGTCTGCGTCCGGCCGTACATAAACCATCCGTGAGTCCGGCGGCGCGGGATATGGGTGCCCTGGGTGTGCAGCGCGCCCAACAGCGGGATCAGCACCTGCCCTCCGTGGACGTGGCCGCCAAACGCCAGATCGAACCCGTGCAATCGCTCGTCCAGCATGTGGTCGGGGTTATGGAACAGCAAAATACGCAGCGCGCCGCTGTCATAGGGCGGCGCATCGGCCAGAGCGGCGTCGATGTCCGGCGTCCCTTCCATCAGATCGTCCACGCCCGCCAGCCAAACATCCGTGTCGCCGTCGGTCACGCGTACGCTGCTGTTGTCCAACACGGTGACGCCCTGCTTCGCCAGCGCCCGTTTGAGCACCGAAATATCGTTATGTTCCTGGCCCAAATACAGCTTGTCGTTGCGGAACACCCGCGTCATCATCTCGAAGGTGCGAACCGAGGCGTCGCGCAGTTCCTGGCCCGGCTCAGCCTCGCGCCAGGCGACGCGCGCCGGACCCAGCCAACTATAGCTGGCATAGTCGTGGTTGCCCAAACAGGCATACGCGCCAAGCCTCGGTTGCGGCAGTCGGGCCAGCAACTCCAACGCGGCCGGCAACCCGCCGTCGTCGTGGATCAGGTCGCCGGTCACCAGCAGCAGGTCGATCTCCTCGCCTGCCAACAGGTTCAGCGTGTGCTCGATCTTCCAGCGTTCAATCTGGCCTTTGCCGGCGAAGTGCATGTCCGACATGTGCAGGATGCGCAGCCCATCCGCCGGCAAGCCGGGCGCATCGACCTCCGCGCTCATCCGCCGCACCTCGATACGCAGCCGCTCCACCCAGCGAGCGTAGGCCAGCGCGCCGGCGGCAGCTACTGCGCCGGCGCCAAGCAACGAAGCGGTGATTTTAGTTAATGCTCTCATGTCATCTCGTATTGCGTATTTCGTGTTGCGTAACGGAATACGCTGCAAGCTATCTGCGCTTCCTCATAGCTGTTCCCACCGATTGAAATCGGTGTCTGCCACTGAAAGTATGCTGAAGCATACTCGAACCTCCACTTCGGCAACATGTTTTAACATGTTTTCCCTATCAGACGATGATTTCAATCATTGTTCAGGCGCCGCAGTATCGAAGTCTCGTTGTAGTGTTAGGACGGGTCTAAAAAGCGACTTCCCTGTGTTGGCTCGGTCAGGTGACCGGCCAAAGCGGGAACTAATTGATAGACGCGTCCTTATCTGCGGGCCAACACATCTTCACCATCGGTGATCCAGGCAACTGGACAAACCACCCACGAGCCACGCAATACGCACCACGCTTCACTCCCGCACCTGCCCGTCGCCGAACACCACCCACTTGTAAGTCGTCAGCTCGCGCAGCCCCATGGGACCACGGGCGTGCAGCTTCTGCGTGCTGACGGCAACCTCCGCCCCCAGGCCCAGTTGGCCGCCATCGTTGAAGCGTGTGCTGGCGTTGACGAACACCGCCGCCGAGTCGATCTCGTTGACGAAGCGCTGCGCGTTGCCGTAGGTCTCGGTCAGGATGCCGTCCGAGTGTCCCGTACTGTGCGCCGCGATGTGATCCATGGCCTCGTCCAGCCCACCCACCACCTTGACGCCCAGAATCAGGCTCAACCACTCCTGGTCAAAGTCGTCGGGGCCGGCCTGCTTGACGTTCCAGTCGCTGCCGTTGGCCGACCGTTCCAAGATGAGGAAGGAAACGGGATCGGCGCGCAACTCCACCGCGTCGCCGGCCAGCCGTTCGGCCATGCGCGGCACGAACCCGGCTGCCACGTCGCGGTGTACCAGCACCGTGTCCAGCGAGTTGCAGACGCTGGGGCGCTGGGTCTTGGCGTTGTGGATGATCTCGACGGCCTTGTCTTGGTCCGCCGATGCATCGACAAACAGGTGGCAGATGCCAATGCCGCCAGTCATCACCGGGATGGTGGCCTGCTCGCGGCACAGCTTATGCAGCGCGTTGCCGCCGCGCGGGATGATCATGTCAACATACTGGTCCATGCGCAGCAATTCGGTCACCAGCGCCCGGTCGGGGTTGTCGATGTACAGGATGCTGTCGCCCGGGAGTCCTGCCTCTTCCAGCGCCGCCTGGATCACCTCCACCAGCGCCAGGTTGCTGCGCAGGGTCTCCTTGCCGCCGCGCAGAATCGCCGCGTTGCCGGTCTTGAGGCTCAGCGCGGCGATGTCGATGGTCACATTGGGCCGCGCCTCGTAGATCACGCCCAGCACGCCCAGCGGCGTCCGCCGACGGGCGATGCGCAGGCCGTTGGGCAGCAGCCGGCCGTCGTATTCCTCGCCCACGGGGTCGGGCAGAGCAGCGACGCTGCGCGTGTCGGCGGCCATGCCGGCCAGCCGCTTCTCCGTCAGCAGCAGCCGGTCCACCAGCGCCTGTGACAGGCCGGCCATCTGCGCGTCGGCCACGTCCTGGGCATTGGCGGCCAAAATCTGGGCCGCGTTGCGCTCCAGCCCTTCGGCGATGGCCAGCAGCGCCGCGTTCTTCTGCGCGCTGGACGCCCGTCCCAGTTGCCGGCTGGCAGCTTTGGCGCGCTGGCCGAGAGCAGACAAACTCAACTCACTCATCAGGTTTCTCCGTAGGTCTTGCTTTCGATGGTATTTCTTCGGTGTCCAAAGCTGCTGTGCGTAGCATCACCATGAAGCGGCGATGGTGGCGTCTGTCGTTCTCAACAGCCAGCTTGTTTTGCTTCAACGTAAGACGAAAGACGCCCCACATGAAGATGGCGAAGGCTGCCACAACGCCAACTGCTTCCAAACTGTCTGGCGAGAAGCCGCTCGTCACCAGTGTTGCGAGACTGGCAACTAGGGCTAGGGCCACTATCACCGGCAGTACCGACCGGGCGAGTCGTGCACCGGGCAACAGACCGCCGTCGTCGACCGATGCCTTGAGCAAACAACCTTCCGGCTGCGGTATCACTTCGCCTCGCACCGTAGACCGGTAGTATGGCGATCCGCTCCCGGTTGACACCAAACTCGTAATCCTTGCCTTTGGCCACACCTCGAACTGGTTGCCGGTGATTCGGATCCAGAAATCGACACGGCGATTGCGCTCACCCGGTATCATCGCGGCGTACAAACTGAAAGGCTCTGCGATCATCGCCAATCGTCCCAGAACATCCGCGCACGGTTGCTGTACAAGCAATTCGATGCTGTCCTCTGCTGATGGAGCATCCAAGGTCTTGGCAGCGTTTCCCGGTTCGTCCATTATAGCCACCCCGCCATCCACGTCAATCGATCCGCTGTATCACAGCACCACCAGATCGTCGCGGTGTACCACGGTCTCGCCGTACTCGTAGCCCAGGATCGCCTCGATCTCGTCCGACTGGCGACCTATGATGCGCTCCAGCGATGCTGCACCGTAGCGCGACAGCCCGCGCGCCACTTCCCGTCCAGCCGTGTTGCAGATGCGCACAGTGTCGCCGCGCTGGAACTGCCCCTCGACCCGGGTGACGCCTACCGGCAACAGGCTGCGCCCGCTGGCCAGCAATGCCTGCTCGGCACCATCGTCGATCCAGATGCGGCCCGTCGGCGCCAGTCCGCCCAGCAGCCAGCGTTTGCGGCTCTCCAGCCGGCCGGCCAGCGGTGGAAACCGGGTGCCGATGCGTTCACCGCCCGTTACTCGCAGCACCACATCTTCGACGCTGCCCGCCGCGATGACCACCTCCGCGCCGCCCCGGCGGGCCAGATCGGCCGCGGTGAGCTTGGTGGTCATGCCGCCCACACCCAGCCCGCTGTTCGTTCCACCCGCAATCGCGCGCAGGTCGTCGTCGATCACACCGACCTCGCTGATGAGTTTCGCCGCCGGATCGCTGCGCGGGTCAGCGGTGAACAGCCCCGGCTGGTCGGTCAGGATCAGCAGCAGATCAGCTTCCACCAGGTTGGACACCAGGGCAGACAGCGTGTCGTTGTCGCCCAGCTTGATCTCCTCGGTCGCGACTGCGTCGTTTTCGTTGATGACCGGCATGATGCGCTCGGCCAGCAGCGCCTGCAACGTGTCGCGCGCGTTGAGGTACCTGCTGCGGTTTTCCAGATCAGACCGGGTTAGCAGCACCTGTCCAACCACGATGTCGTAGATCGCGAAGTACTCCTCGTAAAGCCCCAACAGCCGGCTTTGGCCTACCGCGGCCAACATCTGCTTGGCCGGCATAGCACGCGGCAACTGACGGAAACCCAGCCGCTCGCGGCCCGCGCCGATCGCGCCTGAGCTCACCACCACCACCTCCACGCCGGCGCTGTGCAGCCGGGCGCACTGGCGCACGATGTCCAGCAGCCTCGGCCGGTTGATGCGCGGTGAGCCGGCGGTCAGCACGCTGGTACCCAGTTTCAGGACGATGCGTTGGTGGACGAACGATGGGGTTGGAAAGCTCATGGCGCTGGATGTTCGGTGCGGAGATGTGATGTTGAGGATTTGTCGCTACTCAGCCTTCACTGTTGCGTCACTCCCGCGGAGGCGGGAGACTAGCGCCTGTGAAGAGGTGGATTCCCGCCTCCGCGGGAATGACGGGCGAGCAGTTACGAGGATTTTAGCCCGCCATGCCGTATCTGGCAAGACTGGTTGCAGCGCCACGAAGCAGGGTCCGTCAGTTCACAGCTCCCGGCAAGGACCGAGGAACGCGGCCAAAAACGCTCAACACATACGGCGCCCAGAAATAGAGGTTCCTGCGCCAGTCACCGGTCGCGCCGGCAAGATAGCCATTTACCGCAGCCTGCAGCGCAAACTCCGGCGCGACTCCGGCAGCAACCTGGCTGTGCAGAATTTGCATGATCTGCACAGCCGCGTCGTCGTCAGCTTTCCACAGGGCGCCGACAACGCTGCGCGCACCGGCGCTGAACAGCGAGGCCTGCAAACCGAACAGATCGTCGCCGACCAACTCAGCCATGCCGGGGCCAGTCAACGCACGTTTGGCGGTGTGGCACGCGCTCAGCACGGCCAGGTCGGCCTCCAGCGACCAGGTTGACAGCTCCAGCCCGTCCAGTTCGGCATCGTAGAACAGCAGGGCAGTCTCCATGGGCGAGTCACCCAGCACATCCTCCCCGTGGGTGGCGAAGTGCAGAACGCGATAGTCGCGCAGCCGGTTGTCGCCGGCCCAACTGCGTAGCGTTTCGACCGATGCACTCGGTCCCGTCAACAGATCGGTGACGACGCCGTGGGCCGTGTATGCTCGGTGCAGATCGCGAATCTCACGTGCAACGCCCGGCAACGGCGTGATCGTCCTGCCCGGAATGGCGTACTGGTCCGCGCCGACGGCCAGCACGCGGGTTCCTGAAGCGACAGGCCGTGCCACCAGCAGCGAGGTCAGACTGGGCGCATAGCTGACGGCCAGCCGGGCAATGAGAACGTTGTCCTCCCACGGCAGCGCGTGCAGCGGGAAGCGGTGCAACAGGCGATGGGGCGAGAAGATAACCCGAAGCTTGCCGTGCAGCAGCGGGCGAATCTCCTCTGGCAACAGGTAGCGGGCAAAGCTGTCGAGCACGTGTTCCACCGGCCGCGGCCCGCGCAGCTCGCCAAGCTGATCAACCAGCACCTCCAGTTGCGGGTAATCGTCGCCGAAGACCTGGCGAGTTGTGGCAACATCGCCGCAATCGATGGCTGTTACCAGCAGCACGCCCGGATGTAGCCAGTAGTAACTGACCACAACCTCGTCCGGCGCCAGGGCTGCCTGCACGGCTGCGAGGCTGAACTGTGGCGGGGCCGGTTGCCGGTCGGCCGCGTGCTGGATGGCCAGCAGATCCCACAGAGTCCGCCGTTTCTGGCGCAGCGCAGCCTCATCCCCAACGGGAACGGTCTCCAGGTCGCGGGTCAGTTGGCGAATCTCCCCGGCCAACGTGCTCGCCTGGACGTCTCCCCGGTGCGCGGTGATTCTGGCCTTGGAAAGCTCGGCGCGCCGCAGCATCAGGTCGATGTCACCCAGCTTGTAAGCGGCGAAAACGCCCAGAAAGTAGAACTGCACCTTGCGCCTCAGAAACGCGCTCTGAAGATAGGGCGGCGAGACGTTGTAGCGGTCACGCTCGATCAGATCGATGGCCTCGCCACAGAGCCGCGAGACGGCGGCATGATCGGCGCGTTCCAGATACAGTGCAATGATCTGCTGCTGCGCGTCCAGTGCATCGCCCGGTTCGCCGGCGGCCAGCGACCGCGTCCACACCTCGCGCCAGTCGCTGATCGCTTCCGCATCCCGCCCCAGACCGTGCAACACCGCGGCGTGCATGTTGAGCAGCAGCGACACGATCCGGCCGGCGTTCAACTCCCGCCCTTCCTCCAACAGCCGCGATGCTTCTTCCAGCAGCGCATCGCTGGCCTTCTCGCGTTCAATGCGCGCCTGCAACCCGCTGAGCCGGTCGATCAGGTTTTTCAACTGCGCCTCGTAGCCAAAAGAGATGGCCCCGAACGGCGCGACCTCGTCCGGCGCCGGCGCCATGGTCACCAGCACACGGTAATCCTGTTCGGCGATTTCCTGGTCGCGCCGCATCAGCTCCATGCCGAGGCCGGTCAGCGCCTCGGTCAACGCAAGTGCGGCCGCACCGGCTTGCGAATCCGATTCGATCTGGTACCGCAGGTTGGCAATTGTCATGTAGGATCTGGTTGCCGCAAGAAGCGCGCCGCGAAACTCGTTAGGCGTCCTTGTCTGGCGGTCAGCAGCCGCGATCCAGGCGCCCAACGATGCTGTCAGCGTTGCCGTTTCCGGCGCACTGTAGCCCAGAGTCTGCAAGTCGGCAGCCGCGTCCCGGATTGCCCGCGCCGTCTCGAAGTCGTCGCCGATACGTGCATAGCCCTCGGCCAGCAGAAGCGTCAACTGCACGCGCGCCAGCGACGCCGGTTGATCGTCCATGCTTTCGCGCAGCGGCAGCAGGTCTTGCAGCGCCTGATCGAAGTCACCTGAGCGGCTGAGGAGAAAATCAGCCAGTTTGAGACGTAGCGCGGCGGCGTCCAACGCAAGATGCCGGTCTGCTGTGTCAACCGCCTGCTGCAAGAATCGCCGGGCTGCTGCTGCGTCGCCCAGCTCGCGTGCGTAATCCGCCGCGGCTGCCAGGGTGTCGCACATCAACGAGACCAGATCGTCTTTCAGGTAATCGGCCGGCGGGCTGGCCAGCAACTCCCCGGCGCGGTCGTGGAGCAGGAGCACCCTGGCCAGGGTCGCAGCGGCGTTGGCCGGACTATGCGCAGCCATGGCAGCGTTGAAGTCCTCCATTAGATGCAGCCAGGCCTCCTGTTTTTCCAGCGATGGAGCGGAAACCATCGGCGCCAGACTGGCGCGTGCGGCCAGCGTTTCTTCGGCAGTTGCCAGCAGCGTCTGGGCCGTTGCCAACCGTTCTCCGCCATCAGGATCCGCTAAGCTGGCCTGTGCGTGCCGGACAGTCAGCACTTGCCTGAGGCGTTGCAAGGCCGCGATATCCATCGCTTGTTGCACATCGTTCAGCTGGGCAGTGGCCGTCTCGGGCGCAAGTGCCAACAACCGATCGGCCTGTAGAATCGCCGTAGCCATCGGGTCGTGCAGTCGTCTCTCGTAGGTCTCCCACATGCCGTTATCCGATGCCATGTTCGTCATTCACCTTTCTGAGGAGCACCCAAGGATGGCAGCAGCGATCGTTTTTCTGCGCAGGTGAGTATAGAGCAGTCGCCAGAAAGCGTCAACCGATACAGTTGCGATTCCGGGCGTGCTGGTGTTATACTCAGCGCCGTATGAACGCTAAATCTCTTCACACGCTTGAATTCGACAAGATCCTGCAGCGGCTGGCCGAGCGAACCAGTTTCTCGGCGGGCGCGCAGCTTGCGCGCGACATGCTGCCGACCGATGACCTGACGCTGGCGAGACACTGGTTGGCAGAGACCGCGGAAGCGCGCCGCCTGCTGAGCGAACACAGCGACGTCCATCTGGGCGGTGTGTTCGACGTGCGCGTCTACCTGCCACAGGCTGAGCGCGGCGCGGTGCTGCTGCCAAACGAGCTGCTGGAGATTCGCAGCACCTTGCAGCGCGCCCGTAGCTTGCGCAACATCCTGGTGCGCGTTGAGGGCCGTTATCCGGTGCTGGCCGACATCGCCTACCGCATCGAGCCGGTGCTGCACGTCGCGGACCAGATCGGCCAGGTGCTCAACGACCGCGGCGAAGTGATGGACAGCGCCAGCCCCAAGCTGGCCCGCCTGCGCGCCGAAATCAAGGTCGTGCAGAGCCGGCTGATGGACCGGCTGAACCGCGTCATATCCTCGCCCGCAACGGCCCAGTATCTGCAAGAAGCGATTATCACCCAGCGGCAGGGACGCTATGTAGTGCCGCTCAAGGCTGAGTTCAAGGGACGAATCCGCGGGCTGATCCACGACCAGTCGTCCAGCGGCGCGACGCTGTTCATCGAACCATTTGCCGTGGTAGAGATGAACAACGAGTGGCGCAAGCTGCAACTGGACGAGGAAGAGGAGGTGCGCCGGCTGTTGGCCGAGCTGAGCGATCTGGTAGCCGACGAGGCGCCCTACATCCGCCAGACCGTCGAGGCGCTGGCCGTGCTGGACCTGATCTTCGCCCGCGCCCGCTATGCCGACGACCTGCGCGCGACGGAGCCGGAGCTGGTCGAGTGGAAGAAGGCGGAGAAGGAAACGAGGAAACAGGGAAACAAGGAAAAGGAAGGAAAGCAGGGAAATGCAGATCGGGCCGGCAGCAGCGGCGCTTCGTTGCCAGTTGGCCATCCAGGCTCCACCATCGATCTCAAGCGCGCCCGGCATCCGTTGTTGAACCCGGAGACGGTGGTGCCCATCGATGTTTATCTGGAAGGCAGCTATTTCGTCCTGCTGGTAACCGGCCCCAACACCGGCGGCAAGACGGTGACGCTCAAGACGGTCGGCCTGCTGGCGCTGATGGCGCAGGCGGGCATGCACATCCCCGCCGGCGACGGCTCCCAGCTTTCCTGTTTCGAGGGCATTTTCGCCGACATCGGCGACGAACAAAGCATCGAACAGAGCCTCTCGACCTTCTCCAGCCACCTGACCAACATCATCACCATCCTGGAGGAAGCCGACGACCGCAGTCTGGTGCTGCTGGACGAACTGGGCGCGGGCACCGATCCCGAGGAAGGGTCTGCGCTGGCGCGGGCGCTTCTGGATCATCTGGTGCGACGGCGCATCACAACGCTGGCAACCACCCACTACTCGGAGCTGAAGATCTACGCCCACGGGACTCCCGGCGTACGCAACGCCAGCGTCGAGTTCGACGTCGAAACCCTGGCGCCGACCTTTGATCTGAGTATCGGATTGCCAGGCCGTTCCAACGCGCTGGCTATCGCGACCCGCCTGGGGCTGCGGCGCGACATCATCGATGCGGCCCAGTCGCTGGTGCGCCCGGAGTCGCTGGAAGCCGACGAGCTACTGCAGGAGATCAAGGACACGCGCACGCGGCTGCGAGAGGAGCGGGCCGCCGTCGAGAAACTGCGCCACGACGCGGACATCCACGAAAAGGCACTGAAGAAGCAGCTTGCCGAGATCGACCAAACCCGCCGCGACCTGCTCAACGAGGCGCGGGAAGAGGCGCAGGCGGAGCTGGACGAGTTGGCCGACGAGGTGCAACGGGTTCGCCGCCAGCTTGCCGGGCTGATCACGTCCAGCGACGCGCGCGAGGAACAGCGGCAGGTCTTGCACCAGGCCCAACAGACCATCGAGGCGCGCCGGGCAGCCAGCGAGCCGCTGCCGCAACCGGAGAAGCCGGTTCAGCAGCCTAACGCGACGCCGATCCGTATCGGCGACACGGTCTGGGTGCCCAGCCTGCAAAGCGCCGCTCAGATCGTGGACCTCAACCCACAGGAAATGGAGGCGGAACTGCAGATCGGCGCCTATCGCATGCGGCTGCCAGTCAACCGGCTGGAGCGGCGTGACGTGGGCGACGCGCTGCCTGTGGGACTCAGCCGGCCGGACCGGCTGCCAGTTGCAGAACCGTCGAGGCACACCTCGATTCCGATACCGACCGTCGGGATGGAGATGGACATCCGGGGCGCGACCGTGGAAGAGATGTTGCCGCGGCTGGAGAAGTACCTGGATGACGCATATCTGGGTATGATGCCCTGGGTGCGTATCATTCACGGCAAGGGAACCGGTGCGCTGCGCGCCGCTGTGCGCAATGAAGTGCGCAAACATCCCCTTGTAAAGAGCTACCGCGAGGGCGAGCCCGGCGAGGGTGGTGATGGCGTCACAGTGGTCTATCTGGTGGGGCAGGAGAACTAAGGCCGTTCGTGCAAGCCCGCTACCACGTTCAGATCACACGCGCCGCCGTCGGTGACCGGTTCACTAGGGCTGACTTTCGCCGCATCGTGCGCGCCAATCTCAGCCAGGACCGTCTGCCAAACCTGGTGTTTCACCCCGAACTGCACTTCGACGGCGGCGCGCTGCGGGATGCCCAGGCCTACATCAGCCAGCAGCGCCGGCTGGCAGTCAGGCAGTTGCTAGCGCATTCGGATCGCGCCGGCGCGCTGGATGCCTTTGGCCGGCTGACCCATACACGCCAGGATTTCTACGCGCATTCCAACTGGGCCGCGCTTTGGACGGCGCAACAGGGCGGACCGGATCTGGCAGAGCCGGAAGAGATCCCGATTTGTTCGGACCCGTTGACAACGCCTGGACTGCGTCTGGGCAATGCCAGCGCGATTCACTACCTGGCATGCCGGGTGCCGGTCTATGGCCGCTGGCATGTGCGCCATCTGGTGCCGCCCGATGACCACGAAACCATGAACCTGGACCACCCCGGACGCGGTCCACTCTTCCCGTTTGCAGTTGCGGCAGCCACAAAACATACCGCTGTTGAGCTGGAAACGCTGCTGCGGATGCTGGCGCGCGATGGCGGAACAGCAGCGCGGGAGCTGTTCCTGGGAGACTTACCTGCGGCTGAATAGTTTCGAGGAGCCTGTGTTTACCCATCCCATTGACTACGCCGACGACGCCCACGGGCGCATCCTGGGCGAGCTGGCGCTGGAAGATGTCTCTGAAAACATCGCACCGGGCGCCACGGCCTGGCGCACCGGCCAGATCGCGCTGCAAAGCGGGCAATCGCTGGATGTTGTGCTAACCCACAGTCCCGCCACAGCCGGCTTCATGTATCTGCACCGAATGCCCATGCAGACGCATCTGTTCGACCTGCTGGATCTGCCAATGCCCGAATCTGCGCCGGCGGACATGGCATTGCCCGGCCAGGTGATTCTTGGCGCGCCGCGGACCAAGCAGGTGGGGTCGGCCATCAGCGACGCGATGTCATCGCCGCAGATTCGGGAGGCTATCGCGTCGTGTACGCAGGATGAGGTGGTGATCCTGCCAGTGCTACGCGAAGGCGCTAAATTTCAGGTGGCAGAAGCGCTCTTCGACATCGCCGGCTACTACTGCGACGAGGCGATTCTCGACTCGCATCATGTCTTCGATCCTACCGTGCCGCGTTATCATCGCCGGGTGGAGACGACAATCCTCAAAGACCAGGACATCTCGCCGCGCCAGCGGGAGGGCAAGCGGTTGGCCATCGTCGGCGACAGCATCGCCAGCGGCATTGTGATGCTGGGCGTGTTGGGCCACGTCGGGCGCCGCTTCGACCACATCGGCCAGATCGAGATCGTGGCCCCGTTTGCTACACTGCGCGGGCTGGCGCGGCTGGCACTGTACAGCCCACCGCGCTTCCGCATCCGCGTCCACGTCTTCGAGACGCTGCTCAACGCGCTGCCGCCCGATTACTACTACTCGGCCCACTACCCGGAGGCAGGCTTCCACATTCGCCCCGATCTGGAGGAACAATACCGCGACTGGTGGGGGACCGACAGCGACGGCAACGCCATCGCCGATACCGCCTGCGCCGGCTACGGCTGGGCTGAGGCGTTCTTCAACCCGCGCAAGCAGCTTCAGATGATCGACGACCAACTCAGCGAGCGCCACGGATTAACGATTGCCGAGGTGGTGCAGCGAAACATAACACTGAACTTGCAGTTTTGAGATATATCCGGAACAACCACAGATAGGGCGGGGCAATGACGATCACGGGTGGTTGAAACCGCCTCACTATGCTACAATCTTACGGACATCAGCAAACTAGAGGTTCAAAAAAGTGGAGTGTCAACTATGTATCTAGATCGAATTACGGTAGATCAAGGCAAACTGAGTGGACAGCCATGCATTCGAGGTATGCGGTTGACAGTCAGACGCGTGTTGGAGATACTGGCTCTCTACCCTGACCGCGCTGAATTACATCGAGAGTATCCAGAACTGGAAGATGAGGATATTCGGCAGGCGTTACTCTATGCGGCGGCGTCCGTAGAAGATCGGATGGTAGAGTTTGCCTAATTCGATTTCGATATCTGCCGCTGATTTCGGGCATCGAGTAGGACGCGTCTCACTCCAGTGGAATCATCCCCAGCGTAATTCCCCCGTCTACTACCAACACACTGCCGGTCGTGAAGCTTGAAGCGTCAGACGCCAGGTAGAGGGCCGCGCCGGTCACTTCGTAGGGGTCTGCTACCCGGCCCTGCGGCGTGACGCGCTCGATGGCTTCGTTGAGCGCCGGATTGGTCCACAGCGCGGCCGAGAACCTGGTCCTGATGAAGCCGGGTGCGATGGCGTTGACCTGGATGTTGTCGCTTGCCAGCTCCGCGGCCAGCACCTTGGTCAACATGATGACCGCGGCCTTGCTGGTGCTGTAGACGCCCATCATCGGCCCGGGGTTGATGCCGGCGATGCTGGCCATGTTGATGATTTTGCCTCCGCCAGCGCGCTGCATCGCCGGCGCGGCCGCCTTGGCCATGAAAAAATAGCCCTTGACGTTGACATCGAAGATCTTGTCCCAGTGACTTTCCTCGGCTGTGAGGATGGGACCGAAGTGGGGATTGGTTCCTGCGTTGTTGACCAGGATGTCCAGCCGGCCAAACTCGGCCAGGGTTCGCTCGACCACCATGGCTGCGTCGGCTTCCCTGCCTGCGTGCGCGGCAACGGCCAGCGCGCGGCCGCCGGCGTCGCGGACCCGTTGCGCCGCCAGGTCAAGGCTCTCCTGCTTGCGGCCGGTGAGCACCACGGCAGCACCGGCCTGCGCAAACGATGCGGCAATCGCCTCACCGATACCGCGTGACGCACCGGTGACAACGGCGACTTTGCCGGAAAGGTCGAACATGGTTTAGCACCTCCCTGTCAGCCGAATAGAGTCTCGATAAGGACGTTGCGATCCATGTCGAGGTGCTCGGCAACATCCCTCAAAATTGCGCTTAGAGTGCCGACTCGTAGCGGGCTGTGACGCGGAATGGTGATATGGTGTTCACCACCCTCGGTCGTGGTCATGCGAATGTGGCTGCCGGTCTGTCGCGATGTAACGTAACCGAAGCGGCCAAGCAACGATACCAACTCTTCCCCATCCAGATCTCGTGGCAGTTTCACGCAGGAATGACCTCGTCATGCACAACGTGCAAGCGGATCATTGCAGGTCGATCAGCTCCCTGATCGAAATGGCAATGAACGGCGTCCTGGACGGCTGCTTTCAGTTCGTCCCAAGAATCAGCCTGGGTATAGATCGAATAGCCGAGAGCAGCTGCCTCGTAGCCACCCTCGTCGGACTCGTGAACCAAGAAAATGAGTTCAGTTGCTGCCATCGAAAACCTCTTCAGTACGTTGAGAATCAAGTCGTCCTAATCCATATCACCATTGCATTGTACCTCGATCAGGCATGCTGTCAACAGCCCTCCGAACCACATTGTCATGCGCTCCCGGTCTCCAGAATCTCCTGTAGCCGGTCCACCACATCGGGGTCGATGGGCAGCATCATCAGCTTGCGTTGGGTGGTATCGTGGTCGTAGTGCAGGTGGTGGATCTGCAGGTCGCCATCGCGCCAGACGGCGTAGGTCGCGTCGGGGATGCCGTTGCGCGGCTGTCCCAGGCTGCCGGGATTGACGATGATCGTGTCTCCCACCTTGCGCATACCGGGGAGATGTGTGTGGCCGACCATCAGCACGTCAGGGCGCGGTGAAAGCTGTGCAACCTCGGCCTCCAGGTCGTCCTGGCGCGCGCTGACCAGCGCCAGACGGCGCGCCAGCGGATCGCTGGGCATCGCGTGGACAAGGTGAAAGCGGGCGCCGTCCAGCTCGACATCCTGGCTGAGCGGCAGGTTGCCCAGCCAGCCACGATCCGCGGCTGGCAGCACGTTTTGCGTGAAATCGCGCATGACTCGGTACTCGGCCAACAGGCCCGGATTGACACCTAACTCGCCGCCGAAGGCGACGCCGTGGTCGTGGTTGCCGCGCACTGCCGCGGTTGCGTTGGTCCTTACCCAGTCCAGACAACGCTTCGGATCGGGGCCGAAGTTGACGATGTCGCCCAGGAACAGTACGGCGTCCGGCTGGCTCTCAACGCGCTGCAGCGCTGACAGCGCCTCCCAGTTGGCGTGCAGGTCGGAAAAAATAACAAGTTTCATAGATCTCTCATAGCTGCTTCGCTGATCATCGCCGACTCGCGCAACCGGGTGGCCAGCAGCGCGCCGGCGACCATCAGCCCAATCATGATCAACAACGCGGGAGTCATAGACCCTGTGAGGGGAACCTTGAAGGCGTCCATAGCCAGGATGAAGAGAATGCCGGAGACCTGTCCGATCATCAGGAGCAGGCCGTTGGTAGTACCCTCCGGCGCAGGAAAGGTGATTTCAGCACCGTACTGGAAGCCAATGGGACCGGCGGCCAGCAGGAAGAAGCCCATCACCGCGGCCGCGGCCAACAGCCAGCCGTACTGGCCGGCAAAGGTAATTCCCGCCAGGCCCACGGTTGCCATGACCAACCCCAGCACGATGTAGGGAACACGTTTGCGCTTGCGGTCCGAGAGCGCCGGCAGGATCAACGCGCCCAGCACACCCGCGCCGACCAGCAGCGCGCCCACCAGCCCGGCCTGCGTGATGGTGAAACCGCGCGGCCGTACGATATCCTCGATCCACGTCACCACCCCGTTGAAAACGCCTAACCCGATGAAGAAGATCAGCAAGGTCAACTGGAAGTCGCGCTGCCGCAACGCCAGTTTCATGCCGTCAAAGACCAACGCCCGCTCGCCCGCACCGTCAGCGGAGGCGGGGGTCGGCGGCCGCTCCCGCGCGAACACCAGGAAGATCAACGCGCCGATGACTGCTACGACGCCGTAGATCATCAGCATGGCAGGAATGCTCGTCTCCAACACCAGGAAGGGCGTCAGCGCCAGCGCGGTTACCTGGCCGGCGTACATGGCCAGTGTACCCAGCCCGGAGGCCGTCGCCCGTTCTTCGACCAGAAACCAGCGCGCGGCGACAGTGGTGATGGCGTTGAGCAGGAAGGGCTGGGCTACAGCTGCGCCGAGCTGCGCAATCAGCACCGTGGTGTAGTTGTCGCCGGCAAAGCCGCGCAGCAAGCCAAACACACCCGTCAACACAGCCCCAATCCCGACCCCCGCCCGCAGGCCATAGCTGTCGATGACCCACGAAGCGGGGATCGAGACGATGATATAGACCAGCATGAAGCTCAACGACAGCGCGGCAATGGCCAGATCGGACACGCCGTAGAAAGCGGCTGCCGGCCCGGTGATCGACGCAAAGGTGATCCACAGGATCTGATTGACGAAGATCACGGCCATGAAGGCCAGCAGCACGACCCAGCGGTAGCGGTACGCGGAGACGGTGGATGCAGTCATGATGATCGGTGAACGCTAAACGGTAAACGACAAACGGTGAATGGTGGACGGTGAACGGTAATCGGTCTGGAACGCGGCCCGATGATCCATGTCTGATTACCCGTTCACCGATTAACGATCACCCGGTTGCGTACGCGCGCAACAACTCGAACAATGTGCGCATGCCGAAACCGGTGCCGCCGCGCACGCTAAAGGCGCTGTTCTCCTCCTGCCAGGCAGTACCGGCGATGTCGAGATGCGCCCAAGGCTGCTCGCCGGCAAACTCCCGCAGGAACATGGCTGCGATGACAGCGCCGCCGTAGCGCCCGCCGGTGTTCTTCATGTCGGCCACGTCGGAGTCGATCAACCGGCGATAGGGTTTCCAGACCGGCATGGGCCACAATGGCTCGCCGGAAAACTCGCTGGCTCGCAGCAGCCGGTCACGCAGTATGTCGTCGTCGCAGAACAGACCGGAAAGTTCCAGCCCCAGCGCAATGCCGATGCTGCCTGTCAAGGTGGCGATATCCAGCACAGCGTCGGGGTTGTAGCGCTGCGCATAACACAGCGCATCGGCCATCACCTGGCGGCCTTCGGCGTCGGTGCTGATGATCTCGACCGTCTTGCCGTTCATAGCCGTCACCACATCGCCGGGCTTGATGGCGTCGCCGCCCGGCATGTTCTCAACCGCGGGGATCAGGCCCACCGCGTGGACGGGCAGGTTCAGCCGCGCGGCTGTCACCAACGCGCCGGCGGTCGCCGCGCCACCGCCCATGTCATCCTTCATCTTCCACATGTTGAGGTTTGGCTTGAGACTGATCCCGCCGGTGTCGAAGGTGATCGCCTTGCCGACGAAGACAACCGTTGGCACGTTCGCTAGATCGACGCCCTTGGGCTGGTGCTCCAAAACGATGAACTGCGCTTCTTCGTCGCTGCCCTGCGCGATGCCGAGGTACGACCCCGCGCCCAGCTCAGCCATTTCCGCCTCTCCCAGCACAGCAACCTGCAAACCGGCACGTTCAGCCTGCTCGCGCACGCGGCGGGCCAGTTCGCTGGGGGTCAGATAGTTGGCCGGTTCGTTGACCAGATCGCGCGCCCAGTTGGCGTTGTCGCCTACGGCCTGGCCGATCAGCAAGCCAGCGCGCAAGTCGTCCAGCTTGCCGGCATCGGCCTCCAGAATCGTCATCTCGGCAATTGCTGGCGTGTCCTTGTCGCCGCTGTCGCGCCTGTAAGAGTTGAACCGGTATGCGCCCAGCAGCGAACCCTCCACCAGCGCCTCAGCAGCATCGGTGGCGCTCAGGCCGCCGCGCCCAGCGCCGTGGACGATGGTGGTGTACGCACTGACGCCCAGATCGCGCGCGTGCTTGGCCGCAGCAGCAGCCGCTTTGCGCGCCACGCTGACAGAGAAGTCAGCCTCCTTCCCCAACCCGGTGATCAGCACACGCCGCGCCGGCAGTGCGCCGTTGGTGTAAAGCAGGTGGGTCGCGCCCAGCTTACCCTTGATATCGCCTGCTGCCATGAGTTGTGTCACCAGCCCGCTCAGGGCATCGTCCACAGCCTTGAGCGCGCCGCCCGGCGCGCCCGCGCCTTCGAACAGATTGACGACCAGCAGTTCGGTCTCTTCTTGCTGAAGCTGGCCTTGCTTGAGGTTGATTTGCATACGAGTGTGCCTTTCGATGTAGAAGGAAAACAGGTGGTTGGGAGGGCGGCAGGTTGGTTGGTGGCTGTGGGCGTTGGAGTGTCCGCCATACGCCGGCTTGCTGCTTCTCCCGAGTATCAATACGTGCTACGTGCTTCGTTGTAACTGCTGTAATGCCTGGCTCAACAACTCTTGATTGGCTGGTTTGTTGAACCACTGGGAGACGCCGGAGGGATGGGGAAGCGGTACGATTCGGGCGTGCTGCGGCAGGTGAGCCTGTGCCCACGGAGCCAGCACGCCGTCGTCCCGCGGACGCTCGATAACGCGGCCAACCACCTGGTCCAACCGCTTGCCGGCGCCGAGCAGCAGTCTGATGGCAAGCCCGCCAACCGGCACCACCAACGCCGGCTGCACCAGGGCCAACTCCCCCTCAAGCCACCGACGGCACAGCACCTGCTCGGCCTTGCTGGGCAGGCGGTCGCCGCGGCCGTTGTCGTTGTTGCCCGGAAAGCACTTGGTGACGGAGGTCATGTAGTTGACGGCGCGGAACTCAGTCTCGTCCCAGCCAGCCTCAGCCAGCCAGCGAAAGAGCCGCTTGCCCGCCGGCCCGCTGAAGGGCAGGCCGGTCTGCTCGTTCTCTATCCTGCCCGGCGCCTGACCGATGATCATCAACTGCGCAGACTCCGGGCCAGAGAAGATAGGCGGCGCGACGACCTGGAAACCAGCTTCCTGGCAAAGACGACAGGCCAAAAGCTCGGTTTGCATGGTTTGAAAGGAGTTCAGCATAGGCGACAGATGGATGGCCGGCCACAACATGGTCGGTGTCAGGTATGCGTGACGGGTGAGCAGTTACAGCGTGAAAACCATTATACCCAATTTGTGCATTCGCGCGCATTTCTTTCGTTCGTTGACAGGCGATGCAGCCGGCGAGTATAATATCCAGCGTTGTTCAACCCCGGTAACTGCGCAACCAAGACATCAGAAGTCTCAGTGCTCGTACTGGCCAGGCAGTTACCATCCCCAACTTGTTGCGAGGTAGTTATGAGCGAATGGTCCGGTCTTGAGGCTTTTGACGACATCGAACGGCTGATCATCGTCGCCGCCCATCCCGACGATCTGGAGACGCTGTGCGGCGGCACCGTAGCCCTCCTGGTGCAACGCGGCGTTTCGGTGTTTTCGGTGAACTGCACGCTGGGCGACATCGGTACCCAGGACGCGGCCACGACCCGTCCGGCCGTCGCCACGACCCGGCTACAGGAGGCGGAGGAAGCGGCGCGTATCCTGGGCATCGAGCAGGTCGCCAGCCTTGGGCATCACGACGGCGAACTGGTAGCAGACCTGGAGTTGCGGGCGCAGATCGCCCGCCTCTATCGCAGCACCCAGGCGGACACGCTGTTCACCTTCGACCCTTATTGGGCGGGCCAGATCCATCCCGATCATCGCGCGGCCGGCCAGGCCGCACTGGACGCCTACATGCCATCGAAGATGCCGCTCTACCGGCCGGAGCAACTGCGCGAGCCAGGCGCGTGCCTGGGTTGTTTGAAACGTGTGTTCCTCTTCTCCACCGCGCGCGAGCCTGACGTGGCTATCGAGGTCGCGGCGGTCTATGACACCAAGCTGGCCGCTTGCATGGCGCACCGCAGCCAGTTCCCCAAGGGACTGGAAAGTCTGGAATGGATGCAAAGCATGGATGAGAGAAACGGCGAGACTGCCGGCGGCATCGCCCGCGCGGAGCTTTTCAAGCGGATGGAGGTTTGGTAGCACGCGCCGATCGGCGCACGCCAATCACTCCCAGAGCAACCATCAGTAGCACCCCGGCTATTCCCCAGACAACCCACGGCAGAACAGCCGCGCCGGCCGCGGCCGCCTGGAAGCCGGCCAGCCCCACGGCCGTCGGCTCCTCTATGACCAGCTGTTGCTGGCCGTCGCTCCACGGGCTGACCAGATTGTCCAGGCGCGCCCGAACCCGCAAACGTGCGCTCTCCGAGCCCACATCGGGCACGCGCCAGCGCCCACCGTCGCCGTCGAACGCCACATCTGCCGGACGCCAATGAGCCAGGCTTGTGTTCTCGATGCGCAGGTTGTCGATGGACACAGTGTCGTTGCCCTCCGACAGGGTCGAGTCCTTGCCGTAGCGCCAGACAAGCTGGTGCTGCCCGGCCAGCAGGTCCACTGAAAACCCCGAGGATTGGTTCACGCCCGACTGCTCCAGAATGGTCTGGCCATCTACAGCAAACGTAAACAGATCAGCGCCGGCCTCAGAGTCAACAGACCAGTCGAATTTGAGCTGGCCAGGCGCCACCAAATCCACAGCCAGTTCGAGAAGGCTGGACTGATTGTGGCTGATCGGACCAGCGCGCAGCGCATCGTCCTCCACCCGCCAGGGCAGATTGCCATATGAGGTGAACCCGGCAGGCAGCCCGCCGCGGTTGAAATCGTAAGCCAGCGGGCCGGCCAGCGTGGAGTCCAGGCTGACCTGCACGTCATACGTGACCGGCAGCGAGTCGATCCCTTGCCACGACACGCCGACCGTGCTGGCAGGAGTGATCGCCGCACCACCGCTGACAACAGGCGCGCCTGGGGCCGGGAGAGACAGCAGGCCGCGCCGTATCAGCGCGCGTCGGATGACATCGCTATGGGCGCCGTCGTTTAGCACCCTGTCGGCGTCCAGCAGCGCCTGCCCGGCGTCAGCCAGCGAGGCAGCTGGCGGCAGATAGAAGTTGCTCTCCAACGCCAGCCGGTCTGCTGTCAGCGCGCCCAACTCGCCGCGCAGGTCCCACAGAACCCGGCTCCAGATCTCGCCGTCCTGGTGCGCGTCACCGGACAGATCGACCGGGTACTGGCGGTTGCGGTCCACCCTGCGCAGGCAATAGGGCGACTGATTGACGTAGGCGCGGCTGTCCCATTCAGCGATGCAGGCCGGGTCGATGCTTTCAGCCGCGAACCGGCTGGCCGCCAGATAATCGGCGAATCCTTCACCGACTGCATTCATCTCGCCGCCGCCCCAGTACGGTAGCTGGTCCTGCTGCAAGGCGTGCGCGTACTCGTGGACGATGATGTCCGGGTCCTCCGCATCCTGGACGCCGCCGTCACCGAAATGCAGTGCGCCGTCGCTTGCGCTGTAAAAAGACTGGTCCTGGGCAAACCAGTGCGCGTTAGCCAGGGTCGTCTGCTCGCGAATACCGTTGGCCGGCGTGTTGGTGTCGCTGTACCCCAAGCTCTGGACGTAGCGTTGGGTCGCGTCCACGTAATGGTAAACCATCACCTCTTCGAAGCGGGGATCATCGGGCGAGTAGATGAACTGGCCGGCAGAGGAAAAGGCGCCTGACGGACGAGAACCGGCAAGCTGTGTCAGGTCCACGTAGTCGCCGCGCAGCCAGCCGCTGCCGTCAAGCCCATCCAGCGTGACGGTCGCCAGGGTCAGCGGGTCTTGTGCTGCCGCAATCCAATTAGGTGAAACGGGTTCAAGCACCTGGCCGACCGGGTTGTTGCCCTGCGGATTGCTGCGGTCGAAGACCAACAGGTTGGTGCGCTTGATCACCTCGCCGGTGGTTGCATCGACCAGCACCTCCCAGTCACCGGCGGGCGAAGCGGCTACCACCATGACCTGCCAGACCAGGCGTCCTTCGGTGGGTGAGATCGGCAGCACAGCCAACTGCGGCGCCGGGCTGCTGCCGCGCGGCGCCGCGAATTCGATTGCCTCGCGGGCGGACTGAACAGCCTGTATCGCGGTCACCCGGGCAACGTTGGCAGAGACCCTCAAGTGTGGCAGGGCGCCGTTGTGAAGCAGCGCAACACTTCCATCGTCCTGCAAATGCACGGAGACATAGGTACCCAACACCGGCCTTGCCCTGTATTGCTGCTGGAAGAAGACATGGCTGCCGGCCAGCCCATAGCGCAGGCTGACGAACTCCAGATCGCCCAGACCAGCTTGCAAGCCCAGCGACTCGTGGTTTTCTCGGAGAAAGGCAAGCGCTGTCTCAACCGGATCGTCGCTGGCGCCTTCAGGCGCTGCACAGTTGCGCAGGGTGGCCGGTGTGTCGGTGACAGCATTCCAGGTTACGTCGCTGCATGGCAGGCTGGCGGGCGCGGCAAACACCGGCGCTGTGGTGAGAACCATCAACGCCGCCGCGATCATGATCCGCCAGCCAACGCTGATGCTGCGTCTGGCTGCATAAGGCTGTCTCGTACCGGGCTGCAAGTCTTGCGTCTCCTGGCCGTAACGTAACTACTTACCCAGTGCCGTCGTGGCGACTACAGAAGTCGCCGCACAACTTCACAAGGTAATGCATCCGTTCCAGAGCTGCTTCGTTCCTGGAACCGGCGACTTCCAAAGTCGTCGGCTGAGCGTTACCTTAATTCTACCACCTTTGTGGAGGGCTGTCTATGTGCAGGTTTACCGTCCCGGCAATTCCCAATTTATTGAAACAAGGACGCGGATTGCCGCGGATAAACGCGGATCGGGACAGAATATGAGAGTCCTTCATAACCATTCTGAGTTCATCCGCGTCCACATATCGAATTGCTGTTCGCTGATTGCCCAGATTGACCGCGCTAACCTCCGATGGTATAGTTACGCGCTGCAATCTACAACCTGATACCACGGAGACTTTATGACCGAAAATCCTGCCAAGGACGCGATGCGCGATGAGTACGATATCGATACGCTGATCGAGCAGGCGACGCCAGTCCTTCGGCGCTATATTCTGACGCTGGAGCAGGAGAACGCACGGCTGCGCCAGGAACTGCACGAACTGCAAGGGGCTGCAACCAGACGTGAACGCGCCGCGAGTGCCCGCGAAAGCCGGGAGGCTTCCAGCAGCGCGACTGTGCCCACGCCCAGCTATGGAGACGACGTGATGGTGATCACCGTCACCGCCGAGGGCCTGTGCAAACGGACGGCGATCAACGACTACTCGGCCCAACGGCGAGGCGGAGTCGGCGTCTTCGACATCCAGACCAGCCGCGACGACCAGGTCGCACACGTGCTGATCGGCCGCGCCGCCGCGGCGCTGCTGGTATTGAGTAGCCGCGGTCGCGCCTTCCGCGTTCCCATCGAGACGTTGCCGCTGACAGAGGTGCGCGGCCGCGGCACATCGTTGCCCACCCGCCTGATGTTCACCGAGGGCGAGACCATCGGCGCGCTGCTGGCGCTGGACGAGGAAGAGGACGACCGGCCTAACGTGTTGATCGCAACGGCCAGCGGTTGGCTGCGCGCGCTGCACCGCAACTACGTCGGGCCGCGTTTGCAGCCCGGCACGCTGCTGGTTGAACCGGCCCGGGGCGGCCCGCCAGTCGCGGCGGCCTTATCCAGCGGCGCGGGTGACGTACTGGTCGCGCTGCGCAGCGGTGTCGCCTATCGTTTCAGCGAACAACTGATCCGCCGCGAAGGAGTGCGCGGCATCCAGGTGCGCCCTGACGACGCGCTGGTTGGCCTGACCGGGATCGCAGGTGACAGCGATGACTCTATCTTTCTGGCGACACAGGAAGGACTGGGCACGCGGCGCGGCGAAGCTACGTTTTCCGCCAACAAGTCACCCGGCGGGCAGGGCAAAGTGATCATGAAGACCGACGCGCTGGTCGGTGTTGCTGCGGTCAACGAACAAAGCGAGGTGTTCTGCGTCAGCGGACTGGGCAAGATCATCCGCTTCGCAGTAGCTGAGGCGCCCGTCAAGGCCGGCAATGTTCAGGGCGTCAACATCATGGACTGCCGTGGCGACCGCCTGACAGCCTTCGCCGTCACGACGCCGCCTGCGCAGGAGTAACACACATGTCTGCAAGACCCCGCAGCGCGCTGGTGCGCTCCCCTGACCCCTCGTTTGTCGATGCACTGGGACAGCAAGAGGGCGCGCCTGCCATCAACTACGATCTCGCCCTGGCGCAGCACCGGCTTTATGTGACTGCGCTGCAGACAGCCGGCCTGACCGTCACTGAGTTGCCGCCCGCAGCCGGTCTGCCCGACGCATGCTTTGTGCAGGATATGGCGCTGGTGTTGCCGGAGTTGACCTTGCTGGCCCGGCCTGCCATGCCGTCGCGCCAGAACGAGATCGCGGTTATCCGTCCCCATTTACCAGACGACCGGCCAGTGATGGCTGTTGAAGCGCCGGGAACCCTGGAGTGGGGCGACGTGCTGCGCATCGATGACACGCTGTACATCGGCCTGTCGAAGCGCACCAACGCGGCCGGCGTTGAGCAAGTACGCGCCGCCCTGACGCCACTGGGGATGCAAGTGGAGACGGTTCAGGTGCCGGCCGGTCTGCACCTGCTCAGCGGGCTGAGTTACCTCGGCCCCACGCCGAGTAGCCCAGAAAATCCCGGCGTCGTTCTCGCGTGGGAAACGTATCGCGATCTGCCACTGCTTGCCGAACTGGATGTCATCATCGTGCCGGAAACAGAAGCGCCGGCTGCCAACGTGTTGGCGTTGGGTGGGACGGTGGTCGTCCCTGCCGGCTTTCCTCACACCGCGGCCGCGATCTGGCATCGCGGCTTTCGCGTGTTATCAGTCTCCCTGAGCGAGTTCGCCAAGGCTGACGGGGGCGTGACCTGCCTCAGCCTTTTGATTTAACAGCTATTCAAAACGGAGAACCCATGCCACGGGATCCACTGATTGACCAAAGCCAGGCTGCGCGTCTGGCTTTTTTTGAGCAGAAACGCGACCTGTTTCAAGAGCTGGTGGCCCACGGCCAGTCTCCCAAGTCGCTTCTGATCACATGCAGCGACTCGCGCATCGTCGACGCCGGTTTGATGGGAACGCAACCTGGGGAGGTGTTTGTCGTGCGGACGGTGGGCGCTGTCGTGCCGCCCTATGGCACGGGGCATCGGGCGGTTGGCGCAGCGCTGGAGTTCGCGCTGGCCAAGCTGGCTGTCAGACATGTGATCGTCTGCGGCCACACCGACTGCGGCGCGGTCCAGGCGTTGGATGTGTCGCTGGACCAGCAGATGACGCCAAACCTGGCCACATGGCTGGAAATCCTGCGGCCGGCCAAGACGTCAGTAGACGCCCGCCACTCCTTTGACGATCCGTATCTCCGCCATGTGGCCATCGTCGAGCAGGGTGTGCTGATGCAACTGCGCAACCTCGAAACGTATCCTCTGGTGCAGCGCGCACTTGAACAACAAACCGTCCAGCTTCACGGCTGGGTGTACAGCCTGGAAACGGGACGGTTGAGCTATTACGATGCGGATGTCGGGCAGTTTGTGCCCGAGGACGCCGGTTAGCTCTGGTATTCTTCCCCGTAAATACTGCCGCCGATGGTGGGGGGCGTAGTTGGCTGGCTGCTGCCTGTGGCCGGTTCCTCGGTCACGAGCAGCGAGTCGTATTGTCCCATGGGCAGGGGCGCCGTGAACACCAGCTTGCCATAGCCCGCTGCGTTGGCGTTGAAGAGGCCAGCGCTGATTTCGATGTCGCCCTGTCCCAACCACACCTGATAGGCATGACCTGGTTGCAACACAGGCAGATTCTCCGCCAGCAGGAAGCCCTGCGGCTGATCGGGACTGCAAACAAGGGCGCCGTAAGCATCTGTCGCAATGCCCGCAGGGCCTGCCGGCAGCCCGATGCGCAGATACGCGCCCTCGCCCACCTGCGTCAGCACGGCGACCTGCTGGCCGGCCTGGCTTTGCAGGGCGTCAACGGAGCTTTGCAGCGCGCCGATCTGGCTGATCAGATAGAGGTTCGCGGCCAGCAGAGTGACCACAGCGATGCCAGCCAGCACCGGCAACGGACGCAGCGAAAGGCCTGCCAACGCAGCCTGAATTCGATGCCACAGAGAGGGAGAGGTGTCCTCTGCCTTGGTCTGAACCGGGAGCGCGACGGACAAGGGAGCGTCACTACTGGGCGCCGTGGCGGCCAGCAAACTGGCCGACAGGCTGGCAGGCGGTTCGACGGGCGTCGCGCTGAACAGCAGCGTCTCAGCCAGCGCGTGATACTCCGCTGCTTCTGCCGCTGCTTCCGGGCATTCCGCCAGATGCGCTTCCACCAGCCCCGTCTCATCGGGGTCGGTTGCGCCCAGGCAGTATGCTCCAATCAACTCATGAATTTCAGTGCAGTCCGTCTTCTTTTCTTCGGGGGCCATTATGGATTGCCTCGTGCCCACTGGGTTGTCGATTCGCCGCATCCATTGCGGTCATAGTAGCTGTTTACAAGCAGGCACACTTCTTCTAATGCCATTACGTAACGGGCGAACATTCTGGATTTAGCCAGCGGCCGATTCCTCCTGCGATTGCATCCACAACGCACGAAGTTTTTGCAGGCCAGAACGTAGTCGCGTCTTGACAGTCCCCAGAGGCCATTGCAGATACTCCGCCAACTCGCTGTGAGTCATGCCCTGGAAGAAAGCCAGCTCGATCACCAAAGCCTGCTCCTCCGGCAACGTGGTCATGAACTGGCGCAGCAGTTGCCCATCAAGCCAACGGTGGTCGCCGACTCGCTCCGGCGCGCTGGCGTGTTCAGCCAGGCTGTCCAGAAAGGGACCCGACGCGGACGAGTGGCGCTGTTCGCGGCGCAGCCGGTCGATGGCTGCATAGCGCGCGATGGTCAGCAGCCAACTGCTGAGCTGGCCTCGTGATGGATCCCATTGCTCGGCCTTGTGCCAGACCTTCAGGAAGGTATCCTGGGCAGCTTCTTCGGCCAGTTGCGAGTCGCGCAGGACACGCAACACAAGTCCATAGACCTGACTGCCGAAGCGTTGGTAAAGCTCCATCAAGGCAGTCTGATCTTGATTAGTGATCCGCAACATCAGCGCGGCATCAGCCGCGTCTGGATTTGCCTGAGTGTCTGGCACAGCCATGGGCAAAGTTTAGCACAGAACATCTACGAAACCAAAGTCAAACAGCGTCACGCCCAATCCAATCGCACCGACAGCGACGTATACAGTAAAAGCAATGCTAACAGACCCTGCCTGAAAAACGTACCAAACCAAGGAGGAGTTCATGAGAAACCTGTTCAAGCATATCCCGCCAGCGCGGCGCCGGCGGGCCGTTTCGATGCCGGCCATCATCAGCATGATTGTCCTGGTGTTGATCGTTGCAGCCTGCGGCGGATCCGGAGCTGAGCCGACCGCCGCGCCTGCCAATGCCCCCGCCGCGGCCACACCCGCTGACACGCCTACCACTGCGCCGCCGACCGCGACTCCTGTACCACCGACGGCAACACCCGTGCCGCCAACCGCTACTGCGGAACCTGCTCCGACGGACACACCAATGCCGCCAACAGCCACCGCAACGCCCGTGCCGCCGACGGCGACTGCAACCTCTGTACCCCCAACTGCCACCGCCGAGCCTGAACCGACCGAGGAGCCGGAACCTACTGAAGAGCCTGAGCCCACCGAGGCGCCGCTGCCGACGCCCACCGTCGATAACAGCGCCTTGATCACTGAAGGGCGTTCTGTGTTCGAGGCCAACGCGTGTGCAAGCTGCCACGGTGAACCGGGCGCTGAGGGCATCGTCAGCCCGAATCTGGCTGGCATCGCGACCCGGGCAGCCAACCGCGTACCTGGTCTCTCAGCGGAAGCATACATCCGCCAGTCGATCCAGGATCCCAACGCGTTTATCGTGCCAGAGTGCCCGACCGGTCCGTGCCCGCGCGATACAATGCCTCAGACCTTCGGATCGACACTCAGCGCCGAACAACTTACCGCTCTGGTGACGTACCTGCTGTCGCTGAACTAGCGTGACTACCCGGCCTGCGCCGTTGGAGAGACATCGGAAGTCGCCGTACAACTTCAAAGGGTGCAACATCCGGCCCGGGGTCGTTTCATCTCTGGACACGGCAACTTCCGATGTCTTGCCACGTTTGGACGGCCAGCGCCGAACGCCCGCCGACTCTCAAAACGCGGTGGCCTGGCAATTGTGCCAGGCCACCGCGTTTTCATTGAGGGCTTGACAAACCGTCGGGAGCGCGGTACAATTGCTTTGTAAGATCAATATACTAACCGTCACCGCACAACTACATCAAAGGCAGGTTACAATGATCCCCCGAAGCAAGAAACTCACCCGCGACGAAGCAAAGAGCCACAACCAGCGCCTGGTGCTCCGGCTCATCTACCAGCACGGCGAGTTTAGCCGCGCAGACATTGCCCGGGCCAGCGGACTGACCCGTACCACCGCCTCAGCCGTGGTCAGCGAACTGATGGAGCAGGGGCTGGTGCAGGAGATCGGCCAGGGACCGTCGGCCGGCGGCAAACCGCCAACCTTGTTGCAGGTTCGGCCTGACGCGCGCCATTTGATCGGCGTCGATCTGGCCGGGACCACGCTGGAAGGGGCGGTCTTCGACCTGCGCGGCAGGGCTGTCCACCGCGCCAGCGTAGAGTTTGACCTTAATCGCAACCAGGACGCGCTGGAACAGGTGCTGGACCTGCTGGACCGGTTGGTGGTCGAGGCCAGCCAGCCGTTGCTGGGTATCGGCATCGGCCTGCCGGGCCTGATCAACAGCCAGCTTGGGGTTGTCTATCATGCCTTGAGCCTGGGCTGGCCGCAGCTTGCTCTGGGCGACATCCTGCGCCAGCGCTACCAGGTGCCGGTGTACCTCGTCAACGACAGCCAGGGCGCGGCGCTGGCCGAATACACCTTTGCGCGCGAAGAAAACATCCACGACATGGCCGTGATTCTGGTGGCTCAAGGGGTCAGTGCCGGCATCATCCTCAACGGCCAGCTTTACCGCGGCCGTCTGCACTCCGGGGCCAGTGAGATCGGCCACCTGCGGGTGATGGAAGAGGGATTTCCTTGTGTCTGCGGCCACGAGGGATGTCTGGAGACGATAGTCGGCGAGCGGGCTGTCCTGCAAGGGGCGCGCACGATCTACGCCAGGCGACCCGATTCCGCATTGGGGCGGCTCGTGCGGCGCTCGGAAGAGATCACCATGGCGACCGTGGCAGAAGCATACCGGCAGGGCGACCCACCGGTGATGGCACTGGGCGCTGAGATGTCCTATTATCTGGGCATCGCGGCAGCTAACCTGCACGCCGTTCTCAATGTGCCGCGGATCGTGTTGGCCGGCGGGGTGGCTGGGTTTGGCGACTCCTTTGCCGCGGCGGTGGAGGCGCAGATCCGCGAGAGAACACTGCCCTGGCTGGCTGACCGGGTGAAGGTGCGTCCCAGCACATTGGACGACGACACAGTCGAGCTGGGTGCAGCCGCAGTGCTGCTGGCCAACGAGTTGGGCGTCGTTTAAACCTGCAACCATCCGCTTTGGATACACCTGAAAGAACATGGCGATTAAATTGTCCAAGAAATCTTCCGAAAGAAAAAACTACCTGATTGATATGGACGGTGTGCTGGTTCATGGACGAACGCCGATTCCAGGCGCGGATAAGTTTATCGAGCGGCTGCAATCGGCTAACGTGAACTACCTGGTGTTGACCAACAATCCGTTGTACACACCAGGAGATCTGGCCTATCGATTGAACCTGGCCGGACTGAATATACCGTCCGAACGCATTTTCACGTCGGCCATGGCCACTGCGCGCTTTCTGATGGCGCAAAAGCCTGGCGCGACGGCTTTTGTAATCGGCGAAAGCGGGCTAACGTCGGTACTGCATGCCAGCGGCTTTGTCATCACTGACGTGGATCCGGACTACGTGGTACTGGGCGAGACGCACAGCTACAACCTGGAGCACATCACGCGCGCGATTCGGCTGGTCGCGGCCGGCGCACATTTCTTCGCCACCAATCCTGACCCGTCCGGGCCGGGCGAGGGCGGTCTCGTGCCGGCTTGCGGCGCGATGGCTGCGTTGATCGAAAAGGCCACCGGTGTCAGCCCCTTTTTCGTCGGCAAACCCAACCCCCTGATGATGCGGATGGCGCTCAACTATCTGGATGTACACTCCGAGGACACGATCATGGTCGGCGACCGCATGGACACCGACATCGTCGGCGGCGTGCAAGCCGGCCTGGAAACGATCCTCGTGCTCAGCGGTGTGACCAGGCGCGAGGACGTTCGCCGCTTCCCCTATCAGCCGTCACTGATCGTGGAATCTGTGGCTGAAATTGAGCCGTAGCGCCGGACGTTCTGGCGGAGCGTGGCCGACGGCGGCGAAACTATCCCGCTGTCGCCGCCGTTTTCCGATTCCAGCTCGATGATCTTCTGGGCAACCTGTTCGATGGCGACTCGCTGCTTGCGGTAGAGGTCCGACTCGCTCATGGCCAGCCGGTTGGCGATTTCGCGCACCGGTTTGCCCTGAATGAACTTCAGCTCGAGGATGTTGTACAGCAGCCACTCCGAGGCGGTCATCTGGCGCTGGCCTTCGGGGCGCATGTCCTCAATGGCGTGTGCCAGCACGGAACGCAGGCCCTTGGTGGTGTTCCCGCCTTCCTGCTCGATGGCGCGGTTGACGACCTGCAATCTCAGCAGCGGGCTGTCGGTGAGCTTCGGTCCGCCCCAATAGTGGCTCAACGCGTCCTTGACCCACTTGCTGAACTCCGGCTGGTAGATGATGGAATCGGACTCGGCTGGCTGATCCAGAGGCGACGTGCCAACATAGGGAACGACGCTACGCCAGCGCTGCACACGCTCGATGTCGGGCATGATCTCCATGACTGCCATGAAGACTCCCTGTTGCAGCAAGCGATCCTCCAGCGCGGTCTCGGCGCGCTGCACCAACTCGGCGACAACCGGTTGCTCGCTTTCATCCGGGCCTTCTTCGCCGGGGCGGCCGACAACGCCCAACAATCCCAGGGCGTTTTCCCTGCCTCGCGTGCGCAACGGCCAGGCCCAGTAGCCGTTGTAACGAACGCTCACCGGCCCATCCTCATCCTCGCCTACCTCGGTAGCTTTCAACAATATCGGCCGCCAGTCGTGCTGCCGCAGCTTGTTGATCATCTCGTTGGGGCCAGCGGCGGCTTCGACAAGAATCTCCGTTCCGGCGACCACAGCCACAAATCCGCCCGGTACACGCAGATAATCGCAAAGAGCAACAAGGGCATTCTCCAGATACTGGCGCAAGTCACTGGAGGTCAGCAGCCGGCGATCCAGCTCGCGGATCGCCATCAACTCCTGTTGATCGCTGCTGTAGATCAGCTTATCAACGGTCGGCTTGGCAAGCTCGATGAGCAACTGTAAGAGTACAATCATCGCCACCACTGTCAGCAGCACAAAGGATTCGCGCGGCAGCCCAAGGATGCTCTCCACCTTGGGAACGGTCAGCAATGCGCCGACGACCAGAATACCCAGCAGCGGGCCGCGAATCAGGAATACCACCAGGCTGCGTTTGACCACCCGGTCGGGGCTGAGGACGCCGTAGTAGGCAATGCTGTAGGTCATGACAACCAGCATCACCGCCACGCCGATGTTACCGATCAGCGTCAGCAGGGAGACGAACGCGCGCGATGGATCGACCGTGAACCCGGAGAGGATCAGGTAGGGAAAGACGCCCAGGCCGGGCGCCAGAAAAGCGACGATCAGGTAGGTGACGCGGCGGCGCGAGGCGGGGGTGAGACAACGCTGCCGCACGCGGTAGGTGTTATACAGGCCGTAGCCGGAAGCGATGAAGAAGTAGACAACGAAGACGGGAAACAGCGGTCCCGGATCGAGGTAGTAGAGATTCTCGCCGCCGCTGCCGCCCTGTACGATGAGGTTGGTGAACAACGCCAGCAGGCTGATGACTACGCTGAAACCGTAGCTCAGGTTGACCAGGCGTGTACGGCGGCGCGAGATCGAATTGGTCGTTTGCAGCAGGGCATCGGAGAGGTCGAAATAAGCGGCGGGAACAAAGGGTATGCCCAGCCATTGGAGGCGCAACCACAGCTCGGTCTGCTCCGGGTCGGCCAGGTAAAGGAGCACGTCACCGGTGTAGACGATCAGCACACACGCCAGCAGTGCGGCAAAAGCCCGTCCTACCCGGCTGCCCACGTTGTAGGCAAACACATATGCCAGCAGCGAGAACGCGACGATCGCGACTGCTGACGACAGTATCAGGTTAGCCAGGTCGAGAATGGCTGACCACGGGGGAAGCTCAATGCCGAACATGGTTCATGAGGGAGGTGGGAAGGGAAACACGGTGACAGAAGTAGACATGGACACAAGGAAACGGGGGAAAGAAGGGAAAGGAGGGAAACAAGGTGACATGATGCTTCATCACCGCTCAGGCGAACCTGTCTACTTGCCTACTTGCCTACCAGTGTACTTGTTTCCCTGTATACCTGTCTACTCCGCTATCTGCCATCCGCTATCCACCTCTCAACGCAACTCGCGCCCGAAGAACAGGGCCACGCTGCCCGTCCTGTAATAGCGATCGTGGAAGCCGCAGAAGGCGAAGCCATGGCGCTGGAAAAAGCGCACGGAGGGATCGTTCTGGGTGGGCACGGGCGCCATCAGGCGGTGCAACTGGTGATCGCTGCTCCACTGGATCGCGGCCCGCAGCAGCGCGCTGCCGATGCCCTGCCGCCGCCGCCGCCGGTCGATCACCAGATGCCAGATCCAACCGGTCTGCATATCAGGCTCCGGTCCGATGTCCACGTAGCCAACCACGCCGTCGCCTGCCCAGTCTTCAGCGACCATGATGCAGTAGCCGCGCTGCCAGTGCAGCAAGAGAGCGTCGTCTGGCGATGGGTAGTCGAGACGCAGCTCGCGCGGCAGCGTAGCCGACCGTAAGTGCGCGGCCACCTGGTCGCGGCTTTCCCGCAGGTCAAGCTGCCAGACCCGTCGAGTCTCCGAGGAAGCGTCCAGTTGCAGGCAGTGTTCGATGTCGTTGGGCGTGGCGAAACGTATCTGCATAGTAGAGTGAATTTTAACACCGGCGGACATGAATTGGCAATTGGCAACGGGACGCAGAAGTTCGACTTTGCGGAAAAAGTCGAACTTCTTTGACACACGCGTCTGCGTTCGAGCCGGGTTCAAACGAAGCAGAAGTTCAGCTTTGCCGAAAAAGCTGAACTTCATGAATCTTCGCTAGTCAGCTGTCAGCATCTGCAATTGGCCGAAGTCGTCAGGGCTGAGAGCGTCGAAACTGGCTGCGGGCACGTTCTGCGGTGTAAACGCGCTCAGTCCCTGTTCCTGGCTCACCGGGAAGCTGGGCGGATAGGCAACGTCGATGATGCGCGTGTGGGTGGTGCTGTTGGCCGGCGCGCCGCCGAATCGCCACTGCTCGGCAACAGGATTCACATCGCGCACACGCCAGACGCCGCTGGCGGGGAAGCCTTCCTGGCCCATCACCACGCCCAGGTATTGCCAGCTATCCGGGTTCAGATCCTCCACGGCGGTGCCCAGCGCGTCTGCCATGGCAGTCTTGGGTACACGGACGGTGATGCGCCGTTGGCTTTCGTCGCTGGTGATGGCCAGCGTCGAAGCGTCGCCAGCCTGCCGGGGGCTGGTCTCCCCCTCCGCAGGCGGCACGAAGAGTCCGGGTGTCCAACCTTCTGCCCACAGCGCTACATCCCAGCCGGAGCCATCCACCAGCGACGCGTTGCGGCCGGGCAGCAACTTGCGCTCGCCGCCATCCACCGCATCGATGTAGACATCCATCGCGTGGATACCCATGCCATTGGGCGCACCCCACGAGTTGTTCAGCGGCCCGGCGAAGGTGAAGCGGAAGATGAAGTTGTTGTCATCCTCGGAGACGGCAAACTCGGTCAGGTCGTAGCTCTTGGCGCCGAAAACGCTGTCAGTTGGGTATACGTACGAGCCGGGACCGTGGTCGTCACCCTCGGGATCGGAGATGGAGATAATGGGCCGGCTCAGGCCTACGTCGGGGACGATCAGTTCGGCCGGGCCGCTGCCGGGAACTGATTGGATGTCGCGCTGCTCGCCCTCACTGATGACGGCCCGCATCGCCAACTTATCACCGGCGTCCGGCTTGCCAACCAGCCCGTATGGCAGTGCAAGCTCCAGCGTCGAACCGGACACCGCGGCCGGCAGAACCGCTTCGACCGCCTGATAGCTCCCATCCTCGTCCACGGTGTAGAACGTCGCCGCCGCCTCGCCGTCCACGACAGCAACCTCGGCCAACGCGTTAGCACTGAAACCCAGCAGCGTCGAGGCGGTCCCGTTGAGCACCGAGACGCGGCTGAAAGGCTGCTCGTTGCCGTCGCCCGGCTTGGCCAGATAAAAACCGATGCGGGTGTCGGGGGCGATTTCCGCCCAGTCGCGACGGGCATCCATGCGCAGGAAAATGTTGTCGGCGCCGAAACCGTACCAAAGCTGGCTGGCGATCTGGTTGGGATTGGCCTGCACCCCACCTTCTTCGGTATAGGTGCCGCCTGCGTCCCACTCACCGCCACCCGCGAGGCCGTCGATGGTGGGCGAGATGACGCCGGTCGCACCGGTTGCCGGCGGCTGAGCCGCCTGCGGGATCACCGGCACCTTGAGAAAGGTGGGCACCGGATCGCCGATGATCTCGTAAACGCGCGCCAGGGTGTTGCGGAACTGGGCGTCGAAGCTGCCGTCGTCGCCGCTGTTCTGGTCGGCCCCATACCACCAGAACCAATCGCTGCCCTCGGCTGTGTAGATCTGCTCCATCGCCGCAGCCAACGTCTCAGGATCGAGGCGGTTCTTGCGCGCTTCGACGAAGCGGCGTACCTCGCCCAGGTAGTCCCAGGCACGGTTCTCCTCGGGTTCGCCGATCCAGGTCAGATAGTCGGGACTGACCCAGCTTCCGGCCCACAGCGAGTCCAGTTTGGGTTGGTCGGGGAACTGCGCGATATATTCGCTGGGGGTGATGGTCTGGATCGTCCCGGCCGCGCTTTCCTCTTCCAACAGGCGATACATCTCGTTAAGGAACTCCTTGCCGTCGTTGTCGTAGTTCTCCCAGGCATTTTCGCCGTCGAGGATAACACTGACCAGATGCGGACCTTCCGCGCCACTGTCTGCCAACTGTTGGCGGATGGCCAGCAGCCGATCGACGAAATCGCGTGCAGCCTCCTTGCCCGGCGCGCCGCTGTAGGTGAATCCAACTTTGTCGCTCAGTACCTTGTCGCGGAAGACCGTGTAGACCTGGTTGTTGGGCGTGCTGGCGATGTAAGGCTTGTAAAGGGTGTCGGCATCCTGAACGGTGTCTTCTGCATTACGGGCAAAGCCGGACTGGCCCAGGCTTTTGGCCAACACTTCCTCGTCGGTAGCCATCCACTGAATACCGGCGTCGCCGATCATGTTGACCACCTGCTGTGCGACCGATCCCTCGGCCGGCCACATGCCGCTGGGCGGCTGGTCGAAGGTGTCGGTGTAGAACTGCACGCCGCGGTTCACCTGTTCGATGGCGTCCAGGGGATAGCTGAAGCGCTGCGGCAGTTCGATGTCAGGCACCGCGACCTTTGCGAGGTCGGTGTCAAAGAGCAGCGGCAGGATGGGGTGGTAGAAGGGCGTGGTGGTGATCTCGATGCGGCCTTCGTCCTGCAGACGTTTGTGCAGCGGAATGACCTCAGCCACCAGCCGGGCGTGTTCAGCCAGCACCGTGGCCTTGTCCTCCTCGCTGAAGTCGCGACCTTGGGCGACCAGATCGGCCAGCGGCTGCTGAGCCAGCCAGTCCGGGTCCGTCCACCCCAGGTTGAACAGCACCTGCAAATCCAGCCACGTCTGCGTATCCCACGAATCGCGGTTGGCGCGGTCGGCGGCGATCTCCGCGTAGCGCGGGAAGCGGGCGATGATCTTTGGGTTGGCGTCGAAGAAGTGGCTTTCGATGAACTGCTTCTCCTCGGTGGTCAGTTCAGCAGCCGGGATCTCGGTGTGTACCTGATACAGATCTTTCGCGCCGCTTTGCAGATCCTGGAGCTGGCGCAGCAGCGACGGCGTCAGATTAAAGGTTGCCTTAACACCGGGATATTGCTCCAGGATCGCTGCCATATCGACGTAGTCTTTAGCTGCGTGCAACCGCACCCAGGGCTTCTCGTAGACGCCTGTATCGGGGTCCTGAAAGTAAACCGGCTGGTGCTGGTGCCACATCAGGTTGAGATACAGCGGCTGAGCGGACGCGGCCGGCGTCTCCGCTGCCGCGTCGGTCGCGGAGGGTTCAGGAGCAGCGGTTGCCTCCAACGGTATGGTTGCTTCCGGCGCGACGAGAGTTGAGGTCGGTTCGGCGGTCGGCGCCGGCTCAGGCTGGTTGCAGGCGCCAGCCAGGACCAATGATACCAGCAAGATCAACAGCAGCATTCGGTGGGTTGTCATCGTGCCTCCACAAGAAGGAATGGATGGGTTTTTCGGATTTCGGGCGATTGCAGTCATGAAACGAACTGCGCGGTTACTCACGTTTTCCGTTTCGCACTTCTGTCCGGACCGATAGGTCAACCGCGCACGGCAAAAATGTCCGGCGACTCGCAAGCCGCGCCATTGTAGCATTGCGGGATATTTTCAGCCAGACCAACGCTGTCACCCCATCATGGCCCCGTATGCAAGGTTTTTTGTTTGACAATTTACTGCTTGGTTGCTATAATGCGCACGTTATTGCGCATCTACACGCAAAGTCTAGGCACTTCCGATCCCACACACCTGGACATGCATTTCTGGAGCACCTTGTCCCAATCAAAGTACTGTTGGCGCTCGGCGCGCAACACGGGCGGCATCACCTCATCGTTTGATTCTCAGGAAAATGTGATTGTTCCGGCAACGCCGGTTAATCCTGCCCTATTGGGCAGCGCTGGACTCTTGTGGTTCAGCAGAACACCATTACGGTTCTAAGGAGGAGAACTATGAACCGACGAAGTTTGTTTGTGTTTATGTCTTTGCTGGTGGTCCTGTCGATGCTGCTGGCAGCATGTGGTGGCGGCGCTGAGCCGACTGCCGCACCGGTCGATACTGCCGCAACCGACGCCGCCAACGCGGCCGCTGCAGCGGCTGATACCGCTGCTACCGAAGCTGCGGCCGCAGCAGCTGAAGTGGATACCGCTGCAACTGAAGCAGCAGCAGCAGCCGAAAGTGCAGCAGCTGAAGTGGATACGGCTGCCACCGAGGCCGCTGACGCCGCAGCGACCGCTGAAGCCGAAGCCGCCGCTGCGGCCGAAGGCGATATGGCTGCCGAGCCGACCGAGGAACCGTTCGTCAGCACCTGCGAAGCAGGCTCACCCTCATTGCTGATCTGGGCTGACGATCAGCGCTCCGCCTCCTTGATCGAACTCAAGGACCAGGTGTTGGCCGAGACCGGCGTCTGCCTGGATGTGCAGGAGATCCCCTTCGGCGACATCCGCACCAAGATCAGCCTGGCCGGGCCGGCTGGCGAAGGCCCCGACATCTTCGTCGGCGCGCACGACTGGCTGGGTGAGCTGTACGCCAACGGCGTCGTGGCGCCTATCGATCTTGGCGCCAAAGCGAGCGATTTCGATCCGGTCGCTGTCCAGGCGTTCACCTACGAGGGCGAGCTTTACGGCATGCCCAACGCCGTCGAGAACGTTGCTTTCATCTGCAACCCCGACCTGATCGACGCGGCGCCGGCTTCCTATGACGATGTGCGCTCTATGTCGGAAGCAGCAGCAGAAGCTGGCGAGTTGACCCAGTTCTTTGCCCAGCTGCGCGAGGATGCCTACCACCAGGAGCCGATTCAGACGGCCTTCGGCGGCTACATCTTCGGCCAGAACGACGATGGCACCTATGATGCCTGTGACGTCGGCCTGGACAGCGAAGGCGCGGTGGCTTACCTGACGTGGGTGGACCAGATGGTCAAGGACGGCCTGTTGAGCGGAGATGTGGACTGGGAAACTGCCCACGTACTCTTCGAGACCGGCGATGCAGCCTGCATCATCACCGGACCATGGGCGCTGGACCGCTTCAATACGGCCGGCGTGAACTACGATTTCTACCCCTTCCCCAGCCAGCCAGGCCACGAAGCCTCGCCGTTTGTCGGTGTCCAGGGCTTCATGATCAACTCGTTCAGCGACAACAAGGTGTTGGCCCAGACTTTCCTGACCGACTACGTAGCCACTGAGCCGGTGATGGAAGCCTTCTACGAATCAGGTAATCGACCACCGGCCTATCTGCCGGCGCGCGGCGCCATGGACGAAGACGCCCAGGCCTTTGCCGAGGCTGGCGCCAACGCCCATCCAATGCCCGCCATCCCGGCCATGAACGCCGTCTGGGATGCCTGGGGCAACGCCGTGAAGACTGTCTTCCTGCAGTCGGCAACGCCTGAACAGGCCGCCGCGGACGCAGCAGCGACAGTGCGCGAAGCAGCGGCTTGCGAATAAGGAGAAACCCATGGCTGTCCAGACAGCCGGGGAAACGGGAGGCCGAAAGGCCTCCCGTTTTTCCGAAGAAGGCTCAACGCTTGGTCTGATCCTGAAGTATGCCTTCCTGGCCATCGTCGTCGGATTTCTGACGTTCAGCGGCTGGCAGCTTCTTCAGGACGGTTCCTATCCGTTCGCGGCGACGTTCTTCATCACCGCGTTGTTCATCACCCTGGTCTACGTCCGGCGCACCACTGTTCCTCTACGCTGGATCGCACCCGGCCTGATCTTCCTGATCCTCTTCCAACTATACCCGGTTGTCTTCACTGTCTACACGGCCTTCACCAACTACTCGACGGGCCGCAACGTGGAGAAGGCCGTCGCGATCCGATCCATCGAGAATCAAACCTACGTGCCGGAAGGCGCGCCGACCTTCAACTGGACGCCCTTACAGGCTGACGACGGCACGGCCGCGATCTGGGTCATCAATCCGGCCACCAATGAGGCGTTCCTGGCCGTTCCTGACCAGGAATGGGTGCCTGCCTCCGACATCGAGGGCCTTGTGCTTGGCGCCGATGGCCTCCCCACAACCATTCCCGGCTACACGGTGCAGGCTAACAACCAGCGCTTTTTGTTCGTATCGGCCAACCAGGGCATCACCTTTGGCACCGAGGAACAGGGCGCTCAGGTGACAAGCAGCACCGAAGCCAAGGAAACCAGGCAGAAGTACGTTTACGACGAGGCGCAGGACGCCGTGATCGACGTGGCGACGGGAACCCCTTATGTTAACCAAGAGGGTATCTTCACGTCAGCGGAGGGCCAGATTGTCACACCTGGCTTTCCGGTTAACGTCGGCATGGAGAACTTCACCAAGATTCTGACGGATCCGGCCTTCCGCGGGCCCTTCTTTCAGATCTTCATCTGGACGTTCGTCTGGGCCTTTCTGAGCGTGCTGGAGACCTTTATTCTGGGCATGTTCCTGGCCTTGACCATGAACAGTCCCAACCTCCCGATGCAGCGTTTCCTCCGGGTGTTGTTGATTCTGCCCTATGCCATCCCGCCCTTCATCACCGTCAAGGTCTGGGTGGGCCTGCTCAACCCTGTTCTGGGAATCATTGGCACCCAATGGAACCCTGGCTGGTTTACCAGCCCCTTCTGGGCCAAGATCGGTATTCTGATGGTCAACCTTTGGCTAGGCTACCCGTACATGTTCCTGATCATCCTGGGCGCGCTACAGAGCATTCCCCAGGACATGTATGAGGCCGCCAAGGTGGACGGCGCCGGCCCGCTCTACCAGTTCCGCCGGCTGACCCTGCCGTTGCTGCTGGTTTCTATCGGTCCGTTGTTGATCGGTTCTTTTGCCTTCAACTTCAACAACTTTGCGATTATCGACCTGTATAACCAGGGCGGGCCACCAATGCCAGGCGGCGGCGTAGCAGGCTTCACCGACATCCTGATCAGCTACACGTACAAGATCGCGTTCGGCGGCACGCGCGGCAACGACTACGGCCTCGCGGCAGCCATCTCGATAATCATCTTTATCATCGTAGGCGCGGTCACGGTCTTCAACTTCCGCTACACCGGCCAACTGGAGGAGGTTTCCGAGAATGTCTAGTACCCCTGTCATACCCAGTGGTTCCTCCAGGAAGTCGTCCGGCATCACGATGAAGTCGCGGCGGCGTCTGGACACGACGTGGCGTCTTCTGGTAGCGCTGCTGTTCATCATCTACGCGCTGTTCCCCATCGTCTTCGTGATCAGCACATCGCTCAACCCCAGCGGCAGCCTGCAGACGACGCGTATCTTCCCGGCGAATCCAAGCCTGGCAAACTACCAAAAGCTGCTGACCAGCCAGCAGAACCCGTTTCTGCGCTGGATGCTCAACTCGTTGATCGTGTCTACGACCACGGCGATTATCACCGTGGCGCTGTGCGCGGTGGCCGCTTACTCCTTCTCACGCTTCCGCTTCAGAAGCCGCAAGCGGCTGTTGCAGGGCCTGCTGCTTTCGCAGGTGTTCCCCAACGTGCTGGCCATGGTGGCGCTCTACCTGATCCTGCAGCAGATCGGACGCTACTACCCGATGTTCGGTCTAAACACACTGGGTGGTCTGGTGCTGATCTACCTGGGCGGTGCGATCGGCTTCAACACCTGGCTGATGAAGGGCTTCTTCGACACCGTGCCGCGTGACCTGGATGAATCGGCCATGCTGGACGGCGCGTCGTCGTGGCAGACCTTCTGGACCATCATCCTGCCGCTGGTGCGTCCGGTGCTGGCTGTGATCTTCATGCTCAGCTTCATCGGCACCTATGGCGACTACCTGCTGGCCAAGGTGATGCTCTCCAACACAGAGAAGTACACTGTGGCGGTCGGTCTGAGCCTGTTCATCGGCCAGCAGTTCGGCCAACGCTGGGGCGAGTTCGCCGCCGGTGCGGTCGTCGCCGCCATCCCGACGCTGATCCTGTTCTACATCTCGCAGAGTCAGCTGCAGGGCGGCCTGACGTCGGGTTCGGTCAAGGGATAGCAGCCAAGCTTGTACACAACTTCAAGAGCCAGGGCTACCTGGCTCTTGTTGATTCAGGAACACAAAGTAACTATTCAGGCTATCACGGAACAGTTACGATGCAAAGATGAATTTGCAAACGGCGGGTTATTAGCGGTACCTGGACTAAACGGCGCTGAATTTTGCTGGCGCAGCGGCACCACCACATGCACCACAGGTGCAATTGTGCCGGGTTCGCATGTGAGCATGCGAACTCCTCTTATTACGATTGGCGTAGTACTAGAACGGTATCTCCTCTTCGTCGATGCTGGCCGAGTCGGAGTCCTCCTGCATCCGACCCGAGCTCGACACCATCATGTCGCGCCCACCGATGAAGCGCACATTGCGCGCGGTCAACTCCAGCGACGCCCTGGCCTCGCCTTCCTGAGACGTCCAGGCTGACGCCTCGATATCCCCTTCAACCAGCACGATCCGGCCCTTGGAAAGATATTGGTTGCAAAGCTCACCAAGCTTGCCCCAGGCCGTGACGCGGAACCAGGTGGTCCTCTCCTGCGTCTGGCCGCTTTGATCTGTCCAGCGACGGTTGGTGGCAACGGAGAACGAGGTGACGGACTGTCCGCTGCTGGTAAAACGCATTTCCGGGTCGCGTCCCAGATGGCCGACAATGACGGTTTTGCTGTACATGGCATTGCTCCTGATAAAAGAGGGCGGCGGGAGCAACGCGGCAAGCGGCGAGGTGAGAGACTCGTGGGCGGTGTTGAGGGGTGGAGTAGCCGCCCTGCTACCAGGTGCGGCAACGGCCGTAGGTTGTATGTCTCGTCCAGGCTTCTTGTGCGCGTAATCCAGACCGCTGCGATTCGATTGGTGACCGAAGTGTACCTCAGGTCGATCAAATTGTCAAAACCAAAGAACGCATGTTCTGACAAGATCAACCTGACTGGCAGAATGAACTTCAGGCCTCACTTGTACCATTCATATCTTACCCGCCAACACATTCTGAATGCACCCAGATCAAATCCGCGTTCATCTGTGTGTATCCGCGAGCAAAATAACCCTGCTCACCGATGGACGCAGATGAACGCGGATGAGACAACGGGTCAACCTGATTTTCAATTCTGGCTATCGGGAGCTGTCAGGACATCAACGCCCGCCGGATCGATGCTCAGCGCGACGGGCTTGCCTTTGCCGGGCAACGCGGCTGCCTGCCTGGCCGGCAACTCAAAGCGTAACATGATGCCGGTGCCAGTCTCCACCTCGATCCTGACCTGGCTGCCGCGGAACGAGAGGTCGCGCAGCGTGCCTGTCACGATGTTTTCAAGCTCGGTATCACCGTGCAGCGAGAGCGGGTGGGCAGCATCGGGCCGCAGCAGCACGGTGACAAGCGCTTCAGGCGATCCGGCCGGCGCGCAGCGTTCACAGTGCAACGTACCAACCGCCGTCTCGACGACCCCAGGCTCGCCAGCAGCCAACATTCGACCTTCGATCAAGTTATGCATCCCCAGAAAGCGGGCCACAAAGGGAGTGGCCGGGCGAGAATAAACCGCCACCGGTGTGCCCGCCTGCTCGATGCGTCCGGCGTTCATCACCAGAACCCGGTCGGCGATGGCGAATGCCTCCTGCTGGTCGTGGGTGACATAGATGGCGGTCAGGCCCAGGGTATTCAGAATGCGGCGCAGCTCCGTCATCAGCTCCTCGCGCAGCGCACGATCCAGCGACCCCAGCGGCTCGTCCAGCATCAGCAGCGCCGGACCGGGCGCCAGGCTACGGGCCAACGCGACCCGCTGCTGTTGCCCGCCCGACAGCTCGTGAACGCGCCGTGTTTCGTAGCCGGCCAGCCCCACCAGCGCCAGCATCTCGCCGACACGCGTTTCGATTTCGGCTCGCGCCATGCCCGCCATGCGCAGCCCGAAGGCCACGTTGTCGAACACGTTGCGGTGCGGGAAGAGCGCGTACTCCTGAAACATAAAACCAAAGCCGCGTTGGTGGACCGGCACACCGGCCAGATCACGCCCCTCGAAACGTACCTCGCCCTCATCGGCCTCCTCCAGGCCGGCCACAATACGCAGCAGGGTCGTCTTGCCACAGCCTGAAGGCCCCAGCAGGCACACGATCTCCCCGCGCCCGGCTGTGAACGACACGTCATGCAGCACCGCCGTCTCGTCAAACGACTTGGAGATGCCTGCCACTTCCAGCAGCGCCATCAGAACTCCCCCACGTCGCCGATGCGAAAACGCTCGATGAGCAACAAGCTGGCGCCGCAGATCAGCATCAGCAGCGTGCTCATGGCCAGCGCCTGGCCGTAGTTCAGCAGTCCCGGCTGGCCCAGCGCGCGGTAGATGATCACCGACATGGTGGGGAAGTCAGGCTGGTAGAGCAGCAGCGTCGCGCCGAACTCGCCCAACGCGATGGTAAATGCAAAGACCGCGGCCACCAGCAGCGCACGGCCGATGATGGGCAGGTCGATCTCGCACACCACACGGCCAGGCGAGGCGCCCATGACCGCGGCGCTTTCGCGCAGCCGCGGGTTCAGGCTGCGCAACGCCGGCAGGATACTGCGCACCACGAACGGCAGCGCGATCAGCGTGTAGGCCAGCGGGATCAGCAACGGGGAACGGCGCAGATTGAGCGGCGGCTCGTCCAGCGCGATGATGTAGCCGAAGGCCAGCGTGACGGCCGAGGTCCCCAACGGCAGCAGAAAGACCGGATCGAGCCAGCGCGCGGCGCGGCTCTGGCCACTCTTCTGCCCGCGGCCCGGTGCAGCCAACATGTAGGCCGCGATCAATCCCAGACTCAGAGCCAGCACCACAGCGACCAGTGCAAACAGCAGCGAGTTGCGGATCGCCTCCAGCGGCGGTACGAAGAACACATCCTGGGTTCGATTCTCTGTCAACGCAGCATAGTAGCGCAGACTGGGTGGGCCGTCGCCCAATGTCACCGAGCGTACGGCCAGAGCTACCAGCGGCGCCAGCAACACGATAGCCAGCAGGGAGTTGACGCCGCCGACTGCCAACCACTCCCAGCCAGTAGCCGGCCGGCGGGCCGTGCGGGCTGCGCCCTGCAGGTTGAGCGGCATGGATGCCCGCGCCTGGACGCGGGTGTAGACGGCCATGACCACGAAGGTGAACAGCAATTGCAGCAGCGACAGCGACGCGGCCAGCGGCAGGTTGAAGAAGTTGACCGTCTGGCGGTAGATTTCAACCTCCAGCGTGGCAAAGCGCGGGCCGCCCAGGATCAGAATCACGCCAAAGCTGGTGAAGCAGAAGAGAAAGACTAGCAACGAGGCGGCTACGACCGACGGCAGCAACAACGGCAGGGTCACCTCGCGCAGCCGCCGCCAGCGGGATGCCCCCAACACGGCAGCGGCCTCCGTCAGCCGCGGATCAAGGCTGCTCCAAAACCCGCCGACGATGCGCACCACCACCGCGGCGTTATAGAAAGCGTGAGCCAACAAGATGATCCAGATCGTGTAAAGAAGATCGACCGGCGGCTGCTCCAGCCCCAGGCCGCCCATCAGCCATGCGTTGACCACGCCACGCGGCCCCAGCAGGCTGGTGAACGCCACCCCGATCACAACCGTCGGCATGACGAAGGGAATGGTGGTCAACGCGCGCAGGATGCGTTTGCCGGGAAACTCGTAGCGGGCGAATACGTAAGCCGCGGGCATGCCCAGCAACAACGTCAGCCCGGTGGACGCAACCGCCTGCCAGACTGTGAACCAGAAGACCCGCCCCAGATAGGCGCGTGACAGCATCTCCGCCAGGCCGCTCAGATCCAGCCGGCCGCCGGGCGCGAAGCTGGCCCAGAGGATGCTGCCCAGCGGGTAGAAGTAGAACAGCGCAAGAAAGAGCAGCGGCAGCGAATACAACGCGCCGCGGCCCAGCCTCGCGAGTCGCCGGTCAAACGTCATCGAAACCCGTTCATGTTGATCTGCTCCTACTCCTACTCGTCCTCGTACTCCCACTCTCCTATCTCCAAGTTTTGAAGAGGAGTAAAAGGAGTAGGAGGAGGAGTAGGAAGCGCACCGGTCAACGTAGCACCGCTTCAGTCCAGGCCTCGATCCACTGCTCGCGGTTCTGCTCGATCAAACCGGGTGCCAGCTCCACCGCCTCGGTAGGAATCGCGGCGTACTGCGTGAAGAGGTCAGGCAGTGCGGCCTGCTCGTTGGCCGGATAGACAAACATCTGCAAGGGGATGTCCTCCTGAAACGCCTTGCTCAGCATGAAATCGACGAAGCGCTGCGCCAACTCGACCTGTTGCGTGCCCTGCAGGATGCCGACGAACTCGATCTGGCGAAATGTTTCACCGGGCGGCGAGATGTTGGCGCTGTCTGGCTCGGTCTTGGCGCCCTCGCTGTAGAACACGTCGGCCGGCGGGCTGGTGGCATAGCTGACCACCAACGGCCGGTCCCCCTCACCGCCGCTGCCCACGGTGAAGTGCGAGAAGTAGGCCTCGCTCCAGCCGTCGGTCACCAGCACATCGTTGGCCCGCAGATCGCGCCAGAAATCCAGATAAT